>NZ_CP059162.1:6000000-6600000 GCF_013466605.1 Pseudomonas chlororaphis subsp. aurantiaca
CTCGACGTAGTTGTCGTAGTCGGGCATGCCGACCATCAGGCGCGCGGCCTGACCGAGGTATTTACCGAGGCGACTCAGGTCATTGAACACGATTGCAATCCTCGATTACGCATCCGGCAGTGCATGGAATGGCGATTCTTTATCCGTGCGCTCTTTTTTACCCCAGGCGGAGATACCCACCTTGAGGGCGTAGAACAGGATGCTGAATACCACCAGCAGGAACAGCACCGTCAGCGTGGCGTTGGTGTAGGCGTTGAAGATCACGTGCTGCATCTGCGTGATGTCCTTGGCCGGTGCGAGGATCTGACCATTGGCCAGGGCATCGCTGTACTTCTTGGCCAGGGCCAGGAAACCGACTGCCGGGTTGGCGTCGAACAACTTGATGAGGCCCGCGGTGGTGGTGCAGATCAGCAACCAGGCAGCTGGCAGCAAGGTCACCCAGATGTAGCGTTGACGCTTCATCTTGATCAGCACCACGGTGCCGAGCATCAGCGCGATACCCGCCAGCATCTGGTTGGAGATGCCGAACAGCGGCCACAGGGTGTTGATGCCACCCAGCGGATCGATCACGCCCTGGTACAGCAGGTAACCCCAGAGGGCCACGCAGCCGGCGGTAGCGATCAGGTTGGCGGTCCAGGACTCGGTGCGTTTCAGGGCTGGCACGAAGGAACCCAGCAGGTCCTGCAGCATGAAACGACCGGCACGGGTACCGGCATCCACCGCGGTCAGGATGAACAGCGCTTCGAACAGGATCGCGAAGTGGTACCAGAACGCCATGGTGTTCTCGCCCGGCAGCACCGTGTGCAGGATCTGCGCGATACCGACCGCCAGGGTCGGTGCACCGCCGGCACGGGCCAGGATGGTGGTTTCACCGATGTCCTTGGCCACTGCTTGCAGGGCGTCCGGAGTAATGGCGAAGCCCCAGCTACTGACCGTCTGCGCCACGGTTACCACGTCACCGCCGACGATGGCCGCCGGGCTGTTCATGGCGAAGTACACGCCAGGCTCGATCACCGAAGCGGCGACCATCGCCATGATGGCCACGAAGGACTCCATCAGCATGCCGCCGTAACCGATGTAACGGGCGTTGGTTTCGTTATCCAGCAGCTTCGGCGTGGTCCCGGAAGAGATCAGCGCGTGGAAGCCCGACACCGCGCCACAGGCGATGGTGATGAACAGGAACGGGAACAGGCCGCCTTTCCAGACCGGGCCGGTGCCGTCGGTGAACTGGGTCAGCGCCGGCATTTTCAGCTCGGGCATGGTGATCAGGATGCCGATCGCCAGGGCGATGATGGTACCGATCTTGAGGAAGGTCGACAGGTAGTCGCGCGGCGCCAGGATCAGCCATACCGGCAGTACCGCGGCGACGAAACCGTAGCCGATCAGCATCCAGGTGATCTGTACGCCGGTGAAGGTGAAGGCCTTGGACCACACAGGGTCCGCGGCGATCTGGCCCCCCAGCCAGATCGAGCCCAGCAGCAGGAGCACGCCGATGACGGAGATTTCACCGATGCGGCCCGGGCGGATGTAGCGCATGTAGACGCCCATGAACATCGCGATCGGGATGGTCGCCATCACGGTGAAGATGCCCCACGGGCTTTCGGCCAGGGCCTTGACCACGATCAGCGCCAGCACCGCGAGGATGATGATCATGATCAGGAAGCAGCCGAACAGCGCGATGGTCCCCGGGATCCGGCCCATTTCCTCACGGACCATGTCGCCCAGGGAGCGGCCGTTGCGCCGGGTGGACATGAACAGGACCATGAAGTCCTGCACCGCGCCCGCCAGCACCACCCCGGCAATCAGCCAGAGCGTGCCGGGCAGATAGCCCATCTGCGCCGCCAGTACCGGCCCCACCAGCGGGCCCGCGCCGGCGATGGCCGCGAAGTGGTGACCGAAGAGAATGTGCTTGTTGGTCGGAACATAGTCCAGACCGTCGTTGTTGAGCACGGCGGGGGTGGCCCGGCGCGCATCGAGCTGCATCACGTTGTTAGCGATGAACAGGCTGTAGTAACGGTATGCGACCAGATAGATGGCCACGGCAGCAACCACGATCCACAAGGCGTTGATCGCCTCGCCGCGGCGCAATGCCACTACGCCGAGGGCGCACGCTCCTACGATTGCCAGCACCAGCCAGGGTAAGTGGCGTAGCGGGCTATTATTATTTTTCATTTTATTATTCCAGCCAGGGTGGACAAGAAAGACAGCCATCCGGAGTTTAGCGCTACTGGCCCCAAAGGCCACCCCCCACGTTGGTCTAGAGCGTCCTTTTGAGTTTTTTCTTAGGTTTTGCACCGCCTCGGTGCAACCGCTTCTGGAAGCACTGAACCACCCGGGCGAAAAAGCAGTCGCACCTTTAACGACTCGCCGTCTGGAGTGCCCATGCTCGCGCCGCCCGATGGACCGCCGCTGTCACCGCCGCTGCTGTATCTGCTGTTCCTGATAGCAGCGCTGTTGCTTGCCGACGGTGTGCCCTTGCCGGTCCCGGTCAACGGCTGGCTGCGCACCCTGGCCCTGCTGCTGATCATCGGCGGCCAGAGCCTGTCGTTCTGGGCGATGTGGCGTCTCAGGCAACGGCATACCACCACCAGCAATCGCGGCGAACCCCGGCGCCTGCTGTGCGACGGCCCGTTCGCGATCTCGCGCAACCCCATCAATCTCGGCGACACCCTGGGTTACTGCGCCATTGCCCTGCTGCTCGGCAGCCTGTGGCCGTGGCTGCTGTTGCCACTGCTGATTTACCTGATGAACCTGACGGTGATCCGGCCGGACGAGAACCATCTGCTGGAGTTGTTCGGCGACCGCTACCGTGACTATTGCCGCAGGGTACGCCGCTGGCTGTAGCGGTGGGAGCGCACCCGGGTCTGGTCTATAGTCATTTCACCACGCAGAGGGGCTGCTCATGAGCGAACACCATTTTGATCGTCGCCGTTTCAAACGCATCGCCTTCGATGCCCGCACCGAACTGAGCCAGGGCCCTTATCGCTGGTCCGTGCAGTTGGTCGATCTCTCGCTCAGGGGCATGCTGATCCAGCGTCCCGATCCCTGGCTGGGAGACGAAAGCCAGCCGTTCGAAGCCGATATCCATTTGAGCGATGACGCCGAAGTACGCATGGACGTGCGACTGGCGCACGACGATCAGGGCCAGTTGGGCTTTGTTTGCCTGCATATAGACCTGGAATCGATCGAGCATCTGCGCCGGCTGATCGAACTGAACCTCGCCGATCCGCAGGAGCTGGAGCGTGAGCTGGGGGCGCTGCTGGAGGTTTGAGCGCCCGCCTCTCCCGTCAGCCGCTCAAGGAAATGCCGAGGGCTCGGGGAACTCGCTTTCCATGTCCCAATAACCGGGCTGTTGCCGACTGGCGGCGGTCCACTGCCCGTCCACCCAGCGATAAATCCGGTACGTGGTCACAAAATCGTCACCCTCGCTGGCAGGCGCCGAAGACACCTGGGCAATCGATTCGGTAGCACCCGACGCCGATGGAAGGATCTGCCAGGCCGCCTTGCCGGTCTGGGCCATCACCAGCGGGCGCAGCTCCCCGTCTTCGCCTAGATACTGAACCGGCTCCAGCCGGCTTTGCGTCGGCAGCAGGATCTGCGTGGCCGGGCCGCTGTAGCTGCCCAGCGGAGCCGTCTGATCGACGGTGAGGAAAAACGCCGGGTATGGCAGGCCGCTGAGCGGCGCCTTTTCCACCTTCGCCAGCGGGTAGCCCAGGGATTGCTCGGCAAGCACTTCGCCGCCCTCCGACACCAGGCGCACCCGGGCCTCCAGCTGTGGCTGGTGCTCGCTGTCCGTCGACTCGTCGAAGGTTTCCTCGTCCAGGCCGCTGCCCCAGCTCTGCGCGTGCAATTGCGCGGTGATGCGCCGGTCTTCCAGCACCTCGAGCACCGTGCCGTCGCCGACCAGCAATTCCTGGGCGATCCGATAGCCGCGCGGCGCATCCTCCTGGCTGGCTACCGCCAGGCCGGCGCCCCACGACAATATGAAACCGAGGGCTGCGAAGCCCGCTGCCGTCATCCGCATGAACTGCTTCCTTTCCGTGGCACAAAGGGTCATTCGAACAGCGCATCCAGCGCCTGTTCCAGACGGGTTACCGCAATGATCCGCAAGCCCTGTGGCGGCTCTTTCGGGGCATTGCCCTTGGGCACGATGGCCCGTTTGAAGCCGTGCTTGGCCGCCTCCTTGAGGCGCTCCTGGCCGCTCGGCACCGGGCGTACTTCGCCGGACAGGCCGACTTCGCCGAACACCAGCAGATCGTGGGGCAAGGGCCGGTTGCGCAGGCTGGACATCACCGCCGCCATCAGCGCCAGGTCGGACGCGGTTTCCAGCACCTTGACCCCGCCGACCACGTTGAGGAACACGTCCTGATCGTGGGTCGGAATGCCACCGTGGCGATGCAACACCGCCAGCAGCATTGCCAGGCGGTTCTGGTCCAGGCCCAGGGTGACCCGCCGCGGGTTGGCCAGGTGGCTGTCATCCACCAGCGCCTGGACTTCCACCAGCATCGGCCGGGTGCCTTCCCAGGTGGCCATGACCACGCTGCCCGGGACTTCCTCCTGGGCACGGGTGAGAAAGATCGCCGACGGGTTGGAAACCTCTTTCAGGCCGCGGTCGGTCATGCCGAACACGCCCAGCTCGTTGACCGCGCCGAAGCGGTTCTTCACCGCCCGCAGCAAGCGCAGGCGGCCGTCGGATTCACCTTCGAAATACAGCACGGTGTCGACCATGTGCTCGAGGACCCGCGGCCCGGCCAGCGCGCCCTCTTTGGTCACGTGGCCCACCAGGAAGATCGCCGTGCCGCTCTGCTTGGCGTAGCGCACCAGCAGCGCCGCGCTTTCGCGCACCTGGGAAACACCGCCGGGGGCCGATTGCAGCTGCTCGGTGAAGATGGTCTGGATCGAGTCGATCACCATGACCTTGGGCTTCTCCTGCCGGGCCGTCGCGATGATGGTTTCGATACAGGTTTCGGTCATCACCCGCAGTTGGTCCTGGGGCAGGCCCAGGCGCCGGGCACGCATCGCCACCTGTTGCTGCGATTCTTCGCCTGTGACGTAGAGCGCCGGCATGCGGGTGGCGATGTTGCACAAGGTCTGCAGCAGAATGGTCGACTTGCCGATCCCCGGGTCGCCGCCGATCAGCACCACCGAACCGTCGACCAGGCCGCCGCCGAGCACCCGGTCCAGCTCGCCGGAAGCCGTGGAAAAACGCGGGATCTCTTCGACGCTGACCTCGGCCAGGGTCTTGATCTGCGCCTGCTGCCCGGCCCAGCCGGTGCGACCGCTGGGGGCCGCGGCGCCACCGCTTTCCACCATGGTTTCGGTCAGGGTGTTCCAGGCTCCGCATTCGCCGCACTGGCCGGCCCATTTGGGAAAGGTTGCGCCGCACTCGGTGCAGCCGTACATGCGCTTGGCCTTGGCCATCTGATCCCCCGGCAAAAACCGCGATGATAGCTCAGCTGGAGCGGATCAGCGCGGCGCGGCCGTGTGGATTTCACCGTCGGCCAGACGCGTGGCGCTGTTACCCAGCGGATCTTCGGCATTCAGGTCGGCGCCCTTGGTCGCCAGGGCGTCGAGCAGCTCCACCCGCTTGAACAGCCCGGCATACATGGCCGCGGTCTGGCCGGCGCCGTTGCGCTGGTCGGGGTTGCAGTCGGTGGCCAGCAGGCGTCGGGCGATCTTCACTTCGCCCTTGAAAATGGCGCCCATCAGCGCCGTGTTGCCTCTTTTATCCTGGGCGCAGGCATCGGCACCGGCGGCCAGCAAACGCTCCACCGCCGGCCCCTGGCCGTGATACGCCGCAAGGATCAGGGCGGTGTAGCCCTTCTCGTCCTGGGTATCGAGGGAATAACCGGCCTCGATAAAGGTATTGAGCATCTCGACGTCGCCGCGACGGGCCGCATCGAAGTAGTAACTCTGTAACTGGGCCTTGACCGCCGCCGGGTCCGTGGGCACCGGTTGCTGCGCATAAGCGCCCAGCGAGCAGGCGGCCAGCAGCAGCGAAATGAACAAGCGCATGGTGCGACTCCCTTGTCTCAAAGAATCTGTAGGCGCGAGGCTTGCCCGCTATAACTTCGGCCCGACGTTCGTCAGCTAGAACCCAGTCACCGGTATTGGGGCCGCTGCGCGGCCCATCGCGGGCAAGCCTCGCGCCTACAGAAGAGGAAGCGTCACGCCCGGGGCGTGACGCCGGGTGGATCAATCCGACAGCTTGGCGGCCAGGGCCTTGACCCGGGCCAGGTCGCCCTTGGCGACCTTGGTCACGCCAGTGCCGTACTCAGGGTCAGCCTTGTAGAGGAACGACAGCATGATGTGCCTGCTCTCGTCATCGGTGGTCGCCAGGGAGCCGCCGAAGTTCTCGATCAGGTCCTGGCGCTCCTTCTGGCTCAGCGAGCGATACAGATCGCCGGCCTGCTTGAAGTTCTGCTCGCGCTGGATCTTCGCCTGCTGGGTGTTGCCACTCAGCGCCAGCTGGCTGTAACGCGCGCTTTGCGGTTCTTCACGCGGCATCAGGCGGCTCGGCTGGTAGTTCACCCCGGTGCTGGTGCTGCCGCTGTTCATCGCGCCGTCCTGGTTACCGTTGTTCACCGCGACTTTCGGCGCGTTGATCGGCAGTTGCAGGACGTTGGCGCCCAGGCGGTACAGCTGGGTATCGGCATAGGAGAACACCCGGCCTTGCAGCAGGCGGTCTTCCGACGGCTCGATGCCCGGCACCAGGTTGGCCGGGGCCATGGCTACCTGCTCGGTTTCCTGGAACACGTTGGCCGGGTTGCGGTTGAGCACCATCTGCCCGACCTTGCGCTCAGGCACTCCCGGCCAGATCTTGGTGGCATCCAGTGGGTCGAAATCGAACTTGGCCAGGTCTTCCGGCTTCAGGACCTGGACATACAGGTCCCATTTCGGGAAATCGCCCTTGTTGATATGCGTAACCAGGTCATTGGTCATATGGCTGTAATCACGCCCCTGCACCTCGACCACTTGTTTGGGATCGAGGTTGTTGATGCCCTGCAAACTCTTCCAGTGAAACTTCACGTAATGCACTTCGCCCTTGGCATTGATCAACTTGTAGGCGTGCACGCCATTACCGTCCATTTCCCGGTAACTGGCCGGAGTACCGGAATTGGAATACAGCTCGGTCAGGGTCCGGGTGGCTTCCGGAACATGGGAGAAGAAATCGAAGCGCCGGGAATCGTCATCCAGGTTGGTCCGTGGATCAGGTTTGAATGCATGAACCATGTCCGGGAATTTGATCGCATCGCGAATAAAGAAAGTCGGGAAGTTATTACCGACCAAATCCCAGTTACCGTCGGCGGTATAGAACTTGGTGGCAAAACCGCGCGGGTCACGCAGGGTTTCCGGCGAATGATTGCCGTGCACTACCGCGGAAAAACGCACGAATACCGGCGTGACCTGGCCGGCGGCGAATACCTTGGCCTTGGTCAGGTCGCTCAGGCTGTCGGTCACGGTGAAGGAACCATGGGCACCGGTGCCACGGGCATGCACCACCCGCTCTGGAATGCGCTCGCGATCGAAACGCTGGAGCTTCTGGATCAACTGCACATCCTGCAGCAATACCGGTCCGGTAGCGCCCGCGGTCTGCGAGTTCTGGTTATCGCCCACCGCAGCCCCGTTATCGCGGGTCAGAGTAGCGGCCTGTACGGAAAGAGAAAGCATACTGGCGGCGAGTACGCCCAATACGCGTCGTTGGGAAAAAGTCCCAAGGCCAATGATCATGGTCATGTTTTATTCCTCTGGTTTTAATCAAACGCATCCAGGTGCGTCTGTCAGAGGCTAGTGACCAAAGAGTCGAAAACTAAATAGAAAGGTCGCAACAGCCTGATTGAAAAAATGTTCTGGTATGAAAGAGCAAGCGCGGGTATTTCGCGCGCGATTGATGGCACTTTGTAAACTATTTGCCGTTAACTCGGTCGATAACTCCGAACGCTGTAATCAGTTATTGCAAGCAAGATGCTTTTGGCTGAATTACACTGCGCTCACCAACCTCATCTGTAACAAGGAATAACCTATGGGCGTGCTAAGTGAGTTCAAGGCCTTCGCGGTCAAAGGTAATGTGGTCGACATGGCCGTCGGTATTATCATCGGCGCCGCATTCGGCAAGATCGTTTCGTCGTTTGTTGGTGATGTGGTGATGCCGCCAATCGGCTTGCTGATCGGTGGGGTGGACTTCAGTGATCTGGCGATCACGCTCAAGGATGCTATCGGCGAGACACCGGCCGTGACGCTGGCCTACGGCAAATTCATCCAGAGCCTGATCGACTTCCTCATCGTTGCCTTCGCCATCTTCATGGGCGTGAAGGCGATCAACCGCCTGAAGCGCGAAGAGGCCGTGGCGCCAACCCTGCCGCCGGTCCCGACCAAGGAAGAAGAGCTGCTGGGCGAGATCCGCGACCTGCTCAAGGCGCAGAACAACAAGCCCTGAGGCTTCTGCCGCAACAAAACGGCGCCGCCTGCAAGCCATGCAGGCGACGCCATTTTTTTACCAGTAGTTTTCCACCGCCACCTGCCCGGGTCGCCGGGTCAGGCTCAGGTGCATGTCGCGCTGTTTGAGCAGGGCGCGGGTGTCGTCGATCATCTGCGGGTTGCCGCAGAGCATCACTCGCGAGTGCTCGGCGCTCAGAGGCACGCCAGCGACACGTTCCAGCTCGCCGCTCGCAATCAAATGGGTGATCCGCCCATTGAGGCTGCCCAGATGCTGTTCCCGGGTCACCGTGGTGATGACTTGCAGCTTGTGCGCGACTTCCGCCAGATAATCGCGCTGTTTCAGCTCGGCCAGCAATTGCTGATAAGCCAGCTCCTTGGCTTCGCGCACGCTGTAGACCAGGATGATCCGCTCGAATTTCTCCCAGACTTCGAAGTCCTGCAGGATCGAAACAAAAGGCGCGATCCCGGTGCCGGTGGACAGCAGCCAGAGGTCGCGGCCATCGACGAAACGGTCGAGGGTCAGATAACCGAACGCCTGGCGGTCCACCATCAGGGTATCGCCCTCCCCCAGCCGGCTCAGCTCACTGGTGAACTCGCCGCCGGGCACGACGATGGAGAAGAACTCGAGAAACTCGTCGAAAGGCGAAGACACCATGGAGTACGCGCGCCATACCGTGCTGCCATCGGCCTTGGTCACCCCCAGGCGGGCGAATTGCCCGGCGCGAAAGCGAAAGCCCGCGTCCCGCGTGGCGCGCAGGGTAAACAGGCTGGGAGTCAGGGGCTGGACGTCGAGCAAGGTCTGACGCGTGTATTTTTCTGCACTGGCAGTCATGGCAGGCTCCAATAAGCGAATGCCCTTAGTGTCCCGCAAAGCGCGCGGCAGAAACACCGGCGGTTTGTAATGGCATAGAGCGCGGGCAATCGAGCGCAAAAAAACGTACCATTGGCCCCCTCTTCGGGCACCTGCCACGTGGCCTGCGCGCCACCTGCCCGAACAGTCCAGCCCGCATCGCGCCCCTCCCGCCGGCAGGACATTCACCGATTACCAAGAGTCCGTCCCATGCCCCTGCTCGAAAGCCCCTTCGCCCAGCTCGACCTGATCCGCCAGCCCGAACAACAGAACGAGCCCCTGCAAGCTTTCGACGCGGCGGACGAGTACCTGCTCAATCACCTGGCCGAACAGCAGCCGGCGGCTGATACCCGGGTGCTGGTCCTCAACGACAGCTTCGGCGCGCTGGCGGCCAGCCTGGTCGGGCGCGTGCAGGTGCGCAGCAGCGGCGATTCGTTTCTCGGCGCGCTGGCGCTGGAGAAAAACCTGGTGCGCAATGGCCAGCCATTCGACGCCGTCACAGTGGTGCCGGCCAGCGAGCCGTTGACCGGGCCGTTCGACCGCGTTCTGATCCGCGTGCCCAAGACCCTGGCCCTGCTGGAAGAACAGCTGATCCGCCTGCAAGGCCAACTGGCCCCGGGTGCCCAGGTGGTGGCGGCGGCGATGGTCAAGCACCTGCCACGGGCCGCCGGCGATCTGCTGGAGCGCTACATCGGCCCGGTGCAAGCCTCGCTGGCGGTGAAAAAAGCCCGTTTGCTGACCGCCACGCCGGAGGCGAAAACCCCGGCGGTTTCGCCCTACCCGACCCGCTACAAGCTCGACGAGCCCGCCATCGAGCTGCTCAACCACGCCAACGTATTCTGCCGCGAAGGCCTGGACATCGGCACCCGCGCCTTCCTTCCGCACCTGCCGAAAAACCTCGGCAAGGCCCGGGTCGCGGACCTGGGTTGCGGCAACGGCGTGCTGGCCATCGCCAGCGCCCTGCACAACCCAGACGCCCACTACACCCTGGTGGACGAGTCCTTCATGGCCGTGCAATCGGCCCTGGAGAACTGGCGCGCAACCCTGGGCGAGCGCGAAGTGACCGTGCGCGCCGGCGACGGCCTGGCCGGCCAGGAGCCGCAGTCGCTGGACGTGGTGCTGTGCAACCCGCCCTTCCACCAGCAGCAGGTGGTCGGCGACTTCCTCGCCTGGCGCATGTTCCAGCAGGCCCGCGAAGCCCTGGTGGTGGGCGGCGCGCTGTACATCGTCGGCAACCGTCACCTGGGTTATCACAGCAAGCTGGCGCGGCTGTTCCGTGGCGTCGAGCAAGTGGCCGCCACGCCCAAGTTCGTGATCCTCAAGGCGCGCAAATAATCCCCCCTCTCTGTAGGAGCGAGCTTGCTCGCGATGAACGATAACGCGGTACCTCGGGTATTCCGTGCGGTTTCATCGCGAGCAATCGAGCGTCGACCGGCTGCTCCTACAGAAGAAAAACGTAGCAATCCCAGGCCAAAAAAAAAACCTCCAGAGGAGGGTTATAAAACCGTGCCGCAAGGCAACGGGATGGGATGAGCGGTGGTGAATTTCAGTGCGTGGTCAGGCCCGCGGCGTTCATGAACATGCGCATCAGGCTGGCGACGATAAACAGCGCCAGCACGCTGCCGACCCAAATCCCGGCAAGCCAGCCCAGGCGCTGCCAGAGCGGTTTCTTCTCGGCTTCTTCGATTTCCTGCAACGTGGGTTTACCAGCCATCATCGAATACTCCTCTCGGAATGGGGACTATGGCGTCGCCCGGGCGCCATCGCGAGCACGTCCGCTCCCGCACGGGGAGCGGCGCATTGACTAGTGGTAGCCGTCTTCGTGGGTGACCTTGCCGCGGAACACGTAATAGCTCCAGAAGGTGTAACCCAGGATGAACGGGATGATGAACAGCGTGCCCACCAGCATGAAGCCCTGGCTTTGCGGCGGCGCGGCGGCATCCCAGATCGAGATCGACGGCGGCACGATGTTCGGCCACAGGCTGATGCCCAGGCCGCTGTAGCCGAGGAAGATCAGCACCAGGGTCAGCAGGAACGGCGTGTAGTGCGCGTTGCGGGCCACGGCGCGCAGCAGGCCGTACATGGTCACCAGCACCAGGATCGGCACCGGCAGGAACCAGAACAGGTTCGGCAGGGTGAACCAGCGCGAAGCGATTTCCGGGTGGGCCAGCGGCGTCCAGATACTGACAATGCCGATCACGCCCAGCAGCACGAAGGCCAACGGCCGCGCCAGGTCATGCATCTGCTCCTGCAGCTTGCCTTCGGTCTTCATGATCAACCAGGTGCATCCGAGCAAGGCATAGGCCACCACCAGCGCGACACCGCAGAACAGGGTGAACGGCGTGAACCAGTCCAGCGAACCGCCGGCGTACTGGCGGTCGACCACCGGCAGGCCATCGATGAAGGCCCCCAGGGCCAGGCCCTGGAAGAAGGTCGCCGCCACCGAGCCGCCGATGAAGGCCTTGTCCCAGATATGGCGCTTGGCTTCCTTGGCCTTGAAGCGGAACTCGAAGGCCACGCCGCGGAAGATCAGGCCGATGAGCATCAGGATCAGCGGCATGTACAGCGCCGAGAGCACCACCGAATAGGCCAGCGGGAAGGCGCCGAACAACGCGGCACCGCCCAGGACCAGCCAGGTTTCGTTGCCGTCCCAGACTGGGGCGACGGTGTTCATCATCACGTCACGGTCGCGGGCGTCCTTGACGAACGGGAAGAGAATCCCGATGCCCAGGTCGAACCCGTCCATGACCACGTACATCATGATGCCGAAGATGATGATCACGGCCCAGATCAGCGGAAGATCGATACCCATGACTCAGTTCCCCTTGTTCAGGCTGGTGCCGTTGTCTTCGGCATCGTCGTCGGCGGCCGACAGCGGACGGGCCGGCGTGCGTTTCTGGCCAGGACCACCGTGGCTGGCTTCCGCGCCTTCGTCGGTCTTCGGCCCCTTGCGCACCAGGCGCATCATGTAGCCCAGACCCACGCCGAACAGCGAGAAATACACCACGACAAACAGCGCGAGGGTGATGCTCATCTGCATCAGGCTGTGCCCGGACGAAGCATCCGCGGTGCGCATCAGCCCGTAGACCACCCACGGCTGACGGCCGATCTCGGTGGTGAACCAGCCGGCGAGGATCGCGATCAGGCCGGACGGGCCCATCCACAGCGCCAGGTACAGGAACGCGCGGTTCTGGTAGATGCGGTCACGCTTGCGCAGCCACAGGCTCCACAGGCCGGTGAGGATCATCAGCATGCCCAGGCCGACCATGATCCGGAACGACCAGAACACGATGGTCGAATTCGGCCGGTCCTCTGGCGGAAACTCCTTGAGCGCCGGCACCTGCTTGTCCAGCGAGTGAGTGAGGATGATGCTGCCCAGATAGGGGATCTCGACGGCGAACTTGGTCTTTTCTTCCTGCATGTCCGGCCAGCCGAACAGGATCAGCGGGGTCGGCTCGTTACCGACGTTTTCCCAGTGCCCTTCGATCGCGGCGATTTTCGCCGGCTGGTGCTTGAGGGTGTTGAGGCCGTGGAAGTCGCCGATCACGGCCTGGATCGGCGCCACGATCAGGGCCATCCACATCGCCATCGACAGCATGCGGCGGATTGCCGGGTTGTCACGGCCGCGCAGCAGGTGCCAGGCCGCGGACGAACCCACGAAGAACGCGGTGGCGACAAAGGCGGCCGTGGCCATGTGCGCCAGGCGGTACGGGAACGACGGGTTGAACACCACCGCCAGCCAGTCCACCGGAATCACTCGGCCGTCGATGATTTCGTAGCCTTGCGGGGTCTGCATCCAGCTGTTGGACGAGAGAATCCAGAAGGTCGAAATCAGCGTACCGATGGCCACCATTACCGTGGAGAAGAAGTGCAGGCCGCGCCCCACGCGGTTCCAGCCGAACAGCATGACCCCGAGGAAACCAGCCTCGAGGAAGAACGCGGTGAGCACTTCATAGGTCAGCAGCGGCCCGGTGACGGCGCCGGCAAAATCGGAGAAGCGGCTCCAGTTGGTGCCGAACTGGTAGGCCATGACCAGGCCCGAGACCACCCCCATGCCGAAGTTGACGGCAAAGATCTTCGACCAGAAGTGGTACAGGTCACGGTAGGTATCGTCGCGGGTCTTGAGCCACAAACCTTCGAGCACCGCCAGGTAGCTCGCCAGACCAATGGTGATGGCGGGGAACAGGATGTGGAACGAGATGGTGAACGCGAACTGAATTCGGGCGAGATCTAGTGCCTCCAAACCGAACATAAGCTTTCCTCTGTCAGGTAATACCGGCTGCCGGCTGGAGGCCTGCACCCACTGCCCCCACGGATATGGAGTGTGGCGAATTCGAATTCGTTCTTTTTAAACCCATCGCAACGCAGGGAGTCTGGCCATGTGGCCGCCAGACCTCGCCTTGGAAAAGGTTTTGATCTGGATCAATCGACGCTGAAAGAGTAGTCGCATTTTCATCATTGGTTTGTGTGGTCTTTTGTCGCGTGACAGGTTGCCTCACCACGTCAAGAACGGGGGTTTTCCCGCAATTGTGCGATGCCTGTAGCCGCTGCCGCAGGCTGCGAACGGCCGGAACGGTCGTGGCGATTTCCGCGCCGTCGAAGGCCCTTCGGACCTTATCGCAGCCTGCGGCAGCGGCTACAGGGATTGGGTTATTTCGAACAAGCGGGATAGATGCGGGGCTAACGATTCTGCAACTATTGGTTACATCTTGGTGATAACCTCGCCCTACTCCACGCCCAGACCTGTCTTCAGATGCCCAGCCAAGACCCTCTGCTGCTTCGCCATCACCGTCCGTTCATTGCTTTCTGGCTGGCGCGGATCTTCACCGCCAGCGGCTTCCAGATGCTCACCGTGGCCATCGGCTGGAACCTCTACCAACTGACCGGCAATGTGCTCGACCTGGGCCTGGTCGGGCTGGTGGAGTTCGTGCCGCGCGTGCTGTTCATGCTGCACACCGGGCATGTGGCCGACCGCTACGACCGGCGCAAGGTGGCAGCCATCTGCCAGACGCTGCAGGCGCTGATCGCCCTGTCCCTGGCCATCGGCAGCACCACCCACCATGTCACCCGCGAGATGATCTTCATCCTCGCCTTCCTGCTGGGCGCCGCCCGTTCCTTCGAGATGCCGACTACCCAGGCGCTGCTGCCGAGCATCGTGCCCAGCGCGCTGTTCCCCCGCGCCGTGGCCGCCGCCCAGTCCGCCCAGCAATCGGCGACCATCGTCGCGCCGGCCCTCGGCGGGCTGCTCTACGCCTTTGGCAGCGTATGGGTCTATGGCCCGACCGTGCTGCTGTATGTGATCGCCTGCTGCCTGATGCTCAACCTGCCCGCGCGGCAGACGCCGCCGAACAAGGGCAAGGCCACCCTGGATTCGTTGCTCGCCGGGGTGCGCTTCATTCGCAGCCGACCGGACATTCTCGGGGCGATCTCCCTGGACCTGTTCGCCGTCCTGCTCGGTGGTGCCACCGCGCTGCTGCCGGTGTTCGCCAAGGACATCCTGCTCACCGGCGCCTGGGGCCTGGGCCTGCTGCGCTCGGCGCCGGCGGTGGGAGCCTTGCTGATGTCGCTGTGGCTGGCACGCTTTGCCGTCGACCGTCATGTCGGTCGGGTGATGTTCACCGCCGTCGGCGTGTTCGGCGTCGCCACCATCGCCTTCGGCCTGTCGACCTCGTTCTGGTTCTCGCTTGCGGTGCTGGTGGTGCTGGGCGCGGCGGACATGATCAGCATGGTGATCCGCGCCTCCTTCGTGCAGCTGGAAACTCCGGGTGAAATGCGTGGCCGGGTCAGCGCGGTGAACGGTCTGTTCATCGGCGCCTCCAACCAGCTCGGCGAGTTCGAGTCCGGGCTCACCGCCCACTGGTTCGGCACCGTGCCGGCGGTGGTCCTGGGTGGAGTCGGCACCCTGCTGGTGACCGGGGTGTGGATAAAACTGTTCCCGACCCTGGCCCATCGCGATCGCATGCATGCGCCGGTGGAAGAAGAAGCCAAGGCCTGATTCGAGGCAGACAGGAACCTCACAGGACGTCGCCGTTGATCGTCCGATTCACGCGCTGCAATACATATCCGATGGGAAGAGTGTAAGGTATCGCCTTACACTCACCGCATGATCAAATCCTTTCAGCACAAAGGCCTCAAGGCCTTCTATGAAACGGGATCGACTCGAGGGATCCGAGCCGATCATGCGAGGCGCCTGGCGCGCATGCTGCCTTTCATGGATCACGCGACAGAGCCTGACGACCTCGACCTCCCGGGATGGCGGTTGCATCCGCTCAAGGGCGAGCGTCGCGAATACTGGTCACTGACCGTATCGGGCAATTGGCGAGTGATTTTTCGTTTTACGGGTTCGGATATCGAGCTGGTCGACTATCTGGATTACCACAGAACAGGAGGCAGGATCATGCCCAACCCGCCACACCCCGGTGAAACACTGCGTATGGATATATTGCCCGAGCTGGGAATCAGCGTGACGGAACTGGCCAGGCATCTTGGCTACGCCCGCCCCCATCTCTCCAAGGTGCTGAACGGCCACGCGCCGATCCGGCCGGAACTGGCGGTAAGGCTGGAGCGCGCCGGAATAGGTAAAGCCAAGGTCTGGCTGGCGGTACAGGCTGACTACGATATCTGGCAGACCGAACAAGCCTTGTTACCGCGCATCGAGCCCATTGCCGCTCATGTCTGCTGATCGCTAAACCAGCAACTCCCCCTCCACCGCCGTCCGCCGGCCCCTGCCGCATAGCTGCTCCACCAGGGTCAGGGCGAAACCCAGGGCCGCGCCCGAGCCTTGCGCGGTGATGCAGTTGCCATCCACCACCACCGGCTGGTCGACGAAGTTGCAGCCCGACAGCTGATGGCTGGCGCTGGGCAGGCAGGTCATGCGCCGCTGGCGCAGCACCCCGTAACTCTGCAAGGCCAGGGCCGGCGCTTCGGCAATGCCGGCGAACAGGCGCCCGGCGGCGGCCTGGTCCTTGACCAATTGCATCAGCGGTTGATGGGCCGCCAGGTGCTGCGCGCCAACCGCGCCACCGGGCAGCACGATCAGGTCGAAGCTCTGGGCCAGCACATCCACCAGCATGCCGTCGGCGGTCATCCGGGTGCCGCGGGCGCAGGTGAGCATGCGCCGCCCTTCGATACTGGCCACCAGCACTTCGACTTGAGCACGGCGCAGCACATCGATCAGGGTCACGCTTTGCAGGTCGTCGATGCCCTCGGCGAGGGGAATCAGGGCTCTAAAGGTCATGGGCTGTGTCCGCGGTAGGGTCTTTAAAGCTTAGTCAGCTTTAAAGCCCTCCGCGTTCGGACGCTGCCGTTACTTGATGTAGATCTGCGCGCTCATGCTGTTGCCCGGCGCATTCAGCGAGGTGTTGCTGAAGGTGAAGGTTCCTTCCTGTTTGCCGGCCAGGTCGAAGGTATAGATGTAGCCGACGGTGATCCCGGAGTTGCCGCACGGCACCAGGCTCGAACCTTCTTCGCAGACCGCCGCGCGGGTGCCGTTGACCTCGAAGCCGTCCAGCGCCACGCGGGGCTGGCGGCCATAGCCGACTTCCAGCACATACACCTTGATGTTCGGCCCCTGGTGATCGCAGGCAGTCTTGTCACGCCCGTCCGACACATCCTCCAGGCCGCAGGACGGCGACTCGACCTTGAGGATTTCCACCTGGCTCAAGGGCGGTGCGGAACGCGCCATGGCCGGCGCCGTCCCCAACCACAGGCAGCTGGCCACTACCGCCGAGGTCATCGCTTTTATCGTGCTGTGCATAAGTCCCCCCAAAACGTCGGCGCAGTATGCCCCAGTCGCCACTCGGGCAAAACATCGCCGACGATCGCAGCCATAGCCTTACGCTGCTGGTATGATGCGCGGCTTTTTCCGACCCGCACAAAATCCCCGGATGCTTTTTTATGGTCTGTGCTTTGCTGTCTGGGTCGATACATTCACGGCGCCCAGCGCGCCACGGGGAGCAGACATGCTGGAAAGGCTGTTTCAACTCAAGGCACACAACACCAACGTGCGGACCGAGATTCTTGCGGGCGTCACGACCTTCCTGGCCATGGCCTACATTCTCTTCGTCAATCCGAGCATCCTCGGCGAGACCGGCATGGACAAAGGTGCGGTGTTCGTCGCCACCTGCCTGGCCGCCGCCATCGGCTCGACCGTGATGGGCCTGATCGCCAACTACCCGATCGCCCTGGCTCCGGGCATGGGCCTGAATGCCTTCTTCACCTACACCGTGGTCCTGCACATGGGCCATACCTGGCAAGTGGCGCTGGGCGCGGTGTTCATTTCGGCGGTGCTGTTCTTCCTGCTATCTATCTTCAAGATCCGCGAATGGATCATCAACAGCATCCCGCTGCCGCTGCGCTCGGCGATTGCCGCTGGTATCGGCCTGTTCCTGGCGCTGATCGCCCTGCACAACGCCGGCATTGTGGTCGGCAACCCGGCGACCATGGTCGGCCTCGGGGATCTGAAGCAACCGGCGCCGATCCTCGCGACCCTGGGCTTCGCCCTGATCGTCGCCCTGGAAGCCCTGAAGGTTCGCGGCGCGGTACTGATCGGCATCCTGTCGGTGACCATCGTCTCCATCGCCCTGGGCTTCACCCCGTTCGGTGGCGTGACCTCGATGCCACCTTCGCTGGCCCCGACCTTCCTGCAACTAGACATCAAGGGTGCGCTGGACATCGGCCTGGTCAGCGTGATCTTCGCCTTCCTGTTCGTCGACCTGTTCGACAACTCCGGCACCCTGATCGGCGTCGCCAAGCGCGCCGGCCTGATGGGCAAGGACGGCCACATGCCGAAAATGGGCCGGGCCCTGATCGCCGACAGTACCGCGGCCATGGCCGGTTCCCTGCTGGGCACCTCGACCACCACCAGCTACATCGAATCCGCAGCCGGCGTCAGCGCCGGCGGCCGCACCGGCCTGACTGCCATCGTCGTGGCGATCCTGTTCCTCCTGGCGCTGTTCTTCTCGCCACTGGCGGCCAGCGTCCCGGCCTTCGCCACCGCGCCTGCGCTGCTGTTCGTCGCGGTGCTGATGACTTCGGGCCTGGCGGAAATAGACTGGGACGACATCACCGTCGCCGCGCCCGTGGTAGTCACCGCCCTGGCCATGCCGTTCACCTACTCCATCGCCAACGGCATCGCCTTCGGCTTCATTGCCTGGACCGCGATCAAGCTGCTGTCGGGCCGCGCCCGTGAGTTGAACGCGCCGCTGGTGATTCTCTCGGTACTGTTTGTGATCAAGTTGGGTTGGTTCAACGCATGACTTTCGATTCCAAGGCTTACGCCACCCAGCTCGCCGACAAGGTTGCGCGCCTGCATGAACTGCTGGCGCCGTTCGATGCCCCCGAGCCCCAGGTCTTCGACTCGCCGCTGCAGAACTTCCGCCTGCGCGCGGAGTTCCGCCTGTGGCGCGAAGCCGGCGAGCGCCATTACGCGATGTTTTCCCAGGAAGACAAACGCACGCCGATCCTGATCGAGGAATTCCCGATCGCCAGCCAGCGCATCAATCAGCTGATGCCGCAACTCAAGGCCGCCTGGCAAGCCAGCAGCGCCTTGAGCCACAAGCTGTTCCAGGTCGAGTTCCTCACCACCCTGGCCGGCGACGCGATGATCACCCTGTGTTATCACCGCCCGCTGGACGAACACTGGCACGCCGCGGCGAGCCAGTTGGCGACCGAGCTGAACGTCAGCGTCATCGGCCGCTCCAAGGGCAAGCGCGAAGTGATCGGCCACGATTACGTGGTGGAGAAACTCGAAGTCGGCGGGCGCACCTTCAGCTACCGCCAACCGGAAGGCGCCTTCACCCAGCCCAACGGCACGGTCAACCAGAAGATGCTCGACTGGGCCTACGACGCCCTGGGCGATCGCCCGGACGACCTGCTGGAGCTGTACTGCGGTAACGGCAACTTCACCCTGCCCCTGGCCACCCGGGTGCGCAAGGTGCTGGCCACCGAGATCAGCAAGACCTCGGTCAACGCGGCCCTGAGCAACCTCAGCGAAAACGCGGTGGAGAACGTCACCCTGGTGCGCCTGTCCGCCGAAGAGCTGACCGAAGCGCTGAACGAAGTGCGTCCGTTCCGCCGCCTGCAAGGCGTGGACCTGAAGAGCTACGAATTCGGTAGCGTATTCGTCGACCCGCCGCGCGCCGGCATGGACCCGGACACCTGCGAGCTGACCCGACGCTTCGACAATATCCTGTACATCTCCTGCAACCCACAAACCCTGGCGGCCAACATCGCCCAGTTGCACGACACCCACCGCATCACCCGCTGCGCGATGTTCGACCAGTTCCCGTGGACCCACCACATGGAATCCGGGGTCTTGCTGACCCGGCGTTGATAGCCTGTCGCGGACCACAAAAAAGCCGTCCCTGCGACGGCTTTTTTGTGGCCACTCCCTATCATGCCAACGCCTGCGCCTTCTTTATTGATGAACCGTCGCCTGGCGTGATTGAGGTCGGTTCCGCAAGCTCCGGCAACCCTAGCCAGGTGGCAAGCCATTCTTGCAGTACGGACTTTTATTGCTGGCAGCGGCATGAATATGTTCGATCAGCGAACACTTAATGACAGGACCCGCCGTCCCTCATCCAGCCGCAATTGACCAAATTAACTAGTTAGTACAATTTAGCTCCAGCCGCTGGCCGCTCAAGCCGCGCCCACAATAACAACGGAGAATTCCCCTCATGCGCCCTATCGTTCTGGTGCTCAACGGCCCGAACCTGAACCTGCTCGGCACCCGCGAACCCGCCACTTACGGTCACGAGACCCTGGCCGACATTTCCGCCCTGTGCGGGCGTGCCGCCGAGGAGTTCGGCCTGACCGTGGAGTTTCGCCAGACCAACCACGAAGGCGAACTGCTGGACTGGATTCACGGCGCCCGTGGCCGTTGCGCCGGGATCGTGATCAACCCGGCGGCCTGGACCCACACCTCGGTGGCGATCCGCGATGCCCTGGTGGCCAGCGAGCTGCCGGTGATCGAAGTGCACCTGTCGAACGTCCACGCCCGCGAACCGTTCCGCCATCACTCCTTTGTCTCGGGCATCGCCCTGGCGGTCATGTGCGGTTTCGGCAGCCATGGCTATCGCCTGGCACTGGCGCACTTCAGCCAGCGTTTTCAAGGAGCCCAGGCATGACCCAGCAGAACACAGTACTGGCCGGACTGATCGGCGCCGGCATCCAGGCCTCGCGCACCCCGGCACTGCATGAGCACGAAGGCGATGCCCAGGGCCTGCGTTACCTGTACCGGCTGATCGACCTGGACCAGTTGCAGCTCGACAGCAACGCCCTGCCCGACCTGCTGCTGGCCGCCGAGCGCATGAACTTCACCGGGTTGAACATCACCTTTCCCTGCAAGCAGAGCATCATCCCGTTGCTCGATGAGCTGTCGCCGGAAGCCCGCGGCATCGGCGCGGTGAACACCGTGGTGCTCAAGGACGGCAAGCGCGTCGGCCACAACACCGATTGCCTGGGTTTTGCCGAAGGTTTCCGCCGCGGTTTGCAGGGCGTGGCCCTGGAGCGTGTGGTGCAGATGGGCGCCGGCGGCGCCGGTGCGGCGGTGGCCCATGCGCTGCTCAGCGAAGGCGTGCAGCAACTGAGCATCTTCGATGTGGAAAGCGCCCGCGCCCAGAGCCTGGCGGACAACCTCAACCAGCATTTCGGTCCCGGCCGGGCCAAGGCCGGCGTCGACCTGCCCGCCACCCTGGCCGTCGCCGACGGCCTGGTGAACACCACGCCCATGGGCATGGCCAAGCTGCCGGGCATGCCGGTGCCGGTCGAGTTGCTGCGCCCTGAGCTGTGGGTCGCGGAGATCGTCTACTTCCCGCTGGAAACCGAGTTGCTGCGCAATGCCCGCGCCCTCGGTTGCCGCACCCTGGACGGCGGCAACATGGCGGTGTTTCAGGCGGTGAAGGCGTTCGAGCTGTTCAGCGGCATAACGCCGGATGCCCAACGCATGCTCGCGCATTTCCAGAGCATGAATGGCTGACAATGCATGAGCGGCTCAGGGCGGGGCTGTGATCGGCTCCGCTCTCGACAGATGCCTGCCGCACGGTCAGGCACCCCGTTCTACTCCTCCCCTTGCGACTACGCACGTTCATGATGCCCGACTGGCCGCAGCCGGCCGTGCATCACGCCGTGCGCCAGCAACCCCGCCAGCAAGCCCCAGAATGCGCCGCCCAAACCGAACAAGGTGATATTGGCAGCGGTCGCCAGGAAGGTGATCAAGGCGGTTTCCCGGCCACTCGGCTCGACCAGCGCAGTGGCGAGGCTGCCGCCGATCGCACCCAGCAGGGCCAAGCCCGCCAGGGTGGTGATAAAGGTCGTCGGCAGGACCACGAACAGCGCCGCCAGGGTGCTGCCGAAAATCCCCACCAGCAGATAGAACACCCCACAAGCGAGCCCGGCCAGGTAACGCTTGGCGGGCTCCTCATGCGCCTCCTTGCCCGTACAGATGGCGGCGGTAATCGCGGCGACATTGAATGCATGGGAACCGAACGGCGCCATCAACAAGGAGCCCAGCCCCGTCGTCGTGAGAATCGGATTGGCGCTGGTCTTGAACCCATCATTGCGCAGCACCAGCATGCCGGGCATGTACTGGCCGGTCAGGGTGATCAGGAACAACGGCAGGGCCACGCTCAGCAGCGCATTCAGCGAGAACACCGGCAAGGTCAGCACCGGCACGGCCGGCTTGAGTTCGAGGCTGGCGAAACTGACCTGCCCCAACCCGAGCAACAGCACGATGCCGATCAGCAATACCCCGACAATCGCATAACGCGCGGTAAAGCGGCGTAGCAGCACATAGCTGAGCAGCAGCGCGCCCACCAGCAACGGATCGACCCCGGCCCCGTCGAAAGCGCCAATCCCGAAGCGCAGCAAAATGCCCGCCAGCAGGCCCGCCGCGATTCCCGGCGGGATCAGCTTCACCACCCGCTCGAAATAGCCCGATATCCCCAGCACGACGAAGCCGACGGCCGACAGCATGAAGGCGCCGATCATTTCCGGGTAAGGCGTGCTCGGCAGTACCGCGATCAGGAAGGCCGCGCCCGGTGTCGACCAGGCGGTGATGATCGGCTCGCGGTAGCGATAGCTCAGCCAGGCGCCGGTCAGGCCGACGCCGATCGAGATCGACCAGATCCACGAAGCGGTCTGCTCGGGACTTAACCCGGCCGCCTTGGCCCCCTGGAAAACCAGAATGAAGGTTCCCCCGTAATTGACGATGACCGAAATCAGCGCGGCAACGCTCGGATGCAGCAGGTCAGCGATTCTGATGCTGGCGGTTTTCATCGGAGGAACCCTCAGGATGTGTTGGCAAGGCGAGGGAGTATCGGCAGGTAATGGTCTATATAAAATATCCACTTTCCATCAATATCCCAGACCACTTTTCCAGCTGCCGCGCAGCCCAGCGATCCACAGGCCCCGATGAAAACCCGCAAAACCGCCTATCCCATCTGGAACCGTCTGCAACTGGCCAAGGACGGCCACTTGTCGTTGCGCGAGCAGTTGCTGCTGTTCCTGCGCAAAGGCATCGCCGATGGCAGCGTCAAGGCCGGCATCCGCCTGCCGGCCTCACGCGTGCTGGCGGCCCAGCTGGGGCTGTCACGCATGACCGTGACCGAGGCCTATGGGCAGTTGATCGCCGAGGGGTTCCTCGAGGCCCGGACAGGTTCGGGCACCTATGTCATGGCCCGCATCGCCGAACCAACGGCCTCGCCGCCTGCCCGGGCAGAGGCCACCATCGGCTCCACCCGGGCCCGGGCGCTGATGGGGAACGACTCAATGTCCATGGCCCCCGCCGCCTGGCCGCTAACTCCCGGCCTGCCGGCGCTGGACGCTTTTCCTTATGCCCTGTGGGGGCGCCTGGAAGGTCGGTTCTGGCGACGCCGGCCACTTCCCGACCTGTCCTACGGCGACCCACAGGGTTTCCTGCCATTACGCGAAGCCCTGGCGGCTTACCTGGGCGCGGCACGCGGGGTGGTCTGCCAGGCCCGTCACATCGTGATTACCCCCGGTGCCCAAGCAGCGGTGTCGGTTGCGACACTGGCGCTCACCGACCAGGGAGATCGCGTCTGGGTCGAGAACCCCGGCTACGATGCGGCCTACCGCAGCGTGTTGCTGGCTGGCGTGCAGGCGGTGGGCGTTCCCGTGGACAAAGAAGGGCTGGATGTGCAGGCCGGCCGCCGGCTCGCGCCGGACGCCAGGCTGGCGCTGGTATCACCTTCGCACCAGTATCCCCTGGGGGTCGGCATGAGCCTGGCGCGACGCCTGGCCTTGCTGCAATGGGCCCACGACGCCAATGCCTTCATCCTCGAAGACGATTACGATAGCGAGTTTCGCTACGGCGGCGCGCCAACACCGGCGCTCAAGGCCCTGGACGGCAATCAGGGGCGGGTGATCTATGTGGGGACCTTGAGCAAGCTGCTGGCGCCAGGCCTGCGCCTGGGGTTCCTGGTCGCCCCCGAGGCGGTGGTGGACCTGTTGCGCGACGTGCGCAATGGCAGCGGCCACCGCGTGCCTTTGTCGCTCCAGGCGACGGCGGCGGAGTTCATCGGCAATGGCCACCTCGGCAGCCATATCCGGCGTAGCCAGGCGGTTTATGCGCAACGTCGCGCAGCCTTGCTGGCGGCCATTCACGACGCCGGCAGCGAGCGTATGACGGTAGCCAGCAGCGCTACCGGGTTGCATCTGCTCGCCGAACTGCCCGATGGCCTCGACGACCAGGCTATCTCTGCCGCCGCCCATGCCCGAAAAATCGGCGTCGCGCCACTGTCAGGTTTTTTCGTTGGCGCCCAGGGTCGGCCACGTCCTGGCTTGTTGATGGGCTTTGGCAATACCCGGGCGGAGTCGATGCAGGATGCGGTTGCAACCCTACGCCGTCTGATCGACCGGCAACGGGGTTCAACCTTCTAGGCGATCAGGCCTGCAAGTAACGCAGCACCGACTCGCAGATCATCTCGCGGTGACGCTGCTTGATCGCCTCGTCGGGCAGGTCGATCTGGAAGATCTCGCCGAAGGTGTGGCGGTTGGACACGCGGTAGAAGCAGAACGAACTGATCAGCAAATGCACATCCAGCGCGTCCAGGCCGGCACGGAACACGCCCTCGTCGACCCCACGCTGCAGGATCTCGCCCAGGGCATGGAGGATGGTGTTGTTCATCGCCTTGATCGCCTCGGAGCGCTTCACGTACTCGGCGTTGTGGATGTTTTCGATGCTGACGATGCGCACGAAATCGACGTTGCGATCATGGTGATCGAAGGTGAACTCCACCAGCCGGCGAATCGCATCGCGCGGCGCCAGCTCCGCCAGCTGCAGGCGGCTCTCGGTGCTGCGGATATCGCCGTAGAGCTTCTCCAGCACCTCGACGTACAGTTGCTCCTTGCTGCCAAAGTAGTAATAGATCATGCGCTTGGAGGTGTGGATGCGCTCGGCGATGGCATCCACCCGAGCTCCGGACAGCCCCTGCTGCACAAACTCCACAATGGCTTCTTGAAGAATGTTCTCGCGGGTCTTTTCCGGGTTGTTCTTGCGACTCTTGCGCGGCTCGTTCACGGACTGCTCGGGCGCTACGGAGAGTTCTGTGGTCATTGTCATTCTGGGGCTCACGGCCATCGCTGCACACGCGGGCGATTATGGGCCGCGTCGCGCAACGAAGGAAAGCAGGACGGCGGCCCTTTGCCGCCGCCGTTACGAAACTCCTACAACTTGGCCTGTCGCACCCCGCCACTGCGCGACTTGGCCATGGCCGCCAGGCGCACCGCGACGTTCGCTGCGCCATAACCGACGTAGCCATTCTTGCGCTGGATGATCTCGAAGAAGAAGCGCCCCTCGAACGGTTCGGTGTAGACGTGGAACAGCTCGCCGCCCTGGGCGTCGCGGTCGTAGAGCACGTTGTAGTAGGCCAGTTCGCTGAGGAACTCGTCGTCGAAATCGAAGCGCGCCGCCAGGTCGTCGTAGTAGTTCAGCGGGATGTCCAGCAGCGGCACACCCGCCTCCTTGGCCCGGCTGACTTCGGTAAAGATATCGTCGCAATCGAAGGCGATGTGATGCACACCCGAGCCGCCATAACTGGACAGCGCATGGGAGATCGCGGTCTTGCGGTTCTCGGAAATGTTCAGCGGCAGACGGATGGTGCTGCAACGGCTGCGCAGCGCCCGGCTCTTCACCAGCCCGTAGGGGTCTGGCAGCACCACTTCGTCGTCGGCGGTGAAATCCAGCAGGCTCTTGTAGAACAACACCCAGCTGTCGAGGCTGTCGGCCGGCAGCGCCATGGCCATGTGGTCGATGCGCTTGAGGCCGCCCTTGGCCACTACCCCGGGGAGCATATTGAAATCGGTGTCGTACAGGTTCCCGCCCTGCTCCTGATCCACCAGGTAGATCAGGCTGCCATCCAGCTCGCGCACGGCGGCCAGTTCCAGTTCGTTGGGGCCCACCAGCCCGCGGTACGGCTGGCCCTTGTAGGCCACCGCGCGCTCCAGCGCCTTGGCGCTGTCCTTGACCCGGATCGCCGTGGCGCACACCGAGGGGCCGTGGGCTTCGAAGAAGCTGTGGGCAAAGGAATAAGGTTCGGAGTTGAGGATCAGGTTGATATCGCCCTGGCGCATCAGGCTGACGTTCTTCGAGCGGTGCTGGCCGGCCTTGGCGAACCCCAGGCGTTCCAGCCAGCCGCCGAGCTTGGCGCCCAGCGCTTCGTCCACGGCGAACTCGAGAAACTCGGTGCCGCCGTATTCACTGGCCGGCGGCGGCGCGAACAGCGTATCGATATTGGCCACCGGCGTGGCTTCCAGTGCCAGGCGCTGGCGGGTTTTCTCCTCGAGGTACAGCAGCGAACGCAAGCCGTCCGCGGCGTTGGCCCGCGGCGGTGCGGCGCGGAAACCGTCGTTGAAGATCTCCAGGGACAAAGGCCCGGTGTAGCCGCTCTTGATGATCGGCGCGAGGAACCCCGGCAGGTCGAAATCGCCCTGCCCCGGGAAGCAGCGAAAATGCCGGCTCCACTCCAGCACGTCCATGGCCAGGATCGGCGCGTCGGCCATCTGCACGAAGAAGATCTTGTCCCCCGGAATCTCGGCGATCGCCGCCGGGTCGCCCTTGAGCGACAGGGTGTGGAAGCTGTCGAGCAGTACACCCAGGCTTGGATGGTCGGCCTCGCGGACGATGTCCCAGACCTGTTGATAAGTATTGACGTGCCGGCCCCAGGCCAGGGCTTCGTAGCCGATCCGCAGGCCCCGGCTGCCGGCGCGCTCGGCCAGCAGGCGCAGGTCGTCCACCAGGATCTGCCGGTCGCCGACGCTGTCGGCCGCGGCATTGCTGCACACCAATACCAGGTCGGTGCCCAGTTCCTGCATCAGGTCGAACTTGCGCTCGGCGCGCTCCAGGTTGCGTTGCAGGCGGTCGCGGCGGCAGCCTTCGAAATCGCGAAAGGGTTGGAACAGGGTGATGGCGATGCCCAGGTCCGCGCACATCTGGCGGATTTCCCGGGGGCTGCCGTCGTAGTAGAGCAGGTCGTTCTCGAAAATCTCCACGCCGTCGAAACCGGCGGCGGCAATGGCTTCGAGCTTTTCCGGCAGGGTACCGCTCAAGGAGACGGTGGCAATGGAACGCTGCATGTTTCAACTCCCGGTAATGACCACAGATCGGGCGCCGTGCCTGTAGCCGCTGTCGCAGGTCCTGAAGATCCCGCGCCCGCTTCGCGGACGATCGCAGCCTGCGGCAGCGGCTACAGGGGCACGTTTGTTATTGGATGGGGCGGATTATTGAGCCGGGCATTGCAGACAGCAATTCAAAGTGTACGAACCAGTTAGTTTTTCGTGCGATTATCGAACAAAATGGCCGTTGGCGAATTGACGATTTTTCGTCCACTGCGCACCATCGACAGCACATTGAGCCGGCACCGAACCGCCGGCCTCAATCGCCAAAGACCCAGAACACACCATAAAAATTTCAAAAATCGGGTACACCCTCATGCTTGCACTCAACGCCACACCTCTCTGCCTGGTCCTCCGGCTCTCATCTGGCCAGACCTCCAACAGCCGCCTTCAGACGGACACACTACGGCCCCTGGGCTGAACCGTGCTTGCACGCTGACCCGACCGCTTTCAATCGTCGCGCCCGGTGCGCGTCGACCAAAGCACTCAGCCGATCGATCATCGAGTTCACCCGCGGCCCGGCCGCCCAGCCGACGATCGATCACGCGCCCTTGAGTCCCGACGAGTTGTCCCTCGTCAGTCATTGAACGGATGGCACACATGATTCCTTCTCAAAGCTCCCGCATGGCCCCGAGCCTCGGCACCGCCTCCGGCGGCATCGGCGACAAGATCCGCGGCGCCATGGCGGTCGGCAAGACCCGCTGGGGCATGCTCGCCCTGGTGTTCTTCGCCACCACCCTGAACTACATCGACCGCGCCGCCCTGGGTGTGATGCAGCCGATCCTGGCCAAGGAAATGAGCTGGACGGCGATGGACTACGCCAACATCAACTTCTGGTTCCAGGTCGGCTACGCCGTCGGTTTCGTCCTGCAAGGACGGTTGATCGACCGGGTCGGCGTCAAGCGCGTGTTCTTCTTCGCCGTGCTGCTCTGGAGCCTGGCCACCGGCGCCCATGGCCTGGCCACTTCGGCCGCGGGCTTCATGGTCTGCCGCTTCATCCTCGGGCTGACCGAGGCCGCCAACTACCCGGCCTGCGTGAAGACCACGCGCCTGTGGTTCCCGGCCGGCGAACGCGCGGTGGCCACCGGCATCTTCAACGCCGGGACCAACGTCGGCGCCATGTTCACGCCGATGCTGCTGCCGTTGATCCTGCACGCCTGGGGCTGGCAAGCGGCGTTCCTCTGCATGGCCGCGCTGGGCGGTGTCTGGCTGCTGTTCTGGGGCCTGAAGTACTTCAACCCGGAAGATCACCCGAGCGTCAAACAGTCCGAGCTCGAGTACATCCAGAAAGAAGTCGAACCGGAGCAGACCCGCGTGCCCTTCTCGCGCATCCTGCGCATGCGCGGCACCTGGGCCTTCGCCCTCGCCTACTCGATCACCGCGCCGGTGTTCTGGTTCTACCTGTACTGGCTGCCGCCGTTCCTCAACCAGCAGTACAACCTGGGCATCAACGTGACCCAGATGGGTATCCCGCTGATCATCATCTACCTGACTGCCGACTTCGGTAGCGTCGGCGGTGGCATCCTCTCGTCGTTCCTGATCGGCCGCGGCGTCAACCCGATCAAGGCACGCCTGATGTCCATGCTGCTGTTCGCCTGCTGCATCGTCGGCGTGATCATGGCCGCGGGCGCCAGCAACCTGTGGCTGGCGGTGTTCGCCATCTCCCTGGCCATCGGCGCGCACCAGGCCTGGACCGCCAATATCTGGAGCCTGGTGATGGACTACACGCCCAAGCACATGATGAGCACGGTGTTCGGTTTCGGCGGCATGTGCGCGGCCATCGGCGGCATGTTCATGACCCAGCTGGTGGGCCATATCCTGACCGTCACCAACAACAACTACACCGTGCTGTTCACCCTGATCCCGGCGATGTACTTCATTGCCCTGACCTGGATGTACTTCATGGCCCCCCGCAAGATTCCGAAAGTGGAAGACTGACGCTTACCTCTCGCAGGCCCGGTTCCGGGCCTGCTTTTTTTCTCCCTCCACCCTCTTCTCTCGGTCGATGCCGCCCAACGCCGGCAACTGACATCCCCGTTACGAACTCCGCTCAGCGCCGACGCTGTTGCCAGGCAGCCGCCAAGCCGCTGAGGCAGATCACCGCGATGCCCAGTTGGGTGATCGGCTGCGGCGTATGGCTGAACAACAGCCAGCCCAGCAGCCCGGCGAAAACGATCTGGCAATAGCCGAAGGGCGCCAGCAGCGCCGGTGCCGCGTGGCGGAATGCCTGGGTCAGGAACAGGTGGGCGGTCATGCCACAGGCCCCCAGCGCCAGCATCAGCACGCCATGGATAAAGCTCGGCACCTGCCAGAAGAACGGCACCAGCGCACTCATCACCAGGGTGTTGCACAGACCGGCGAAGAAATTGCTGGTGGTCGGGCTGTCGTGCTCGGCGAGCTTGCGGGTCAGCAGTTGGTAAAAGCAGAAAAACAGCGCCGAGCAGAAAGGCAGCAGCACCGCCGGAGTGAACAGGTCGCCACCCGGGTGAACGATGATCAGCACGCCGATAAAACCGCAGATCACCGCCAGCCACTGGCCCTTCGTGACCCGCTCGCCCAGCAGCGGCACCGACAACGCGGTGACCAGCACCGGCGCCAGGAAGTTGACCGCGGTGGCTTCGGCCAGGGGGATAAACAGCAGCGCCGAGGTGAACAGCAGGCTGGTGCTGAGCAGGCACAAGGCCCGCGCCAGCTGCAGCAACGGCCGCCTGGTGCGCAACACCCGCAGGCCCGATTGCGGCAGGAAGATCCCGGCCATCAGCAGGGTGTGAACCAGGTAACGGGCCCAGACCACCATCACGATCGGATAGAACCCCGAAAGGTATTTCGACAGGGCGTCGTGACTGGCGAACAGGAAGGTCGCCACGACGACCAGCAGGATGCCCTTGAAGGGCTGGTTGACACCGGAAAGGGGTGTGCTGAGGGTCATCCGCGGGCTCTCTCAAGATAGGGTTTGTTTGTAGAAAAACAGCTTCGCGGGCAAGCCTCGCTCCCACAGAAGCCGTGTTCTTCTGTGGGAGCGAGGCTTGCCCGCGATAGGGCCACACGGGCTACCCACTAAATCCGGGCCAACAACGCCCGAGTCTTGTCCAGGGCCATCTGCGCCCGCTCCAGGGCGCCGACGCCCTGCTCGAGCAACTTCACCGTGGGAATCTCCAAGCTCAAGGGCAGGTTGGCCGGCAGACAATGCAAGAGCCCCGCCAGGTCGCAATCGCCATCCCCGGGGAAACGCCGTTCGTTGCGGGCCTGGCGCAGGATCTCCTGCATATCGTCCGGGCGCGGGCCGGCCACGTCGCACAGCTGGGCATAGCGCAGCCGTGACGGCGCGACCTTTGCCAGATCCTCCAGGCGCGAGGCCGAGCGATCGAAGTGGAATGCGTCCACCAGCACCGCGGCGTTGTCGCGACCGGCGTTCTCCACCACCCGCACCGCCTGCTCCAGATTGCATGCATCAGTCCAGGGCATGAACTCCAGGTGCGGGTGCAAGCCGTAGATCGACGCCAGGTCGCAAAGTTCGGCGAAGCGTTCGGTCATACGCGCCTCATCAGGGTCGTTGCCGGCCACCAGCAACTCGCTGGCGCCGAACTCGGCGCCGACCGCCAGCACCGCTTCGAAATCCGCGACCCGGGTTTGCGGCTTGAGCCGCAGGATCTCCACATCCAGCACGCCGATGCCGGTGTCGCGCAGGCGGCTGAGGGTCTGCCGGCGCAGCTCGGCATTGGCCACCAAGGCAAAGTGATGCTCCTGCGGCGTCGCCGGCACCAGGCGCAAACCGACATGGCTGTAACCGGCACGGGCCGCCACCTCGACCATCTGCGGCGGCGAGATCTCCAGCACCGTGAGGCTGGCCAGGGAAAGAATGCGTTCGCTCATGTTCATCCCTCGATCAGCGCCGGGGCACAGGCGCGACCGGTCGCCGCCGCTTCGCGGATCGCCTCGATCAGCGCCAGGGTCCGTGCCGCATCGGCCACGCTGACCAGCGGCTCGACCTCGCGCCGCGCCACTTTGACGAAATGCTGCAACTGCAGGCGCAAGGCCTCGGCGGCGGTGAAAGGCTCCTCGACCGCCAGCAACGGCTGATGCCAGCCAGCACCGGCCTCGGCGTACTGCCAGCGCTTGAGTTGCGGAATGCTCAGGGCGCCAGCGGTGCCGGCCAGCAAATAGCACGGCTGGTCGGCCTGGCGCGGGTACACCGGGTTCTCGCCGGAATCCAGCTCCCAGCTCCAGGGCGCCGCCACTGCGTCGGAGCCAGTCAGGCTGCCCAGGACACCGTTGACGAATTGCAGCAGGACGGCGGCGCAATCTTCGTTGGCGAAACCGCGCACCGCATTGCTGGTGACGGCCTGTACCTGATGCACCTCACCGCACAGGTGGCGCAGCAGGTCGAGGTCGTGAATCAGGTTGGTCAGCAGCATCCCGGCCCCGGGTTCGCGGCGCCAGGGAATCTCGAAATAGCTGTCGGGCTTCTGCAACTGCCAGAGCGCGGTGACCGTGGTCAGCCGGCCCAATGCCCCGCCCTGCACCAGCGCATGGGCGCGGACAATCAGCGGGTTGTGCCGCCGGTGATGGCCCACCAGCACCGGCACACCGCTGCTTTTCACGGCGGCCACCAGTTCACGCGCTTCATCCAGGTGCACGCCGACCGGTTTTTCCAGCAGCACCGGCACCCCGGCCGCCAGGCAGTCCAGCGCAGTGCCTACGTGCAGGTTGTTCGGGTTGGCGACTATCACCGCGTCGGGGCGGGCCTGTTCGAGCATTTGTCGATAGTCAGGGTAATACGCCACCTGCCACTGCGCGGCGATCCCGGCGGCTTGCGGGCCGGGATCGGCCACGGCGCAGAGTGTGGCTTCGGTCAGGGTCTTGAGGTGCTGGTAATGCTGCTGGCCCATGTTGCCGGCGCCGATCAGGGCAATGCGCAAAGGCGAGTCCAAGTCAGGATCCTCTTGTGATTGTTATCGGAACGCGAAATTTCAAATATTTAGAACTCGGTTCCACTTTCACACAAGAGCAAAACAAAATAGTGTCCGATCAGCGAACAGCTTTAAGGCCTGAGATCGTGAAGGCCCTGTGGGGTCTTATCGCTGCCGAGCAGCGCGAGGCTGCGAACGGCTCCGCAGGAGACGCAAAGCAGCCATCGCGGTATGTCAGTTGAAAAGCTCGGAAGCCTGGCTGGCGGCCGAAAGCTCATCGGCAAACTTCAACAGCAGCGGTGCCAGTTCATGCAGGCGCGCCAGCGGCATGCGCGCGCTGGGGCCGGCGATGCTCAGCACCCCGACCACCCGGCCGTCGACCGGGTGACGCACCACCGCGGCCACCGCCGAGGTGCCCACCGCCGAGCTTTCCTCGACCCAGGCGTAACCCTGTTCCCGGGCCAGGCGCAGGCGTTCGAGCAGTTCGATATTCGAGCGCGGCGCGTTCGGGCCTAGGTCCGCGGGAATCTCGGCGGCCTGGCGCTCCACCAGCGACAAGGCCTCGGCATCGCTCAGGCAGGCCAGCCAGGCGTGCCCGGAAGCGGTGTAGAACAGCGGCGCCTCGCGCCCCATGTCGGGGTCGTAGCGCAACCCGGAACGGGCGCCCTGGGACTTGGCGATCCAGGTCTGGCGCTCGTCCTCGATCACCCCGAGGCGCACCAGCTCGCCGGTTTCCTGGGCCAGCCGGTCGAGCACCGGCTGGACGATGTCCGCGCCGCTGCTGGACAGGTAGCGAAAGCCCATCGCCACCAGTTTGGTCGACAGGTGATAACGCAGGCTGTCCGGGTTCTGGCGTACGTAGCCCAGGCGGATCAGCTCCGCCAACAGCCGGTGGGTGGCGCTTTTGGGGATGTCCAACTGCTCGGCCAGGGTCTGCATCGGCAGGCCGCGGGGATCGCTGGTAAGACTTTCCAGAACGCTGAAGACGCGCTCGATTTGACTGCCGGCCATGGTCGGGTCCAGACGAAATTTGGCCGATTCTAGTGACAACCGGCGCAATGGGAAACACACCGCGGCATCGTTCGATAACCGCCCATAAAAACCTCGGCACGGCGCAGATGATCCTGCCCCCGCCTTGCCGCCGACTATTCGACTCCGTATATTTTTTGGAATCAAGTTCCAAAAACAATAACTGTTCGTTTAGCGGAGTTGCTTCTTCCATGCCTGCCACCGCCCCCCTGCACCACCCCGATATCGATTGCGACGTGCTGGTCGTCGGCTCCGGCGCCGCCGGCCTCTCGGCGGCCGTGACCGCGGCCTGGCATGGCCTGAAGGTCATAGTGGTGGAGAAAGACCCGGTGTTCGGCGGCGCCACCGCCTGGTCCGGCGGCTGGGCCTGGGTGCCGTGCAACCCGCTGGCGCGACGGGCCGGCATAGTCGAGGACGTGGAACTGCCGCGCACCTACCTGAAACACGAACTGGGCGAGCGCTACCAGCCAGCACTGATCGACGCCTTCCTCGAAGCCGGTCCGCGCATGGTGTCGTTCTTCGAGCGCCATACCGCGCTGCAATTCGCCGACGGCAACGCCATCGCCGATATCCACGGCGATACGCCGGGCGCCGGCACCGGCGGACGCTCGGTGATCGCCGCGCCCTACGATGGGCGCCAGATCGGCACGCTGCTCAAGCGCCTGCGCAAGACCCTGCGCGAAACCTCGTTCATGGGCATGCCGATCATGGCCGGCGCCGACCTTGCGGCCTTCCTCAACCTGAGCCGTTCGCTGCCGGCGGCCTGGCACGTGAGCAAGCGCTTGGGCCGCCACCTGCGCGACCTCGTCACTCATCGCCGCGCCCTGCAACTGGTCAACGGTGTGGCGCTGGTGGCGCGCCTGGCCAAGTCGGCGCAGGACCTTGGCGTGCTGCTCTGGGAATCGGCGCCGGTCACCGAACTGCTGCGCGACGGCGACGCAGTGACCGGGGCGATTGTCAGCAGCGCCCCCCGGGGGCGTATCCGTATCAAGGCCCGCAAGGCGGTGGTGCTGGCGGCCGGCGGTTTCCCCAATGACATCGAGCGGCGCAAGGCGCTGTTCCCGCGCACACCCACCGGCCACGAGCATCTGGCCCTGCCACCGTTGGCGGTCTCGGGCGACGGCTTGCGCCTGGGGGAAAGCGTCGGCGCCCGGGTCGATACCGACATGGCGTCCCCGGTGGCCTGGGCCCCGGTTTCCGCGGTGCCCTACAAGGACGGCAGCCGCGGGCATTTTCCGCACATCATCGAGCGCGGCAAGCCGGGGATCATTGGCGTCCTGCGTAACGGCCAGCGTTTCGTCAACGAAGCCGACGGTTACTACGACTATGTGCGGGCGATGGTCGCGGCGGCTCCCGAGGGCGAAGAAGTGGCGTCGTGGCTGATCTGCAGCCACGGCTTCCAGCGCCGCTACGGCCTGGGCGTCTCCCGGCCCTTCCCGGTACCGCTGGCGCCCTTTATCCGCAGCGGCTACCTGAAGCGCGGCGACAGTATCGAAGAGCTGGCCCAGGCCTGCGGCATCGATGCGGACGGCTTGCGCGCCACCCTGGCGGAATACAACCGGCATGCCCGACAAGGCCAGGATCCGCAGTTCGGTCGGGGTTCGACGCCCTACAACCGCAAACAGGGCGACCCGCGCCAGCAACCCAACCCGTGCGTGGCGCCCATCGAGCAGGGGCCGTTCTACGCGGTGAAGGTCCAGCCGGGCTGCTTCGGCACGTTCGCCGGGCTCAAGGTCAATCCCCACGCCCAGGTGCTCGACGACCAGGGCCAGGCCATCGCTGGCCTGTACGCTGCCGGCAGCGACATGGCCAGCATCATGGGCGGCCACTACCCCGCCGGCGGTATCAATCTCGGTCCGGCGCTGACCTTCGGCTATATCGCCGGTCGGCACATCGCCGGGGCCAGCGCTTACGAATAAGGCGGCAATCAAGCTCGAAAAGAGTGTGGTTCCTGAGATCGCTTGAAGGCCCTTCGACCAGCGTGGCCCGGACTTATCGCAGGCTGCGATCGGCTGCGCAGGAGACGCAGACCAGCCGCTGCGGCAGACCAGACCGCCCCGGAAGAGCGGTCGCGGATGGCAGATCAGAAATCGAAGAACACCGTCTCGCCTTCCCCCTGGATGCGGATATCGAAGCGGTACGCCCGCTGCCCGTCCACTTCACAGGGATGCGCCAGCAGGGTTTCGCGCCGTTGCGGCTGCTCGATCAGGTTGAGCACCGGGCAGGCGGCGTTGGCTTCCGGCTCGTCGGCGAAATACAGGCGGGTGTGCAGGTGGATGTTGATCCCCCGGGCGAACAGCGCCACGTTGATGTGCGGCGCCATCGGCACCCCGGCGGCATTCTTCACCACGCCCGGCTTGACCGTGTGCAGCGTCCATTCGCCGGCATCGAAGGTGGTGGCCGTGCGCCCGAAGCTGTTGAAGACTTTCTCCGAATCGAACACGGGGTCGTAGACGCCCTCATGGTTGGCTTGCCAGAACTCGAGGAACGAGTCGCGCACCAGATGGCCGTTGCCGTCATACACGTGGCCGATCAGCAGGATCTTTTCCCCCTGGGCCTCGGGCCCGGCCATCCGGTTCCAGATCTCGTCGCTGCGGGTCGGGTTGCCCGCGGCGGCCAGTGCCAGGCCGATGTGCACGTAAGGGCCGGCCGTTTGCGAGGGGGTTTCAGGCAGCAATTGGATAGGCATGGCGGGCTCCTCAGCAATTCTCGAAGTGGGTCTTGCGCTGGCCGCGCAACACGATGTCGAAGCGATAGGCCAGGCAGTCCATCGGGTTGGCGCTGCTCATGTCCAGGCGCGCGATCAGGCTTTGCACCGCGTCCGGGTTGGCGATCGATTTGACGATCGGGCACAGCGGGATCAGCGGGTCGCCCTCGAAATACAGCTGGGTGATCAACCGCGTGGCGATCGAAGGCCCGCTGATGGAGAAGTGGATATGCGCCGGGCGCCAGTCATTCGGGCCGTTGCGCCACGGGTAAGGGCCGGGCTTGATAGTGCGGAAACTGTAGTAGCCGTCACGGTCGGTCAGGGCCCGACCGACGCCGCCGAAGTTCGGGTCCAGGGGCGCCAGGTAGCGGTCGTTCTTGTGCCGGTAGCGGCCACCGGCGTTGGCTTGCCACATCTCCACCAGGGTGTGGGGAATCGGCTGGCCGTACTGATCGCAGACCCGACCGGCGACGATGATTCGCTCGCCCACCGGCAAGCCGCCGTTATTGAAGTTGAGCAGCAGGTCGTTATCGAAACGTCCGGTCTTCAGATGGGAGAAATCGGGGCCGCTGGTTTCGCTCAGCGATTGCGGGATGCTCACCAGCGCTTGACGTGGCGAACGGGCCACGGAGGTCTTGTAGTCGGGAGTCAGGGCCTTGGGATGCCAATTACGGTCACGGATAACGAAACGACTGCTGTCTGCATCAGACATGTCGGTCTCCTGTTGTTTGATTTATGGAGCGCAGCCCGCGCAGTTTCAAACAACGGCAGCCCGACGACTATTGAAAAGGCCCTTCAAGAACATAACCAAAAGGTTATGGATAACACCCCTCGCGATAGGCCTGCCCGACCTCCCGCAGCACCTCGACACACCACTGCGCCGCCAGCGACAGCGGCAGGCTGGCATTGCTGGAGATGCCCACCGAGCCGCCCGGCTCGCGCTGCCCCAGGTCGATCTCGCGCAGCTCGCCGTTGGCCAGATCCAGGCGCACCGCGTCCAACGGGGCGATCCACAGCGCATCGCTGGACAGTACATAGCGCCGACTCAAGGCCACCGAGAGGGTTTCCAGGCGCTGGCGCGACTGGCTGATGCCGCACTGCACGAACAGGCTGTCGGCGAACTTGCGAATGGTGGTGCCGGCCAGCGGCAACACCAGCGGGTACCGCTCCAGCGCATGTCGATCCAGCGGCCCGTGCAGCAACGGATGATCGGGGCGCGCCACCAGGGTCATGGACTCGCTGTACAGATGCTCGAAGCTCAGGCCCTGGATCTGCGGGCTGTCCGTCATGCGCCCGACCACCAGGTCGACATCGCCGACCCGCAACTGCGACAGCAGATAGGCGCTGGGGCCGGTGACCACGCTCACCACCAGCGCCGAATGCCGTTCGTGCAGGCGCCGCACCACCTCCGGTAGCAGCAGGCTTTCGGCGGTCGAGAGCACACCCAGGCGCACCACACCGGCGGCATATTCGCCGCCACGCAAAGTGTTCACCCCTTCGCGCAGGGCCTGCACCGAGGGCCCGGCGTAACGCAGAAAAGCCATGCCGGCCTCGGTCAGGCTGAGCCCGGCCTTGCTCCGGGCGAACAGCCGGGTGTCGAGCAGTTCCTCCAGTTCCTTGAGGGTTTTCGACATCGCCGGCTGGCTCACCGCGAGCACATCCGCCGCCCGAGCCAGGCTGCCCTGGCGAGACATTTCAAGAAAACATACGAGGTGACGGAATTTGATGCGGGTATCGATGTTCAAAGGAGGCCCCGACTGTGTCGCGATAGAATCGATGCGGCTGCGGGCAATGGTAGCGTGCATGCAAAAGGCTGACGACCGGACTGGCGTCGGCCCTGCTCACCAGCAACACTGATCAGCACATTAAAACGAGGATTCACCCATGCTTTGGAAGAAAGGACGGCGCAGCGACAACGTGGTGGATGCTCGCGATGACAGTGGCGGCGGTGGAGGCGGCGGTCTGCGCTTTGGCGGCGGCAAGGGCCTGAGCCTGACCGCCATTATCCTGATCGTCGGCATCGGCTGGGTCACCGGCCAGGACCCGCTGCAGATCCTCGGACAACTCGCCGGGCAGATGGATCAGTCCTCGGCGCCTGCCACCACCCAGCAGACCCGCCAGGCGCCGCCAGCCAATGACGAGCAGGCGGAATTCGTGCGCTCCATCCTCGGCGACACCGAAGACACCTGGGGCCAGATCTTCCAGCAGGCCGGACGCGCCTACCAGCAACCCAAGCTCATCCTGTTCCGCGGCCGGGTGAACTCCGCCTGCGGTTCGGCGACCTCCGCCACCGGTCCGTTCTATTGCCCGGCCGACCAACAGGTGTACCTGGACATGGACTTCTTCCGCGAGATGGACCAGCGCTTCTCGGCCGCCGGCGACTTCGCCCAGGCCTACGTGATCGCCCACGAAATCGGCCACCACGTGCAGACCCTGCTCGGTGTCTCGGCGAAGATCCAGGCCGCCCGCCAACAGGGCCGGCAGATGGAAGGCGACGGCGGCCTGCTGGTGCGCCAGGAACTGCAGGCCGACTGCCTGGCGGGCGTGTGGGCCAACCATGCGCAGAAGCGCCTGAACTGGCTGGAGCCGGGGGATATCGAAGAAGCCCTGAACGCCGCCAACGCCATCGGCGACGACCGCCTGCAACAGCAAGGCCAGGGCCGCGTGGTACCGGACTCCTTCACCCACGGCAGCTCGGCGCAACGGGTGCGCTGGTTCAAGGCCGGTTTCACTCAGGGCCAGGTCGGCCAGTGCGACACCTTCGCGGCGAAAAGCCTGTAATGCGCCAAGTGCTGGCGCTGGTCACCTTATGGCTGATCTGCGCCAGCACACAGGCGGCAGTGCATGGCGTCAAGACGATCAGCCCCGCGCGGCTGAACCTGGAAGGCGGCGAACTGGCCGTCGGCCTGAGCCAGGACTGGCAACAGCCGTTGCCCGAGATCCAGCGGGCACTGATCATCGTCCACGGGCGCCTGCGCAACGCCCAGACCTACCTGCACAGTGCCGAACAGGCCGCCAGCCAGGCCGGGCAAAGCGCGACCACCCTGGTGATCGCGCCGCAGTTTCTCAATCAGAACGATATCGAGCATCACCAGCTACCCGGTTCGCTGCTGCGCTGGCAGGGCAATGACTGGATGGCCGGAGAGCCATCCAGCGGGCCCAAGCCACAAAGCTCTTATGCGGTGCTGGACGCGATCATCACGCGGTTGAGCGATCGCCAGCGGTTTCCGTCCCTGACCGAGATCGTCATCGCCGGCCACTCCGGTGGCGCCCAGGTGGTGCAGCGCTTTGCCCTGCTCGGCCAGCATCATCCGGGCCTGGAGGATGACGGCATCAAGCTGCGCTACGTCATCACCAACCCGTCGTCCTATGCCTATTTCGACGAGCAACGCCCGGTGAAGGTCGACGCCGGCGCGTGCCCCGGTTTCAACCACTGGAAGTACGGCCTGCTCAAGTTGCCGGCCTACGCCGCCGGCCAGACCACGCAGCAACTGGAACAGCGCTACGTCAAACGCGATATCACCTACCTGCTGGGCAAGCAGGACACCGACCCGCACCACCCGGCGCTGGACACCAACTGCGCCGCCGAGGCCCAAGGCGCCTACCGCTTGATTCGCGGGCACAACTATTTCGACTATCTGAAACAGCGCCATCCGCAGGGATTGCAACAGCAGTTGGTCGAAGTGCCCGGGGTCGGGCATGACGGCGACAAGATGTTCACCTCGCCCGAGGGACAGAAGGCGTTGTTCGGCCAATAGACGTAGCGGTGCCAGGAAGGACGCTATCGCGGGCAAACCTCGCTCCTACGAGCTTCTGTAGGAGCGAGGTTTGCCCGCGAAGCTTTTTAAGCCAACACCATCCGCCGTAGTGCGCTGCAATCCTCGGCATGCCAGTCGGCCAGTTCCGGCCACGGGTTATCCGGCAAGTTCACCAGCACCGTGTGGGTGCCCGCCGCGCGACCGCAATCAAGGTCGAAGCGGTAGTCGCCGACCATCACCATCTCGGCCGGCGCCACCTCCCAGGCCTCGGCCAGTTTCAGCAAGCCGCCCGGGTGAGGTTTGGGTGGCGCTTCGTCACGCCCCAGCACGTCCTCGACGGCAAAGCAGTCGGCCAGGCCGATGGCCTCCAGGGTGACATGGGCCAGCTCCCGCGCATTGCGGGTCAGGATGCCCAGGCGATAGCCCCGCGCCGCCAACTCCCGCACCAGCTCCACAGCCCCCGGCGCCGGCCGTGAACCCAGGGCCAGATCGCGTTCGTGCTCCAGCAGCCAGGCGTGTTTCGCCGCGGCTTCGGCGGCGGGCAAAGCCGCGAGGTGGGTCAGGATATCGTGCTCCGGCGGGATCCCCAGCGCTTCGCGGATGGCCGCGAAATCATGCACGGCCACCGTCAGGGTACCGTCCATGTCGAACACCCAATGACGCACCTCGGCCAGGCTCATGCCCAGTCCTTGCGGTGGCGTATCAGGCCTTCCTGGGTCACCGACGCCACCAGCTGGCCGGCGCGGTTGAACACGCTGCCGCGGGAGAAACCACGGGAATTGCCGGCCCACGGGCTGTCCATGGCATACAGCAGCCAGTCGTCGGCGCGCAGGTCGGCATGGAACCACAGCGCGTGGTCGAGGCTGGCGACTTGCATGTCCTTCTGCCACACCGACTTGCCGTGGGGCAGCATCGAGGTGGTCAGCAGGCCGAAGTCCGAGGCGTAGGCCAGCAGGTATTTATGCAGCGCGGGAATGTCCGGCAGCTCGCCATCGGCGCGGAACCAGACGTATTTGATCGGGTCCGCCGGCTGCGGGTTGTAGGGGTCTTTCTCGGTCACCGGGCGCACTTCGATGGGCTTGGGGCACAGCAGTTTTTCGCGCATGTGCTCAGGGATCAGGTGCGCGCGCTGCTGGGTGATTTCCAATTCCGACGGCAGGTTTTCCGGGCCGACCACCTGGGGCATCGTGTCCTGGTGCTCGAAGCCTTCCTCGTCGTACTGGAACGAGGCGCTGCAGGTGAAAATCGGGTTGCCCTTCTGGATCGCCGTCACCCGGCGAGTGCTGAAGCTGCCGCCATCGCGCACCCGGTCGACCTGGTACACCACCGGCAACGCCGCATCGCCCGGGCGCAGGAAGTAACCGTGCAGCGAATGCACATGACGGGCCTCTTCGACAGTCTGGCTGGCCGCGGACAGGGACTGACCCAACACCTGTCCGCCGAACAGCTGGCGGAAGCCCAGGTCCTGGCTGCGACCGCGAAACAGGTTTTCCTCGATCGGTTCCAGGGTCAACAGGTCGACCAGATCATCCAACACGTGGCTCATTCAGACTCTCCTCACACAGAGCAATGCCGCGCAGTCTTGGCTGTCGCGGTCGATTCAATCGGGTTCACACACATGGGCACACTCCAGATGCCCCCGACCTGCTATCCATGCAAGGTTTCCAACCATTGTTCGCGGTTGATGCGATACAGCACATGATGACGCAGCGGATGCTCGCTGCCGAGCTTTGGGTGATCGAAATCGTCGTGCGCATCGTGTTGCATGCCGATGGCCTGCATGACTTTCTGCGACGGCAGGTTGCTGGTGGTGGTGAAGGCAACGATCTCCTTTAGGGCCAGGCGATCGAAGCCACAGCGCAGCGCGGTCCAGGCCGCTTCGCTGGCGTAGCCCAGGCCCCAGTGCTCGCGCGCCAGGCGCCAGCCGATTTCCACCGCCGGGGTGAACGGCGCTTCGAAGCCCACCACGCCCAACCCGGTAAAACCGATGAAGGCCCCGGTATCCTTGCGCTCCAGCGCCCAGGTGCCAAAACCGTGCTCGGCGAAATGCCCACGGATCCGACCGATCAGCGCGGCGCTTTCCAGGCGGCTCAGGGGGGCCGGAAAGTAACGCATGACCTGCGGGTCGGCGCACATCGCCGCAAACGCCGGCAAATCCTCGTCGCGCCACTGGCGCAACAGCAGTCGAGCACTTTCGAGTTGCAGTATCGGCTCCATCGTCCCCTCCATTTCCATGCGTGCCAGTCTACATCGCTGGTAGGATCCTTTTCGGATTCCTACATGAAATTGCCATGCCACTGCCGCTGATCTACCACGACGACTACAGCCCCGAGTTCCCGGCGGAACACCGCTTCCCCATGGACAAGTTTCGCCTGCTGCGCGACCACCTGGTGGACAGCGGCCTGACCCACGATGCCGACCTGCTGCGCCCGGAACTGTGCCCGACGGAGATTCTCGCCCTGGCCCACGACCCTGGGTATATCGAACGTTATATGGCCGGCGAGTTGTCGCGGGAAGACCAGCGGCGCCTCGGCCTGCCCTGGAACGAAGCCCTGGCCCGGCGCACCGTGCGCGCTGTCGGCGGCTCGCTGCTGGCCGCCGAACAGGCCCTGGAGCATGGCCTGGCCTGTCACCTGGCCGGCGGCACCCATCACGCCCACTACGACCACCCGGCGGGCTTCTGCATCTTCAACGACCTGGCGGTGATCAGCCATTACCTGCTCGAAGCCGGGCGGGTCGGCCGGGTGCTGATCTTCGACTGCGACGTGCACCAGGGTGACGGCACCGCGCGGATTCTCGAACATACCCCGGACGCCGTGACTGTCTCGCTGCACTGCGAAAAAAATTTCCCGGCGCGCAAGGCCACCAGCGACTGGGACATTCCCCTGCCCATGGGCATGAGCGACGCCGATTACCTGAAAGTGGTCGACGATGCCCTCAATTACCTGCTGCCGCTGTACCAGCCGGACCTGGTGCTGTACGACGCCGGGGTGGATGTGCACAAGGACGATGCCCTGGGTTACCTGAAGCTGACCGACCAGGGCGTCGCCGCCCGCGACGAGCGGGTGATGCGCCATTGCCTGGGCCGCGATATCCCGGTGCTCGGGGTGATCGGCGGCGGCTACAGCAAGGACCGCCAGGCCCTGGCCCGCCGCCACGGCATCCTCCACCACAGTGCGCAACGGGTGTGGACGTCATCAGGTTGTCACTGAAAGCTGGGCGCCTTACCCACAATGGCTGTGGAGCCGCTTGTGGATAACCTGAGTGCAAGCGGCTGCAGGTCATGCTGGCTGTGCCCTACAGATAGACGATCATTTTTTGATCAGGCCCGGTAAGCACTGCTGAATGCTGCGAAGCGGGAACATAAATAGTGATGCCGCTGGAGGTCCTGCGGACCTTTCGCAGCCTGCGGCAGCGGCTACAAAAGCCTTCATCAGGTAGTCATGAAATTGTGGGTGCCTTACCCCCAATCTCTGTGGAACCGCTTGTGGATAACCTGAGTGCAAGCGGCTACAGGTAAGGCTGGCTGTGCCCTACAGACAGGTGATCATTTTTTGATCAGGCCGGGTAAGCACCGCTAAATGCTGCGAAGCGGGAACATGAATAGTGATGCCGTTGGAGGTCCTTCGGACCTTTCGCAGCCTGCGACAGCGGCTACAAAAGCCTTCATCAGGTGGTCATGAAATTGTGGGCGCCTTACCCCCAATCTCTGTGGAGCCGCTTGTGGATAACCTGAGTGCAAGGGGCTACAGGCCATGCCGTACAAGCCCTGCAGAGCACTGAACATTTTTTGATCACCCCTTGCATAAGCCGCTGCGGGGCGCATGGCGCATTGGCGACGGGCCTGCCTCGGGTAGAATGCCTGGCTTATTCCGCCACGCCGCCGCCCGCCATGACTTTATCCAGCACACCCTGCCCCATCACGTCGCCATTATCGGTGGCGGCCCCGCCGGCTTGATGGCGGCCGAGGTGCTGAGCCTGGCGGGCATCCGCGTCGACCTCTACGACGGCATGCCGTCGGTGGGCCGCAAGTTTTTGCTGGCCGGGGTCGGCGGCATGAACATCACGCATTCCGAGGCCTACCCGGTCTTTCTCTCGCGTTATGCCGAACGGGCCCCGCAGATGGCCCCGCTGTTGCGCGAGTTCGGCAGCGAGGCCTTGTGCCAATGGATTCATGGCCTGGGCATCGAGACTTTCGTTGGCAGCTCGGGCCGGGTGTTCCCCACCGATATGAAAGCCGCGCCGCTGCTGCGCGCCTGGCTCAAGCGCCTGCGCGATGCCGGCGTGGTTATCCACACCCGTCATCGCTGGCTCGGCTGGAATGCCGACGGCAGCCTGCGCATCCACAGTCCGGAAGGTGAAAAGTCGGTCCAGGCCGACGCCCTGCTGCTGGCGCTGGGCGGCGGCAGCTGGGCACGGCTGGGCTCGGATGGGGCCTGGATGCTGCCGCTGGAACAGCGCGGCGTGCAACTGGCGCCCCTGCAACCGAGCAACTGCGGGTTCGAAGTGCAGGACTGGAGCGATCTGCTACGCAGCAAGTTCGCCGGCGCCCCGCTGAAGAACGTGGCCATCGGCCTGAACGACGACATCCCCCGCCTCGGTGAATGCGTGATCACCACCACCGGGATCGAGGGCAGCCTGATCTACTCGCTGTCGGCGCCGATTCGGGACGCGATCAACCGCCACGGCTCGGCCACCGTGCATATCGACCTGCTGCCGGGCAAACCCCATGACCGGATCCAGGCCGCGCTGAGCAAGCCACGGGGCTCGCGCTCCATGGCCAAGCACCTGCACAGCCAGCTGGGCATCGACGGAGTAAAGGCCGCACTCTTGCGTGAACTGACCACTGCCAACTGCTTCGCCGACCCGGCGCTGCTGGCCAAGGCGATCAAGGCCCTGCCGTTGCCCCTGGTGAGAACCCGGCCGCTGGACGAAGCCATCAGCAGCGCCGGCGGCGTGACGTTCGAGGCCATGGACCAACGCCTGATGCTCAAGCAATTGCCCGGCGTGTTCTGCGCCGGGGAGATGCTCGACTGGGAGGCGCCCACCGGCGGCTACCTGCTCACCGGGTGTTTCGCCAGCGGGCGGGCTGCGGGGTTGGGGATGATCGAATGGTTGCGGGAAAAGGCCTGAAGCCTGCGTACATCCTGTAGCCGCTGGCGCAGCCTGCAATCGGCTTGGGCGGCATTCCGACGTTGCGGCCGTAAAACCAAACGCCCCGGTTTTCCTGGAAAAACCGGGGCGTTTGGTTTGGCGAGGACTGCGTCCTCGATCGCAGGCTGCGGGAGCGGTATCGACCACCCCCATCCAGGGCTTACGGCTTGCGCTTGCGCGGCCCGGTGTTGAACGCCGGCACCTTGCGCACCGGTTTCACCGCCGGGGCTTCGGCCTCTTCGCCGCTGTCCACCCACTTGCCCAGGTTGCGCTTGCCGCCACCGCCGGAAGCCTTGGGCTTCTTCGGCTTTTTCGGCTTCTTGATCACCTGGCCGCTGGCGTCGGTTTCCGGCACCCGATGGTCCGGGATGAAGTCCGGCTCGTCATGGCGCTTGAGGGTCTGGCGGGTCAGCATCTCGATGGCCGACAACAGGTTCACTTCATCGGCGCACACCAGCGAGATCGCCTCACCGGTAGAGCCAGCACGGCCGGTACGGCCGATGCGGTGGATGTAATCCTCGGCGACGATCGGCAGGTCGAAGTTGACCACCAGCGGCAGGTCCTCGATGTCCAGGCCACGGGCCGCCACATCGGTGGCCACCAGGATCTGGATCTCGCTGGCCTTGAAGCGGTCCAGCGCGCGCTGGCGGGTGGCCTGGGGCTTGTCACCATGGATGCCGTCGGCATTCACGCCCTGGCCCTGCAACCTTTCCACCAGCGCGTCCACGCCGTTGCGGGTCTTGGCGAACACCAGCACCTGCTTCCAGCGGTTCTTGCGCAGCAGGTGGCTGAACAGCTCCGGCTTGCGCTTCTTGTCCACCGTCACCACCCATTGCTTGACGGTGTTGGCCGCAACGTTGCGCGGGCTGACCTCGATGCTCAGCGGGTCGTTGAGCATCTGCCCGGCCAACAGGCGAATGGCGTCGGAGAAGGTCGCGGAGAACAGCAGGGTCTGGCGCTTTTTCGGCAACGCCGCGTAGATGTCCTTCAGCTCTTCGGAGAAACCCAGGTCGAGCATGCGGTCGGCTTCGTCCAGCACCAGGGTCTGCAACTGGCTGAACTTCACCGCGTTCTGCCGGTACAGATCGAGCAGGCGCCCTGGGGTCGCCACCAGCAGGTCGATGCCTTTGCGCAGCTTCATCATCTGCGGGTTGATGCTGACGCCGCCGTACACCGCGTAGGTGCTCAGCGGCAGGTGCTCGGCGTACTGGCGCACGCTCTCGTGCACCTGTTCGGCCAGCTCGCGGGTCGGCACCAGGATCAGCGCGCGCACCGAATTGCTGGCCACTTTCGGCCCTTCCAGGGTCAGCGATTGCAGGAGCGGCAAGGCGAAGCCGGCGGTCTTGCCGGTGCCGGTCTGGGCCGCGGCCATCAGGTCGCGACCGCCCAGCACCGCCGGAATGGCTTGCGCCTGCACCGGTGTCGGGGTCTGGTAGCCAAGCGTTTCGAGGGCGCGCAGCAAGGGTTCGATCAGGCCAAGAGTGGCGAATGTCATGGGGATACCGTAGGGAAAAAAGTCAGCGCAGGTGTGCAATGGGCGGCAGTTTACCCTAATTCAGGCGGGTTTCTTTCGGGCTGACGAGTTGCCCTGCCTCTCGCCGTTACGAGTCCCCGGGCGGCGAGCAGCGATAATCTTTGTAGACGCGCCTGGAGCTGCCGGGAGAGGATTCAGCTCTTTTATCCCCATCGCCCCGTTGAAGATCCAGGAGCCTGACCCGTATGGACACCCCCAACCCGTTCCAGACACCGGCCGCCGAGTTGCAGACCCCGGCTGCATCGACCGCGCCATTGCGCCTGTACAGCATCAACGCCGTCGGCCTTGCCACCTTCCTCGGCACTTCCCTGGCGGGGTCCTACATGATCGCTGCCAACCTCAAGGCGCTCGGCCGCGAAAGCGAAGTGAAGAAGGCCTGGTATGTCGGTATCGGCCTGCTCGTCCTGATGATGGCGCTGAGCGCGGTGTTGCCGGAAAGCATTCCAGCCGTGGTCTTCGTACTGCCACCGCTTTTTGCGATGAACACCTACGCGCGCCAGCTCTTCGGTCCGGTCGTCATCGAACACAAACTCAGCAATGGGCCTTTCTTCTCGTTGTGGCGCGTCGCCGGGATCAGCCTGCTGTTCATGCTGGCTTTCGTCGTCGCGCTGATACCGCTGGTGATGCTGTTCAACCCGGCCTGATCATGACTGGCTGGAACAAAAAACGCCGGGCAATGCCCGGCGTTTTCAATCGTGCGCCAACCGGCCACTTCAAGCCGTGGCTTCTTCCTGTATCGCGGCGGCTTTTGGCTTGCGCCATTGCGGCAGGCCGATCAACACCACGGCGCTGATGATCACCACCATCGCCAGCGCCTCCTCCAGGCCAATGGTCTCGCCGACAAACACAATCCCCAGCAGCACCGCCACCGCCGGATTGACGTAGGCATAGCTAGTGGCCGCCGCCGGACGCACGTGCTTGAGCAGGTACATGTAGGCGTTGAAGGCGATGATCGAGCCGAAGCCGGTCAGGTACGCCAGGGCTGCCCAGCCTTCGATCGGCGGAACCGCGGCCAGTCGCTCGCCGCTCCACCAACTGCCGATCAACAGCACCACGCCGCCCACCAGCATCTCGACGGCACTGGCCATCGCCCCTTGCGGCAACGGCAGGTGCTTGCTCCACACCGAACCGAAGGCCCAGGCCGCCGCCGCGAACACCAGCAGGGCCGCGCCGGTCGGGCTCGACTGCAGGTTGGAACCGAGGTTGAGCATGGCGATGCCGATCAGCCCGAGGACGATACCGGCCCATTCCAGGCGGGTGTTGCGCGCGCCCCAGAAGTAACCGCACAGCAGGGTGAACAGCGGCACCGTGGCCACCGCCAGGGCCGCCACTCCGGACGCCACGCCCATGTGTTCGGCGACGGTGACCGCGCCATTGCCGCAGCTCAGCAGCAGGATGCCGATCACCCCTGCCGCCCGCCATTGCGCCCAGGTCGGCGCCGGTGCCCCACGCCAACGCAGGAAGCCATACATCAGGCTGCCGGCGATGACAAAACGGATGCCGGCGAGCATCAGCGGCGGCCAGTATTCGACACCAATGCGGATCACCAGGTAGGTCGACCCCCAGATCACGTACAGCGCAAAAAAAGCGGCAATCAAAGGCAAGGGAAAACGGCGTAGGCCAGGCATGGGAAGCTCGAAGACAGGCAAGGAAGAGGGCTTATTCTAGAAAGCCGGACGGCGGAACTTAAGCTACAAAACCTGTTTAAAGCGCCAGTACACTTTTCAAAACACGGAGATTGTGTCTATAACCCATGCTTTCGAAAGTCGCTGTATTTGGAAGCCTTATCATGGACAAATATGACCGCATGCTCCTCGCCGCCCTGCTGGAAAATGGCCGGGCGAGCTACGCCGAGCTGGCGCGCAAGGTGAACCTCTCCGCCCCGGCCGTGGCCGAACGGGTGGCCAAACTCGAAGCCAGCGGAGTGATCACCGGCTACCAGGCCAAGGTCGACCTGGCCAAGCTCGGGCTGCCGATCCAGTGCGTGATCGAACTGCGCATGGCCCAGCACGGCAATCAGAAAGCCTACGACGAACTGAGCCGGATCCCGCAACTCACCGAATGCCAGCGGGTCACCGGTGATCCGTGCGTGATCATGCGCGCCGCCGTCGGTTCGATGCCGGAGCTGGAAGAGCTGATCAACCGCGTTGCACAGTTCGGTTTCAGCAAGACCTCGATCGTGCTCTCCAGCGCCATCGAACAGCGCGTGCCGCTGGGGCATCTGGAGAGCAACGGCAAGTGAGCCCAGCCAGCGCCGATCTGTAGCCGCTGCCGAGCCGTAGCGAGGCTGCGAACGGCAACGCAGTTGCCGCAAAACCCGCGTCCGCGATCCGCCTGGAGAAACACAGTGCCCGGTTTTACGACCGCTACGCGGTCGAGCGCAGCCTCGCTGTCGCTCGGCAGTGGCTACAGGGGGTGTGGGTCAGGCGCCGCGACGGCGCTTGAGGTGTTCGCCGATCTTGGCGGCCGGCACTTTCTGCAATTTGCACAGGAAGTCGTGGGACAGCTCGCGCAGCCCGTGTTTCTGCCGCAGTTCCAGCGCCAGGTGCGCGGTGAGGTTGGCGGCCATTTCCGCGTCGGCCATGGCCCGGTGAGCCTGGCCGGTATGGGGCAGGCTGGCGAACGTGGTCAGGGTGCCGAGCTTGTGGTTGGGCGCCGCCGGCATCAGGCGCCGGGCCAGCAACAGGGAACAGGCGAAGTTCTGCAAGCGGGTGCGCTTGATCCGGCCCAGTTCGTAGTCCCAGAACTTCTGGTCGAACGCGGCGTTGTGCGCCAGCAGCGGCGTGGTGCCGACGAACTCGTTGACCTCGTTCATCACCTGCTCGGCCGGCGGCGCACTGCGCAGCATGGCGTTGCTGATGCCGGTCAGCTGTTCGATGAAGGCCGGCACCCGCACGCCGGCATTCATCAGGCTCTGGTAACGCTCGACGATGCGCCCCTGCTCAAGAATCACCACGGCGATTTCCGTGGCCCGGCAACTGCTGCTCGGGGAGATCCCGGTGGTTTCAAAGTCGATGACTGCGATGCGTTCCAAACCTGTCCAGCTCCATACAAAAAATAGTCAGCTCAGCTTTTGAGCAGTAGCGCGCCTTCGATCGGCACGTAGCGCGTGGCCGCGCGAATCAGCGAATTGGCGGTCAGCCCCGGCACGCCGTAAGCCACGGCTTCGACGCCGTGCTTGCTGATGATGCGCTCGAGCAACAGATCGAAATCGCCGTCACCGGAGGCCAGCACCACTTCGTCGACATGGTCGGCGGCGTCCATGATGTCGATGGTGATACCCACGTCCCAGTCGCCCTTGGCCGAGCCGTCGCTGCGCTGGATATAGGGTTTGAGTTTTACCGTGAAGCCCAGGTTGCGCAGGATCTGCTGGAACTGCTGCTGCTTGCTGTCGCCCCGGTCGATCGCATAGGCATAAGCCTCGACTATCTGCCCGCGTTGGCTGATATCGGCCCACAGGGCGGCATAGTTGAAGTGGCAGCCATAGGCCTGGCGCACGGTGTAATAGAGATTCTGGACATCGGCGAACACAGCGATTTTTTTCACCGCTTATCCTCATGGCGCTCACGCGCGCGAACTGGGCCGGGACTCAAACCCTGAAAAGTCGCCCAGTATGCCAGCCAGAAGGAAGATTCCGCGAATAATCGGTCCGGGACGCAGTGGCGTTCCGGACCGATGGCGAATCAGACGAAGGAATCGTCGTCGGAAAAGAACGAGCTGTCGTCGTTGCCGTAGTCGGCATCGCTGAAGCCGCCCTGGTCGTTGTTGCCCCAGGAGTCGTTGTTGGCCATGCGCTGCTCGTCATTGCCCCAGCCACCCGCGTTGTCGCTGGCGGGTGCCGGTTCTTCCTTGATCACTTCGACGATTTCCTGCGGCTGCTGGTTACCGTGGAACAGGCTGCTGAGGCCTTGCGCCAGCATCACGCCACCCGCCACGCCGGCGGCGGTTTTCAGCGCGCCGCCGAGGAAGCTGCTGCCAGCCGCGGCCGGAGCCTGTTGGGGTGGCGCGGCATAGTTTTGCTGGGGATAGCTCTGTTGCGGCGCGCCGAAGTTCTGCTGCGGCTGCGGGTTGAACGTCGGCCGCGCCGGTTCGCGCCAGCCACCGCCGGACGAAGCCGGAGCGCTTTGCGTCGGCGCCGGCTGCGGATCGCGGGAACCGCCACCGAAGATGCTCGAAAGGAACCCGCCGCTGCTGGGCGCCGGTGCCGCGGCCTGGGATCTGGCCTGCTGCAGCTCGGCCTGCAGTTGCTGGACCTGCTGGGTGAGTTGCTTGCTCTGCTCGTCGAGGCTCTTGATTGCCGCCTCTTGCACCAGAATCGCCTGGGTCATGAAATACCCGGCGGCAGGCTGCCGGGTCAGATGCTCCTTGATCCGCGTCTCGGCCTGGACGTCGCGCGGGGCTGAATCCTTCTCGGCTTGCTGCAACCGTGAAAACAGTCCATCGATCAGGGTTTGCTCTTCGCTGTTCATGGCGACCTCTTTAGATTGCCGGTAAAAAACTGGGCCTTGCCTGTCATGCACAAGGTGCAACCAGTAATGGGGCTGCCCAGCGGGCTTTCAATGGCCTTTACCTAACGTTTACGTTTGCTCGCCCCGGGGTCGCATCGGTTAAAGTGTCCAACCGCTTTTTGTGATCTGTGATAACCACTGATGAATCCGTTAACCGTTCTGCGCGACTCCCTGTACTTCTGCCAGCGCAACCTGGGGCGCATCGTCCAGCTGTGCCTGCCGCTGGTGGTCCTCGAAGCGCTGCTGCAGCAGGCGGTCGACAGCTCGCTGGGCCCCGAGGCCTTTCCCGGCTATAGCGTGGTCGTCGGCCTGCTGATCTACCCACTGTACACCGGGGTGTTGATCCTGTTTCTCGATGCCCGCAGCCGTGGCGAATCGCCATTGGCCCGCGACCTGCTCGCCGCGACTGTCAGCCTGTGGCCGCGTTTTGCCCTGCTGACCGCCATCAACACCCTGCTGATCCTGCTGGGCCTGTCGCTGTATTTCCTGCCCGGGCTGTGGCTGATGGTGACCCTGGCCTTCGCCGAATACCTGCTGGTGCTCAAGGGCCTGCAACCGCTGGCCGCGATCAAGGAAAGCTTCCGCCTGACCCGCGGGCACTTCCTGCGGATCCTGGTCTGCATCCTGGCCGTGATGGCCCCGCTGTGGGTGCTCAAGGGCGCCAGCCTGGCGGCGTATCCCGAGCCCAGTCCGATGTTGTCGCTGCTGATCGAAAGCGCCCACAGCTTCCTGCAATTGTTCACCAGCGTGGTGGTGTTCCGGCTGTTCATGCTGATCGGCGATTTGCCTGACAAGCAATGACGCGATATCCGACCGCTCTACCCCTTGGGCCGCGGCCCCGCTCTCGGTTATGCTCGGGCTCAATCCAGCAACGCCATAAGCCGAGCCGATGCCCCGTCCATTTCGCTTCATCCTCCTGGGCCTGCTGATCAGCGCAGGCCTGTTGTCAGCCCTGGTCTACAGCCTGACCTGGCGCCCCGACGCCAAGGAGTCTCTGCCGGTCGCCTGCGCTGGCAAGGTGCCCAGCCTGGTGCCGGGCCAGGCGCTGAAAGTGATGACCTGGAACGTGCAGTACCTGGCGGGCAAGCGCTATGTGTTCTGGAACGACCAGGCCCGGGGGCCGGACGAGCACCCGACCCCGGAAGACATGGCCTTCAGCCTGGACGAAGTGGCCCGGGTGATTCGCGACGAGCAACCGGACATCGTGCTGGTGCAGGAACTGGACGACGGCGCCAAGGCCAGCGACTACCAGGACCAGCTCAAGCTGCTGCAGGAACGCCTGACCGACCTGTATCCCTGCAGTACCCAGGCCTTCGACTGGAAGGCCGATTTCGTACCCTCCCCACACATTTTCGGCAGCGTCGGCCGGCAACTGGCGACCTTGAGCCGCTACCGCATCGAACACGCCGAACGCCTGCAATTGCCGGTGCCCGAGGCCAATTTCATCAGCCGCCAGTTCCAGCCGAAAAATGCCGTGCTGGTGAGCTACCTGCCATTAAGCGATGGCGGGCAGATGGCGGTGCTCAATACCCACCTGGACCGCGCGACAAAACCCGACGGTACCCTGCAAGCCCAGGTGAACGCGGTAACCAGGATCCTCGACCGCTTCGAAGCCCGCGGCACGCCCTGGCTGATCGGCGGCGACTTCAATCTGCTGCCCCTGGGCCAGTACCAGCGGCTCGCCCCCGAGCAACGCACGCCCTACTCCGCCGATAGCGCGTTGCACAGACTGTGGGACAAGTACCCGATGATCCCCACCAACAACGAAGCCAGCGGCATCGACCGCGCCCTGTGGCTGACCCACTACCCCAACGACCCGGCCCTGAACGGCCCGGATCGCACCGTCGACTACCTGTTCCACAGCCCGCGGATCAAGCGGGTCGAGGCCCAGGTACGGCAAGACGACACCCTGCGCATCTCCGACCACCTGCCGCTGATTGCGCGCTTCCTGTTGCCCGCCGCGTTGTAGCCGCTGCCGCAGGTTCGGGCCGCGTTCGGACGATAAGGCCGAAGGCCTTCAGTGGTCTCAAGATCCTGCGCCCGCGTTGTCGGAATGCCGCCCAGTTCGATCGCAGCCTGCGACAGCGGCTACAGGGCCCTGGATTACTTGCGCGGTTTGGCGCGGGCCGTGGCCTCGGCCACCAGCGGGTCATCCGGCCAGTAGTGTTTTGGGTATCTACCTTTGAGATCTTTCTTCACTTCCGCGTAGGTACTGCGCCAGAAGTTCGCCAGGTCCTGGGTGACCTGCACCGGCCGCCGCGCCGGGGACAGCAGGTGCAGCTTGACCACTTGCCGGCCACCGGCGATCCGTGGCGTTTCCGCCAGGCCGAACAGCTCCTGCAGGCGCACGGCGAGAATCGGTGGCTGCTCGCTGTAGTCGAGGCGGATCGACGAGCCGGACGGCACCGTCAGGTGGTGCGGCGCCAGCTCGTCCAGGCGCTGTGGCAATGGCCATGGCAGCAGGTTGTGGACGATGCTGGCCAGCTCCAGGTTGGCGAAGTGGCTGAGGCGCGAAACCTTGCCCAGGTACGGCAGCAGCCAGTTCTCCAGGCTCTTGAGCAAGGCAGCGTCGCTGACATCCGGCCACTGGCTTTCGCCCTTGGCCTCTAGATCGAGCTGGCGCAACAAGGCCACCCGCGCCTGCCACTGGCGCAGCTCCGGGGTCCAGGGCAACAGCTCCAGGCCCTTGCGCCGCACCAGGTTGACCAGGGCCTGGCACCGCGTCGCCTCGTCCAGCCCGGTCAACGGCTCGCGACTGAGTACCAGTTCGCCGACCTTGCGCTGGCGCTCGGCACGCAACACGCCTTCGCGCTCGTCCCAATCAAGCTGGTCGACGCTGCGCACCTGCTCGGCCAGGACCGAGTCGAACAGCGCCGGATCGAAATTCGCCGCCAGGTAGATGCGCTCTTCCCGCTGCCCCTGGCGACTGCCCAGGTCGGCGATCACCAGCCAGGGTTGCTTCATCAGGTTATCGGTCTCGCTGAACAGCGCCGCGCGGCCGTTGGCCAGCCGGTACTCGGCACCGCCAGGACGGCGTTGCTGGGCGACCCGATCCGGATAGGCCAGCGCCAGCAAGGCGCCCAGCCAGCGCGGATGGTCCGGGTCCGCCACCGCCTGGCTCGGCTGCCCACGCAGATAGCCGCGGTACTGCCGGGCCAGTTGCCGAGCCCGCTGTACGCCGCCCTGGGCACCGCGGGCCGCGCGCTCCTCGCCGGACAGCAGCACCAGACGGCTATGCAGGTCGGCACCACCACCGCGCAGGATGTCGCGCTCGCCGAGCAAGGCGGCGACGTCGCAGGCCATGTTCGCCAGCCCCAGGGCCTGGCCGCGCAACAGCAGATGGGCAATGCGCGGATGGGCCGGCAACTCGGCCATCGCCTGGCCGTGGGCTGTCAGCTTCCAATCCTCGCCGGCTTTGGCGGTCAGGGCGCCGAGGCGTTCGAGCAGGTCCTGGGCCTGGGCATAAGCCGCGCCGGGCGGCACATCCAGCCACACCAGTTGCGCTGGCGTCACACCCCAGCGCGCCAATTGCAGGGCCAAGCCCGCCAGGTCCGCCTGGAGAATCTCCGCGCTGCCATAGGCCACCAGTTGTTCGTGCTGGTCCTGGGACCACAGGCGATAACACACGCCCGGTTCCAGGCGCCCGGCCCGACCGGCTCGCTGGGTGGCGCTGGCCCGGGAAATACGCTGGGTGTCGAGACGAGTCATGCCGCTGCCCGGGTCGAAACGCGGCACCCGCGCCAACCCGGCATCGACCACCACGCGCACGCCGTCGATGGTCAGGCTGGTCTCGGCAATATTGGTCGCCAGCACCACTTTGCGCTTGCCGGGCGGAGCCGGCTCGATGGCCGCGCGCTGCGCCGTCAGGTCCAGTTCACCGTGCAGCGGGCAGAGCAGGATCTCCGGGCGCTCGCCCACGGCATCGGCCAGCTGCTGATGCACCCGGCGGATCTCGGCCTGCCCCGGCAGGAACACCAGGACACTGCCGCTTTCATCGTCCAGCGCTTCAAGAATGGTCTGCACCAACCGCGGCTCGATGAACTCGCCCGGCTGGAAAGGCCGCCCCCAACGCACATCGACCGGGAACATGCGGCCTTCGCTGCGCAGGATCGGCGCGTCGTCCAGCAGCCCGGCCAGACGCTCGCCTTCCAGGGTCGCCGACATCAGGAGGATTTTCAGCGGCTGCTCGTCACGGAACAGGTCGCGGCCATTGAGGCTCAAGGCCAGGGCCAGGTCGGCGTCGAGGCTGCGCTCGTGGAATTCGTCGAAGATCAATAGGCCGACGCCTTCCAGCGCCGGATCGTCCTGCAGGCGGCGGGTCAGGATCCCCTCGGTGACCACCTCGATGCGGGTGTTCGGGCCGACCTTGCTGTCGAGGCGAATGCGGTAGCCCACGGTTTCGCCGACCTTTTCCCCCAGTTCGCTGGCCAGCCGTTCGGCCGCCGCCCGCGCCGCCAGGCGCCGTGGTTCGAGCATGAGAATGCGTTGTCCGGCCAGCCAGGGTTCGTTCAATAGGGCCAAAGGCACGCGGGTGGTCTTACCGGCGCCGGGCGGTGCTTCGAGCACGGCCTCGTGGCGTGTCGCCAGGGCTTCACGCAGGGCGGGTAAAACTTCATCAATCGGCAAAGAATTCATACTGGCTCCCAAACAGAGGCGCGAGTATAACGGCGAACTGCCTGGCGTTAATCACGGTCTGAATTCATACCGGCAACGCTTCAGCCTTGCTCTTTCGTGTCTGTTCAGGAGATTTACATGCGTATTCCTTTCCGCATCATCGGTGGCGTCCTGGTTGCCACCCTGCTGACTCAGCTCACCGCCTGCGGCTCGATCTTCTTCCCCGACCGGCGCGGCCAGATCGATGGCAAGATCGACCCGCTGGTAGCCGTGCTCGACGCCGTGGGCCTGCTGTTTTATGTGATCCCGGGGCTGATCGCCTTTGGCGTCGACTTCGCCACCGGCGCCATTTACCTGGAGCCGGGCAAGACCGCGCAGATCGACCCGCACAAGCTGCAGCAAGCCATAGGCGCCGACGGCCAGGTCGATAACCACAAGTTGCAGGCTATCCTCGAAAGCGAGCTGGGCCGCAGCTTCCCGCTGGACGATCCACGCCTGATCCAGCACAAGGGCAGCGCACAGCAGCTGGCCCTGTACGGTCCGCAACCGGCAGCCTGACCCTCGCGTTTCTTGAAGGAACAAGCCTTGTATGAGCAGTAGCCCGGAACACGCGCGCCTGTTGCGCCTGGCGACCCGCGCCTCGCTGGCGGTGGCCAGTATCCTGATCGTGGCCAAGGCCATCGCCTGGTGGTTGAGCGGTTCGGTCAGCCTGCTGGCGGGCCTCACCGACTCGCTGCTCGATGGCGCCGCGTCGTTCCTCAACCTGCTGGCCGTGCATTACGCCCTGCGCCCGGCCGACGCCGACCACCGCTACGGCCATGGCAAGGCCGAGTCCCTGTCGGGCATGGCCCAGGCGCTGTTCATCGCGGTGAGCGCGGTGCTGATCGGGGTACAGGCCGTCGAGCGCCTGCAGAACCCTGAACCGCTGGGCGCGCCGTGGATCGGTATCGGCGTGATGCTGCTGTCCCTGGCGCTGACCGTTGCGCTGCTGATGGTGCAACACCGGGTGATCCGCGAAACCGGCTCCACCGCGGTACGCGCCGATTCGCTGCACTATCGCTCCGACCTGCTGCTCAACGGCAGCATCCTGCTGGCGCTGGTGCTGGCCAGTTTCGGCTGGCAGCAACTGGACGCCTGGTTCGGCCTGGCGATTGCCGTCTACATCCTGTGGAGCGCGATCCAGATCGCCCGCGAAAGCGTGGCGGTGCTGATGGACGAGGAGCTGCCGCCCGAGGTCAGCCAGCACATGCTGGAACTCGTATGCGCGGTGCCCGGGGTGCTCGGTGCCCATGATCTGCGCACGCGGATTTCCGGCAACCACTGGTTCGTGCAACTGCACCTGGAGTTACCGGGGGAACTGACCCTGTCGGTGGCCCACGGCATCAGCGATCAGGCCGCCGAGGCGATTCATGCGGCCTATCCGCGGGCCGAGGTGCTGGTGCACGCCGACCCGCAGGAAGTGGTGCAGACCGCCCGGGCTCAGTAAGTCACCTGATAGCCGCGCGAGCTCAGACAACCGCCCTGGGCCTGGCGGTAGGTCTGGACCACTTCCGGCGCCGGTGGATAGGTCATCGCCGCCGGATCGAAGCCACTCTGCTGCACCGCCCAGCGATAACAGTCGTAGCGGTCCTGACTGATCTGCTGCGGGCTCTGCCCTCTGACCGGGTAGGCCAGCACGTTGTAATCATTGCCGGCCTGCGGCGGCGGGCTGGCCACCGGCGGCTCGACCACCACGTACTGCTGGGTACTGGCCTCATAGCTGTAGTAGGCACCCGCGGCCAGAAAGAACAGCGCGCTGCCGATCCACACTTCCCGTGCGTAATCCGGCAGGTAGGCCACGCGAATCCCGTAGGGTGGGCGCACCACCACATATCGTGGGCCTTGCGGGCGATACCAGTAACCACCGGAGAAGAAATAGTCCTGCCCGCGATACGGTACGCGGTAATGCCGGTCCGGAAAACGATCGATCACATAACCCGGCCGATATTGCGGGCCTGGGCCCCAGCCATTGCCACGACCGTCCGGACGGCCCGGCCAGCGATAGTCGTAGGGCCGCGAGCCCGGTCCGCCGGCCTGCCAATGCTGGTTGTAGTCGTTACGGCGCGGGATGTCCTGGTAATAACCCTGGCGCGGCTCCTGGGTCTGGCGGACGGTATCGGGACGGCCCTGGATCGGCAGGTTGGCGGACGGCTGTGCCAGTCGCCCCCGCCCTTGATCATTCGGCCCGTGGTTCTGCCAGCGCCCGTTCTCGACGTTGCGCTCGAACTGCTGGCTGTTGTCGCCGCGAATGATTTCAGTCTGCTGGCGCGACTGATGGCTTTCGCCTCGCCCCTGGCCGCTGCCCGGATACCCGTCGTCACTGCGCTGGCCGCCATTGGACCATCCACGGCCGTCATTGCGGTCATCGGCGAGCCCCTGCGCACTGATGCTCACACAGAGCAAACCAACACCTGCCAAACGCCAGATGCGCGATTTCATGCTATTCCTCACTACGGATAGGGGCCTGTAGATAAGACTGGAAAAGCCCAGGCCGGTTCTGCCACAGGTTATCAGTCGCAAAACTTATTTATTGAGGCCGCCATGGGATATTTCCTGGCGCGCAGGCAATAAAAAAGGGGGACCCGTCGGCCCCCCTTTGAGAATTTCGTCCGTGCTCGACGCTTATGACGCCGGCTCACCTCACGCCGTCTTCTGGACAGTGTGTAGCCCGGGGGCCGGCTCAACCCTGTGGGATTGGCGGCCGCGGCAGGCCTGATTCGGCGGGCCGCAGTGGACTCTATGTCCGGGCAGTGATTCTGGTGATAAGAATAGGCCTAGCGTGCCGACAGAGGATTGCGAAGATTGCTCAAAAAAACATGACTTGCGCAATTTTTAACTCAAGATAGATAATATTGCGCAATAGTTACGAAAAAGGCCTGATCCATGAGCAAACTCGACCGATACGACCTCAGCATTTTGGCGGAATTGCAGCGCGACGCCCGCATCTCCAATCAGGAACTGGCCGAACGCATCGGCCTGTCGCCTTCGCCGTGCTCACGTCGGGTCAAGCAACTGGAAGACGACGGCTACATTTCCCGTCAAGTCGCCCTGCTGGACCGCAAGATGCTCGGCCTGAGCCTGACCGCCTACGTGCTGATCGGCATGGACCGCCACACCCCCGAGCGTTTCGAGAACTTCGAAGCGGCGATCCGCAGCCTACCGCAGGTCCTCGAATGCAGCCTGGTGACCGGGATGGACGCCGACTACCAACTCAAGGTGGTGGTGCCGGACATGGACCACTACCAGAAACTGCTGCTGGGCCATTTGACCCGTATCGAAGGCGTGACCAGCGTGCGCTCCAGCTTCGTGCTCAACCAGGTGCTCAACAGCACCGAATTGCCGCTGACCCACCTGCGCAACTGATCTGCTTCTGTCTGTAGGAGCAAGGGGGACGCCCAGTTCTTGTTCGCGATAAATGTTCCTGGCTACACATGGGCTGCAGCCGAACGTTTTATCGCGAGCAAGCTTCGCTCCTACAGAAGATCCCGATGGTGTGACGACGAAGCGCACCTGGATCAATGCCCGGCCGCGGCCCCTTGGCGTATACTCGCCCCCGCCTTTTTAGCCTTGCCCGTGCTGGAGATGTTCGATGGATCCTGCAGTATTCGAAGAGTGGATGATGACCGGTCTGGTGACCATCCTGATCATTTTCATGGCCTTCATCGTCTGGGATCTGGCGAAGAAGTCCAAGGCCGGACGCTTCGGCTCGTTCATCCTGTTCTTCGTCCTGGGCCTGGGCGTGGCCGCGTTCATCATCAAGAGCGTGGTGATCGGCCTGATCGAATCCGGCGCCTTATAAACGCGCCGGAACCTCCTTCCACTGGCCCTGATCGAGCCCCTCGATCGTCCAGTCGCCGATCCTGACCCGCACCAGGCGCAATGTCGGCAAACCCACGGCAGCCGTCATGCGCCGCACCTGGCGATTGCGCCCTTCACGAATGATCAACTCCAGCCAGCTGGTGGGCACGCTCTTGCGAAAGCGCACCGGCGGGTTACGCGGCCACAGCTGCGGCTCCTCCAGCTGCCGGGCTTCGGCCGGCAGGGTCATGCCGTCATTCAACTCCACACCATCGCGCAGACGCTGCAATTGCTCGGCCGTGGGCTCGCCTTCCACCTGCACCCAATAGGTCTTGGCCAGCTTGTGCCTGGGATCGGCGATGCGCGCCTGCAGCTGGCCGTCGTTGGTCAGCAGCAGCAAGCCTTCGCTGTCGCGGTCCAGGCGGCCGGCCGGGTAGATGCCGGGTATCGCGATGAAGTCCTTGAGGGTCGCCCGCCCTTCGCCGTCGCTGAACTGGGTCAGCACATCGAAGGGTTTGTTGAACAGGATCAGCTTCGGCTCGGCCGGTGGCGCTTTGGCAACACGGCGCGGCGCGGAGGAAGACGAAGGACTCTTCACGCCAGGGCGGCGGGAAGCAGGACGCGGAGGACGAGACATGGCGAAAAGAACATCTAACGGTCAGGGCCGACCATGCTAGTGGCCCGACCGTTAAATGACCATCCCGCGATCAGCGGAATGGCGGCTCGTCGAAGCTGCGCAGCTTGCGCGAGTGCAACGAATTGAGCTCGGTACGCAGCAGGTCCACCGCGGCGATACCGATCTTCAAGTGCTGGCTGACCGCGCGCTCATAAAAGGCGTTGGCCGAACCCGGCAGCTTGATTTCGCTGTGCAGCGGCTTGTCCGAGACACACAGCAAAGTGCCGTATGGCACCCGCAGACGATACCCCTGGGCGGCGATGGTGCCGCTTTCCATGTCCACCGCCACGGCGCGGGACAGGTTGATCAGCGGACGCTCCTGGGCCCAGCGCAGCTCCCAGTTACGGTCGTCGTAGGTCAGCACGGTGCCGGTGCGCAGGCGTTTTTTCAGGTCGTCGCCCTTCTCGCCGGTGACGTTGGCGGCGGCCTGCTGCAACGCCAGCTGCACTTCGGCCAGGGCCGGAATCGGAATGTTCGGCGGCACCACGCGATCGAGAATGCCGTCGCGGCGCATATAAGCGTGGGCCAACACATAGTCGCCGATGGTCTGCGACTGCCGCAGGCCACCGCAGTGGCCGATCATCAACCAGCAGTGCGGACGCAATACCGCCAGGTGGTCGGTGATGTTCTTGGCATTGGACGGGCCGACGCCGATGTTCACCAGGGTCACGCCGTGGCCGTCGCTGGCCAGCAGGTGATAAGCCGGCATCTGGTACCGATGCCAGACCACCCCGGCGGCGATCGACGAGGCTTCGCCGTGGTCCATGCCCTTCTCGATGATCACATTGCCCGGCAGGACCATGCGCACGAACCGCGGATCGCTGCGCAGCTGTTCAAGACCGTGGGTGATGAACTGGTCGACATAACGGTGGTAGTTGGTCAGCAGGATCCATGGCTGCACATGGCGCCAGTCGCTGCCGGTGTAGTGCACCAGGCGGCGCAGGGAGAAATCCACCCGCGCGGCATCGAACAGCGCCAGGGGCAACGGATGGGTGTTTTCCCAATCGTACAGCCCGTCGGCGATGCCATCGGTGGCGGCGGACAGGTCGGTGCTGGGGAACACCCGCGCCAGCACCGCGGCGGTGACGCCGGAACCAGCCAGTTCATCGCCCTGCTCGACCACGTACGGATACGGGATGTTCTGCTCGCTGACGCCCACTTCCACGGTCACGGTGAAGTCGTGCATCAGTGGCACCAACTGCTCCAGCAGGTACTTACGGAAGGCGGAGGGATGGGTGACCGTGACGCTGTAGGTGCCCGGCAACTGGACCTTGGCGTAGGCGCGGGTGGTCTGCGGGACTTCGCCCTGGCAGTGATAGGTCAGGCGCAATTCCGGGTAACGAAACAGGGCGCGCTGTTCGGCGTCGGGTTCGACGCGGTCCTTGAGGTAACGCTTGAGCGCCTGGCTCAGCGACGTGGTGGCCCGCTCATGCAAAGCGGCAAGCCGGTCCACGGCTTGCTCGGCGGTTTGAACGACAATAAAAGCTTCGGTCACGGTAAGCATCCTGTGTTCTGATCTTGCAGGCCTTCATCTTGCCTGCAACGCCGTCTCACGGGAACAGTGGAATCGCCCGGGCCGTCAGGTTCTTGCTCGCGATCCTCGGCGCGAACAAGAACCGGGCGCGCCCTCTCGCCTACAGATCGATCAGAAGCCTGTCGGGGTCGAGCGCGCGACTATCGCCTCGACATCCAGGCCCCGCGGCAAGGTACCGTAGACCCTTCCCGCCGAACCCAGGCGACTGGCGATAAAGGCATCGCTGACCAGCGCGTTGCCGGATTCCAGCAACAGCTTGGCCTGCAGGCCCAGGGCGATGTCCTCGGTCAGTTGGCGGGCGCGGTACTGAATGTCGTCGGTATCCTGGAAGGCGCCTTTCAGGTTGGCGATATGCGCGGCCAGGCGTCTGTCGCCATGGCCGTCGCCCAGTTCGGCGAACAGCGCGTCGAGTACGCCCGGCTCCTTGGACAAGGCGCGCAGCACGTCCAGGCACTGCACGTTGCCGGAGCCTTCCCAGGTCGAGTTGACCGGTGCTTCGCGGTACAGCCGCGGCAGGATGCTCTCCTCGACATAACCGGCGCCGCCCATGCACTCGGCGGCCTCGTTGATCATCGCCGGGGCCCGCTTGCAGATCCAGTATTTGCCCACCGCCGTCACCAGTCGCGAGAACATTGCTTCTTGCGGGTCATCCAGGTTGTCCAGCGCGCGGCCCATGCGCAGGCTCAAGGCCAGCGCCGCCTCGCTTTCCAGCGCCAGGTCGGCCAATACGTTCTGCATCAAGGGTTGCTCGCTGAGCACCCGCCCGCCCACCAACCGATGGGCACAGTGATGGCTGGCCTGGGTCAGCGCCTGGCGCATCAGCGAGCTGGAGCCGACCATGCAATCGAAACGAGTCATGGCCACCATCTCGATGATGGTCGGCACACCGCGTCCCTCTTCCCCGACCATCCACGCCAGGGCCCCGCGGAACTCCACTTCGCTGGAGGCATTGGAGCAGTTGCCGAGCTTGTTTTTCAGGCGTTGGATATAGAACTGGTTGCGGCTGTCGTCCGGACGGTGCCGAGGCAGCAGGAAGCAGGTCAGGCCTTTTTCGGTCTGGGCCAGGGTCAGGAAGGCGTCGCACATCGGCGCCGAGCAGAACCACTTATGGCCCACCAGCTCATAGGCCTGCCCCGGCCCCGTAGCGCCCACCGGATACGCCTTGGTGGTGTTGGCGCGCACATCGGTACCGCCCTGTTTCTCGGTCATCGCCATGCCGATGGTGACGCCGGCCTTGTGGGCCATGCCGACATTGCGCGGGTCATATTCGGTGGCGAGGACTTTCGGCAGCCATTGCTCGGCGAGATCCGGCTGCAGTTTCAGCGCCGGCACACAGGCGAAGGTCATGGTCAGCGGGCAACCGCTACCGGCCTCGGCCTGGCTGTGCAGATAGGTCATGGCGGCGCGGGCGACATGCGCCCCGGCCTGCGGATGAGCCCAGGGCAAGGACGTCAGGCCATGCTCGATGGCGGTACGCATGAGGTCGTGATACGCCGGGTGAAACTCCACCAGGTCGAGGCGATGACCGTAACGGTCATGGCTGGTGAACACCGGTTTGTTCTGGTTGGCCAGGAACCCCGCTTCCATCAGCGGCCCACCGGCCAGGGCACCGTAGGCGTCGATCCGCGATTCGGCCCAGCCGGCACCAAAACGCCGTGCCCATTCCTGCAATGGCAGATCGATTCGATAGAGGTTGGTACCGTCCAGGGAAGGTGGCTGGTTGATGACTTCGTGGGTCTCGGCGAACTGGTGCAGGTTCATGTCGGGCTCCTTGAGGGGTGTGCCAGAACCTCAGTTAAGCACCCCCTCCTCGACGAACAAAGTGGCATACCCGCCTAAATGCCGGCGCTTTCGCCTTGTTCCGGAGCCAGTACGCGACGCGCCAGAACGCCTTGCAACTCCTCGAATTTCACCGGCTTGGAGAGGTAATCGAGCAGGCAGCGCTCAGCCTCCAGGCCATGCGCCGAGGCTGACACCAGCAGCACCGGCAACCCGGCGCAACCCGGCATACCATGCACCTGGTCGTACAGTTTGAGTGCCTCGGCCTGCTCGATCTGGCAATCGAGCAGCACTGCGTCCACCGACTCCCGGCGCAACAACGCCAGCGCCCCGCGAGCATTCTCCGCCGTGCGCACCTGATACCCCAGCTTGAGCAGCATGCCGCGGATCACCAGTTGATTGATGCTGTTGTCGTCCACCAGCAGCACGCTGCAATCCTGTGGCATGCGCCGGGCGGAGCGGACCCGCAGGGCCGGCTGGGAAGCCATCGGCTGCTCGCCGTCCAGATCGAAGGTCACCTCCAGGCGGAAACAGCTGCCACGTCCCGGCTCCGATTCATGGGTCAGATGGCCACCCAGCAGATCCACCAGCTGCCGACAGATCGCCAGCCCCACGCCCAGCCCGCCGTATTCGCGGGTCATCGAACCATCGAGCTGGAAGAAGCGCTGATACAGCGAAGCCTCATCGAGATTGACGAAACCGATGCCGGTGTCGATCACCGCGAAAGTCATCGCCACCCGTCCCGGCGCCGTCGGCTTGCCGGTCACTCTCAGGACCAGGCCGCCCACCCGGGTGAACTTGATGGCATTGTCCAGCAGGCACTCCAGGCACTGGCTCAACTTGCCGCGATCGCCCAACAGCCGGTCAGGCAGCCCGGCGGCCAGGTCGATATCGAAGCCCAGCCCCTTGGCCGAGGCATTGGCGGAAAACTGGCCCTGCAAGGCATCGAGCAGCGAACGCAGGCTGAAGGTCTCGCGCTGGGCGCTGAGCTTGCCGGCCTGCAGCTCGGTCAGGGTCAGAATGCCGTTGACCATGCGCATCATGTCCCGGGCCGAACCGGCGGCGGTCTGCTGGTATTGCTCCAGTTCCGGGTCGAGATCGACGGTCTGCATCAGTTCCAGGGAACCGATCACCCCATTCATCGGCGTGCGCAGTTCATGGGTCAGGGTGGCGAGGAATTCATCCTTGAGCCGGTTGCTGTGGGCCAGTTGCTGGTTGAGCACTTCGAGCTTCTGCCCGGCATCGAACAGGGTCTGGGCCTGCTGTTCGCGCATCGAATTGATGCGGTCGGCCAGGGCCAGCGACAACAGCGCCACCTCGATGGCCGAACCGATCTGGCTGGAGTACATGGTCAGGAACACATTCGGTAGATAGCCCAGCACCATCAGGGTATTGATGATCCCGCCCACCAGGAACGCCGACCAGGCGATGATGAAGTAACGCGCCACGCGCATGCCGCGGCACCAGGCAACGATGCCGGAGACAAAAATCACCACGGTAAAGATCAGCGCCAGGGCCGTGGCCAGGCGTAATGCCAGGGCGTAGCTGGTCATCAGCGACAGGGCCACCACCACGGCGCTGCACAGGATCAGCACCAGCAGCAGGCGATCGACCCGCCGGCTGTGGCGGGCGGTCTGCAGGAAGCTGCGGGCGAACTGGCTGCCGAACAGGGCCGCCGCGCCAATGAAGAATGGCGTCGCCGCGTTGGCCCACCACGGGTTGTCCGGCCAGAAGTACTCCACCGCGGCGCCGTTCACCGACAGCTGGTACAGCCCGAACGAGGCGATGTAGAGGATGTAATAGAGGTAACTGGTGTCGCGCACGCTCAGGTAAATGAACAGGTTATAGACCAGCATCCCCAGCAGCACGCCGTAGATCAGGCCGAGCACATACAGGCGCACCGGTTGTGCTTCCAGGTAGGCCGTGCTGGACCAGAGCGTCACCGGCGCCTGGACCGAGCCCTGGCTCTGCAGGCGCAGGAACAGAGTCTTTTGCTCGTAGGGCGCGAAGCTCAGGTCGAACAGGTAATTGTTCTGGCGGATCTGCCGGCTGTCGAATGGCAAGGCATCGCCGGTGCGCTGGGCCAGGCGGTAGCCACCGGCTTCATTGGGCACATACAGCTCCAGATGATCGAGCGGCGGATAGGCCAGCTCCAGCAGCCAGGTGTGTCGTATGGAGGGGTTGGCGGGACGGTAGCCGAGGTCGATTTTCAGCCAGAATGCCGAGCGGGAGTAACCAGCGTTTAGGGTGGCCTTATCATGGGTCTTGAAACTGCCGGCCATGGCCGGTGCGCTGACATCTGCGATCGTTGCCTGACCACTCGCGTCTTCAAACACCTGCATCACCCGACCCAAGGGCAGGCTCTGGGTGAACTCGTCGAACTCGACCGCGCCAGCCAGCATCGGCAAGCTCAACAGCAACATCAGCAAATAGCGCATAAAGCCCCAGCGTGGCCTGTCCGGTGGTGTCAGGAAGCCCCCCATTTCCCTTTGAGTAGACGTAAAACCGGCATGACCTGTTATTGGTTTGGATCCACTCTAGCATAGCCGTTGATGGCCAATGAAGACCATGAAAATTTTAGTTTAAAGGCTCTAGAACGGGCATTTCAGCGCCATCCATTGATCTAGAGCTGTTGCTTCGGTCAAGTTGCCGGCAAGGCGGAAAAACCGGCCCCGGCCAACACGCGAGGAGCCGTGCAAAAAAGACGTTTGGTGGTAAGCTCGCGCACCATGAATATCTACAGCTCTCGCCCCGTTGTCCTCTGTCTCTCCGGCCACGACCCCAGTGGCGGCGCCGGCCTGCAGGCAGATATCGAAGCCCTGCTCGCCCAGGGCTGCCATGCGGCTCCCGCTGTGACCGCGCTGACCGTGCAGGATACGGTCAACGTCAGCGACTTCCGCGTGCTGGATCGCGAGTGGGTGCTGGCCCAGGCCAACGCCGTGCTCAACGACTCCACGGTCGCCGCGGTCAAACTGGGCATGCTCGGTTCGCTGGAAATGGTCGACACCGTGGTCGAGCTGTTGCAGGCACACCCGCATCTGCCGATGGTCTGCGACCCGGTACTGCGCGCTGGCGGCGGTGGACGCCTGGGCAAGGACGAGGTCGGCTACGCCATGCGTGAACGCCTGCTGCCACTGGCGACCATCGCCACCCCGAATCTTCCGGAAGCACGGATCCTCGCCGAGTTGCCCGAAGGCAGCGCAGACCAGTGCGCGGAAAAGCTCCTGCCGTTCGTCAAGCACCTGCTGATCACCGGCGGTCATGGCGACGAGCATGAAGTGCATAATCGCCTGTACAGCCGCGATGGCAGTCGTCACACCTACACCTGCCAGCGGCTGCCGGGCAGCTATCACGGTTCCGGTTGCACCCTGGCCAGCGCCCTGGCCGGACGCCTGGCCCAGGGCGAAAACCTGGCCAGCGCCGTGAAGTCGGCCCTCGATTACACCTGGCGCACCCTGCGCGACGCCGAGCAACTGGGCCAAGGCCAGTTCGTACCGCGCCGCCTGCCGCTGGACTTCTGCTCGTAAGCCATGAGGCCCGCTCGATGAAACTACGTGGTCTGTATGCCATTACCGACAGCCAACTGTTGGCCGGCAAATTCCTGCAGTACGTGGAGGCGGCGCTCGACGGTGGCGTGACCCTCCTGCAATACCGCGACAAGAGCAGCGACGAGGCCCGCCGCCTGCGCGAAGCCGAAGCCCTGCACAGCCTGTGCGAGCGCTACAAGACCCAACTGATCATCAATGACGATGCCGAACTGGCTGCGCGCATCGGCGTCGGCGTGCACCTGGGCCAGACCGACGGCCCGCTGACCCCGGCCCGCGCCCTGCTCGGTCGACAGGCGATCATCGGCTCGACCTGTCATGCCCAACTGGAACTGGCCGAGCAAGCCGCCAAAGAAGGCGCCAGCTATGTCGCCTTCGGTCGCTTCTTCAATTCCAACACCAAGCCCGGCGCACCGGCGGCCAACCTGGAACTGCTGGACCAGGCCCGCACCCGGTTGCACCTGCCGATCTGCGCGATCGGCGGCGTCACCCTGGAAAATGCCGCGCCGCTGGTCGCCCATGGCGTCGACCTGCTGGCCGTGGTCCATGGCCTGTTCGGCGCCGACAGCGCCCAGGAAGTAACCCGCCGAGCCCGCGCCTTCAACGCCCTCTTCTAACCGCTGATTTCCGAGAGCCCGATCATGTCTCGTTCCGAAACCCTGTTTGCCAATGCCCAGAAACACATCCCCGGTGGCGTGAACTCGCCCGTGCGCGCATTCAAGAGCGTGGGTGGCACGCCGCTGTTCTTCAAACACGCCGAGGGCGCCTACGTCACCGACGAAGACGACAAGCGTTATGTGGACTATGTCGGCTCCTGGGGGCCGATGATCCTCGGCCACAGCCATCCGGACGTGCTGAACGCGGTGCGCAAACAGCTGGAACACGGTCTGTCCTATGGCGCCCCGACCGCCATGGAAACCGAAATGGCCGACCTGGTCTGCTCCATCGTGCCGTCGATGGAAATGGTGCGCATGGTCAGCTCCGGCACCGAAGCGACCATGAGTGCGATCCGCCTGGCCCGTGGCTTCACCGGCCGCGACAGCATCATCAAGTTCGAAGGCTGCTACCACGGCCACTCCGACAGCCTGCTGGTCAAGGCCGGCTCCGGCGCGCTGACCCAGGGCGTGCCTAGCTCGGCCGGCGTACCGGCGGCCTTCGCCAAACACACCCTGACCTTGCCGTTCAACGACATCGACGCAGTCGAGAAGATGCTCGCCGAAGTCGGCCAGGAAGTGGCCTGCATCATCGTCGAGCCAGTGGCCGGCAACATGAACTGCGTGCCACCGGCCCCGGGCTTCCTCGAAGGCCTGCGCAACCTGTGCGACAAGCACGGCGTGGTGTTGATCTTCGACGAAGTGATGACCGGTTTCCGTGTCGCCCTCGGCGGCGCCCAGGCGCACTACGGGGTGACGCCGGACCTGTCCACCTTCGGCAAGATCATCGGCGGCGGCATGCCAGTGGGCTGCTTCGGCGGCAAACGCCAGATCATGGAACACATCGCGCCGCTAGGCCCGGTCTACCAGGCCGGCACCCTGTCGGGCAATCCGCTGGCCATGGCCGCCGGCCTGACCACCCTGCGCCTGATCAGCCGCCCAGGCTTCCATGCCGAACTGAGCGACTACACCAGCCGCCTGCTCGACGGCCTGCAGCAACGCGCTGACGCCGCCGGCATTCCGTTCGTGACCACCCAGGCGGGCGGCATGTTCGGCCTGTACTTCAGCGGCGCCGACGACATCGTCACCTTCGACGACGTGATGGCCAGCGATGCCAACCTGTTCAAACGCTTCTTCCACCTGATGCTCGAAGGCGGTGTCTACCTGGCCCCGAGTGCCTTCGAAGCCGGCTTCACCTCGATCGCCCACGGCGACGCCGAGCTGAAACTGACCCTGGACGCGGCCGAACGCGCTTTCGCCGCCCTGAAGTAACCTTCCCTGCCAAACCGGCGCCACACTTGCTGGCGCCGGTTTTACGCTGCATTCGCGCCCCAACTCCCGAAACAGCCCCGAAAGCGGCGGATATCGCGCCCGCGCAGCAGAAAAACGAGTAAAGACTTTGTAAGGTTGGCCCTGCTTATTTCATAATGCGCGCTTATTGGATCCCTCGATGGGTCCGCGCGCCCTTCAGAGGTAAGTCGATTCCCATGAACCGCACCGGCCGCGCCCTTGCACTGGGCTGCCTGTTGCTCCTTCAGCCCCTGCTCGCGCACGCACAAGCAGGCGGCAACTCGTTGTTGATCCCAGCGATGGGTCGCTGCACCCTCAATACTCAGTCACAAGATCTGTCCGAGGCCCTGGCGGTCTGCCAGAAGGCGGCTGACGAAGGGGATGCGCAAGCGCAATACGAGTTGGGCGAGTTCTACTACGAAGGTAAAAATACCCCGCGCGATCTCAATCAGGCCCTGAGCTACTTTGAAAAGGCCTCGCTGCAAGGCCACGCCCAGGCGCAATTCAAGCTCGGCACCATGTTCTTCCGCGGCGAAGGCGTACCGGCCAACAACGTCCAGGCTTATATCGTGCTGAAGATGGCGGCGGTCAACGGCGCCGAAGAGGCACTGGACACGGCCGACGAAGTGGCCGAGCACATGCAGCGCGATGAGCTGGAAGTCGCCACCCAGGTGCTGGGGCAGATTTTCCGCAAATACCTGATGGAGTTGCAGAGCGCCGACGGGCGTTCGCCCTTCTCACCCCTGCCTTGATGACATCGCGAGCAAGCTTGCTCGCGATAGCACACTCGATACAGCCCTTACTTCTCAGGCATCGGCATCGGAAACGGCATGACGTTGCTCACGCCACGCGCCTCGCTGATCTTCGGCGTGCCCAGGCGCTCGACCTCGTCGATGCGCACGATCGAATGCATCGGCACAAAGCTGCGCACCACGCCTTCGAACTGGGCCTTGAGCTTCTCTTCGCTCGGATCGACGACCACTTGCGTGCGCTCGCCAAAGACGAACTCTTCCACCTCCAGGAAACCCCACAGATCACTTTGATAGATCTGCTTGGCGTACATTTCGAACACCTGTCCCTGGTTGAGGAAAATCACCTTGTAGATTGGAGCTTCACGTTTGGTCATGGTGGGCGGGTAACACATCGGGGATATAAAAGAGGGCGCGAACTATAGCATAGCCACCGGACGCACAGCGGTAGGAACCTAAGGCCATGTTCCCTATAATGCGCGGTTCTTTGAATCACGTGATGACCCCTTCCATGGCCAAGAAGCTTTACATAGAAACCCACGGTTGCCAGATGAACGAGTACGACAGCTCGCGCATGGTCGATCTGCTGGGTGAACACCAGGCCCTGGAAGTCACCGCCCGCGCCGAAGACGCGGACGTCATCCTGCTCAATACCTGCTCGATCCGCGAACGGGCCCAGGACCGGGTGTATTCCCAACTGGGTCGCTGGCGCGAGCTGAAGCTGGCCAACCCGGAAATGGTCATCGCCGTCGGCGGTTGCGTGGCCAGCCAGGAAGGCGCGGCGATCCGTGACCGGGCACCGTACGTCGACGTGGTCTTCGGCCCGCAGACCCTGCACCGCTTGCCGGAAATGATCGATGCCGCCCGCAGCAGCAAGCTGCCGCAGGTCGACGTCTCGTTCCCGGAAATCGAAAAATTCGACCACCTGCCAGAACCGCGCATCGACGGTCCTAGTGCCTATGTCTCGGTGATGGAAGGCTGCAGCAAGTACTGCACCTTCTGCGTGGTGCCCTACACCCGTGGCGAGGAAGTCAGCCGGCCGTTCGACGACGTGATCTCCGAAATCATCCACCTGGCGGAAAACGGCGTGCGCGAAGTCACCCTTCTGGGGCAGAACGTCAACGGCTACCGCGGCCAGACCCACGACGGCCGCCTGGCCGACCTTGCCGAACTGATCCGCGTGGTCGCGGCGGTCGATGGCATCGAGCGCATCCGCTACACCACCTCCCATCCGCTGGAGTTCTCCGACAGCCTGATCCAGGCCCACGCCGAGGTTCCGGAGCTGGTGAAACACCTGCATTTGCCAGTGCAATCAGGTTCCGACCGGATCCTGGCGGCCATGAAGCGCAACCATACGGCGCTGGAATACAAGTCCAAGCTGCGCAAACTGCGCGCCGCCGTGCCAGGCATCTGCATCAGCTCGGACTTCATCGTCGGTTTCCCCGGCGAGACCGAAAAGGACTTCGAACAGACCATGAAGCTGATCGAAGACGTCGGCTTCGACTTCTCCTACTCGTTCGTCTACAGCCAGCGCCCAGGCACCCCGGCGGCCGATCTGGCGGACGACACCCCGGAAGAGTTGAAAAAGGAACGCCTGAACGTGCTGCAACATCGGCTGAATCAGCAAGGATTCGAAATCAGCCGACAGATGGTCGGCTCGATCCAGCGCATCCTGGTCACCGATTACTCGAAGAAAGACCCGGGCGAACTGCAGGGGCGGACCGAGAACAACCGCATCGTCAACTTCCGCTGCGACAACCCAACCCTGATCGGCCAGTTTGCCGACGTGCATATCGACTCGGCCCAGCCTCACTCGCTGCGCGGATCGCTGCTGCAATAACCTCCTGCCGATGCTGGCTGACCAGCGGTAGTGGCCTCGGGCACGCCACCGCCGGGAAGCCGGCCCCAAGGAAAATGTGGCGAAAGACATTGCTCGTATAAGAGCTTTCGCACCCAGGCCTCTGGCGTTATCCTTGATTTCATCCTTTATTGCCGTTGGGCGGCTAAAAAACGACCTTGAACGCACCCATAGAACCACATCGCTTTATCCTCGAGCCCTTTGAGGCTCGCCGCTTCGCCAATCTGTGCGGGCAGTTCGACGAGCATTTGCGCTTGATCGAACAGCGCCTGACCATCGAGATCCGCAACCGCGGCAATCAGTTCGAGCTGATCGGCGAACCCAAGCACACCACCTCCGCGGAAAACCTCCTGCGCCGCCTGTACCGGGAAACCAAGGGTACCGAGCTGTCGCCGGACATGGTGCACCTGTTCCTCCAGGAATCCGCCGTCGAAGAACTGGACAATCACCCTGTCGCCGAAGCGGCCGTGGCCCTGCGCACCAAAAAAGGCATGATTCGCCCACGCGGCGTGAATCAGCAGCGCTACGTCAAGGAAATCCTCGGCAACGACATCAACTTCGGCATCGGCCCGGCCGGTACCGGCAAGACCTACCTGGCCGTGGCCTGTGCGGTAGACGCACTGGAGCGCGAGCAGGTACGGCGCATCCTGCTGGTACGCCCGGCGGTCGAGGCCGGCGAGAAGCTCGGCTTCCTGCCCGGCGACCTGGCCCAGAAGATCGACCCGTACCTGCGCCCGTTGTATGACGCCCTGTATGAAATGCTCGGCTTCGAACATGTCGCCAAGCTGATCGAGCGCCAGGTCATCGAGATTGCGCCGCTGGCGTATATGCGCGGCCGTACGCTGAACAACAGCTTCATCATCCTCGACGAAAGCCAGAACACCACCGTCGAGCAAATGAAAATGTTCCTGACCCGGATCGGCTTCGGCTCCACCGCCGTGATCACGGGCGACATCACCCAGGTCGACCTGCCCAAGGGCACCAAGTCCGGCCTGGCCCATGTGATCAACGTCCTCAAGGATGTGCCGGGCATCAGCTTTACCCACTTCATGCCCAAGGACGTGGTGCGCCATCCGCTGGTGCAGCGCATCGTCGAAGCCTACGAGCGCTTCGAGCAGCGCGTGGCCGACGAGTCCGCCCAGCCCACCGCGGAAAAGGGCAATCGCCACGATGCTTGAGCTTGATCTGCAGCTTGAAAGCCGGGGAACTGCTCCCAGCGAAGCCCTGTTCCGCCAATGGTGTGAGCTGGCCCTGCGCCAGCGCACCGCCGATTCGGAACTGACCATCCGTCTGGTGGACGAGCCCGAAGGCCACGAACTGAACCGCACCTGGCGGCAGAAGGACTATGCCACCAACGTCCTGTCGTTCCCCGCCGATGTGCCGGACGAGCTGCTGGACATTCCATTGCTCGGCGACCTGGTGATCTGCGTCGAAGTGGTCGAGCGCGAAGCCGCCGAACAAGGCAAGGACCTCCAGGCCCACTGGGCCCATCTGGTGATTCACGGCTGCTTGCATCTATTGGGTTACGACCACATAGATGACGACGAAGCCGAAGAAATGGAAGCACTGGAACGAACGTTGCTTGCAGAACTGGGTCATCCCGACCCTTATGCGGACGACGAAACCGAAGAACATCCATCTGTAACAACCAAGGATTTAGAGTAATCGCTATGAGCGAAGACCGATCGAGCAGCGGGCAAAAGTCGTGGCTGGGAAAACTGACCCAGGCTTTTGCCCATGAGCCGAAAAACCGCCAGGAGCTGCTGGAGCTGCTGCGCGAAGCCCATCAGAACAAGTTGCTGGACAGCGAAGCGCTGGCCATCGTCGAAGGCGCCATCCAGGTCGCTGACCTGCAGGTACGGGACATCATGGTTCCGCGCTCGCAGATGATCAGCATCAAGGCGACCCAGACTCCCCGCGAATTCCTGCCGTCCGTCCTCGATTCCGCGCACTCGCGGTATCCGGTGATCGGCGAAAGCCATGACGACGTCATGGGCGTTCTGCTGGCCAAGGACCTGCTGCCGCTGATCCTCAGGGAGAACGGCGACAGCTTCAACATCAAGGATCTGCTGCGTCCAGCGACCTTCGTGCCCGAGTCCAAGCGCCTGAACGTGCTGCTGCGCGAGTTCCGCGCCAACCACAACCACATGGCCATCGTCATCGACGAATACGGCGGTGTGGCGGGGCTGGTGACCATCGAGGACGTGCTGGAACAGATCGTCGGCGACATCGAAGACGAGCACGACGTCGAGGAAGACAGCTACATCAAGCCGCTGCCGAGCGGCGATTTCCTGATCAAGGCGCTGACGCCGATCGAGAATTTCAACGAGTTCTTCGACAGCGAGTTCTCCGACGACGAGTTCGACACCGTCGGCGGCCTGGTGATGAGCGCGTTCGGGCACCTGCCTAAACGCAACGAAATCACCGAAATCGGTGCCTATCGCTTCCGTATCCTGAATGCCGACAGCCGTCGGATTCATCTGCTGCGACTAACACCTATCCCCCGCTAAGGAAAAGGCGTGTCATCTGCTCTTTCCTGCGTCGCGTTGTCGCCTGAAAGCTGGCCTGGCAAGGCGCAGTCCGCAGGAAATGGCATTGCCTTTCCAAAGACTGCAACACAGCATGGCCAGCTTTCAGGCACAACCCGAAAGGCCGGGCCTGCTGTTGCGCAGGGCTGCGTTACTCGTCGTTCATTTGAAAAAACCAAACCACACTCCTCGCGCCTTGCCCTGCGCAACAGCAGGCTCCGGCGCGACACAGGAAAGAGCAGATGACACGCCTCTTGCTGCGCTTAACCCGCCCCGGCTGGCCCGGTAACCTGCTGGCCATGGCGGCTGGCGCAATCACCACCCTGGCCCTGGCGCCGTATGACATCTGGCCGCTGGCACTGCTGGCGGTCGGCTTCTTTTATGCCAGCCTGCGCGAACTGAGCCCGCGTCAGGCGCTGTGGCGCGGCTGGTGTTTCGGCTTCGGTCTGTTTGCCGCCGGCACCAGCTGGATCTACGTCAGCATCCATACCTACGGTGGCGCCTCGGTACTGCTGGCCAGTTTGCTGATGCTGGCCTTCATTGCCGCCATCGCCTTCTTTTTCGCCCTGCCGGCCTGGCTCTGGGCGCGCTGGCTGCGTCGCAATGAGGCGCCCCTCGCCGACGCCCTGGCCTTCGCCGCCCTTTGGGTGGGCCAGGAAGCCTTCCGCGGCTGGTTCCTGACAGGTTTCCCCTGGCTCTACTCCGGCTACAGCCAGCTCGACGGCCCTCTGGCCGGCCTGGCCCCGCTGGGTGGCATGTGGCTGATCTCCTTTACCCTGGCGCTGACCGCCGCCCTGCTCTACAACCTGCCGGGCCTGATCCGTGCCGGGCGCAAGGGGTTTATCGCCGCCGGCCTGGTGCTGCTGGTCGCCCCCTGGGTGATCGGCATCGCGCTCAAGGGACACGCCTGGACCAGCCCGTCGGGCGAGCCGCTGACCGTGGCGGCGATCCAGGGCAATATCGAACAGAGCCTGAAGTGGGACCCTGCACAACTCAACTCCCAGCTGGCGCTGTACCGCGACATGAGCTTCGGCTCCAAGCGCGTGGATCTGCTGGTGTGGCCGGAAACCGCGGTGCCGGTGCTCAAGGAGTCGGCCGAAGGTTATCTGAGCATGATGGGCAACTTCGCCGCCGACCGGCATTCGGCACTGATTACCGGCGTACCGATCCGCCAGGAAGTGCACCATCAGAAACGCTACTTCAACGGCATTACCGTGGTCGGCGAAGGCGATGGCGAATACCTCAAGCAGAAGCTCGTGCCATTCGGTGAATACGTGCCCTTGCAAGACCTGTTGCGCGGTTTGATCGCGTTCTTCGACCTGCCCATGTCGGACTTCGCCCGCGGCCCCGCCGACCAGCCTTTGCTGCAAGCCAAGGGCTACCAGATCGCGCCGTTCATCTGCTATGAGGTGGTGTATCCGGAATTCGCCGCCAGCCTGTCAGCCCGCAGCGATCTGCTGCTGACCATCAGCAACGACACCTGGTTCGGCACTTCGATCGGCCCGCTGCAACACTTGCAGATGGCCCAGATGCGCGCCCTGGAAGCCGGCCGCTGGATGATCCGCGCCACCAACAACGGCGTGACCGGCCTGATCGATCCGTTCGGCAAGATCACCGTGCAGATTCCACAGTTCGAACGCGGAATTCTTTATGGCGAGGTGGTGCCGATGCACAACCTGACGCCTTATCTGCAGTGGCGCTCCTGGCCACTGATCATTGTGAGTGTCCTGCTGTTCGGCTGGGCCCTGCTGGCCAGCCGGATCGCCAAGATCGTCTGACCTCATCGCGAGCCTGCTCGCTCCTGCCGGGGGATTTGCAATTCCTGCGGGAGCGGCTGGCTCGAGATGAACCTAGTCCTCTCCACGATAAAACAGCTTGTAGCCCACCAGCCCCACCGCCTCGTTCAGCAACTGGCCGCTCTGCCAGATCGACTTGAACTCCGGCATCCAGCCGCCCAGCGGCCTGGCATTATCCACCCCGAGGAATCCCACGGGAGCCGGCACCACGGTGAATCCTGCCTGCTCGAAACTCCAGACAGCCCGCTGCATATGCCAGGCCTGGGTGACCAGCACTATACGTTTGACACCTTGTGGCTCCAGCACTTGCGCGGTGAATTGGGCGTTTTCCCAGGTCGTGCGGCTGCGCCCTTCCTGCCAGCGCACCTTCACGTCGAAATCGTTCAGCAGCGACTCGGCCATCAGCGCCGCCTCCGTAGGCGGCGTGCCGTAGTGCAGGCCTCCACTGGTCAGGATCGGCAACCCGGAAGCCTTGGCCAGGCGCGCCGCATAACGCTGGCGCTCGAGCCCGACCCCGGTCGGCTGGTCGCTGCCCCAGGCCGGATCGCCACGCTCCCGTCCCGAGCCCAGCACCACGATCGCATCGGCCTGTTCGGCCAGGGTCGACCACTGGCTTTGCGTCAGCGCCGGCTCACTTTCCAGGGCACTCGCGCCCCACTCCACCATCACAGGCAGGCTCATCAACCAGAACCCGCCCAGGCCGAGGGCAAAACACACACCGGCCAGTCGCGGCCTCGAGCGGCGAAACCACCAGGCGAACAGAAGCAACAGCAACAGAAGGCCGGGCGGCAGGAGCAGTTGTTTGACGAAATAACGAAAAGGCATCGAGCATCTCCAAAGATGCTCGAAGCCTAAGTGGGTAAAAGCAAAGCAACAACAGATACGAAACAGATTTTGTGCACAAGGTACGCGGCGTTGACGCTGCGCAGATGCCCGAATGGGCTGCGCAGACTCACTTGAAGTGCAGGGATCGGACCTTTGCCGCATCCCGGGCGGGCACCTTGTCTTTCAACCAGATGACCTTGGCCGAATGTGGAGTCACTTCGTGCCTCAGGCATTCGAGCACGCTCAATTGCGTCTCACGCTCGCTACGATCCAGATAGGCTTTGATCACCTCGAGCTCGGCATGACTCAGGCCCCGCAGCTCCAACTCCGCAGGACGCTCATTACGCAAGCTTCCTGCTGTTCTCGCTGTATCCAGGGCCAAAGCCAGACGATCTATCAATCGTTCGTACAACTCGGGTTTTGTAACTTTCCGCTGCGACTCAACCATCCACTCACCTCATGAAAGTAAGACTCACTCCCCTTTTTGAGCTTAGCCGCACTGCCGAAACCGGCCGGGTGCCGCGACCAACGGCCCACGGCGCGTAATCAGGGTTTCCCTCGGTAGAGCACGGTCATGTATGCTACGGCGCTTCCTGTAACTCCACTTCCAGCTCGACTGGGTAGCGAAAACGCCACATTTGGCGTCACCACCGCCCAACGTTGCATTGAAGAGGATTAGGCCACCCCCTATTCAGTTCAAAAGTAGCCATGCACGAACACTATCAGCCCCGTGAAATCGAAGCCGCCGCCCAGTCGTTCTGGGATGAGCAAAAGTCCTTTGAAGTCAGTGAACAGCCAGGCAAGGAGACTTACTACTGCCTGTCGATGTTCCCTTACCCCAGCGGCAAGCTACACATGGGGCACGTGCGTAACTACACCATCGGCGACGTGATTTCCCGCTACCAGCGCATGCAAGGCAAGAACGTGCTGCAACCCATGGGTTGGGATGCCTTCGGCATGCCGGCGGAAAACGCCGCGATGAAGAACAACGTCGCACCGGCCAAGTGGACCTACGAAAACATCGCCTACATGAAGTCCCAGCTGCGCAGCCTGGGCCTGGCGGTGGACTGGTCCCGCGAAGTCACTACCTGCAAGCCGGACTACTACCGCTGGGAACAATGGCTGTTCACTCGCCTGTTCGAAAAAGGCGTGATCTACCGCAAGAACGGCACCGTGAACTGGGACCCGGTCGACCAGACCGTCCTGGCCAACGAACAGGTGATCGACGGTCGCGGCTGGCGCTCCGGCGCGCTGATCGAAAAACGCGAAATCCCGATGTACTACTTCAAGATCACCGCCTACGCGGATGAGCTGCTGGAGAGTCTCGACGAGCTGCCGGGCTGGCCCGAGCAGGTCAAGACCATGCAACGCAACTGGATCGGCAAATCCCGTGGCATGGAAGTGCAATTCCCCTACGACCAGGCCTCCATCGGCGAAGCGGGCGCACTGAAAGTCTTCACCACCCGCCCTGACACCCTGATGGGCGCGACCTACGTTGCCGTGGCCGCCGAGCACCCGCTGGCCACCCTGGCGGCGCAGAACGACCCGGCGCTGCAAGCCTTTATCGCCGAGTGCAAGGGCGGCAGCGTCGCCGAAGCCGACATCGCCACTCAAGAGAAGAAAGGCCTGCCGACTTCGCTGTTCGTCGAACACCCGCTGACCGGTGAAAAACTCCCGGTATGGGTCGCTAACTACGTGCTGATGCACTACGGCGATGGCGCGGTAATGGCTGTTCCGGCGCACGACGAGCGCGACTACGAATTCGCCACCAAGTACAACCTGCCGATCAAGAACGTGGTGCGCACCAGCGCTGGCGACGAAACGCCTGCGCCTTGGCAGGACGCCTACGGCGAGCACGGCGAACTGATCAACTCCGGCGAGTTCAACGGCCTGGATTTTGCCGGCGCCTTCGACGCCATCGAAGTGGCCCTGCTGAAGAAAAACCTCGGACAATCCCGTACCCAGTTCCGCCTGCGCGACTGGGGCATCAGCCGCCAGCGCTACTGGGGCTGCCCGATCCCGATCATCCACTGCGACAGCTGCGGCGATGTACCGGTACCGGAAGACCAACTGCCGGTAGTACTGCCGGAAGACGTGGTGCCGGACGGCGCCGGCTCGCCACTGGCGCGCATGCCCGAGTTCTACGAGTGCAGCTGCCCGAAATGCGGCAAGCCTGCCAAGCGTGAAACCGACACCATGGACACCTTCGTCGAGTCCTCGTGGTACTACGCCCGCTACGCCTCGCCAAAATACGAGGGCGGCCTGGTCGACCCGGCTGCGGCCAACCACTGGCTGCCGGTGGACCAGTACATCGGCGGTATCGAACACGCGATCCTGCACCTGCTCTACGCCCGCTTCTTCCACAAGCTGATGCGCGACGAGGGCCTGGTCAGCTCCAACGAGCCGTTCAAGAACCTGCTGACGCAAGGCATGGTGGTCGCCGAGACCTACTACCGTCGCGAAGCCAACGGTGCCTACACCTGGTACAACCCGGCCGATGTCGAGCTGGAGCGTGACAGCAAGGCCAAGATCGTCGGCGCCAAGCTGATCAGCGATGGCCTGCCGGTGGAAATCGGCGGTACCGAGAAAATGGCCAAGTCGAAGAACAACGGCGTCGACCCTCAGTCGATGATCGAGCAGTACGGCGCGGACACCTGCCGCCTGTTCATGATGTTCGCATCGCCGCCTGACATGAGCCTGGAATGGTCCGACTCCGGCGTCGAGGGTGCCCACCGCTTCCTCAAGCGCGTCTGGCGCCTGGCTCAGGCTCACGTAGCCCAGGGCCTGCCAGGCACGCTGGAGCTGGGTGCGCTGAACGACGAACAGAAAGTCATTCGTCGCGCCATCCACCTGGCGATCAAGCAAGCCAGCCAGGACGTCGGCCAGAACCACAAATTCAACACCGCCATCGCTCAGGTCATGACGCTGATGAACGTGCTGGAAAAAGCACCACAAGCCACCCCGCAGGACCGTGCCCTGTTGCAGGAAGGCCTGGAAACCGTGGCCCTGCTGCTGGCGCCGATTACCCCGCACATCAGCCACGAGCTGTGGAGCCAGCTGGGTCGCAGCGGCGCCATCATCGACGCCGGCTGGCCGGTACTGGATGAGAATGCGCTGGTTCAGGACAGCCTGCAGTTGGTCATTCAAGTGAATGGCAAACTGCGTGGCCAGATCGAAATGCCGGCCAGCGCCAGCCGTGAAGAGATCGAAGCTGCCGCTCGGAGCAACGAGAACGTGCTGCGCTTCACCGAAGGCCTGACGATTCGTAAAGTGATCGTCGTGCCTGGCAAGCTGGTCAATATCGTCGCTAGCTAATTGGATCAGGCGTCAGCCCAAGGCTGACGCCGAATAAAACCTCCAGGGCCGCCCTGTCGGCCCACATGGTTTCAAGGGGAGCAACAAGATGATCAAACGCAACCTCCTGGTGATGGGCCTGGCCGTACTGCTGAGCGCCTGCGGCTTTCAGCTGCGCGGTACCGGCACCACCGAACTGGCGATCAAGGAGCTCGACCTGAGCGCCCGCAACGCTTACGGCGAAACCGTGACCCAGCTGCGCCAGGTCCTGCAGAGCAGTGGCGTCAAGGTCTATGCCGGCGCGCCTTACAAGCTGGTGCTGACCCGCGAACAGGAATCCCAGCGCAGCCTCAGCTACGCGGGTGCCGGTCGTTCGGCCGAGTATGAGCTGACCACCGTGCTGAACTACGAAATCCAGGGCCAGAACAACCTGCCCCTGCTCAGCGACAAGCTGCAAGTGCAGAAGATCTACATCCACGACGGTAACAACCTGGTGGGTTCCGACCAGGAGTCGCTGGAAGTACGCAAGGAAATGCGCCGCGACCTGGTGCAGAACATGATGCTGCGCCTGCAACTGCTGACCCCGACCCAGTTGGACCAGTTGCAGCAGACCGCGGATGCCCGTGCCAAGGCCGAAGCCGAGGCGCTGGAAGCCGCGCAGAAGGCTGAGGCGGAAACCCCGCAACAGTCGCCCATGCAACTGCCGAACCAGTAAGTCTCGTGGGGCGTGCAAGCGCCCCGCTTGCCCTTCCTTATGAAACTCGCCCCCGCTCAACTCGGCAAACACCTGCAAGGCACGCTCGCACCGGTCTACGTCATCAGTGGCGACGACCCGTTGCTGTGCCAGGAAGCCGCCGACGCCATTCGCAGCGCCGCCCGCCAGCAGGGCTTCGACGAGCGCCAGGTATTCAGCGCCGACGCCAATTTCGATTGGGGGACGCTGCTGCAAGCCGGTGCGAGCATGTCGCTATTCGCCGAAAAGCGCCTGCTGGAACTGCGCCTGCCTTCGGGAAAGCCCGGTGACAAAGGCGCGGCGGCCTTCATCGAATACTGCTCACGGCCGGCCGAAGACACCCTGCTGCTGATCAGCCTGCCCAAGCTCGATGGCAGCGCGCAAAAGACCAAATGGGGCAAGGCCCTGATCGACGGCGAGCAGACCCAGTTCATCCAGATCTGGCCGGTGGATGCCAGCCAGTTGCCGCAGTGGATTCGCCAACGCCTGTCCCAGGCTGGGCTTTCCGCCAGCCAGGACGCCGTGGAACTCATCGCGGCCAGGGTCGAAGGCAATCTGCTGGCCGCGGCCCAGGAAATCGAAAAGCTCAAGCTGATGGCCGAAGGCGGCCAGATCACGGTGGAAACCGTGCAAGCGGCAGTCGCCGACAGTGCGCGCTTCGATGTTTTCGGACTGGTGGACGCCATCCTCAATGGCGAGGCCGCGCATACCCTGCGCATGCTCGAAGGCCTGCGCGGCGAAGGTGTCGAGCCTCCGGTGATTCTCTGGGCGCTGTCCCGGGAGCTGCGGTCGCTGGCCAATATGTCGTTGCAATACAGCCAGGGCACTCCGCTGGATAAAGTGTTCAGCCAGGCCCGCCCGCCCGTCTGGGACAAACGCAAGCCGCTGATGAGCAAGGCCCTGCAGCGCTATTCCGCGCCGCGCTGGGCGCAATTGCTGCTCGATGCCCAGCGTATCGATGCGCAGATCAAGGGGCAGGCCGCCGGCTCGCCCTGGAGCAGCCTGAGCCGCCTGTCACTGCTGATGGCCGGACAACGCCTGCCTCTCCCCGCCGAATAAAGCCAACGTCCCGCCGAAGCGAACAAGCCCGTTCCTACAGAAAATGGGGGAATCGACGAGGACTGCTGAAAAACCCTACACATCACGGGGCTGGACAGCAGGGGCAAGCTGGCCGATCATCTGCCGCGCAAACCCACCTCAAGCGAGAACCCAAAATGAGCAAGCCATCCAAGCATGGCCCCAACAAGGCCAAATCCATCATCGCCCAGCCCCTGTTCCGCAGCCGCCAGGAACGACCCGCCAAGGGCAAAGGCAGCTACCGCCGCGAAGCCTTCCAGTCTAAAAGCTGGGAGGCTTCTTACTTTCTGGCTGCATAAAGCGGAGAACCCCGCCGGCGTGATAAGGTCTGTATCTGATTCGTATTCTCTGGACCTGTGCATGCCCTTCTGTCTTTCCCGTCGTTGGCACCTGCGCCAACTGATCGCTGCCTCCAGCCTTGCCCTGCTCGTCGCCTGCGCGGAAAAACCCACCGCCGCCGATGCCCAGCCACTCCAAAGCATTCAAGCCGCCCCTCTCGCCGCGCCTGCAACCGTCGCTCCGCTGGCCGTCGACAACCTGGATATCCAGCCAACCCAGACCTTTGCCCAATGGCAGGCAGGTTTCCGTGTCGAAGCCCTGAACGCAGGGATCCGCGCCGATATTTTCGACCGTGCGTTCGCCGGCATCACCCCGGACATGGGCGTGATCAAGGCCGACCGTAGCCAGCCGGAATTCACCCGGCCGGTATGGGAGTACCTCGACGGCGCCCTGTCGCCGCTGCGCGTGCGCAAGGGCCAGGCGCTGATCAATCAGTACGCCGACATCCTGCAGCAGATCGAACAGCGTTATGGCGTCGATCGCCAGGCGCTGGTGGCGGTCTGGGGCATGGAAAGCAATTTCGGTGAGTTCCAGGGCAACAAATCGGTCATCCGCTCCCTCGCGACCCTGGCCTACGAAGGCCGTCGCCCGGCTTTCGCCAATAGCCAGCTGCTCGCCGCCCTGCAGATCCTCCAGCACGGCGATATTCAACCCGAGAAGATGCTCGGTTCCTGGGCCGGTGCGATGGGACAGACCCAGTTCATCCCAACCACCTACAACACCCACGCCGTGGACTTCGACGGCGATGGCCGCCGCGATATCTGGAACAGCCCGGCCGACGCCCTGGCCTCGACCGCGCACTATCTGCAAAGCTCCGGCTGGCAGAAAGGCCAGCCATGGGGTTTCGAAGTGGAGCTGGCGAACGGCTTCGACTATGCGCTGGCGGACGGTGCGATCCGTAAACCGGTATCCGAGTGGATGCGCCTGGGCATGAAGCTGCCCAACGGCGCCAGCGTTCCGCCAGGCTCCGAGCAGCTTTCGGCGGCCTTGCTGCTGCCAGCGGGTTATCGCGGTCCGGCGTTCCTGATCCTCGACAATTTCCGCGCCGTTCTGAAGTACAACAACTCCTCGTCCTATGCCCTGGCGGTGAACCTGTTGTCGCAACGCTTCAACGGTTCAGGCTTGATCAACGGCGTCTGGCCGAAAGACGACATGCCCCTCAGCCGCTCCGAGCGCATCGAGCTGCAGAACCTGCTCAGCGCCAACAATTACGATGCCGGCAACCCGGACGGCATTATCGGCGCCAATACCCGCAAGGCGATTCGCAGCGCGCAGCAATCGCTGGGCTGGCCTGCCGATGGCTATCCGACCCACAAGCTGCTGGAGAGCCTGCGCTCGCGTTGAGCCGGCCTGCGCGCCAATCATCAGGGTAATCGTCTTGGACACGCTCGCTCCCACAGGGGAGCGAGCACAGGCTGATCAGCCGAACACCACGTCCTGTTCCAGGATCAACTGCTTCTCCCCCGCATCCAGCCTGACCATCGCTCCCAACGGCAGGGTCAGGTTCGGATCGCAGTGGCCACTGCGCCATCCAGCCAGCACAGGAATGCGCAGGGGTTCGAAGGTCTGCTTGAGCAGCCCGGCAAGCGCCTGGGGCTCCACGCCCGCCACATCCCCCACCAGCACACCGCGAAGCCTGTCGAGCATGCCGGCCAGGCGCAGGTGCGTCAGCAGACGGTCGATCCGGTACAGCGGCTCGTTGATGTCTTCGATAAACAGAATGATGCCGTCGCCATTGATCTCGTACGGCGTGCCCATGGTCGCGGCGATCAACGACAGATTGCCCCCCAGCAGTTGGCCGCAGGCGATGCCAGGCTCGATGGTGGTCAAGGGATAAGCCGCCGGATGCGCAAGCAAACTGCCAGCCTTCAGTTGCCCCCTGAGCAGGCTGAACAGCGAGGACTCGGTCGGTGGCTGCTTGTCGCCCAGCAGGTCGGCATTGAGCATCGGCCCGTGAAAGGTCACGAACCCCGCATGACGATTGATAGCCAGATGCAGCGCGGTGATGTCGCTGTAGCCGACGAACGGCTTGGCATGGCGGCGTAGCAGGTCGTAGTCGATTCGGTCGAGCAAGCGTGGGCTGCCGTAGCCACCCCGCAGGCACAGGATGGTATCGACATCGTCATCGGCGAAAGCGCTGTGCAGGTCGTTCAGGCGGACCTCATCGCTACCGGCCAGATAGCCGTCCTTCTGCTGGACCCCGGGGTAGATCCGCAGCGAATAACCTCGAGCGCGCATCCAGCGGGCGGCTTGCTCGGTATCCAGGGCGGCGGGCCCGGCAGGTGCAATCAAGCCGATCAGCCCTTGCGAAGGCAGCGCCGGCACCGGGCGTTGCGCACAAAGGACGTCAGTCGGTTGGAGGGTCATCCAATGGTTCTCCCTGTGTGGATTCTCTAGTGCACAGTAGCCATGAAAGCGGGCAAACAGAAGTGCCGAAACGCCACGGCGCTTGCGGGAAAAGTCTATGAAGGGAGGGAGACGCGGGCGTAATGGAAGATGATGCCCGCAAGGAAAGACCTTGCGGGCGCATTACATCAGGAGACCAGGCCTTCTTTGGCCAGCTTCGCCTGCTCGTCGGCGTGGTAGGAGGAACGTACCAGCGGGCCCGAGGCGACGTTCTTGAAGCCCATCTTGTAACCTTCCTCGGCGAACCAGGCGAAGGTGTCCGGGTGCACAAAACGCTGCACCGGCAAGTGGCTGCGGGACGGTTGCAGGTACTGGCCGAGGGTCAGCATGTCGATGTCGTGCTCGCGCATGCGCTTCATGACCTCGATGACTTCGTCGTCGGTCTCGCCCAGGCCCAGCATCAGGCCGGACTTGGTCGGTACGTGCGGCACCAGTTGCTTGAACTTCTGCAGCAGAGTCAGCGACCACTGGTAGTCAGAACCCGGGCGCGCGGCCTTGTACAGGCGCGGCACGGTTTCCAGGTTGTGGTTGAACACATCCGGCGGCTCGGCGGCGGTGATTTCCAGCGCCACGTCCATGCGGCCACGGTAGTCCGGGACCAGGGTTTCCAGTTGCACGTTCGGCGACAGCTTGCGGATTTCGCGGATGCAGTCGGCAAAGTGCTGGGCACCGCCGTCGCGCAGGTCGTCGCGGTCGACCGAAGTGATCACCACGTACTTCAGGCGCAGGTCGGCGATCGCTACCGCCAGGTTCATCGGCTCATCGACGTCCAGAGGCTTCGGACGACCGTGACCGACGTCGCAGAATGGGCAGCGACGGGTGCAGATGTCGCCCATAATCATGAAGGTGGCGGTACCGCCGGAGAAGCATTCGCCCAGGTTCGGGCAGGATGCTTCTTCGCAGACGCTGTGCAATTTGTGCTTGCGCAGCAATTGCTTGATCCGGTCGACTTCCGGGGAAACCGGAATTCGCACGCGAATCCAGTCCGGTTTCTTCGGCAGTTCGGTGGTCGGGATGATCTTCACCGGGATACGCGCGACTTTCTCGGCACCGCGCAATTTAACGCCGGTTTCAACTTTCGCACGGGCCGGGCGCTCGGAAACATCCAGCGTCGGGATCAGGGTTTGCACAGCGTCTTGCGCAGTAGTCATATCAGTCGATTCCGCCCGTTAGGGTCGTCTGCTCAGCATAGTCGAGGTGTTTGACGAGCTGCGCACGCAGCCGGGCACTTACCTCGGCAAATTCAATCGGTCCTGTGTGGTCGCTCAGCTGGGTCATTGCCAGCCCGGCATAGCCACAGGGGTTAATCCGTCGAAACGGCTGCAGATCCATGTCCACGTTCAAGGCCAGGCCATGAAAGGAACAACCATGGCGGATCCGCAGGCCCAGGGAGGCGATTTTCGCGCCATCGACGTAAACGCCGGGGGCATCCGGCTTGGCCGCCGCGGTCACGCCGTAGCTGGCCAGCAGCTCGATCAGGCACTGCTCCATCCGGCTGACCAGGTCGCGCACGCCAAAACCCAAACGGCGGACATCCAGCAGCAGATAAGCCACCAGTTGGCCAGGACCGTGATAGGTCACTTGGCCACCCCGGTCGACCTGCACCACCAGGATATCCCCGGGAAGCAACAGGTGTTCGGCCTTGCCCGCCTGGCCCTGGGTAAAGACCGGCGGATGCTGCACCAGCCAGACCTCATCGGGAGCGTCGGTGCCGCGTTCGTTGGTAAAGCGTTGCATGGCCTGCCAGACCGGCTCGTAGGCCATCTGGCCGAGCTCGCGAAAGCCCAGCGTTTGTGGCATCACAGCACCATGTGCACGAAGCCGGTGGCCCGTAACTCGCTGTTGATGTCGTACAGCTGTTCTTGACCGGTGGCGATGATATGCAGCTGGATGGTCGTGTACTTGCCGTTGGTACTCTGGCGCTCGGCCAGGGTCTTGTGGTCAACGGTCGCGTGTTTTTCAAGGATCGCGATGATCTTGTCCTTGAAACCCACGCCGGTGTCGCCGATCACCTTAATCGGGTAATCCGCGCAGGGGAATTCGATCTTTGGCGCCTTTACTTCAGTGTCTGTCATGGCGTAACGGCCTCGTAAGCCGTGGCGACGGACGCGGCCCCCGCTCTACTTCAGAGCGAGGGCCACGCGGGTCGACAATATCAGTTGAACAAGCCGTAGAAGAATAGGCGGATGCTATCCCACATGCGGCGGAAGATACCACCTTCGTCGACCGCGTCCAGAGCGATCAGGTCGGCGCTGTGCACCACCTTGTCGTCCAGTTTCACTTCGACTTTACCGATCACGTCGCCCTTGGCGATAGGCGCGACCAATTGTGGATTCATGGTCATGCTGGCCGCGAGCTTCTTCAGCTGGCCTTTTGGCATGGTCATGGTCAGGTCCTGGGCCAGACCGGCCTTGACCTGGGAGGTAGTGCCTTTCCAGACAGGCGCCTGAGCCAGCTCGGTACCCTTCTGGTAGAAGGTCTGGGTTTCGAAGAAGCGGAAACCATAGGTCAGCAGCTTCTGGGTCTCGGCCGCGCGAGCCTGCTCGCTGTTGGTACCGAATACCACGGCGATCAGGCGCATGCCGTCACGCACGGCCGAGGACACCATGCAGTAGCCGGCTTCGTCGGTGTGACCGGTTTTCAGGCCATCGACGGTCTTGTCACGCCACAGCAACAGGTTGCGGTTAGGTTGCTTGATGCCGTTCCAGAAGAACTCTTTCTGCGAGTAGATCGCGTAGTGAGCCGGGTCTTCGTGAATGATGGCGCGAGCCAGGACCGCCATGTCATGCGCCGACGAGTAGTGCTCGGGGTTCGGCAGGCCGGTCGGATTCATGAAGTGGCTATTGGTCATGCCCAGGTCGCCGGCGGTCTTGTTCATCATGTCGGCAAAGGCGTCTTCGCTGCCGGCGATGTGCTCGGCAACCGCGACACTGGCGTCGTTACCCGACTGAATGATGATGCCGTGCAGCAGGTCGCTGACCGTGACCTGCGAACCGACCTTGATGAACATCCGCGAACCGCCGGTACGCCAGGCGTTCTCGCTGACGGTCACCGGGTCGTTCTCACCGATCTGGCCGCGACGGATTTCCAGGGTCGCGATGTAGGCAGTCATCAGCTTGGTCAGGCTGGCTGGCGGCAGACGCTGGTCACCATTGTTCTCCACCAGCACGTTACCGCTGCTGGCCTCCATGAGCACATAGGACTTGGCAGCCAGCTGCGGTGGCGACGGCATCACTTCTACCGCCCAGGCGGCAGGCGTGATGATCAGCGGGACAAGCAGACACAGGCGTTTGGCAAAGGTGGTGATGTTCATCCGTCTCTCGAAATTGCTAATGGAAACTTGTCCTCGCGGACAAAACTATTCAGACAGCCTTCTAAAGGGCTGTCGCGTGTTCAGTTGTTCACTCACGACCCTTGCCGGGCTTTTGTTGTACGACGAGCCAACAACCTGGGTTCACCCCTCAAATACCGCGGATGAACCATGAATCAGAATCCGATTACTCGGCGGTTACCAGGCTCGGCTGCCCCAGATTGGCCAGCCGGACACTGTTCTGCACTTGCTGGATCTCACCCGGCGAGCCGATCGGCCCCAGGCGAACCCGGTGCAGGGTCTGTTGATTGCGCACGATCGAGCTGATGAACACCGGAGCGCTCACCATCCCGCTCAGCTTCGAGCGCAGGAGCTCGGCAGCGTCCGGGTTGGCGAAGGCGCCCACCTGCAGATACTGGCCAGAGGCTTGCGCAGAAGCGTTTTTTTTTGCATCCAGCTGCACCGGCACGACGGCCGCGGCGTGCTGCTGCGGAGGTGGAGTCCATTGCTCTACAGTCCCCGTGGACGCCGTCATCACCGGCGCGGCTTTCGGCTCATTGAGCATCAAGGGTGCCGGCCGGCCGCGCTGGGCCCACCACTCCTGCGGGTCGATGCCCTCGACCTTGACCCGGGCGGTACCGATCTCGGCGTAACCGAGCTTCTTGGCCGCGGCATAGGACAAATCGATGATCCGGTCCGAATAGAACGGCCCACGGTCATTGACCCGCAGGATCACGCTCTTGTGGTTGTCCAGGTTGGTCACCCGCACATAACTCGGCAAGGGCAGGGTCTTGTGCGCGGCACTCATGCCGTACAGGTCATACACCTCGCCATTGGCGGTGTTCTGCCCGTGGAACTTGGTGCCGTACCAGGAAGCCGTGCCCGAAGCAACATAACGCTTGGATTCGGCCATCGGGAAATAGGTCTTGCCCAGCACCGTATAAGGGTTGGCCTTGTACGGACCGGTGTGCAGGGTCGGCGTGGCGTCGGGGATACGCGATACATCGACGTCCCACCAGGGCGCGCCGTCTTTGTGGGCGCGGTTGATGTCCAGGACCGGTTTCGAACGTACGGCCGTCGTCTGGCCTTTCTGTTTCGGCGCCTGGGTTGACGAACAACTGACCACCAGCAAGGACAACGCGGCAAGAGCCACCAGCTTCAGGGGTTTGCGGATTGGCGATGCCAGCATTACTTGACGCCCCGTGCTTGGACCAGCTGTTCAGAAAGCTGATGTACGGCCATGGCGTACATCACGCTGCGGTTATAACGCGTGATCGCGTAGAAATTCTTCAGCCCCATCCAGTATTCGGGGCCACTGTCACCTTCCAGGCGAAAAGCCGTGACCGGCATATCATCGCGCAGCGCATCATGACTCGACCAGCCCAGCGCCCGCAACTCCCCGACGGTTTTCGTCGGCTCGATACCAGTGGTCAGGCCTTCGTCGACCTGATCGCCACGCACTTCGGCCCGGCTGACCACCGGCTGCCCGGCCTCCCAGCCGTGACGCTTGAAATAGCTGGCGACGCTGCCGATGGCATCGTCCGGATTGGTCCAGATATTGATGTGGCCATCACCGTCGAAGTCCACAGCATAGGCGCGAAAACTGCTCGGCATGAACTGCGGCAAGCCCATGGCACCGGCGTAGGACCCCTTGAGGGTCAGCGGATCGACCTGTTCCTCGCGCGCCAGCAGCAGGAATTCGCGCAATTCCTTGCGGAAGAACTCGGCACGTGGCGGGTAATCGAAGCCCAGGGTCGACAGCGCATCGATCACCCGATAGTTACCGGTGTTGCGCCCGAAGAAGGTTTCAACGCCGATGATCGACACGATCACCTGTGCCGGAACCCCGTATTCCTGCTCGGCACGGGCCAGTACCGCCTCGTGCTGGCGCCAGAAGTCCACACCCCGGGCGATACGCGCGTCGGTGATGAACATCGGCCGGTATTCTTTCCACTGCTTGACCCGCTCGGCGGGCCGGGAAATGGCGTCGAGGATCGACTGCTTGCGCTCGGCCTCGCGAAACACCCCCATCAGCTGTTCGCCCGCGAAGCCGTAGTCGCGAGTCATTTCGCCCACGAACTCGGCCACTTGGGGCGAACCTTCGTATTCGCCGCCGGCCAGCGCTTCCTGCGCCGCACCAAGGATGCCTACCAGACCGACCCACGGCGCATACCGAGCGGTCCAGCCACGCATTACTTGCATTGAATTCTTCACCTTATTCAAACCTGCGCGATCCACTTGCGATGGGTATGGATCGACATCAAAACCCCAAACGCTGACAGCAGCGTCACCAGCGAAGTTCCTCCGTAGCTAATGAACGGCAACGGCACCCCCACGACCGGCAACAGGCCACTGACCATACCGATGTTGACGAAAACGTAAACAAAAAACGTCATGGTCAGGGCGCCGGCGAGCAATTTGCCGAACAGCGTCTGCGCCTGGGCGGTGATCACCAGCCCACGACCGATCAGCAGCAGATAGATCAGCAGCAAGGCGCAAATGCCCACCAGGCCGAACTCTTCGCCCATGACCGCGATAATAAAGTCGGTGTGGCTCTCGGGCAAAAAGTCCAGGTGCGACTGAGTGCCCAGCAACCAGCCCTTGCCGAAGACGCCGCCGGAACCGATGGCCGCCTTGGACTGAATGATGTTCCAGCCGGTGCCCAGTGGATCGCTTTCCGGATCGAGGAAGGTCAGGATCCGCTGCTTCTGGTAGTCGTGCATGATGAAGAACCACATGGCGATCGCCACCGGTACCGCGGCGGCCAGCACGCTGAGGATCCAGCGCCAGCGCAGGCCGCCCATGAACAGCACGAAGGCGCCACCGGCAAGGATCAGCAGCGAGGTACCGAGATCCGGCTGGCGCACGATCAGAATGAACGGGATACCGATCAGGACCAGGCTGATGCCCACATGCTTGAGTTGCGGCGGCAAACTGCGCTTGGCCAGGTACCAGGCGATGGTCGCCGGCATGATGATCTTCATGAACTCCGAGGGCTGGAAGCGAATCACCCCGGGGATATTGATCCAGCGGGTGGCGCCCATGGCGTTATGTCCCATGACATCCACCACCACCAGCAGCACCACGCCGAACACATAGGCCAGTGGCACCCAACGAGCCATGAACCGGGGCTCGAGCTGGGCAATGATGATCATCGACGCCAGGCCGATGCCGAACGAAGTCGCCTGCTTGCCCAGCAGGTCCCAGCTCTTGCCGCTCGCCGAATACAGGACGAACAGGCTGCCGGCCGCCAGGGTCAGCAGCAGGATCAGCAATGGGCCGTCGATATGCATGCGCTGCAACAGCGTCGCACGGCGACGCATCACATCCTCGCTGGACAGGATGCGATCGAAATTACTCTTCACGGGCCGTAGCCTCCGCACTGATAGGGCCGGCAAACTCAGGCTTGAGCAGGCCATCCGGGCCGAGGAGCCAGGCGTCCATCACCTGGCGCACCACCGGGGCCGCCACGCCGGAGCCGGACTCGCCGTTCTCGACCATGACCGAAACCACGATTTTCGGGTTTTCCGCCGGCGCGAAGCCGACGAACAGGGCGTGGTCGCGATGGCGCTCCTGAACCTTGGAGCGGTCGTACTTCTCGCCCTGCTTGATCGCGACCACCTGGGCCGTACCACTCTTGCCGGCGATCCGGTATTGCGAGCCAATGGCCGCCTTGCGCGCCGTACCACGGGCACCGTGCATCACCTGCTGCATGCCGTGGTTGACCTTCGTCCAGTCCGACGGATCGCGCAGGATGATGTCCGGCATCGGGTTTTCATCCACCGGCTTTTCGCCTTCGATGGTCTTGGCCAGGTGCGGACGGTTCCACTTGCCCTTATTCGCCACCAGCGCCGTAGCCTGGACCAACTGCAACGGGGTGGACTGCATGTAACCCTGGCCGATCCCGAGAATCAGCGTCTCGCCCGGGAACCAGGCCTGGCGACGGGTGGCGCGCTTCCATTCCCGCGACGGCATCAGGCCCGGCGACTCCTCAAACATGTCCAGCGAGACCTTCTGGCCGATCCCGAACTTGTTCATGTAGGCCGACAGCCGATCGATCCCCAGCTTGTGGGCCAGGTCATAGAAGTAGGTGTCGTTGGACCGCATGATCGCGGTGTCGAGGTCGACGTAACCGTCACCGCTGCGATTCCAGTTACGGTATTTGTGGTCGTAGTTGGGCAGTTGGTAGTAGCCCGGGTCATAGACCCGCGTGGAAGCCGTCACCACCCCCGAATCGAGACCGGCGATCGCCACCGCTGGCTTGATGGTCGAGCCCGGCGGGTACAGGCCGCGCAGCACCCGGTTGAACAGCGGGCGGTCGATGGAATCGCGCAGCTCGGCATAGGCCTTGAAGCTGATGCCGGTCACGAACAGGTTCGGGTCGAAACTCGGCTGACTGACCATGGCCAGCACTTCCCCGGTGTTCGGGTCCAGTGCTACCACCGCGCCACGCCGGCCGCCCAAGGCGGCCTCGGCAGCTTCCTGCAGCTTGATGTCCAGGCTCAGGACAATGTCCTTGCCGGGAATCGGGTCGGTGCGCTTGAGCACCCGCAACACGCGGCCACGAGCGTTGGTCTCGACCTCCTCGTAACCCACTTGGCCGTGCAGCTCGGGCTCGTAGAAGCGCTCGATGCCGGTCTTGCCGATGTGGTGAGTGCCGCTGTAGTTCACCGGGTCCAGGGTCTTCAGCTCTTTCTCGTTGATCCGCCCCATGTAGCCCACCGAGTGCGCGAAGTGCGCGCCCTGGGGGTAATGGCGGACCAGCTGCGCCACCACTTCCACCCCGGGCAGGCGGAACTGGTTGACTGCGATCCGGGCGATCTGCTCTTCGTTGAGCTCGAACAGGATCGGCACCGGCTCGAACGGCCGGCGCCCCTGCTTCATGCGCTTCTCGAACAGCGCCCGGTCTTCCGGCGTCAGCTCCAGCACTTCGACAATGACGTCGAGCACCTGGCGCCAGTCGCCGGAACGCTCGCGGGTCATGCTCAGGCTGAAGCTCGGACGGTTATCGGCCACCACCACGCCGTTACGGTCGAAGATCAGGCCGCGGGTCGGCGGAATCGGCTGGACGTGGACCCGGTTGTTTTCCGACAGGGTCGAGTGATAGTCGTACTGGATCACCTGCAGGTAATACAGGCGCGCGATCAGCACCCCGATCAGGCAGACCACGGCAATAGCCCCGAACACGACCCGGCCACGCACCAGACGGGCGTCTTTTTCGTGGTCCTTGATACGGATCGGCTGGGACATTAGAGGCGCGGGCTATTTGTGATAAGGGTGCCCGGACAGGACTGTCCAGGCGCGATACAGCTGTTCACCGATCAGGATCCGTACCAACGGGTGCGGCAAGGTCAAAGGCGACAGCGACCAGCGCTGGTCCGCCCGCGCGCAGACTTCCGGCGCCAGCCCCTCGGGGCCGCCGACCATGAAGTTCACGGTGCGCGAGTCGAGGCGCCAGCGATCCAGCTCCACCGCCAACTGCTCGGTGCTCCAGGGCTTGCCGTGGACCTCAAGGGTGACGATCCGCTCGTTCTGACCGACCTTGGCCAGCATGGCTTCGCCTTCCTGACGGATGAAACGGGCCACATCGGCGTTCTTGCCACGGGTATTGAGCGGTATTTCCACCAGTTCCAGCGCCAGTTCGGATGGCAGACGCTTGGCATACTCATGCCAACCCTCTTCCACCCACTTGGGCATGCGTGAACCGACAGCGATCAGACGCAGGCGCACAGCCGTCCCTTATTGCTGGTCTTTGTTGAGCTTGGTGAAGTGCTCATGGGTGTGTTCCGGGCTGTGGTGCTTGCCATCGGCCGCACGGCTCTGCTCGGCCCCCTGCCACAGACGTTCCAGGTCGTAGAACTGGCGTGCGGAGGCGGTCATCATGTGCACGATCACGTCGTCCAGGTCCAGCAGCACCCAGTCGCTGTCGCCCTTGCCTTCTTCACCCAGCGGCTTGACGCCCTGGGCCTTGACCATCTCGCGGACCTTTTCCAGCATCGCGCCGATCTGGCGGTTGGAAGTACCGGTGGCGATGATCATGTAGTCAGTGATGCTCTGCTTGTCGCGAACATCGATCACCAGGACATCCTGGGCCTTGACGTCTTCCAGCGCGGCGACTGCCACCTTGACCAGATCTTCGCCTTTCATTACTTGGTTAGTCATATAAAACTCGTTCAGCTCGTATGTTTGGCGCGTTGCACGGCATCAGCCGGCAGCGCGCCTTCAGTTCGGCCCACGGTAAAGACCGTGTGCATCGATATAGGCCAGGACCGCATCAGGCACCAGGAAACGTACCGACTTACCGCTGGCCAGCAGTTGACGGATCTGGGTGGCAGACACCGCGAGCGGTGTCTGCCAGACGAATGCAATGTGTCCACCAGGCCCTTGCAGGGCCAGGGGATCGCTCACCGAGCGCGCCGCCAGCAGGTTGCGCAACGCATCCGGCGGCTCGCTGTCGGCATCCGGGCGTTGCAGCACCAGGATGTGGCAATGCTGGAGCAACTCTTCCCAGCGATGCCAGGTAGGCAGGCCGCAAAAAGCGTCCCAGCCCAGCAACAGGAACAACTGGTCATCCGCGGCCATCTCGGCCCGCATCTGTTCCAGGGTGTCTATGGTGTAGGACGGCTTGTCCCGTTTCAGCTCACGGTCGTCCACCACCAGGGGTGAAACGCCCGCCACCGCACACTCGACCATCGCCAGACGGTCCAGCGCCGACACCTGCGGTGCATCGCGATGAGGCGGCCGCGCGCTGGGCGTCAGCCGCAGCTCATCGAGCCCCAGCGAGTCGGCCACCTCCAGCGCGCTGCGCAGGTGACCGATATGCACAGGGTCGAAGGTACCGCCCAGCAGACCGATACGTTTGCTCATCAAGTGCGCACATGGCCGTCGCCGAAGACGACATATTTCTCGCTGGTCAGCCCTTCCAGGCCGACCGGGCCGCGGGCGTGCAGCTTGTCGGTGGAAATACCGATCTCCGCGCCCAGGCCATATTCGAAACCGTCGGCAAACCGGGTCGAGGCATTGACCATCACCGAGCTGGAATCCACCTCGTTGAGGAAACGCCGGGCGTCGGTGAAGTTCTCGGTGACGATGGCGTCGGTGTGCTGCGAACCGTAGGTGTTGATGTGCTCGATGGCCGCGTCCAGGCTATCGACCACCAGGATCGACAGGATCGGCGCGGTGTATTCGGTGCGCCAGTCTTCTTCGGTGGCCTCGATCACATCGTCGCCCAGCAAGGCACGGGTACGCGGGCAACCGCGCAGCTCGACCTTCTTGTCGCGATAGATCGCCGCCAGCGGCGGCAACACGCGCTCGGCAATACCGGCGTGGACCAGCAAGGTCTCCATGGTGTTGCAGGGCGCGTAGCGCTGGGTCTTGGCGTTGTCGGCGATGCGAATCGCCTTGTCCAGGTCGGCCGCCACGTCGATGAACACATGGCAGACGCCGTCCAGGTGCTTGATCACCGGCACCTTGGCATCGCGGCTGACCCGTTCGATCAGGCTCTTGCCGCCACGCGGCACGATCACATCGACGAACTCGGGCATGGTGATCAGCGCGCCAACGGCCGCGCGATCGGTGGTTTCCACCACTTGCACCACTTGCGCCGGCAGGCCGGCCACTGCCAGCCCTTGCTGGATGCAGGTGGCAATGGCGCGGTTGGAATTGATCGCCTCGGAGCCGCCCCGCAGGATGGTCGCGTTGCCGGACTTCAGGCACAGGCTGGCGGCGTCGATGGTCACGTTGGGGCGCGACTCGTAGATGATGCCGATCACGCCCAGGGGCACGCGCATCTTGCCGACCTGGATGCCCGAAGGCAGGTAGCGCATATCGCGGATTTCACCGATGGGGTCAGGCAGCTTGGCCACCTGACGCAGGCCTTCGATCATTTCGTCGATACGCACTGGGGTCAGCGCCAGACGATCGAGCAATGCCGGTTCCAGACCATTGGCCCGGCCATTGGCCAGGTCCTGCTCATTGGCCGCGCTCAGCTCGGGGCGAGCAGCGTCCAATGCATCGGCTGCCGCCAGCAATGCGCGGTTTTTCTGCGCGGTGGTGGCACGGGCGATTACCCGCGAGGCTTCGCGGGCAGCGCGACCCAAACGGGTCATGTAGTCAAGAACGGACTCAGTCATGGTCTGCTGTGGTCTTGGCAAAGAGGAAAGCGGCTGATTATAGCTGTCGCGCCGGTCCACGGACAGCGGTCACGGGCGGATGGTCGAAATGGGCGGCAAATACCTCTCGTTCAGCCTGAATTAAGCCTGGAATTGATATCATTCCGACCCAATTCCCGTCATCGCTCCTGGCTACCATGTCCATTCTGTCCACTCCGACGCTGCCCAAGGCCCTGCCCGACAGCTTTTTCGATCGAGACGCCCAGGTCCTGGCCCGTGAACTGCTCGGCAAAATCATCCGCCATCGGGTCGGCGATCTGTGGCTGTCGGCGCGCATTATCGAAACAGAAGCCTATTACTGCGAGGAAAAAGGCAGCCATGCCTCCCTCGGCTACACAGAAAAGCGTAAGGCTTTGTTTCTGGACGGTGGCCACATCTATATGTACTACGCCCGCGGCGGCGACTCGCTGAACTTCAGCGCCCAGGGGCCGGGCAACGCGGTGCTGATCAAGTCGGCCTACCCCTGGGTCGACGAAGTCTCAGGCCCCGCCAGCCTGGCGCAGATGCTCCTGAACAATCCCGACGCCAGCGGCCGGCCGCGCCCCTCGCAGAAGCTCTGCGCCGGCCAGACCCTGCTGTGCAAGGCCCTGGGCCTGAAAGTCCCGGTGTGGGATGCCAAGCGCTTCGACCATGAAGTGCTGTTCGTCGAGGATGTCGGCACGCCCGTCGCCAGCGTCATCCAGACCACCCGCCTGGGCATCCCCCACGGCCGCGATGAGCACTTGATGTACCGCTTTGTCGACGCCGCCTACGCCCCCTACTGCACCCGGAACCCGCTACGTCGCGGGCAGGTCGAAGGTCGCGACTATTTGCTGCTCGATTGATCCCTTTCGCAGGAACCGGCGTGCCCGCGGATGGTTTTATCGCGAGCAAGTCCGCTTCTACAGTTAAACCACCGAATAACCGGAGTTGAAAACCTATGGGCCAGTGGCTCGACGGAATAACCGGCTGGCTGACGATGAATCCCCAATGGCTGGCGGCAGCCGTGTTCATCGTCGCCTGCGTCGAATGCCTGGCGATTGCCGGCCTGATCGTACCTGGCACCGTGCTGCTGTTCGCCATCGCCGTAATGGCCGGCAGCGGCGCCCTGTCCCTGGGTGAAACCCTGGCGCTGGGGTTCTTCGGCGGCTTGCTCGGGGATGTGGTGTCCTACCTGCTGGGCCGGCGTTTTCACCAGAACATTCGTCGCCTGCCGGGCCTGCGCCATCACCCGGAATGGATCAACGGCGCCGAAGCCTATTTCCAGCGTTATGGCATCGCCAGCCTGTTGGTCGGACGCTTTATCGGTCCCTTGCGCCCCATGCTGCCGATGGTCGCCGGCATGTTCGACATGTCGTTCCCGCGTTTTTTCTCTGTCAGCCTGCTGGCCGCGGCCGGCTGGACCGTCGCCTACCTGCTGCCGGGCTGGGCCACGGGCGCGGCGATCCGCCTGCCCTTGCCTGAAGGCTTCTGGCCGCAGGCGGGAATAGTCGCCGCCAGCATCGCCATACTGCTGGGCCTGAGCATCAACAGCACCGTGCGCCGGCATCGCAAGGCCAGCCCGCTGGTGGCAGGCCTCAGCCTGGCGATCCTGGCAGGGTTGTTCATCGGTTATCCCTACCTGAACCATTTCGATCAGGGCCTGATAGCACTGGTCCAGGAACACCGTAGCCCACCATTGGACGAGGTGATGGTGGTGCTCACCCAGTTCGGCGAGTTCCGCACCATGCTGTTTGCCAGCGCCCTGGTCACCCTGCTGTTGCTGGTTGCCCGGCAATGGCGGCAAGCGATTTTCGCGGGCGCCACGCTGCTGTGCACCGCGCTGGCCAACACCGGCACCAAACTCTTTTTCGCCCGCGTGCGCCCGGAAGTCCTGGCCGACCCACTGACCAGCTACAGCATGCCCAGCGGCCACAGCTCCGGTTCGTTCGCCCTGTTCCTGACCCTGGCGGTGCTCGCCGGTCGCGGCCAGCCGCCACGCATGCGCCTGACCTGGCTGCTGCTGGGCTGTCTGCCGGCGGCCGTAATTGCCGTGTCGCGGATTTACCTGGGCGCGCATTGGCCTTCCGACATCCTTGCTGGCGCCATGCTTGCCGCCTGCGTGTGCGCCGCCAGCCTGTGGGTCGCCCAGCGCCAGACCCCGCTGGAACCCATGCCGGCCAAGATCTGGTGGCTGGTATTGCCGGCGCTGATCGCGTTGTTCGGTTTCGAAGCAGTCAGGCATCTGCCGCACGCCATGCTGCGTTATGCGTATTGAGGTTTTGTAGCCACGAGGATCAGGCGAACAGTTCGCCCTGCAATTCGTCCAGCAGGGCCTGGATCGCATCCAGGCGTTGTTGCGGATCGTCCAGTTGCAGCAGGTCGATCTTGTCCAGTTCGGAGAATGGCAACAGATAAGCCAACTGGTTGGCCAGCGACTGCTGGCCGCTGGCTTCGGTGCCCATGTTCAGGGCTTCGACCATCGGGTGCTCGGCCAGCGCCTTGAGCAAGGCGATCAGGTCCCCGTCTTCCTCCTGCAGCGGCCGCTCCGGCGCCTCGCCCAGCCACTCGACTTCAGCCACCCGCAACTGATCGCGCTGCACTTCGCTGCTCAGCACCCGAAAACGCCGCCCGCCCTTGACCCGAATCCCCAGCAGACCGTTGTCCTGCTGATGGAAGTCGGTGATCAGCGCTTCGCAGCCCACCCGTGCGAAACCTTCAGGGGCGATGCCCACCTCTTCGCCTTCAAGGATGCACACCACGCCGAAGCCACAGCCCTGTTTCATGCAGCGACCGATCATGTCCAGATAGCGCGCCTCGAAAATCTGCAAATCGAGAATGCAGTCGGGGAACAGCACCGTGTTCAGCGGGAAAAGCGCCAGGCTCATACAGGTTTCCTTAAACCACCAATGACACCGCCAACGGCAGGAAGACCGCCGTGGCCACACCCATCAGACTCATCGCCAGCGCCGCGAAAGCACCGCACTCGTCACTTTCCTGCAAGGCCACCGAAGTGCCCACCGCGTGAGCCGTCATGCCCAGCGCCATGCCTCGGGCTTCCGGGCTATGCACCTGCAGGCGGTTGAGGATGGCCGGGCCGAAAATCGCCCCGATCACCCCGGTGATCAATACGAATACCGCAGCCAGCGCTGCGACCCCGCCAATCTGTTCGGCCACCAGCATGGCGATCGGCGAGGTCACCGATTTCGGCGCCATGGTCATCAGGATCATGTTCTCGGCACCGAACCACCACCCCAGCAGTACGCCCAGGCCGGTGGCGACCACCCCTCCAATCACCAGCGTAGTAAATATCGGCCAGAACAACTGCCGAATCCGCCGCAGGTTGAGGTACAGCGGTACGGCCAGCGCCACCGTGGCCGGGCCCAGGAGAATGCTGAGGATCTCCGTGCTCTTGCGGTACTCGGCATAGCTCAGGCCACAGCCCAGCAGCACACCGATCACCAGCACCATGGAGACCAGCACCGGCTGCAGAAAGATCCAGCGGGTTTTCTCGAAGGCCGCGAGCACTAGTTGATAGGCGCCCAGGGTAATGCCGATGCCGAACAAGGGATGGTGGATCACCGACGCCCAGGCGCCCTGCCAGTCGAACATCATTGGCCGCCCTCCCGATGTCCGTGGCGCTTGACCAGCCGCTGCATCAGCACGCCGACGAAGGCCATGGAGATCACCAGCGACAACACCAGGGCGCCGACTATCGCCCAGAAATCCGCGGCGATATCCACCGCGTACACCATCACCCCCACCGCGGGCGGCACCAGCAACAGGGGCAGGTAACGCAGGAGACTGGAGGCGGCCAGGTTCAGCGGCTCGCCCACCTCGCCACGCGCCACCAGGAAGATCAGCAGCAACAGCAGACCGACAATGGGCCCCGGCAGGATCGGCAGCAACAGATGATTGATCGCCGTGCCGAGCAATTGAAACAGCACCAGCCATGTCAGACCGCGTAACAACATCTCTCATCCCCCCGAAAAAACGCCGGGCATTATAAGCACGCGAACGCTATGAACCGGCATTCGCCAAAAGCATGGAAGGTTGACCGGAGCAAACCCCCATGATGATCTACAGTGGGTTGTCAGGGGGTACGCCCCCGCCCCTTTAGAACGATAAAACCGATGAACCCAAGGAGAGTCTCAATGCCGTATGTTCCTGTTGCAGAGCTCAAAGATTATGTCGGAAAGGAACTAGGACGTTCCGAATGGCTCACCATCGATCAGCAGCGTATCAACCTGTTCGCCGAAGCCACGGGTGACTTCCAGTTCATCCACGTAGACCCGATAAAAGCCGCCCAGACGCCGTTCGGCGGCACCATCGCCCACGGTTTCCTGTCGCTGTCGCTGATCCCGAAACTGATGGAAGACATCCTGATCCTGCCCGAGGGCCTGAAGATGGCGGTCAACTACGGCCTGGACAGCGTGCGCTTCATCCAGCCGGTCAAGGTCGATTCCAGGGTCCGCCTCAAGGTCGACCTGGTGGACGTCACCGAGAAGAAACCCGGCCAATGGCTGCTCAAGGCCACCGCCACACTTGAAATCGAAGGCCAGGAAAAACCAGCCTACATCGCCGAGCCATTGTCCCTCTGCTTTGTCTGAAACCTTCCTGATGCGAAACAGCTCACGCTGTTTCGCGCAGCCTCTCTATATATAAGCCTCGTTGCTGCGGCATACTCGGTCCCCTAATTATCCGGATCCCGCTATGCGCCCACTTGTACCCCTGGCTCTGACCCTGTTGCTCACCGCATGTGGAGACGGCGAATCGCTGCTGCCTCCCGATGCCCGTCTGCCGGACGGTGGTCGCTACCGCGGCGATGTGGTCAACGGGTTGCTGCAGGGCCAGGGCCGCATCGACTACCCCAACGGCAGCTGGTATGCCGGCCAGTTCGACAGCGGCCAGTGGCATGGCCAGGGCGAATGGCACGGCAGCGACGGCGAGGTCTACCGCGGACAGTTCCAGCAGGGCATGTTCCACGGCCAGGGCAGCCTGACCACCAAGGACAGCAGCTACACCGGTGGTTTCAAACTGGGCCGGCGCGACGGTGAAGGCACCCTCAAGGAACGCGGCATGACCTACCGCGGCGAATTCAAGTCCGACCTGTATTCCGGGCTCGGCCGCCTCGAGCTGGAAGACGGCAGCCAGTACCAGGGCCAGTTCTCCCGCGGCAAACCCAACGGCCAAGGCCAGCGCAGCGATGCCAGCGGTAACCAGTTCAGCGGCCAGTTCGTCGACGGCCAGTTGGAAGGCAACGGCACTTTCAGCAGCGCCGAGGGCGATCTCTACGTCGGCGGCTTCAAACAGAACCAGCTCAGCGGCAAGGGCCGCTACGAAAACGCCGACGGCGATGTCTGGATCGGCCAGTTCAAGGAAGGCGCCCTCAGTGGCAAGGGTGAACTGATCGGCGTCGACGGCAGCCATTACATCGGCCGTTTCAGCGACTGGCGCTTCAGCGGCCAGGGCCGCCTGAACCTCAGCGACGGCAGCTTCTATATCGGTGGCTTCGAAGGCGACAACTACCAGGGTCACGGCGTGCTGGTGCTGCGCGATGGCACCGTGCAAAGCGGCGACTGGATCAACGGCCTGCGGGTTCGCGATGCCGACGGCCGACTGTTGCCCGACCCGCTGGAGACCGGCCTGCTGGCCCAGGGCCGCCTGCTCGACGACGCCCTCGGCGCGGTGCCGGCATCGACGCCCGCCATCGAACTCTACAGCCTGACGCTGGCCGGCGACGGCCAGCAAAGCGTGTTTCTGCGCGAGGCCGACTATGTCAGCAACATGCTCGTCACCCGCTTCGGCGCCTACGGGCAGATCCGCCTGGTCAACCACCGCGACCGCCTCGACAGCCGCCCCATGGCCACCCGGGAAAACCTGCGGCGCGCGGTACAGGTCCTGGCCGAACGCAGTGGTCCGGAAGACCTGCTGTTCATCTACCTGACCAGCCACGGCACCAGCGAACATGAACTGGTGCTCGACCAGCCGCGCCTGGAGCTGGCCGACCTGCCGGCCGACGAGTTGGCCGCGGTGCTGGCGCCCCTGAAAAACCGCGACAAGATCATCGTGATCTCGGCCTGTTATTCCGGCGGGTTCATTCCCGCGCTCAAGGATGAGCGGACCCTGGTCATGACCGCTTCGCAAGCCGATCGCGTATCGTTCGGCTGCTCGGAAGAAGCCGACTTCACCTACTTCGGCGACGCCCTGTTCGCCCAGGCGCTGAACCAGACCGACGACCTGGAACAGGCCTTCAAGCTGGCCCGGGCGACCGTGGCCGAACGCGAACTGGCGGACAACTTCGAAGCCTCCGAACCGCAGATCTGGGCGCCCAAGGGGGTCTTGGCGCACTGGCAGCATCTGCGCAAGCAACAAGCACGAAAGGCGCTGCAAAGCGCCGCCAACGACAGCAAGGAAGCAAAGAGCAACTAAGCTGAAACAGTATCAAGGGGGAAACACTATGTACTTGACGCCTCAGCATATCTTGCTCGCCGGCGCGACCGGCCTGACTGGCGAGCACTTGCTCGACCGCCTGCTCAACGAACCCACGGTAACCCGCGTACTGGCGCCCAGCCGGCGCCCCTTGAGCGAACACCCCCGCCTGGAAAACCCGGTCGGCGACCCGGCGATACTCCTGCCGCAGCTCAGCGGTCGGGTGGACCTGGCGTTCTGCTGCCTGGGCACCACCCTCAAGAAAGCTGGCTCCGAACAGGCGTTCCGTGCCGTCGACCTGGACCTGGTGGTGGCCTTCGGCAAGCGCGCGCGGGAGATGGGTGCGCGGCACCTGGTCGTGATCAGCGCCCTGGGCGCGGACGCGAAATCCTCGATCTTCTACAACCGGGTCAAAGGCGAAATGGAACAGGCGCTAAAGGCCCAGGACTGGCCGCAACTGACCATTTGCCGGCCGTCGCTGCTGCTGGGCGAACGCCTCGAGCCGCGCCTTGCCGAACAGCTGGCCGGGCCGCTGTCCAAGCTGATTCCCGGCAAATACCACGGCATCGAAGCCTGCCATCTGGCCCGGGCCATGTGGCGCCTGGCACTGGAAGAGCAGGATGGCGTGCGGATCGTCGAGTCCGACGAGCTGCGCAAGCTGGGTAAATAACGAACATCAGAAAGCAACGCGGGCAAGCTCCGCGCCTGCAGAAGCATGTGCTTTTCTGTAGGAGCGAGTGGGCGGCGATCCGACTTGCCCGCGAAGGAATTACAACCCGCCTGTAGCCTGAAACCCAACCCCCAATACCGTCAGCACCGACAGCGGCAACAGCAGCGTGTCGAGCAAGGCGCTGGCCGGCAGATCGACACCCGGATAGCTCGGCGCTTCAGCCCCGAAGCGGTCCATCGGGCAACAGCCGCCCTGCATCACATACAGATCCAGGCGCGTCCCGGAATACACCACCGGCGCCCCCGGCTTGGCCGCGTTCAGCGTACGTGCCGTGGCGCAACCGCCCAGCTGCAGGGCGACCAGCAGGATCAGCAGCGACTTACTCATCGCTGCTCAGATGATGCTCGCCCCACCGCGGCAACATGTCCTGCGGGATGTTCAACAAGTTGAGAATCCGCGCCACGACAAAATCCACCAGGTCGTCGATGGTCTGCGGCTGGTGATAGAACCCCGGAGAGGCCGGCAGAATGGTCACGCCCATGTTCGACAGCTTGAGCATGTTCTCCAGATGGATGCTCGAGTAAGGCGCCTCGCGCGGCACCAGGATCAACTGGCGGCGCTCCTTCAGGGTGACGTCCGCCGCGCGCTCGATCAGGTTGTTGCAAGCGCCCGTGGCGATGGCCGACAAGGTGCCGGTGGAGCAAGGCACCACCACCATCGCCGCCGGCGAGCCGGAGCCCGAGGCCACCGGCGACATCCAGTCTTCCTTGCCATACACGCGGATCTGCCCGGCAGCCGCACCGGTGTACTCGGTGAGGAAGGCCTGCATGGTCTGCGGCTTGGACGGCAGGGTCACGTCGGTCTCGGTCGCCATCACCAGCTGCGCGGCCTTGGAGATCAGGAAGTGCACTTCACGGTCTTCGCGCACCAGGCAATCGAGCAGGCGCAGGCCGTACTGGGCGCCCGAGGCGCCGGTCATCGCCAGGGTGATGCGTTCCGGGCCGTTGTTCATCGCAGTGCCTCGGCCAGCTTGCCGTGCAGGCCGCCAAAGCCGCCGTTGCTCATGATCACCACGTGAGTACCCGACTTGGCCTGGCTCTTCACTCGCTCGATGATGCCTTCCAGGGAATCGCTGACAATCGATGGCACGGTGCACAGCGCGGCGGTGGCGCCCAGGTCCCAGCCAAGGTTGGCCGGCGAATACCAGACCACCTGATCGGCCTGGTTGACGCTTTCCGGCAGCCCGTCACGGTGAGCGCCGAGCTTCATGGAGTTGGAGCGCGGTTCGATGATCGCAATCAACGGCGCATCGCCGATGTGCTTGCGCAGGCCGTCCAGGGTAGTGGCGATGGCGGTCGGGTGGTGAGCGAAGTCGTCGTAGATGGTGATGCCGTGGACTTCAGCGACCTTCTCCATCCGCCGCTTGACGCTCTTGAACGCGCTCAGCGCAGCAATGCCCACCGCCGGCACTACGCCGACATGGCGCGCCGCGGCCAGGGTGGCCAGAGCGTTGGCGACGTTGTGCTGGCCGGTCAGGTCCCACTCGACCACGCCTTGAGCCTCGCCCTCGAACATTACTTCGAACTTCGAGCCGTCCTCACTGAGCAGCTTGACCTGCCATTGGCCGCCCGCGCCGGTGGTTTGCACCGGGGTCCAGCAGCCCATGTCGATCACTCGCAACAAGGCCGGCTCGGTGGTCGGGTGGATGACCAGGCCTTCGCTCGGGATGGTCCGCACCAGGTGGTGGAACTGCCGTTCGATAGCCGGCAGATCGGGGAAGATGTCTGCGTGATCGAACTCGAGATTGTTCAGGATCGCCGTGCGCGGACGGTAGTGCACGAACTTCGAGCGCTTGTCGAAGAAGGCGCTGTCGTATTCATCGGCTTCAATCACGAAGAACGGCGTGCCGCCCAGGCGGGCCGACACCGAGAAATTCTGCGGCACGCCACCGATCAGGAAGCCCGGGCTCATGCCCGCATGCTCCAGCACCCAGGCCAGCATGCTGCTGGTGGTGGTCTTGCCGTGGGTGCCGGCGACCGCCAGTACCCAGCGGCCTTGCAACACATGGTCGGCCAGCCATTGCGGGCCGGAAACATAGGGCAGGCCCTTGTTCAGCACATATTCCACCGCCGGGTTGCCGCGGGACATGGCATTGCCGATCACCACCAGGTCCGGCGCCGGGTCAAGCTGGGCCGGGTCGTAGCCCTGGGTCAACTCGATGCCCTGGGCTTCGAGTTGGGTGCTCATCGGCGGGTAGACGTTGGCATCGGAGCCGGTGACATGATGGCCCAGCTCTTTGGCCAGAACCGCCATCGAGCCCATGAAGGTGCCGCAAATACCGAGAATATGAATGTGCATAGTCGACCTCGTAAAACATCGAGGCAGGTTAGCGTAGAGGGCTGCAAATCGCACTCTTTAGCTGATGGGGGAACACACGGTTGTCACTGCCGGAGGCTATGACAAGTTCTGTGGGGCTTTTGCCGGGGAATCGCCCGAACGCGGCTGGAGCCTTGGGCCGCGATTACCAGTGTATCGGCGGCTGCGCCGCCTATCGCGAGCAAGCTTCGCTCCTACAGATACAGTGCGCACTCCTGTAGGAGCAGCCGGTCGACGCTCGATTGCTCGCGATGAACGCTGACGCGGTCTCATGTCCTAGCGAGCGATTCCATGCTTGCGCAGCTTTCTATAGAGGGTGTTGCGGCTCACCCCCAACTGCTCGGCGGTGTGGGTCATGTGCCAGCGCTGCTGTTCCAGGGCGTTGAGCAAGGCCAGGCGTTCGGCATCGTCCAGCGGGTATTCGCCCGCCTCCTCGGCAGCCGCCGGCACTGGTGCCGGGCGGCCCTGGCGAATCATCGCAGGTATATCCTCCAGGCCGATTCGCCCGTGGTCGCAGAGCGCCGCCAGGGTGCGCAACACGTTGCGCAGTTGCCGCACGTTGCCTGGCCAATGGAAGTCCAGCAGGGCCTGGCGTGCCGGGCCATCGAGCGACACCTGCTGGTCGCCGGCCTCTTGCGCCAGGAGAAAATCCAGCAGCTGGGATTTGTCGCTGCGCTCGCGCAGCGCCGGCAAACTGATTTCCAGGCCATTGAGCCGGTAATACAAATCCTCGCGGAAGCTGTCATCCCGTACCCGCTCCAGCAGGTCCCGGTGGGTGGCGCTGATGATGCGCACGTTGACCGCCTGCGGCTCGCCGCCGATAGGCACCACCATGCGGTCCTCCAGCACCCGCAGCAGGCGGGTCTGCAAGGCCAGCGGCATATCGCCGATTTCATCGAGGAACAGCGTGCCGCCATCGGCCTGCTGCAACTTGCCGCGCATGCCTTCCTTGCGCGCCCCGGTGAAACTGCCGCCGCGATAACCGAACAGCTCGCTTTCGATCAGGCTTTCGGGAATGGCCGCGCAGTTCAAGGCAACGAAGGCTTTCTCCGCCCGCTGGCTGGCCTGGTGCACCGCCTTGGCGAACGCCTCCTTGCCGGAGCCGGTCTCGCCGTTGATCAGCAGCGGCACATCGCGCTCGAACACCCGCAAGGATTTGCGGAAGTCTTCTTGCAGGGCCGCATCGCCCAGGCAGATCCCGGACAGGCGCGGACGCTCCACCGCCAGCACCCTCGGCGGCAGCGGTTTCGGCACGCTGCGCGGCTGGCCGCGCAACACCGCGAACAGATGCCGACCATCGCGGGTACGCAACGGCCAGCTGGCGCTGGCATTGATGCTGGCGCGGCCCAGCAGCTCGTCCAGCGAGCAATCGAAAAAGGCTTCCACCGGTTTGCCCAGCAAGCCACCGCGAATATGCCCCAGCAGGTTCAGGGCGCTCTGGTTCACCGCGCTGATCCGCCCTTCCCCGTCGAACGCCAGCAGGCCTTCGCTGAACAGGCCGACGGACTCGGCCTGCAGGTGAAAACGCAGCAACCATTGATTGTCGAAATAGCGCAGGAAATAGCAGCTCTCGATCATCTTCGCCGAGAGGTTGACCAGGGCCATGGTGTGGAACTGGCTCTGCCGCGACACATCCGGGCGCGCCGAGGAAACGTCGAGCACCGCCAGCAGTTCGCCGTGGGGGTCGAACACCGGGCTGGCCGAGCAGGTCAGGCCGGTGTGACGGCCACGGAAATGCTCGTCCTGGTGGATGGTCAGGGACTGGCGCTCCACCAGGCAGGTGCCGATGCCGTTGGTGCCCTCGCAGGCCTCGCTCCAGTCGGCGCCGAGCCAGAGCCCGGCGCGTTCGAAAATCTTGCGCTCGGTGGGCGCGGTGACGCAGTTGAGGATCACCCCGCGGGCGTCGGTCAGCAGCACCGCATGACCAGCGCCGGACAACTGCTGGTGCAGGCTGGTCATCTCGTTGCCGGCGATCTGCAGCACCTGCTGCAGGCGTTCGCGGCTTTCCAGCAGGCGGCCATGCTCGAGCACGGTGGGCGCCATGCTCAGGGCCGGGTCGAGGTGATAGTCCTCCAGGCAACGCAGCCAGGAACGGGCGATGGAAGGATCGCTGCCAGGCCCCTGCAGACGGGCCTTGCCTTGGGTCACGGTCAGCACTTGCTGGGCGTGCCGGGTGAGGTGATTGCTGTGCATTTCTTATTGTTCTCCTGCTGCGCTGATGGCTGCGACGGCTGCATCAAGCGATTCAGATCAACGCGAAGCCCAGCATCCTCCAGCCATGGATGCATTGCAATGCCGCTTCGACCAATGAGTCACCGGCTGTGCCACAAGCGGTACAAAGTGTCACCCGGGCTGCGCCACAACTGCCACAGGCGCCCGGAACTCAGCCGCTGGAACATTCGCAAACCCTTGATTTAGCTGGCATGCAACGCAGTGGCCCGGGCTTTGCTCTACGCTTTTACAAGCGCAACAGCGCGTCCTCCCCTATAAGCACAAAAGCCAGGAGATACCCACCATGCGTTATGCACACCCCGGTACTGAAGGCGCTATCGTTTCGTTCAAGAGCAAATACGGTAACTACATCGGCGGCGAATTCGTCGCGCCTGTCAAAGGTCAGTACTTCACCAATACCTCGCCAGTAAACGGCCAACCGATCGCCGAATTCCCGCGTTCCACCGCCGAAGACATCGAGAAAGCCCTGGACGCCGCCCATGCCGCCGCCGATGCCTGGGGTGCCACCTCGGCACAGGCCCGCTCGCTGATCCTGCTGAAAATCGCCGACCGTATCGAGCAGAACCTCGAACTGCTGGCCATCACCGAAACCTGGGACAACGGCAAGGCCGTGCGGGAAACCCTCAACGCCGACATCCCCCTGGCCGCCGACCACTTCCGTTACTTCGCTGGCTGCCTGCGGGCCCAGGAAGGCAGCGCCGCGGAAATCGACGGCAACACCGTGGCCTATCACATTCACGAACCGCTGGGCGTGGTCGGGCAGATCATCCCGTGGAACTTCCCGCTGCTGATGGCCGCCTGGAAACTCGCACCCGCCCTGGCCGCCGGCAACTGCGTGGTACTCAAGCCGGCCGAGCAGACCCCGCTGGGCATCTGCGTGCTGATGGAACTGATCGGCGACCTGCTGCCGCCGGGCGTGCTCAACGTAGTGCAAGGTTTCGGCAAGGAAGCGGGCGAGGCCCTGGCCACCAGCAAGCGCATCGCCAAGATCGCCTTCACCGGCTCGACCCCGGTGGGCTCGCATATCATGAAGTGCGCCGCCGAGAACATCATCCCGTCCACCGTGGAACTGGGCGGCAAGTCGCCGAACATCTTCTTCGCCGACATCATGCAGGCCGAACCGAGCTTCATCGAAAAAGCCGCCGAAGGCCTGGTGCTGGCGTTCTTCAACCAGGGCGAAGTCTGCACCTGCCCGTCCCGCGCCCTGGTGGAAGAGTCGATCTACGACGAGTTCATGCAAGTGGTGATGAAAAAGGTCGAGCAGATCAAGCGCGGCGACCCGCTGGACACCGACACCATGGTCGGCGCCCAGGCGTCCGAGCAGCAGTTCGACAAGATCCTGTCCTACCTGGACATCGCCAAGGGCGAAGGCGCGCAGCTGCTGACCGGCGGCAAGGTGGAAAAACTCGAGGGCAACCTGGCCAGCGGTTACTACATCCAGCCGACCCTGCTCAAGGGTAACAACAAGATGCGCGTATTCCAGGAAGAAATCTTCGGCCCGGTGGTGAGTATCACCACCTTCAAGGACGAAGCCGAAGCCCTGGCCATCGCCAACGACACCGAGTTCGGCCTCGGCGCCGGCCTCTGGACCCGCGACATCAACCGCGCCTACCGCATGGGCCGGGCGATCAAGGCCGGTCGTGTGTGGACCAACTGCTACCACCTGTACCCCGCCCACGCGGCGTTCGGCGGTTACAAGAAGTCCGGCGTCGGCCGTGAAACCCACAAGATGATGCTCGACCACTACCAGCAGACCAAAAACCTGCTGGTGAGCTACGACATCAATCCGCTGGGCTTCTTCTAAAGCCAATCAAGCCAGGGACAAGGGTGGAGTCGCCAATGCGGCTTCACCCTTGGGGGCCGGTCGCGAACAAGCTCGCGATGACGTCCTCGAGGCAAAACACACCATCGCCTTGCAACACCGATCCGGTCTGCCGACCGGGCACAACAATAAGAACAGGTGAACCCTTATGCCTAGCGAACATACCGGCGTGCAGTCGGCTGGCTCCTCCGTCGACTTTGAAAAAGTCGGCTCCGACTACTTTCAACAACGCGAACTGAAAAAAGGCGCGGCAGGCTGGGTCCTGCTGGTGGGCCTGGGCGTGGCCTACGTCATTTCCGGCGACTACGCCGGCTGGAACTTCGGCCTGGCCCAGGGCGGCTGGGGCGGCATGTTCCTCGCCACCCTGCTGATGGCCACCATGTACCTGTGCATGTGCTTTTCCCTGGCCGAGCTGTCCTCGATGATCCCCACCGCCGGCGGCGGCTACGGTTTTGCCCGCAGCGCCTTCGGCCCCTGGGGCGGCTTTCTCACCGGGACCGCGATCCTCATCGAATACGCGATCGCCCCGGCGGCGATCGCGGTGTTTATCGGCGCCTATTGCCAGTCGCTGTTCGGCATCGGCGGCTGGATGATCTACCTGGCGTTCTACATCGTGTTCATCGCCATCCACATCTTCGGGGTCGGCGAGGCGCTGAAGCTGATGTTCATCATCACCGCCGTGGCCGCCCTGGCCCTGGGCGTGTTCCTGGTGGCGATGGTGCCGCACTTCTCCGTGGCCAACCTGCTGGACATCCCGGTCACCGAGGCCGTGGGCGCCAGCAGCTTCCTGCCGTTCGGTTATGTCGGCGTGTGGGCGGCGATCCCCTACGCCATCTGGTTCTTCCTGGCGGTCGAAGGCGTGCCGCTGGCCGCGGAAGAAACCAAGAACCCCAAACGCGACCTGCCCCGCGGCCTGATCGGCGCCATGCTGGTGCTGCTGAGCTTCGCCCTGCTGATCCTGGTGATCGGCCCGGGCGGCGCGGGGGCCAATGCCCTGCTGACCTCGGGCAACCCGCTGGTGGAAGCCCTGGCCAAGGCCTACAGCGGTTCGACCTGGATGGGCAGCTTCGTCAACCTGGTGGGCCTGGCTGGCTTGATCGCCAGCTTCTTCTCGATCATCTACGCCTACTCGCGGCAGATTTTCGCCCTGTCCCGCGCCGGCTACCTGCCGCGCAAGCTGTCGGAGACCAATAAGAACAAGGCGCCGGTCCTGGCCCTGGTAATCCCCGGCATCATCGGTTTCGGCCTGTCGCTGACCGGCCAGGGCGACCTGCTGATCCTGGTGGCGGTGTTCGGCGCAACCATCTCCTACGTGCTGATGATGGCCGCGCACATCACCCTGCGCATCCGCCGCCCCAAAATGGATCGCCCGTACCGCACCCCGGGCGGCATCTTCACCTCCGGCGTGGCCCTGGTACTGGCCTGCATCGCCGTGGTGGCGGGTTTCCTGGTGGATCCGCGGGTGGTCATTGGCGCCGCGATCATCTATGGAGTATTAATTGCTTACTTTGCTTTCTACAGTCGGCATCACTTGGTAGCAGGCACGCCCGAAGAAGAATTCGCGGCCATTCAGAAAGCTGAAGAAGCCTTGCACTAACCGCCGAAAACCTCGACGCAGGGGCCGGTTCCCTGCGTCGTCACGGAGAACCTGTATGGCAAGTTTCGCCCACACCGTCGGCGCCCAGACCTACCGCTTCGACAGCCTCAAGGAGGTCATGGCCAAGGCCAGCCCGGCGCGCTCCGGGGACTTCCTGGCCGGCGTCGCCGCCCTCAACGACGGCGAGCGGGTCGCCGCGCAAATGACCCTGGCGGACATTCCGCTCAAGCACTTCCTCGAAGAAGCGCTGATCCCCTACGAAACCGATGAAGTCACCCGGTTGATCATCGACACCCACGACAAGGCCGCCTTCGCCACCGTCAGCCACCTCACGGTCGGCGGCTTTCGCGACTGGCTGCTCAGCGACACCGCCGACGAACAGAGCCTGCGCGCCCTGGCCCCCGGGCTGACTCCGGAAATGGCCGCCGCCGTGTCGAAGATCATGCGTGTCCAGGACCTGGTGCTGGTGGCGCAGAAGATCCGCGTGGTCACCCGGTTCCGCGGCACCCTGGGACTGCGCGGGCGGCTGTCGACGCGCCTGCAACCCAACCACCCGACCGACGAGCCGGCCGGCATCGCCGCGAGCATTCTCGACGGCCTGCTCTACGGCAACGGCGACGCCATGATCGGCATCAACCCGGCCACCGACAGCATCGCCTCGATCTGCGCCCTGCTGGAAATGCTCGATGCGATCATCCAGCGTTATGAAATCCCCACCCAGGCCTGCGTGCTGACCCACGTCACCACCTCCATCGAGGCGATCAACCGTGGCGTGCCGCTGGACCTGGTGTTCCAGTCGATCGCCGGCACCGAGGCGGCCAATGCCAGTTTTGGCATCAACCTCAATGTCCTGCAGGAAGGCTACGAGGCCGGCCTGAGCCTCAAACGCGGCACGCTAGGACAGAACCTGATGTATTTCGAGACCGGCCAGGGCAGTGCGCTGTCGGCCAACGCCCACTTCGGCGTCGACCAGCAGACCTGCGAAACCCGCGCCTATGCGGTGGCCCGGCACTTCAAGCCGTTCCTGGTGAACACCGTGGTCGGTTTCATCGGCCCGGAGTACCTGTACAACGGCAAGCAGATCATCCGCGCCGGCCTGGAAGATCACTTCTGCGGCAAGCTGCTGGGCGTGCCCATGGGTTGCGACATCTGCTACACCAACCACGCCGAAGCCGACCAGGACGACATGGACACCCTGCTGACCCTGCTGGGCGTGGCCGGGATCAACTTCATCATGGGCATCCCCGGCTCCGACGACATCATGCTCAACTACCAGACCACCTCCTTTCACGACGCGCTCTACGCCCGCCAGACCCTGGGCCTGAAACCGGCGCCGGAGTTCGAACAGTGGCTGGCGAAAACCGGCATCTTCACCCAGCCCGACGGCAAGGTGCAGTTCGGCCACAACCTGCCGCCGGCCTTCCGCCAGGCGCTGGCACAGCTTCAGTAAGGACAGGCTTATGGACAAACATCCGACCGACAGCCAGAACCCCTGGCTGGAGCTGCGCCGCCTGACCCCGGCGCGCATCGCCCTGGGCCGCACCGGCACCAGCCTGCCCACTGGAGCCCAGCTGGACTTCCAGTTCGCCCACGCCCAGGCCCGCGATGCGGTGCACCTGCCCTTCGACCATGCCGGACTGAGCAGCCAACTGGCCGAACGCGGCCGCGACAGCCTGCTGCTGCACAGCGCCGCCGGCGATCGCCACAGCTACCTGCAACGCCCGGACCTGGGGCGCAAGCTCAGCGACGCGTCGGCCCAGGCCCTGCGCGAGCACGCCTGCGCCAACCCGGGTGGCGTCGATCTGGCCGTAGTGGTGGCAGACGGTCTGTCGGCATTGGCGGTGCATCGCCATACCCTGCCGTTTCTCGCCCGCTTCGAAGAACAGACCGAGGCCGAAGGCTGGTCGCTGTCGCCGGTCATCCTGGTGGAACAGGGCCGGGTGGCGGTGGCCGACGAAATCGGCGAGCTGCTCGGCGCAAAAATGACCGTGATCCTGATCGGCGAACGCCCGGGCCTCAGCTCACCGGACAGCCTGGGGCTGTATTTCACCTACAACCCGAAGGTCGGGCTCACCGATGCCTATCGCAACTGCATCTCCAACGTGCGCCTGGAAGGCCTGAGCTACGGCATGGCCGCCCACCGCTTGCTGTACCTGATGCGCGAGGCCTGCAGGCGGCAGCTCTCGGGGGTCAACCTGAAAGACGAGGCCCAGGTGAACACCCTGGATAGCGACTCGCCCGACACCCTCAAGGGTAATTTCCTGCTGGGACCTGCAAAGCCGTGACTTTTCGAGACGATTGCGCTTTTTCCACGCTTTAGGCAGCATCGAAACACGGCTGCCCGAGTAATGAACCGTTTGCCGTCGTATCCATTCGAAGTTGAGGACAACTCATGCGGATTACTCAAGCGACCCTCGAACACCTGGATCTGTTGACCCCCCTGTTCGTCAAATACCGCGAGTTCTATGGCGCCCTGCCTTTTCCGGACTCGTCCCGGGCCTTCCTGGAAAAACGTCTGCGCCGCAAGGAATCGATGATCTACCTGGCCCTGCCCGACGATGACGACAAGAAACTCCTCGGTTTCTGCCAGCTCTACCCCAGCTTCTCCTCCCTGTCCCTCAAGCGCGTATGGATCCTCAACGACATCTATGTCGCCGAAGACGCTCGCCGCCAGCTGGTGGCCGACAACCTGATCCGCACCGCGAAGAAAATGGCCAAGGACACCCATGCCGTGCGCATGCGGGTTTCCACCAGCAGTGACAACGAAGTGGCGCAGAAAACCTATGAATCCATCGGTTTTCGCGAAGATACCGAGTTCAAGAACTACATATTGCCGATCAGCGACGACTAAGCCCCATCTGGAACAACCCCATCACCACCTTCGACAGCGCCAGGGAAGACGCTGCCGAAGGCCACGCTCTTTCGCCTCTGGTCCGACATCGCCGCCAAGACACTCCCCGCTACAAACTCAACGCCCATTTCACCTATCAAGTCTTATAATGCCGACCTTTTCGGGGCGTAAGATGAATCTGCGCCAGCTGTAAGTTTTTGCCCCAGTCATCGCACAGACCCGCCGAGCCGGGCCGTCACCACAGGTGCCCTAATGGATTTCAACCCGATCGACCTCATCCTCCATCTCGACGTTTACCTCGACATGTTGGTGACCAACTACGGGCCATGGATCTACGCCATCCTGTTCCTGGTGATTTTCTGCGAGACCGGCCTGGTGGTGACGCCGTTCCTGCCTGGCGACTCCCTGCTGTTCATCGCCGGCGCGGTCGCCGCCGGTGGCGCCATGGACCCGGTGCTGCTCGGCGGCCTGCTGATGCTGGCGGCGATCCTCGGCGACAGCACCAATTACATCATTGGGCGAACGGTGGGCGAACGGCTGTTCAGCAACCCGAATTCGAAGATCTTCCGCCGCGACTACCTGCAAAAGACCCACGACTTCTACGACCGCCACGGCGGCAAAACCGTGACCCTGGCGCGTTTCCTGCCGATCATCCGTACTTTCGCCCCGTTCGTCGCCGGCGTGGCCAAGATGCCTTACCCGCGTTTCTTCGCCTTCAGCGTGGCCGGCACCATCCTCTGGGTCGGCGGCCTGGTAACCCTCGGCTACTTCTTCGGCAACGTGCCGTTCATCAAGAAAAACCTGTCGCTGCTGGTGGTGGGCATCATCCTGCTGTCGCTGGTGCCGATGATCATCGGCGTGGTGCGCAGCCGCTTGGGCCGCTCGGACGCAAAGGCCGAAAGCCACTGATCGGTATGTGGCCCCTCAGTTCCTGGCGCCGCCGGCGTCGGCTGGCCAAGCACCCGGTTGCCGATGAAATGTGGCAACGGGTACGCCAGCACCTGCCCTTTCTCGATGGCCTGAGCGCTGCCGAGGACCAGTGGCTGCGGGAAACCAGCGTCCTGTTTCTCGACGACAAGCACCTGAGCGCCCTGCCCGGGGTCGAGCTGCACCAGTTCGAGCGCCTGCTGCTGGCCGCCCAGGCCCAGTTGCCGCTGCTGCACCTTGGGGATTTGAACTGGTACCAGGGCTTTCACGAAATCGTCCTCTACCCCGACGACTTCCTCAGCCCCCAGCGCCATCGCGATGCCAGCGGCGTCGAACATGAATGGGACGGCGAACACAGCGGCGAAGCCTGGCAACAGGGTCCGATCATCCTGGCCTGGCCCGGCGTGCTCGCCAGCGGCGGCTGGGAAGCCTACAACCTGGTGATCCACGAACTGGCGCACAAGCTGGACATGCTCAACGGCGATGCCAACGGCCTGCCGCCGCTGCACAGCGACATGCGCATCAGCGACTGGGCGCAGGTGATGCAAGCGGCCTACGACGACCTCAACCGCCAGCTCGACCACAACCCCGACGCCGAAACCGCCATCGATCCTTACGCCGCGGAAAACCCCGCGGAGTTCTTCGCCGTCACCAGCGAATACTTCTTCAGCGCCCCGGACCTGCTCCACGAGGCCTATCCGAAGGTCTACGAGCAACTGCAGCTGTTTTACCGGCAGAATCCCCTGGCCCGGCTCCAGCAACTGCAGGCCAGCGATCCGCACTACCAGCAACACTGAGGCGTCCTGCCGGAACGCGTCCGCTGGCAAAATAATCGCCGATCCTGACGCACGCCTCTGAACTAAATGCGCCGCAGCGACTCTTCTTTTCGCAAGCCATCGAGCGTTGCGAGCCGCTCCTGCGCAGGGTTTGCGGCGTTTGGCCCAAGGCGTCCATACGTCCTTCGGTACGTGGCATAGCCCTTGGAATATGCCTATAATCGCCGCCACTTTTTGGTCAATCCGGCCAAGACATTCTGGTCAACTAACGGGGGCATCGCCCAATGAGCTACAGCAAGATTCCGGCTGGCAAAGACCTGCCGAACGACATCTACGTCGCAATCGAGATTCCGGCCAACCACGCGCCGATCAAATACGAAATCGACAAAGACAGCGATTGCCTGTTCGTTGACCGTTTCATGGCCACCCCGATGTTCTACCCGGCCAACTACGGCTACATCCCGAACACCCTGGCCGACGACGGTGACCCCCTCGACGTGCTGGTCGTGACCCCTTACCCAGTGGCTCCAGGCTCGGTCATCCGCGCCCGTCCGGTCGGCATCCTGAACATGACCGACGACGGCGGCGGCGATGCCAAAGTCATCGCTGTTCCACACGACAAGCTGTCCCAGCTGTATGTCGACGTGAAGGAATACACCGACCTGCCAGCGCTGCTGATTCAGCAGATCGAGCACTTCTTCGCGAACTACAAGGATCTCGAAAAAGGCAAGTGGGTGAAGATCGAAGGCTGGGACGGCGCAGACGCCGCCCGCGCCGCGATCACGAAGTCGGTTGCCGCCTACAAAGGCTAAAAAGCAGCTGCAAGCTTCCAGCAACAAGCCTCAAGAAAAGGCCCCGGTCATCCGGGGCTTTTTTATGCCTGCCGAATATTGCCCCTCCCCCAGACGCCAAACACCTGGGTTTTCTGCCCGCCAATAGCTCTTCGCGCTGGGAATTCTCCTCGAATATCAGTATGCTGCGCCCCACCTTTGCGCATCGACCTGTTCAACCGGTCAGATCCGCCCGACGCGGCAGATGATTTTCTCGCCAAGTCCCACAGCCAGCCGCAAGAGCTGGGTGTACGTTTTGCAGGCTGGTGCGGTTTACCAAAAATGAACCAAGCCAGTCCCCGAGAAGCCGGCCACAAGCCGGCTTTTTAATGCCTGGAACTTGCCCTCCCCTGCGCGAACGGCCCTCGGTGCCCGGAGCGGCAGCCGCTGCGAGCCGTTAGACCGTCAATGGCTGAGCATCTGCAACGGGGCGCTGCGGGTAATCGACTCTATGCGCTGCGCGCCAAGCCCGAACTCCTTGAACCATTGCCGGCTCAGGTCCAACCATGGGCGAATGTCCGGCTGGCTGGTCTGGCCCAGGTCCGAGCTGTAGACCACCCGTGGCAGCTCGCGCAATACCTCGCCGAAATCCTCCTTGCTCTGGTAGCCCAGCAAGTAGGTCAGCGCGGTCTGCTCGATGTAGAGCGAAGGCAGGCTCTTGAGCTCAAGAAGGTCGGCCGCGCTCAGTCCGGTCAGCGGATTGGCCGGCTGGTTGAGCATCAACCGCGGCACCTGCAGTCGATCCGCCGCCTCTACCAGCAAAAGCACCTCCTCGCGATTGGCATGGCCGGTGGAGATCACCACCGGATAATCCCGGCTCATCCGCAACACATCCAGGGTGGCGCGGTTCAATCGCTGGCGGTCATCGCTGACGGTCAGCGGCTTCACGGGGCGCTGGCCAAGGATCGGGTGACTCAATTCCCGAGCCAGCCGGCTGGTATGCGAGCGCCCCGTCACGGTGGGCAAATGCACGATAAAACGCAGGTCGGCGGCGCCGTGCTGGCACAGCGAGCATTCGACCACCCGCCAGTCGATGCCGCCGGCAATCTCGTTGAGCACGATCGAACCGGACACCGGCAGCCCTTGCTGGCGGGCTTCCCAGGCCTGGGCCGCGGTACAGCCCAGGTGGTTCTTGAGCACCACCCAGCCATCCCGCGCCCGATACTCGCTACCGGCCTGCAGCGCGCTGTGGCGCCGCAGATAAGCATCAGGGCCGGCATGGTAGTGGACATCGATGAAGCGTGCCCGGGCGGGCTCGGTTACCGCAGTCGACGCGCTCATGCATGGGCCTCCAGGTCGATCCCCAGATGGCTGCGCACGCTGGCGCGCACCCGCGCGAGGTCATCCAGCAGCGGACGCATGCCCGCGCCGGGAACGCCCACCGCCAGATGCTGCGCGGACGCCTGGAAACTGACATTGGTCGCCCTGACCAGTTGCGAACTCTCGCTGGCAATACTCGTCACGCTGGTCTGGGGCCTGAACTTTCCCATCACCAAGCTGGGGCTGCGCTCGATCGATCCCTTCGTGCTGACCGCCATACGCTTCGCCCTGGCCGCCCTGCCGCTGGTGTTCTTCATCAAGCGCCCCGCCATCAGGTTCAGCTATGTCGTCGCCCATGGCCTCATCTTCGGGTTGGGTATGTGGGGCGTGATCAATTACGGCATCCAGGTCGGCGTCAGCCCGGGCATTGCCTCGCTGATCATCCAGCTCAGCGTGTTCTTCACCATGGGTTGGGGCGCGTTGCTGTTCGAGGAAAGGCTTCGCGGTGCGCAACTTCTGGGCGCCGTGCTGGCCATGATCGGGCTGGTCGGCATTATTTCAACCCAACAAGGGGACCATGCCCTCTTTGGTGTAATGCTGATTGTGTTCAGTGCCGTCGCCTGGAGCATCGGCAACGTCATCATCAAGAAATCCGCCGTCAAAGAGATCTTTTCGTTCATGGTCTGGGCCAGCCTGTTTCCGCCCATCCCACTGTTTCTGCTGGCCTGGCTGATGCATGGCGGCGCACCTTTCGAGAACCTGCAAAGCAGTCTCGACCTGACGGCGGCGCTGTCGATTCTGTTCCAGGTTTACCTGGCCACCCATTTCGCCTATTGGGGCTGGAACTCGTTGCTGAAGCGGTATCCCGTTTCGACGGTAGCGCCGCTGTCGTTGCTGATTCCGGTGTTTGGCATCGGCAGTTCGATGCTGATCCTAGGCGAACACATCTCGACCCCGAACATGATCTCTATCGTGGTGATCATTGCAGGGTTGGCGGTAGGCCTCTATCGCAAGACGCCTGCGCCCTCCGCGGCACTGTCCCCAACAGGACGGCGTGCCGCTGAACCGGCTGGCGCCAAGAAGTGACCACAACCTGCGACCTGCGGGTAGCGGACTTTTTTCGGATGGTTTTGCGCCCGGGGCCATGGACTTTCGGCACCTCGACGTAAAGCTCTTCGCTTTCTATTGAGCGACTTTTCCTAGAAACCCCAACCCGCTTGCGCCTGCCAAACCTGCTGCCTAGGCTCGGCCTGTCACTGCCAATTCAGTGATCGGGTTTAGCAGCTCGGAACATCGCATTGGGCGTATAGCGTCACCTACCGTCTGACTGAGTCAGCACGTCATGGTGGCTGTGCGCAGGGCACCTTCGGGTGCGCCGGTTTCCAATGTGATCGGCCTGCTAACCTGCGCACAGCCGCCTCCCTTTCGTTTAGCTGCGCCACTGGCAGCGCCCCCGTCAAGACGCCCCATGCACCCGCGCCGTCATATCCAGCCCCAGGGCGCGCATCACCGCCAGCAGGGTCTTCAGGGTCGGGTTGCCCTTTTCACTGAACGAGCGGTACAGCTGCTCGCGGGACAGCCCGGTTTCATGGGCCAGTTCGGTCATGCCCTTGGCCCGCGCCACCACGCCCAGGGCTTTGGCGATATAGCCGGCATCGGCCGGTCTCGAAGGCGTCCGCCATGAACAGGGCAATGGCTTGGGGGTCGCGCAAGGCCGTGGCGGGGTCATAGTCGAATAGCGGTTCGTTCATGATCGACTCCAACGACGGGCCAGGGTATTTGGCCAGTCCGATATCGCGGCTCTGGCGACTCTTGTCGCCGCCGCACAACAGGACGACGAGTTGCAGGCCACACTGCTGGAAGTAAACCCGGTAGCCCGGCCCGTAATGGCTGCGCAACTCACTGACGCCTTCACCTACCGGGGACACGTCCCCGGCAAGGCCATTGGCCAGGCGAAAAATCCGCGCAGCGATCAAAGCCCTGGCTCTGGAATCCTTGAGCCTGTTTTCCCACTCCATATAAGGTCGCGGTCTGTTTGATCTCGATCACGCCGCAACCGTAGTTTAAAGACTACGCGGTATTTGAAAGTGTATTTGTATTGCAAGGCACTGCCAGCGCACAGGCCGATAGCGATCCGGGCCACAGCGTGTTGAAATCGAGCACTCGGCCACAACCTGATGTCTCAACGGCTCAATGTCTTAACTCCTGTAAGGACGTCCCCATGAGAAAGCTGTTCCCCTTGCTGCTGCTCGCCGCGGCTTTCCATCAACCCCTCGCCCTCGCCGATTGCGCCAGCTCGCCCAAGCCGGTGGCCGAGGCCTTCTACAACTGGTACCTGCAGAGTTTCAGCAACGAAAAAGACCCGATCACCGATGACCTGCCGCACCTGCAGCAGTACGTCACCCAAGCGCTGATCGAACGGATCAAGAAACAGATGAGCAGCCCCGAAGGGCTGGAAGAGGACTACTTTCTCAAGACCCAGGATTACATGGATGAGTGGCTGACCCAGATCAAGGTCAGCGAACCGCAGGTGCAAGGCACCTCGGCGCGCGAGTCGGTGACCCTGGGCAATACGCCGGACACCACGCAGATCGTCGATCTGCTGCTGGTCAAGGACAAGGGCTGCTAGAAGATCAACGAGGTGCTGGCCACCACGGATCAGAGCGAGTGATCCGCGGCGGCCGGCCAGGCAGGGTCAGATATCGAGAATGATCTTGCCGAAGTGCTGGTTGCTTTCCTGGTAGCGGAAGGCATCGACTATCGCATCCAGAGCGAAATGCTTGTCGAGGATCGGATGCATGCCGTTGGCATCGATGGCACGGACCATGTCCTGCTGCTGCCGGCGGTTACCCACCAGCACGCCTTGCAGGCGCAGTTGCTTGACCAGCGCGGTAACGATCGGGAATTCGCCGGCCACGCCGGTCAGGATGCCGATCACCGAGATATGGCCACCGGCCCGGGCGGCGATCATCGACTGCTCCAGGGTGGCCGGACCGCCGACTTCGACCACGTGGTCGACGCCACGGCCGGCGGTGAGTTTCTGCACGGTTTCGCCCCAGGCAGGGTCCTCGCGGTAGTTGATCAAGTGATCGGCGCCGAGGGCTTTCAGCCGCTCCAGCTTGGCATCGCTGGACGAGGTGGCGATCACGGTGGCGCCGAGCATCTTGGCGAATTGCAGGGCGAAGATCGACACGCCGCCGGTGCCTTGCACCAGCACGGTATCGCCGGCGGTCACCCGGCCGTCGTCCACCAGCGCACGCCAGGCGGTGAGGCCGGCGGTGGTCAGGGTCGCGGCTTCGGCGTGGCTCCAGCCCTTGGGCGCACGGGTGAAGGAGGTGGCGCGGGCGGTAACGACTTCACGGGCGTAACCGTCCAGGCCGTCGCCCGGCACCGTGGCAAAGCCGACGACATTGGGCCGGCCGTCCAGCCACTCGGGGAAGAAGGTGCTGACCACCGAGTCGCCGACGGCGAATTCACTGACCCCCTCACCCACGGCGATCACTTCACCGGCGCCATCGGCCATCGGGATGCGCGACTCAGTCGGCCCCCACATGCCGCTGACCACCGCGAAATCGTGGTAGTTGAGGGAGCTGGCGCGCAGGCGCACGGTGATTTCGCCCGCTTGTGGCGCCGCGGCCGGAGCCTCGCCGAGCACTACTTTGTCGTAGCCACCACCGGGTTGTACGTAGATTGCTTTCATGAACAGATCCTCCTGGGTTGCCTTTCATTTCGAAAAATAACGAAATGTTCAAGTAAAAAAACTCAGAGCTCGCGTTTCAGTTGCTCGGTAAAGGCCGCAATAGCGGCTTCGTTACGGCGAAAGTAAGTCCACTTGCCAATGCGCGTGGCCTCGACCAGACCCGCCTGCTGCAGGATCGCCAGGTGGCTGGAGGTACTGGACGCCGAAAGCGCGGCCTTGTGCTGCAGATGAGTCATGCAGATGCCGATTTCTTTCGGTGCGTCATGCCCCTGGGGTGGAAAGTTGCCTTCCGGGTCCTTCAGCCATTCAAGCATCTGCATACGGATGTCGCTGGCCAGCGCTTTGATTTGATCGATGAGCATGGCGGGGATATTACGGACTTTTACGAAATGATCAAGACCTGAGCAATATCCCCGCCCCTCTTCCTATTGCTTGGGCTCGACGATCGGACCCGGCGCTTTCACCTGGGTCATCAGGTCATCGTCCCACTGCCCCTCCACCTTGATCTGGGCCAGGGCCCCCAGCTCCATGGCCTCGATCAGGTTGTGGCTGAGGTACACGTAGGTGCCCGGTTGCTTGAAGGTGTACAGCGCCGCCACCGCGGAGCCGCCAGGGATAAACCAGGTTTCCATGTTGCGTTGCGGCGGGTTGGCGAATTTGCCGGTGGTCCAGACCCAGTCGCCATGGCCGCCAATCAGGTGCGGACGGCTGTCGCGGTTGGCCTGGGAATGGATGAACAGCACGCTTTCACCGACCTTGGAGGTCAGCGCGTTGGCCCCGGTCAGGGCTCCGACCCGGCCGTTGAACACCACATGGCTCGGGGTCAGGGTGCGCATGACCGCGCGGGTGTCCTGATAGCTGGACGCCAGGTCCGGGTAGTCCTTGTAGTGGCCGTCCTTGTCCTTGGGGATATACAGGTCGGACTCGCCGATGGTGTAGACGCGGTCGTAATGCAGGGGCTTGCCCTGAGGATCACGCAGGCCGTCACGGGGCAATACCATCAGCGCGCCGTTCATGCCCGACACCACATGCCATGGCACCATGCCTTGCGGCGCACAGTGGTAGACAAAGGTGCCGCTGCGGTCGGCCTTGAAGCGCAGCACCACTTCCTGCCCCGGCACCACCTGGGTCAGGCCCGCCCCGCCCAGGGCGCCAGTGGCCGCGTGAAAGTCGACGTTATGGGGCATGCTGTTGGTCGCCGGATTGACCAGCGTCAGCTCCACATAGTCTCCCTCATGCACCACCAGGGTCGGGCCGGGCATGGAGCCGTTGAAGGTCATGGCCTGGAGCGTGGAGCCCTGGTCGTCGATGACCATTTTTTTCTCTTCGATACTCATGCGGAACTGCACCACCTTGGGCGGCCCGCTGACCACCTGCTCATGGGGATGCACCAGCGGCGGCGCGACCAGATCGACCTTCACCCGCTGCAGGCCCTCGGCCCCACCGGCCAGCGCCAGGCTGCTGGCACAGCTGCCAAGCAGCACACAGGCCCCCAAGACACTTCGAAAAACACTCATTGCAGCTTCTCCTTGCCAATCAACGATGGGGCATTGCAAGGCAAGTGCGCGCAACTTTCCTTGTCGTAAAGCAAGAAATGGCGACAGAAGGTCAACCCGCACACCGTCCCCTGACCCAGGGCAGAAAATCGCCCTGCCGACCCGTTCGGCGAGCGCCGCTCATTTGCCCCAAACCCCCATGTCTGCTAGTGTCGCGCCGGTTTAACGTCAACCGGGATAGCCGCCATGGCCCGCAAAAAAGCTGCCTTAGATTTCGAACAATCCCTCGCCGACCTGCAAACGCTGGTCGAGCGTCTGGAGAACGGCGAGCTGTCGCTGGAAGACTCGTTGACCGCCTTCGAGCAAGGCATCGGCCTGACCCGCGATTGCCAGGCGGCGCTGGCCCAGGCCGAGCAGAAGGTACAGATCCTGCTGGAACGCGATGGCGAGCTGGCCGAAGAACCCTTCGACGCGGAACAGCCAGAATGATCGCGGCCTATCAGGCCAGCAGTCAGGCCCGGGTCAATGCTGCACTGGAAACCCTGTTCCACGCGCCAAGCCCGGAGCTGGCCCGTCTTTACGAGGCCATGCGCTACAGCGTGATGAACGGCGGCAAGCGCGTACGCCCGCTGCTGGCCTACGCCGCCTGCGAAGCCCTCGGCGCCCGGCCGGAGCAGGCCAACGGCGCGGCCTGCGCGGTGGAGCTGATCCACGCCTATTCCCTGGTGCACGACGATTTGCCGGCGATGGACGACGACGATCTGCGTCGCGGCCAGCCGACCACCCACAAAGCCTTCGATGAAGCCTGCGCGATTCTCGCCGGCGACGGTTTGCAGAGCCTGGCCTTCAGCGCCCTGCTCGACCCGCGCCTGAGCGACTCGAGCGCCGAGATCCGCCTGCAGATGGTCAGCGCACTGGCGCTGGCGGCGGGCCCGGCGGGCATGGTCGGCGGCCAGGCCATCGACCTCGGTTCGGTGGGCCTCAAGCTCGACCAGAAAGCCCTGGAATACATGCACCGGCACAAGACCGGCGCGCTGATCGAGGCCAGCGTCAAGCTCGGCGCCCTGGCCAGCGGCCGGGCCGAGAAAGACGAGCTCAAGTCCCTGCAGGCCTATGCCCAGGCCATCGGCCTGGCGTTCCAGGTGCAGGACGACATTCTCGACGTGGAAAGCGATACCGCGACCCTCGGCAAACGCCAGGGTGCCGACATCGCCCGGGACAAACCGACCTACCCGGCCCTGCTCGGCCTGGAAGCGGCCAAGGCCTATGCCCTGGAGCTGCGCGATCAGGCCCTGCACGCACTGCGACCCTTTGACGCGGGCGCCGAGCCCCTGCGGGAGCTGGCGCGTTATATCGTCGAACGACGCAGTTGATCGACCCCGGCGCGGCAGACCGCATATCGGCCAAGTTCCGCGCTCTGCGTGGGCAGCTTGCGATGCATAAGGTAAACTGCCGCCTCTTTTATACCTATAACGATTCGCCTGATGCCCACGACGTTTCATGAGATTCCCCGCAAGCGCCCGACCACGCCCCTGCTCGACCGTGCCAACACGCCGGACGGCCTGCGCCGGTTAGGCGAAGCCGAGCTGGAAACCCTGGCCGATGAGTTGCGCCTGGAATTGCTCTATACGGTCGGCCAGACCGGTGGGCATTTCGGTGCCGGCCTGGGCGTCATCGAGCTGACCATCGCGCTGCATTACGTCTTCGACACGCCGGACGACCGTCTGGTGTGGGACGTGGGTCATCAGGCTTATCCGCACAAGATCCTCACCGGTCGTCGCGAGCGCATGGCCAGCCTGCGCCAGAAGGACGGCCTGGCCGCCTTCCCGCGGCGTTCCGAGAGCGAGTACGACACCTTTGGCGTCGGCCATTCCAGCACCTCGATCAGCGCGGCGCTGGGCATGGCCATTGCCGCCCGCCTGCAGAACAGCGAGCGCAAGGCGATCGCGGTGATCGGCGACGGCGCCCTGACCGCGGGCATGGCCTTCGAGGCGCTGAACCACGCGCCGGAAGTGGACGCCAACATGCTGGTGATCCTCAACGACAACGACATGTCGATCTCGCGCAACGTCGGCGGCCTGTCCAACTACCTGGCCAAGATTCTCTCCAGCCGCACCTACGCCAGCATGCGCGAAGGCAGCAAGAAGGTGCTGTCGCGCCTGCCCGGCGCCTGGGAAATCGCCCGCCGCACCGAAGAATACGCAAAAGGCATGCTGGTCCCCGGCACCCTGTTCGAAGAGCTGGGCTGGAACTACATCGGCCCGATCGATGGCCATGACCTGCCGACCCTGATCGCCACCCTGCGCAACATGCGCGACCTCAAGGGCCCGCAGTTCCTGCACGTGGTGACCAAAAAGGGCAAGGGGTTCGCCCCGGCGGAAGTCGACCCGATCGGCTACCACGCCATCACCAAGCTCGATCCCCTGGACAGCCCCGCCGCCACGCCGAAAAAGGCCGGTGGACCGAAGTACTCCGGCGTGTTCGGCGAATGGCTGTGCGACATGGCCGCCGCCGACCCGCGCCTGGTGGGCATTACCCCGGCGATGAAAGAAGGCTCGGACCTGGTGGCCTTCAGCGAACGCTTCCCACTGCGTTACTTCGACGTGGCGATTGCCGAGCAGCACGCCGTGACCCTGGCGGCCGGCATGGCCTGCGAAGGCGCCAAGCCGGTGGTGGCGATCTATTCGACCTTCCTCCAGCGCGGCTACGACCAGCTTGTGCATGACGTAGCGGTGCAGAACCTCGACGTGCTGTTCGCCATCGACCGCGCCGGCCTGGTGGGCGAAGACGGCCCGACCCACGCCGGCAGCTTCGACCTGTCGTTCCTGCGCTGCATCCCCGGCATGGTGGTGATGACCCCGAGCGACGAGAACGAGCTGCGCAAGATGCTCAGCACCGGCCACCTGTACAACGGCCCGGCCGCCGTGCGCTACCCGCGCGGAACCGGCCCGAACGCCACCATCGAGAAAGACCTGCAGCCGATCGAGATCGGCAAGGGCGTGGTGCGCCGCCAGGGCAGCAAGGTCGCCCTGCTGGTATTCGGCGTGCAACTGGCCGAGGCGCTGAAAGTCGCCGACAAGCTGGACGCCACCGTGGTCGACATGCGTTTCGTCAAGCCGCTGGATGAAGCCCTGGTGCGCGAGATCACCGCCAGCCACGAACTGCTGGTGACCATCGAAGAGAACGCCATCATGGGCGGCGCCGGCGGCGCGGTCAGCGAGTTCCTGGCGCGCGAGGCGATCCTCAAGCCGATCCTGCACCTGGGCTTGCCGGACCTCTACGTCGAACACGCCAAACCAGCGCAGATGCTGGCCGAATGCGGCCTGGACGAAGCCGGCATCGAAGTCGCCGTGCGGGAACGCCTGCGCCTGCTCGGCCTGTAAGCCTCAAAAGCGACGGCCCCATCGGGGCCGATCGCAGCCTTCGGCAGCGGCTATAAGGAGTTATCCCCGGCCCCTGCCTTGCTCGCCAAGCGCCACGGATTGTCGATGAAACCCGCCCTCCTCGCCCTGCCCCTTGCCCTGCTGCCCACCGGCCAACTGCTGGCCGACAACCTCGATCGCGAACAAGCCCTCAAGCTGCCGGACGTGCTGATCAGCGCCAACCGCCAGGTGCAAGCACGCAACGACAGCAGCGCCGCCAACACCCTGTTCACCCGCGACGATATCGACCGCCTGCAACCTTCCAGCGTCACCGACCTGCTGCAACGGGTGCCTGGCGTGCAGGTGGCGCAGAGCGGCGGCCGGGGCAGCGTGCCGGGGATCTATATCCGCGGCACTTCGTCGGCCCAGACCCTGGTGCTGGTGGACGGTCAACGCATCGGCAGTTCGAGCTCCGGCGACAGCAACCTGCAGCATCTGAACATTGAGCAGATCGAACGGGTGGAAGTGCTGCGCGGTTCGCGCTCGGTGATTTACGGCAGCGACGCCATTGGCGGGGTGATCCAGATCTTCACCCGGCGCAGCGCCGAGCAGGGCCTGCAACCGCGCCTGCACCTGGGGGTGGGCAGCCACCAGAGCTGGGAACGCAGCATCGGCCTGTCCGGCGGCGACCAGCAGACCCGCTTCAACCTGGGCGCCAGCCTCGACGATACCGCCGGGAGCAATCGCACCCATGAGTCCTATGCCAGCGATCGCGATGATGACGCCTACCGCAACCAGTCCTTCAGCCTGAGCCTGAGCCACGCCTTCAACGACGACTGGGAAGCGGGCCTGAACCTGCTGGATAACCGCGGCAAAAGCGAGTTCGACAACCCCTTCGGGCGCTTCGACAGCCGCACCTTCGAGAGCTTCCCCCAGAAGCCCTACAGCGAATTCGCGGTCAGCAGCTTCAGCAGCTATGCCGACGGCCGCATCAACGAAGCCTGGAAGTCGCGCCTGGAACTGGGCCACAGCGAGAACCGCGAGAAGACCTTCGACAAGCTCAGCGACGAACGCACGGTGTTCAACACCTACCGCGACTCGGTCAACTGGCAGAACGACCTGACACTCGACGAACGCAACAGCCTGATCGTCGGCGGCGACTGGTACCAAGACCGGGTCAACAGCAGCACCGATTTCACCGAGGACAGCCGCTGGAACCGCGCGGCCTTTGTCCAGCATCGCTTCAAGGCCGACAGCTTCTCCACCGAGCTGGGCCTGCGTCGCGACCAGAACCAGCAGTTCGGCGGCCAGAACAGCTGGAGCGGCACCCTCACCCTGCCGTTGAACGCCGACAACGATGTCCTGCTGACCTACAGCGAAGGCTTCCGCGCCCCGACCTTCAACGATCTGTACTACCCCGACTTCAGCAACCCCGACCTCAAGCCCGAGACCTCGAAAAGCTACGAGATGCAATGGCGCAGCCAGTTGAGCGAAAGCACTCGCTTGGAGACTTCGCTGTACCGCACCGACCTGGAAAACGCGATTATCTTCGGCAGCAACTCGCGCCCGCAGAACGTCGCCTCGGCACGCATCAACGGCTTCGAGGCGGCGCTGCGGCAGGAGCTGTTCGGTTGGCAGAGCAATCTGGGGCTGGCGATCATCGATCCCCGCGACCGCGACACCGGCCACACCCTGGCCCGCCGTGCCCGACGCACCCTGAGCCTGGACCTGGATCGGCAGTTCGACCGCCTGGGCCTCGGCGCCAGTTGGCAGGCGGTGAGCAGCAGCTACGACGACCTGGCCAACCAGCAACGCCTCGGCGGTTATGCCCTGCTGGGCTTGCGCAGCAGCTGGGCGCTGAATCGCGAAGTCCGGCTGGAACTGAAGGTCGACAATCTGCTCGACAAGTCCTACAGCCGAGTGCTGTACAGCCATGACGGCGCGCAGTACGGGTATCGGGAGCAAGGCCGGGCCTGGATGTTCGGGGTGACCTGGACGCCGGAGTTTTAGTCATGTGGCGCCAGTGAGGGCGCTATCGCGGGCAAGCCTCGCTCCTACAGGCTCAACGAAGCTTGCCCGCGATGTGCTAGCCGCGGCTACTCAGAATCAAGCCACTCACAGAGCTTGGCCGTCGCGGCGATCATCTGCCCGCTCGGCCGCTCCAGGCCTTTATCGCTGATCAGCAACAACCGGCCCTGGGCCACGGCCTTCAGTTGTGGCCAGGCTTTCCAGGCATCCAGCTGGGCCTGGGTGCTGGCCAGGATCACTTCAGGGTTGCGCTGCAGCACCGCCTCGACGCTGACCTGAGGCGCCGGCAGCGGCAGGTCGGCAAACACGTTGCGCGCGCCGCACACACTCAAGGCATCACTGATGATTTGCCCGCCGCCCACGGTGTACAGCGGCTGGTCCCAGACCTGATAAAACACCGCCAGGGGCGCGCTGCGGGCATAGCGCTGACGCAGGCTGGCCAACTGCTGCCGTAACGCATGGGCACGTTCCAGGCCGCGCTGTGGGCGCCCTAGCCGGGCGGCGATGGTTTCGATCTGGATAACGAGCTGGTCGAGGCTGTGGGGTTCGGCCACCAGGGTCGGAATCCCCAGACGGCCGAGCTGCTCGCGCTGGGCCGGGCCGACGCTGCCGGGCCAGAGCAGAAGCAGATCCGGCTTGAGACTGAGCAGCCGCTCCATGTCCAACTGGCCGTAGCGGCCCACCGACGGCAGGTTGCGCAATTGGGGAGGACGCTCGCCAGCATCCAGCACGCCGACCAGCAGGTCGGCGGAGTCCAGTTCGACGACGATTTCCGACAGTGAAGGCGCCAGGCTGACCACTCGCTCCACGGCCAGCGCCGGGCCACCGAGGGCCAGCAGCAGGACTGCCAGCCAGCGAGACATCAACCGAGCTGACGCGGGATGCGGTAGAGGGAGAACAGCACGGCGGTGGACAGTGCCAGCAGGATCAGCGGCACAGCTTCCAGGCCGACGAACACCGCCAGGGTACCGATCCAGGCCGGCAGCGCCGCCGCCAGGAACGCCGCACGACGACGGGCAGCCAGCTCGATCCAGGCCGACGGCTCCAAAGGGGTATCGAGGGCTTTATGGGTGGCGATCAACGCACGCTTGTAGCCGCCGAAAAAACGCAGGCTGACAAACATCGAGGCCACGCCAGCGATGAAAAACGGCATCGCCAGGATCGGCAGCAGCGGCTCGCCCTGGCCAAACACCAGGTTGAGCACGAACAGCGGTAGCAGCGCCAGCGCCAGGTATTGCCACCAGCTGACAGCCAGGCGCCGCCGGACCTGAGCGCGGGTCACGCCCGGTCTACCTCGCCCTGATGCTCGTTGCCCATCATGTGGTCGAGCTTGCTGGCCTTGGTGGCCAGGTAGAGTTTGTTGTGCGGGTTGTGGCCGGTATGCAGCGGCACGCGCTCGGCAACGACTATGCCCATCTCGGTCAGGGCCTTGACCTTGCGCGGGTTGTTGGTCATCAGGCGCAGGGATTTCACCCCCAGGTGCTCGAGCATCGGCAGGCACATGGCGTAGTCACGCTGGTCGGCGGCAAAGCCCAGGCGTTCGTTGGCTTCCACGGTGTCGGCGCCGCCGTCCTGCAACTCATAGGCGCGGATCTTGTTCAGCAAGCCGATGCCGCGGCCTTCCTGACGCAGGTACAGGAGCACGCCACGGCCTTCGCGGGCGATCGCCTGCAGGGCGGCTTCCAGTTGCGAACCGCAGTCGCAGCGCTGGCTGAACAGGGCATCGCCGGTCAGGCATTCGGAGTGCAACCGGCCGAGCACCGGAGCGCCATCGGCAATATCACCCAGGCTGAGCACGACGTGCTCGCGGCCGGTGGCTTCATCGAGAAAACCGTGCATGGTGAATTGCGCAAAAGGGGTGGGCAGCTTGGAAGCGGCAACAAAAACGACGGGCACCGTTGTGCTCCTGATCTGTATGGGACTGGAGATTCGCAGAGGCGGCATTGTAACAGCAGCTTCCGACAGACGCTTAGGCTGAATTATCGGACATAAAGATCGAGAAGTTAGATCAACGGTCTTCAGGCGGACGCCCGGTATCGAACGGATAGGGCTGCTGCCAGCGCTGGAAAATCGGGCGCAAACGGCCGTTTTTCACCAGCTCGTCCATCCGCCGATCGAACAGCGCGCACAACACCCGGCCCCGTTCATTGTCGGCAAAGCCCAGGAACAGCGGCAGTTCGGCCAGATGGGTGCGCCGGAACTGCGAGCGGTCCTCGGCCTGGGACAGGACGAAATCGACCTCGGTCAGGGCATCGATATAGAAGTCGGCGCGACCTTGCTGGAGCATCGGCAAGATACCGACCCGCCGGCGGATTTCATTGAAGCGCTGAATATTGGGCAAGTAGTCCTGGTAGCGGTAGCCGCGCACCCAGACCAGGCGGTAATTGCCGAGCGTGGCCAGGGCCGGCGGCGAGTTCGTCGCCAGGCCCAGACTGTAGATATGGTCGGTGTCGTAGTTCCAGCGCGGATACAGGGCGCCATCGGTTTCGTCCCGATAGGAGCCGACCAGGGCGTCGACCTCACGCCGCTGCACCAGCCCGACCGAGCGGGTGTAGGGCACGCTGCGCATGTCGAGCTTCACGCCCTGGGTCTCGAAGACTTCGCGCAGGATATCCCAGGCCATGCCGTGGCCATCGGCCTGGGTGTAGTTGTCCCACTCCTCGCTGGCCACCCGGATTTCCCCGGGCAGCGCCGCAGGCTCTGCGGCTCGGACCAGGCTGGCAGTCAAGACACAGAGCGTTACCAGCAGAGCGCGAGCGACCGGCATAGCTGATTCCTCAGGCAAAGCACCACACCAGCCCCTGCATCGCCAACCAGGCGAAGACACCGGCCAGCACGTCGTCGAGCATGATCCCGATACCGCCGTGCACATGCCGGTCGATCCAGCGAATCGGCCAGGGCTTGAGAATGTCGAAGAAGCGGAACATCAGGAAGCCCGCCAGCAACCACTGCCAGCCTTCCGGCACCAGCCACAGGGTGATCCACATGCCGACCATTTCGTCCCAGACGATGCCCTCGTGGTCATGCACCCGCAGGTCGTCGGCCACCTTGCCGCACAGCCAGAAGCCGAACAGCATGGTGATGCCGAGCATCAGCCAGTAGCCCCAGTCCGGCAGCATCTGCCACAGCGGAATGAACGGTAGCGCCACCAGCGACCCCCAGGTCCCCGGGGCCTTGGGCAAGGTGCCCGAACCGAAGCCGAAGGCCAGAAAATGCCAGGGATTACGCCAGACGGAAGGCGGCACGCACTCTGCCGGAACCTGTTTGGGATGATCTGTCACGGTGTCTCCCGAAAATGTTGATAGCCCCGAGTGCTCGGGGTGATGTCCCGCCCCTCGGCGTCCAGCAGCACCACGCCCTGCCCGGCCACCACCCGGCCCAGCACATGCACTGGCCAACCGGCGGCGAGCAGCGGCGCCAGCTCGGCTTCGGGCAAGGTGAAGACCAGCACGTAATCGTCGCCACCGCTGAGTGCCGCCGAGCGGGCGTCATTCTCACCGAGAAAGCTCAACAACGCCCGGGACATCGGCAGTTTTTCACTTTCGATCAGCAATCCGACAGCCGAAGCCGCAGCAATGTGCCCGCAGTCGGCCAGCAGGCCGTCGGAGATATCCATGGCCGCGCTGGCCTTGCCACGCAGCGCCTGACCCAGGGCCAGTTGCGGTTGCGGCGACCAGTAGTGGGCCAGCAAGGGTTCGGCGACCGCCGGATCGGCGCTGCGCTGCCCGAGCACCAGCGGCAAGGCCCCAGCGCCATTGCCCAGCTCGCCCCCCACACACAGCAGATCGCCCGGACGGGCACCGCTGCGGGTCAGGGCCTGGCCGGCAGGCACGCGACCGAACACGGTCATGGTCAGGGTCAACGGGCCGCGCGTGGTGTCGCCGCCTACCAGGCGCACGCCACAGCTCTGCGCCATGACGCTCAGGCCGTTGGCATAGGCTTGCAGCCAATCGGCTTCGACTGTCGGCAGGGTCAGGGCAAGGGTGAAGGCGACGGGCGCGGCACCCATGGCCGCCAGGTCGCTGACCGCCACTGCCAGCGAGCGCTGGCCGAGCAGGAAAGGGTCGCAGGGGTCTGCGAAATGCACACCGGCCACCAGGGTGTCGGTGGAAATCGCCAACTGTTCGCCGGGGGGAACAGCCAGCAAGGCGCAGTCGTCGCCAACCCCCAGTGCAACGCCCTCGCCGCCCTGCGCACAAGGCGCGGCAGCGAAGAAGTTACGGATCAGCTCAAACTCGCCCATGGCAGCTGCAAGCGCGGATCAGCGCTTGAATGCCTTCACTTCAGCTTCACGCAGACGCGGGGCCAGCTTGTCGAGTACGCCGTTGACGAACTTGTGGCCGTCGGTGGAACCGAAGACCTTGGCCAGTTCGATACCTTCGTTGATCACAACGCGGTACGGCACGTCGACGCGCTTGAGCAGTTCCCAGGTGGACAGGCGCAGGACCGCCAGCTCGACCGGATCCAGCTCTTCGATGCTGAGGTCCAGGCAAGGGGCGAGAGCGTTGTCGATCTCGTTCTTGTTGGCCGGAACGCCGTGCAGGATCTCACGGAAGTAGGCACCGTCGATGTCGGTGAAATCGTTGTCGACCCGAAACTGCGCTTCGATCTCGTTCAGCGAGTGCTTGGCCATGTGCCATTGGTACAGCGCCTGGGTCGCGAGCTGACGGGCTTCGCGACGCTTGGCGCTCTTGGATGGCTTGCCAGCGTCCGCAGGTTTCGGATCGCGCGGGTTGAAACGATCGCTTTCGTCGCTAATCACTTGGCCTCCAACTGCGCCAGCAGGCTGACCATTTCCAGAGCGGACAAGGCAGCTTCAGCACCTTTGTTGCCGGCCTTGGTGCCGGAACGTTCGATGGCTTGCTCGATCGAGTCGACGGTCAGCACGCCGAAGGCGACCGGTACGCCGAACTCCATGGACACCTGGGCCAGGCCCTTGGTGCATTCGCCCGCCACGTATTCGAAGTGCGGAGTGCCGCCACGAATGACCGCCCCCAGGGCGATGATCGCCGCGAACTCGCCCTTCTGCGCGACTTTCTGCGCAACCAGCGGAATCTCGAAGGCGCCAGGGGCACGGATCACGGTGATGTCGCTTTCGCTCACGCCGTGACGAACCAGGGCGTCAACGGCGCCGCTGACCAGGCTTTCGACGACGAAGCTGTTGAAACGGCCGACCACCAGGGCATAGCGGCCTTTGGGGGCGATGAAGGTACCTTCGATGGTCTTCAGGGTCATTCGACAAATCTCTTAAAGAGCCGGAGCGCGTTCACTACGCGCTCACTAGTGATATTTGAACCGCGAATTTCAAGCCCGCAACAACCGGCTTTTATTCGGAGGGCACGTATTCTACAACTTCCAGGTCGAAACCGGATATCGCATTAAATTTCATCGGCGCACTCATCAGGCGCATTTTGCGTACGCCCAGGTCGCGCAGGATCTGCGAACCGGCACCGACGATGCTGTAGGTGGTCGGTTTTTTCGCAGGTGCGTGCTCGGCCGTTTCGCGGATATGCGCCAGCAGCACGTCACCGTCCAGCGGGTGGCCCAGCAACAGCACCACGCCGCTGCCGGCCTCGGCCACCGTGGCCATCGCGGCCCGCAGGCTCCAGCGGCCAGGCTGCTTGACCATCAGCAGGTCGCGCAGCGGGTCCATGTTGTGCACGCGAACCAGGGTCGGTTCTTCGGCGCAGATGTTGCCCAGGGTCAGCGCCATGTGCACGTCGCCTTCCACCGAATCACGGTAGGTCACCAGGTTGAACTGGCCCAATTCGCTGTCCAGCGGCTGCTCGGCAATCCGCTGAACGGTACGTTCGTGGATCATCCGGTAGTGAATCAGGTCGGCGATGGTGCCGATCTTGATGTTGTGTTCGGCGGCGAAGGCTTCCAGCTCGGCGCGACGGGACATGGTGCCGTCATCGTTCATCACTTCGCAGATCACCCCGCTCGGCTCGAAACCGGCCATGCGCGCCAGGTCGCAGGCGGCTTCGGTGTGGCCGGCACGGGCCAGGGTGCCACCCGGCTGGGCCATCAGCGGGAAGATGTGGCCCGGGCTGACGATGTCTTCGGCCTTGGCGTCCTTGGCGGCAGCCGCCTGCACCGTGCGCGCACGATCGGCGGCGGAGATGCCGGTGGTCACGCCGGTGGTGGCCTCGATGGACACGGTGAACTTGGTGCCGAACCCGGAACCGTTGCGCGGCGCCATCAAAGGCAGCTTGAGCAGCTCGCAACGCTCGCGGCTCATCGGCATGCAGATCAGGCCGCGGGCGTGCTTGGCCATGAAGTTGATGTGCTCGGCCTTGCAGCACTCGGCGGCCATGATCAGGTCGCCTTCGTTCTCGCGGTCTTCATCATCCATGAGGATGACCATCTTGCCTTGGCGGATGTCTTCAACCAGTTCTTCGATGCTGTTGAGCGCCACGCGGCACCCCCTTGAGTCAGGATTTGAGGTAGCCGTTAGCGGCCAGAAAACTTTCGGTAATGCCGCCGCTCGAAGGCTCCGCGGCCTTGTCGCCCAGCAGCAGGCGCTCCAGGTAACGCGCCAGCAGGTCGACCTCGAGGTTGACCTGACGGCCCGGCCGGTAGTCGGCCATGATGGTTTCGGCCAGCGTGTGCGGGACGATGGTCAGCTCGAACTCGGCGCCATTGACCGCGTTGACCGTCAGGCTGGTGCCGTCGACGGTGATCGAGCCCTTGTGGGCGATGTACTTGGCCAGGTCCTTGGGCGCGCGGATGCGGAACTGGATGGCGCGGGCATTCTCCTCCCGGGCCACCACCTCGCCGACACCGTCGACGTGGCCACTGACCAGGTGACCACCGAGGCGGGTGGTCGGGGTCAGGGCCTTTTCCAGGTTGACCCGGCTGCCGGCCTTCAATTGATGGAAAGCGGTGCAATCCAGGGTCTCGCGGCTGACGTCGGCCCAGAAGCCGTCGCCCGGCAGTTCCACTGCGGTCAGGCAAACGCCGTTCACCGCGATGCTGTCGCCCAGCTTCACGTCGCCCAGGTCGAGCTTGCCGGTTTCCACATACACCCGCACATCGCCGCCTTTGGGGTTCAATGCACGGATGCTGCCGATGGATTCGATGATGCCTGTAAACATGGAGTCCTCCTCGAGAACAGGGTCGCCGCGTGGCGAAGGCCCGAAATTATACGCTCGCTGCTGGCAGAGGAATGGCAATGACTCGCCAGTCATCGCCTACGGCGCGCATTTCAATGATTTTCAGCTGCGGCGCCTCGCGCATCTGCGTCAGCGGCCAGTCGAGCAGCGGCCGCGCCGAGGAACCAAGGAACTTGCCGGCGACAAAGATCTGGTACTCGTCCACCAAGCCTTGCTGGGCAAAGGCACCCGCCAGGCGTGGGCCGGCTTCCACCAACACCTCGTTGACGCCACGGGCGGCCAGCTCGCTCAGCAGCCGACGCAGGTCCACCTGGCCATCGGCACCCGGCACGATCAGGCATTCCGGACCGTTGGCGTACTGCTCTTCCACCGCGGCGCAGGTAGCGACCAGCGCCGGCCCCGCCTTGAAGAATGGTGCATCGAGCGGTACTCGCAGGCGGCCGTCGATCAATATGCGCAAGGGTGGACGGCTCATGGCCAGGGCGGTCTGCTCCGCATCCAGCCCCAGCTCCTCGGCACGCACGGTCAGCCGGGCGTTGTCCGCCAGCACCGTGTCGGCACCGGTCAACACCACGCTGGCCTCGGCCCGCAGGCGCTGCACCGCGGAACGCGCGGCGGGGCCGGTGATCCACTGGCTTTCGCCGCTGGCCATGGCGGTGCGCCCGTCCAGGCTCATGGCCAGCTTGACCCGCACGAACGGCAAGCCGTGTTCCATACGCTTGAGGAAACCCCGGTTGAGCGCCCGGGCTTCCTGCTCCATCACCCCACTGTGGGTGGCAATGCCGGCCTGGGCCAGGCGCTGCAGGCCACGGCCGGCGACTTCCGGGTTGGGGTCCTGCATCGCCGCCACGACCCGCGCCACGCCGGCATCCACCAGGGCATCGGCGCACGGCGGCGTACGGCCGTGATGGCTGCAGGGTTCGAGGGTCACGTAAGCGGTGGCGCCGCGGGCGTTGGCACCGGCGGCACGCAGGGCATGGACTTCGGCATGGGGCTCGCCGGCCCGCACATGCCAGCCTTCGCCGACGACCTGGCCGTCACGCACGATCACACAACCGACCCGCGGATTGGGGTGAGTGCTGAAGCGGCCTTTGGCGGCCAGCTCCAGGGCTCGCGCCATGTAGTGGGCGTCGAGTACCGCCTGTTCGCCGGAGATGTTCATTCTTTGCCCGGCTCGCGGGCGAGACGGTCGATCTCTTCGCGGAATTCGTTGAGATCCTGGAAGCGCCGGTAGACCGAGGCGAAGCGGATATAGGCCACTTCATCGAGCTTTTGCAGCTCGGCCATCACCAGTTCGCCGACGACCAGGGATTTGACCTCGCGTTCGCCGGTGGCGCGCAGCTTGTGCTTGATATGCACCAACGCGGCTTCCAGGCGCTCGACGCTGACCGGACGTTTTTCCAGGGCACGCTGCATGCCAGCGCGGAGTTTTTCTTCGTCGAAGGGCTGGCGGCTGCCGTCGGTCTTGATCAGGCGCGGCAACACCAGTTCGGCGGTTTCGAAAGTGGTGAAACGTTCACCGCAGGCCAGGCATTCACGCCGGCGGCGCACCTGTTCGCCTTCGGCGACCAGACGCGAGTCGATGACCTTGGTGTCGTTGGCACCGCAGAAGGGACAGTGCATGGTGGCAGGCAACAAAAAAAGGGAGGGCCATGGTAGCGCATCCCACTGGCAAGACAAGCCATAGCCTTTACGGTATACAGACCGACTATTATGTTTTGCACATGGAATTTCGCCTTGTTGGAGCTTCGCATGCCACTACGACCGCTCGTTTTGCTCAGCCTTTTCAGCCTGCTGGTGGCTTGCAGCAGCGATGCCCCGAAACCGGCCGTCTCCACCGTGCCGCCCCAGCAGAGTGTGAAAAAAGCCCAGGAGTCCACCGACCTCGGCCCCCTGCCGGCCTACCAGCGTGAACTGAGCGGCACCCTGCAAGGCGTACCGAGCGGTGCCGAAGTGGAACTGGCGCTGCTGGTGATCGACGAGCGCGGCCGGCCGCAACGCCTGCTGGCCAGCAGCAACCTGATCGGCAACAACAAGGTCCTGCCGTTTCGCCTGCGCTTCAATCCCGATGTCTTCCCGGCGGGCGCCCGCGTCGAACTGCGCGGCCGCGCCAGCCAGTCCGGCCAGTTGATCCTGCACCTGCCGGCGCAACTCATCACCCAGCCGACCACCCAGGCCGTGGGGCAGCTGCAATTCGTCAAAGCACCATGACCCCACCGCTCGACCTGCAACGCGCCCTGAGCGACCTGCTGGGCGATGCCCAGCTGGTGGCCTGCGAACTGCCGGACACCGAGCTGAAGCTGTGGTTGATCGATGCTGACAACATGGACCGTGCCTTCACCCCGGAAGAAACCCGGCGAATTCTCCACGAACCGCCGTACTGGAGTTTCTGCTGGGCCAGCGGCCTGGCCCTGGCCCGCTACCTGGCCGAACGGCCGCAGTGGGTGCAAGGCAAGCGGGTACTGGATTTCGGCGCCGGCTCCGGCGTGGCCGGCATCGCGGCGCTGAAGGCCGGCGCACTGGAAGTGGTGGCCTGCGACCTCGACCCGCTGGCCATTGCCGCCTGCCGGGCGAATGCCGCGCTCAATGGGGTTGAGCTGGGTTACTCCACGGACTTCTTCGCGGAAGCCGATCGCTTCGACCTGATCCTGGTGGCCGACGTGCTCTACGACCGCGCCAACCTGCCACTGCTGGATGAATTCCTCAGCCGCGGACGGCAAGCGCTGGTGGCGGACTCCCGGGTCAAGGACTTCCAGCATCCGCTGTACCGACGCCTGGAAATGCTCCACGCCCTGACCCTGCCGGATCTGGCCGAGCCCTGGGAGTTCCGCGATGTGAGCCTGTATCACGCGCAGCGCGATTGATGAAGGACAGATCGCGGGCAAGCCTCGCGCCTACTAAAGTTCAGTGGCATCCGTAGGAGCGAGGCTTGCCCACGAAACAATCTGCCGGCCACCCCATGCCCCGCTTTCAGTCGCCCCCCGCCAAGCCTTATAGTTGGCCCATTCACGTTCTTCGAGATCCCCCATGAGTCAGGACACGCCGTACATTTTCGACGCCAGCACCGCCGACTTCGACCAGTCGGTGATCGAGAACTCGTTCCACAAGCCGGTACTGGTGGATTTCTGGGCCGAATGGTGCGCGCCCTGCAAGGCGCTGATGCCGATGCTGCAACAGATCGCCGAGAGCTATCAGGGCGAGTTGCTGCTGGCCAAGGTCAACTGCGATATCGAGCAGGACATCGTCGCCCGCTTCGGCATTCGCAGCCTGCCGACCGTGGTGCTGTTCAAGGACGGCCAGCCGGTGGACGGCTTTGCCGGGGCGCAACCGGAGTCCGCGGTGCGCACCATGCTCGAACCCCATGTGCAGATACCGCCGCCCAAGGCCGCCGACCCGCTGGAACAGGCTGAAACGCTGTTCGCCGAAGGCCGCATCGCCGAGGCCGAGGCCACGCTGAAAGTGCTGTTGGGCGAAGACAACAGCAACGCCAAGGCGCTGATCCTCTACGCCCGCTGCCTGGCCGAACGCGGTGAACTGGGCGAAGCCCAGACCGTGCTCGACGCGGTCACCGGTGATGAGCACAAGGCCGCGCTGGCCGGAGCCAAGGCGCAGATCACCTTCCTCAAGCAGGCCGCCGACCTGCCGGACAGCGCCGACCTGAAAAGCCGCCTGGCGCAGAACCCGCAGGATGACGAGGCGGTGTATCAGTTGGCCATCCAGCAACTGGCGCGCCAGCAGTACGACGCGGCGCTGGATGCGCTGCTCAAGCTGTTCATCCGCAACCGCGGCTACAACGAAGGCCTGCCGCACAAGACCTTGCTGCAAGTGTTCGAGCTGCTGGGCAACGATCACCCGCTGGTGACCACCTACCGCCGCAAGCTGTTCGCCGCGCTGTACTGATTCATAGCTGATAGCCGCGCCGGTTTATCGCAAGCCGGCGCAGCCTTCGCCTACTCGATCCAGCTGTAGAGCGGCGTATCACCGCCGCTCACCACCTTGACCTGTGTGCTATGACGCAGACGCACCAGCAGGCGCTTGCCCGCCGCGGCGCTGCCGGTCAGGCCTTCCAATTGCTCCAGCAGGTCCGGGCCACTCAATTGCCCGGCCTTGCGCAGCAAGTCCCTGGCGGTCTGCCACAACGCATCGTCCTGGCTCACAGGCTTGGCCACAGGCATGCCACCTTCGGTTTTGGCCGCCTGCAACGGCGCCCCCAACCGGGCACTCAACTGATCCCAGTCGGCCTCGTCCAGTTCCAGGGTCAAATCCACCGGCCATTCGCCGATGCTTCCACGAATCCGCACCATCGCTCTGCTCCCGATCTTTTCTGACGAGCATGCTCCCATGCGTCTTGCGCAACGCCAAGCAGGCGGTCAAACTCTCGCCACCATTGTTATAAGATTACATAACATTTTTTTCATGTTCGCTCCGGAGACTTGCCATGCGTCGTCTGCTACTCGCCCTGCCGTTCGCCCTGTTGCCATTGGCCATCGCTCACGCGGCCGAAAAACACGATCACGACCATGAGCACGGCAGCCTCGGCGCTCACGAGCATGGCGTGGCCCGCCTGAACGCCGCGCTGGACGGCCAGACCCTGGAGCTTGAACTGGAAAGCCCGGCGATGAACCTGGTGGGTTTCGAACACGCCGCCAGCACCGACGCGGACAAGGCCAAGATCGCCGCCGTACGGGCCCAGCTGGAAAAACCGCTGGCGCTGTTCAGCCTGCCGCCCGCCGCCGGTTGCGTAGTTGCGCAACAGGAACTGGAAAGCCCGCTGTTCGGCGACAAGCCCGAGGATCACGACGAGGACCATGACGAAGCGAAGGACGCCAACGGTCACGAGCATCACCACGAACACAGCGAGATCCATGCGCACTACCAGTTCACCTGTGCCACGCCGGGCGCGCTGAAGAGCCTGGACCTGGCCGGCGTATTCAAGACCTTCCCCGCCACCCAGAAAATTCAGGTACAACTCATCTCGCCAAGTGGCCAGCAAGGCGTGGAAGCGACCTCCAAGGCCGCCAGCCTGAAGTTCTGACCGCGACCCCTGTAGCCGGCTGCCACAGGCTGTGATCGATTGCTCTTGAGGTCCTCGGAAGGTCCTGCGGACCTTATCGCAGCCTTCGGCAGCGGCTACAAAACTCACACCATGATCGGCCCAACATGACCCAAGCACTTATCGAATTGTCCGACCTGGGCTTCAGCTGGCCCGGCCATCCGCAGTTGCTGGATATCCCGGCATTTCGCCTGGAAGCGGGTGAAACGCTGTTCCTCAAGGGCCCCAGCGGCAGCGGCAAGACCACCCTGCTCGGCCTGCTCGGCGGCGTGCAGAAACCCGGTCGCGGCAGCATCCGCTTGCTGGGCCAGGAGCTGACCGAACTTTCCGCCGGCGCCCGCGACCGCTTCCGGGTCGATCACACCGGCTACATCTTCCAGCAGTTCAACCTGCTGCCGTTTCTCTCGGTGCGCGAGAACGTCGAGCTGCCCTGCCACTTCTCCAGATTGCGCGCCGGCCGCGCCGTGCAGCGCCACGGCAGTGTCGACCAGGCGGCGGCCACCCTGCTCGCCCACCTAGGGTTGAAAGACCCCGACCTGCTCGGTCGCCGCGCCGACTCGCTGTCCATCGGCCAGCAACAACGGGTCGCCGCCGCCCGCGCACTGATCGGCCAGCCGGAACTGGTGATCGCCGACGAGCCCACCTCGGCGCTGGACTACGACGCCCGCGAAGCCTTTATCCGCCTGTTGTTCGCCGAATGCCGCGAGGCCGGGGCCAGCCTGCTGTTCGTCAGCCACGATCAGAGCCTGGCGCCGCTGTTCGATCGCAACCTGTCTCTGGCCGAACTCAATCGCGCCGCCACGCCCGCAGAGGTCTGAGATGTATCTGTTCCGTCTAGCCATGGCCAGCCTGGCTAACCGTCGCTTCACCGCGATCCTCACCGCCTTCGCCATCGCCCTGTCGGTCTGCCTGCTGCTGGCGGTCGAACGGGTGCGCACCGAAGCCCGCGCCAGTTTCGCCAGCACCATCAGCGGCACCGACCTGATCGTCGGTGCCCGCTCCGGTTCGGTGAACCTGCTGCTGTATTCGGTGTTCCGCATCGGCAACGCCACCAACAACATCCGCTGGGACAGCTTCGAGCACTTCGCGAGTAGCCCGAAGGTGAAATGGGCGATCCCGATTTCCCTCGGCGACTCCCATCGTGGCTACCGGGTGATGGGCACCACCGTGGCCTACTTCGAGCACTACCAATACGGCCACCAGCAGAACCTGCAACTGGCCAGCGGCCGCGAGTTCGCCAGCGATCCGTTCGAAGTGGTGCTCGGCGCCGAAGTCGCCGAGGCCCTGCATTACAAGCTCGGTGACAAGCTGGTGCTGGCCCACGGCGTGGCGGCCATCAGCCTGGTCAAGCACGACGACAAACCCTTCACCGTGGTCGGCATCCTCAAGCGCACCGGCACCCCGGTGGACCGCACGCTGCACATCAGCCTCGGCGGCATGGAGGCGATCCACATCGACTGGCACAACGGCGTGCCGGCCCAGGGCAACGGCCGCATCAGCGCCGACCAGGCGCGCAACATGGACCTGACGCCGCAAGCGATCACCGCCTTCATGCTCGGCCTGAACAGCAAGATCGCCACCTTCGCCGTGCAGCGCGAGATCAACGAATACCGCGGCGAACCGATGCTGGCGATCCTGCCCGGGGTCGCTCTGCAGGAGCTGTGGAGCCTGATGGGCACCGCGGAAAAGGCCTTGTTCGTGGTGTCGTTGTTCGTGGTGTTGACCGGCCTGATCGGCATGCTCACGGCGATCCTCACCAGCCTCAACGAGCGCCGCCGGGAGATGGCGATCCTGCGTTCGGTCGGCGCTCGCCCCTGGCATATCGCGACCTTGCTGGTGCTGGAAGCCTTCGCCCTGGCGCTGTTCGGCGTGCTCGCCGGGCTGGGCCTGCTGTACCTGGGCATCGCCCTGGCCCAGGGTTATGTGCAATCGACCTACGGTCTGTACCTGCCGCTGGCCTGGCCGAGCGAGTATGAGTGGACGCTGCTCGGCGGTATCCTGATCGCCGCCCTGCTGATGGGCAGCGTGCCGGCCTGGCGCGCCTACCGACAATCGCTGGCCGATGGCCTGTCCATCCGTTTATGAGGTCTCTAGTCATGAGGAGCTCCGGTATGCCCCGCGCCCTGCTTGCACTGTTGATGCTGGTCGCCCTGCCACTGTGGGCCACCGAACCCCGGGACCTGGCCTGGTCGGAAATGATCCCGCCGGACGCGCCGGCGGAAGTACCGAACATGAAACCGCTGCACGACTTGTCGCAGATGAGCGACGCCCTGGCCGCCGAGTCCGCCCCGGCGGCCAAGCAGGAGATGCCCAATGCCCCGGTGGTGCAGAGCCTGGACGGCCTGTCGGTGCGCCTGCCCGGCTACATAGTGCCGCTGGAAGTCAGTGAGGAAGGCCGCACCACGGAATTTCTGCTGGTGCCGTATTTCGGCGCCTGCATCCACGTACCGCCACCGCCGTCGAACCAGATCGTGCACGTAAAAAGCGCAGTCGGCGTGAAGCTCGACGAGTTGTATCAGCCGTACTGGATCGAAGGGCCGATGCAGGTCAAGGCGTCCACCAGCGAAATCGCCGACGCGGGTTACCAGATGGAGGCGCAGAAGATCTACGTGTACGAGTTGCAGGAGTGAAACCGCGTTTTCCGCAGTGCCATTCATGACCTTATCGCAAGCAAGCCTGCGCCCACAAAACAGCACAGTTCCCTGTCGCCGCAAGCTTGCTCGCGATCAGTTTCGCAGCGTACACAGCACCCGCGGTTCCCCTGCTTCGACGCTGATCCGGTTTTCATTGAGCTGAGTCAAAGCCTGTTCCTTGACGATCCTTACCATTGGACCTAGCCAACTCGAATCGTCCTTTGGAGCTCCCATGCACAAGTCCCTGCTCAGCGCCTCCCTGTTCGCGCTCGCGCTCGCCGCCCCGCTCGCCCACGCCCACGAAGCGGGCGACATCATCGTTCGCGCCGGTGCCATCACCGTCAATCCGAAAGCCGACAGCGGCGACGTCAAGGTCGACCGCGGTCCGTTGGCCGGTGCCAACCTCGGTGGCAAGGCGACCATGAGCAGCGACACCCAGCTGGGCCTGAACTTCGCCTACATGCTGACCAACAACGTCGGTATCGAACTGCTCGCGGCCACCCCGTTCGAGCATGACGTGAAGCTCAAGGGCACCGCACTGGACGCCGCCAACGGCAAGCTCGGTACCCTCAAGCACCTGCCGCCGACCCTGAGCGTCGTGTACTACCCGCTGGACCACAAGGCCGCTTTCCAGCCTTACGTCGGTGCCGGTATCAACTACACCTGGATCTATGACGAGCACGTCGGCAGCCGCGCCAGCGCCGCCGGTTTCGACAATTTCCGGGCGAAGAACTCCTGGGGCCTGGCCTGGCAGGTCGGTGCCGATTACATGCTGACCGACAACGTGATGATCAACGCCCAGGTGCGTTACGTGGACATCGACACCACCGCCTACGTGAACAACAACGCGGTCGCCGGCGGCACCCGAGCCAAGGTCGACGTGGACGTCGATCCATGGGTCTACATGGTCGGTCTGGGCTACAAGTTCTAAATCGACCAGACAAAAAAGGCGCCTGCAAAGGCGCCTTTTTTCATCGCTGGGGAAAGCTCAGAGGCCCAGCAAACGTGCCAGCCCGACGCTCATCGGGGTTGGCTCGGGGAACTTGAAGCGCTGCAACAGGCGCTGGTTGTTCGCCCGCGAATGGCGAATATCCCCCGAACGCGCCGGGCCGTAGCTGATCGGTGGCAACTGCCCCACCACCTCGCCCAGGGCCTCGAGCAATTGCTTGAGGGTGGTGGCCTGGTTCAGGCCGATATTCACCGCGCCGACTTCCAGCTGCGGCATCTCCAGGGACTGCACCAGCACGTCCACCAGGTCTTCGACATACATGAAATCGCGGGTCTGCTCGCCATCGCCGAACACGGTGATCGGCAGGCCTTTCTGCGCGCGCTCGCAAAAGATGCTGATGACCCCGGAGTACGGCGAGGACGGATCCTGGCGCGGCCCGAAGATGTTGAAGAAGCGGAAGATCGCCGGCTCCAGGCCATGCTGGCGGCGATAGAAATCAAGGTAGTACTCGCTGGCCAGCTTGTCCGACGCATAGGGCGTCAACGGTGCCTTGGGCGTGTCTTCGTCGATCGATTCGCCCTCGCCGTTGTTGCCATAGACCGCCGCGCTGGAAGCGAACAGCACGCGCTTGACGCCGGCCTGGCGCATGGCCTCACAGACGTTGAGGGTGCCGATGAAGTTGCTCTGGTGGGTACGCACCGGATCGTCCACCGAGGCTTGCACCGAGGCGACCGCCGCCAGGTGCGCGACCGCACGGCAGCCACTCATCGCCCGCGCCACCAGGGCCGCATCGGCGACGTCGCCTTCGATCAGTTCGACCCGCGGGTTGTCCAGCGGCAGGTTGCTGGGTTTACCAGTGGACAGATCGTCGAGGATCCGCACCGAGTAGCCCTTGGCGAGCAAAGCGTCGGTCAGGTGCGAACCGATGAAACCGGCACCGCCGGTGATCAGAATTGGGCCATCAGCCATGACGATAAAACCTATCCAGTAGAGCCGGGAGTGCCGCGCGCCAGGCGCGTGGCTTGATCCCGAAGGTGTGCAGGATTTTCTTGCAGGCCAGCACCGCGTGCTGCGGTTCTTCGGCGGCGTCCGGCCGGGCCGCGTGGGCCTGGGCGGTCGGCGCCTCGATGGCCAGCGGATGCAGGCTGCGGGCCTCGGTGAGGATCGCCTGGCCCAGCGCCAGCGGCGTGGTCGCCTCATGGCCGGCGTAGTGGTAGGTGCCCCACAGCGGCGCGGCGCAATCGAGTTGCTTGAGCACGGAAATGATCACCCGGGCAGCATCGTCCACCGGCGTCGGGTTACCCCGGCGGTCGTCGGCCAACAACAGCTCTCCGGGATGCTCGGCACGCGCCAGGAAACGCCCCAGGGTGCCTTCGGCGCTATCGTCCAGCAGCCAGCCGAAACGCAGCAGCACATGCTGCGGGCAGGTGGCGCGCACATTCTGCTCGATCCGCCACAAGGCCTGGCCACGCAGGCCCAGCGGTACCGGTTCGTCCTTTTCGCTGTAGGCAGTGGCCCGCGAACCGTCGAACACGCGGTAGCTGGAAGGCTGCAGAAGAATGATGTTGTGATGCTGGCACAGCTCGGAAAGCCGCTCGACCGCCCGTTCCTGGCTGGCCAGGCGTGCCTCGGGGACACTCTCCGCCTGGAACCAGTCGAAGTAGTACGCAAGGTTGATCAAGGCATCCGGACGGGTGTCGTCGAGCAGTTGCGTCAGGCTCGCGGCATCCCAGCCGTCTTGCGGCGGGCGGGGGGCGAGGAAACCGATGTCTTCCTCTGCCCCGAGGCGAATCAGCGCCTGCCCAAGGGCATTTCCGCCACCCAGTAACATAAGGCGCATTCGCATAGAGTCAGCAGGCCCAATCTGTTCGGAACGATGGTTTGAATCGGCCAGACCCGCGGGTTTGGCCATGAATATTGCTCAGAATCGTTGCATTTTGCGGGTTTCCGGCGCAACCGTCACTGAGAAAGTGCAGCGCCGTCGCTCATACCGTCCCCCTGTAGCCCCGCGAGGCTGCGATCGGCAACACAGTTGCCGCAAACCCTGAGTCCGCGATCTGTCTGGAAAATCGCATTGGCTGGTTTTACGACCGCTACGCGGTCGATCGCAGCCTGCGGCAGCGGCTACAGAGTACGTGGTGTCCGTGTAGCCACTGACGAGACAGCCTTGCAACTTCGCCCCGGCGGTCGCATAACGTTGTGCATGAACCTTCCCCAGATCCCCGCCGACGCCCTGCCGGGTTTCCACCCCGCGGTCAGCGCCTGGTTCAACAGCTGCTTCCCGGCGCCGACCGCCGCCCAGGCCCGGGCCTGGCCGCTGATTCGCCAGCGCCGCTCGACCCTGATCGCCGCGCCCACCGGCTCCGGCAAGACCCTGACCGCCTTCCTCGCGGTGATCGACGAGCTGGTGCATCGGGGCCTGGCAAACGGTGGCACGCTGCCGGAGCAGACCCTGGTGGTGTACGTCTCGCCGCTCAAGGCCCTGAGCAACGATATCCAGATCAACCTGCAGGACCCGCTGGCCGGGATTACCGCGCAGCTCGAACGCATGGGCCTGCCGCAGTTGCGCATAAGCACCGCGGTACGCACTGGCGACACCCCGCAAAAAGACCGCAGCGCCATGCGCAAGAGCGCACCGCATATCCTGGTGACCACCCCCGAATCGCTGTATGTGCTGCTGGGTTCGACCTCTGGCCGGCAGATGCTCGCCAGTACGCGCACGGTGATAGTCGACGAGATCCACGCCATCGCCGCCAGCAAGCGTGGCAGCCACCTGGCGCTGAGCCTGGAGCGCCTGCAAGCGCTGTGTGGCGAGCCGCTGACGCGCATCGGCCTGTCGGCCACGCAGAAGCCCATCGAAGCGGTATCGCGTTTCCTGGTCGGTCATGAACGCCCCTGCGAGATCGTCGACATCGGCCACGCCCGCCCCCGGGACCTGGCCATCGAAGTGCCGCCCGTGCCGCTGTCGGCGGTCATGGCCAACGACGTCTGGGAGCTGGTCTACGAGCGTATCGCCGAACTGGCGCGGGAACACCGCACCACCCTGGTGTTCGTCAACACCCGGCGCCTGGCCGAGCGCCTGAGCCGCCACCTGAGCGAGCGCCTGGGCAAGGACGCGGTGGCCGCCCACCATGGCAGCCTGGCCAAGGAATTTCGCCTGGACGCCGAACAACGCCTCAAGCGCGGCGATTTGCAGGTGTTGATTGCCACCGCCTCGCTGGAGCTGGGCATCGATATCGGCGATGTCGATCTGGTGTGCCAGGTCGGCTCGCCGCGCTCGATCTCGGCTTTCCTGCAAAGGGTCGGGCGCTCCGGGCACCAGGTTGGCGGTACGCCCAAGGGCCGCCTGTTCGCCCTGACCCGCAACGACCTGATCGAATGCGCCGCCCTGCTCGACTGCGTGCACCGCGGCGAACTCGATACCTTACAGATCCCCAAGGCGCCGCTGGATGTGCTGGCGCAGCAGATCGTCGCCGAAGTCAGCAACCAGGAATGGCAGGAGCAGCCGCTGCTGGAAATGATCCGCCGCGCCTCGCCCTACAGCGACCTCGACGAAGGGCATTTCCAGGCGCTGCTGCGCATGCTCGCCGAGGGCTACAACGGGCGCCAGGGCATTCGCAGCGCCTACCTGCATCGCGACGCCGTCAACCGTAGCCTGCGCGGCCGCCGAGGCAGCCAGCTGACGGCGGTGACCAGCGGCGGCACCATCCCCGACAACGCCGACTATGCCGTGCTGCTGGAACCCCAGGCGCTGAATATCGGCAGCGTCAACGAAGACTTCGCGGTGGAAAGCATCGCCGGCGATGTGTTCCAGCTGGGCAATACCTCGTACCGCATCCTGCGGGTGGAAACCGGCCGGGTGCGGGTCGAGGACGCCCACGGCCAGCCGCCGACCATCCCGTTCTGGCTCGGCGAAGCCCCCGGGCGCAGCACCGAACTGTCGTTTGCCGTGGCGCGTCTGCTGGCCCGGCTCGACGAACTGCTCGGCGCTACGCCCGGCCAGTTGCAGTCGGCCCTCGACTGGCTCGGCGACAGCCTTGGCCTGGACGCCGCCAGCGCCGAACAACTGGTCGACTACCTGGCCCGCGCACGCCAGAGCCTGGGCGCTCTGCCGTCCCAGGACACGCTGATCATGGAGCGCTTTTTCGATGAGTCCGGCGGCACCCAACTGATCATCCACACGCCGTTCGGCAGCCGGATCAACCGCGCCTGGGGCCTGGCGCTGCGCAAGCGCTTCTGCCGCACCTTCAACTTCGAACTGCAGGCCGCCGCCAGCGAAGACGCCATCGTGCTGTCGCTGTCCACCAGCCACAGTTTCGAACTCGACGAAGTCTGGCGTTACCTGCACAGCAACAGCGCCGAACACATCCTGCTCCAGGCCGTGCTGGACGCGCCGCTGTTCGGCGTGCGCTGGCGCTGGAATGCCGGGGTGGCCCTGGCGCTGCCTCGCTTTGTCGGCGGGCGCAAGGTGGCGCCGCAGATCCAGCGGATGAAAAGCGAAGACCTGATCGCCAGCGTGTTTCCCGAGCAGATCGCCTGCCTGGAAAACCTCGCCGGCGAACGGCAGATTCCCGACCATCCGCTGGTGGAGCAGACCCTGGACGACTGCCTGCACGAAGCCATGGACAGCGAGGGCTGGCTGAAGCTGTTGCGGCGCATGGAGCGCGGCGAACTGCGCCTGATCAGCCGCGACCTGCCGGCGCCCTCGCCGCTGGCCGCGGAAATCCTCAGCGCCCGGCCTTACACCTTCCTCGACGATGCGCCTTTGGAAGAGCGGCGGACCCAGGCCGTGCTCAGCCGTCGCTGGAGCGACCCCGAATCCAGCGACGACCTTGGCGCCCTGGATGCCGAGGCCATCCAGTCGGTACGCGAGGAGGCCTGGCCCGCCCCCGGCACCCCGGATGAAATGCATGAAGCGCTGATGAGCCTGGCCTGCATCGGCGAGCAGGAGGCCCATGCCAATCCACAGTGGACCGATTGGCTGCAAGCCCTGGCGGACAGCGGGCGCGCCAGCCGGTTGCAGATCGACGGCGAGCAGGCCCTGTGGCTGGCTGTCGAGCGCCTGGGCTGCCTGCGGGCGATCTATCCACAGGCGCCGTTGCAACCGGTTCTCGAGGCTCCGCCCGGCTTCGATGAACAATGGCAGCGCGATGAAGCGCTGCTGGAGGTGATTCGAACCCGGCTCAGCGGCTTCGGCCCCTTGCCGCTGGAAGCCATCGCCGCACCCCTGGGCCTGAGCGCCGGCGAGATCGCCCAGGTTCTGGCGCAACTGGAAGGTGAAGGTTATGTGCTGCGCGGCCGCTTCAGCCCCGGCGAGTCCCGGGAGGAATGGTGCGAACGGCATCTGCTGGCGCGGATTCATCGCTACACCGTCAAACGCCTGCGCCGGGAAATCGAACCGGTGTCGCTGCAGGACCTGATGCGTTTTCTGTTCGACTGGCAGCACCTGTCCAGCGCCACCCAGGGCCAGGGCAGCGCCATGCTGGCGCAGACGGTCGCCCAGTTCGAGGGCTATGCCGCCGCGGCCGGTGCCTGGGACAGCGACCTGCTGCCGGCGCGGATCAAGGATTACTCCGTCACCTGGCTGGATGAGCTGTGCCGCAACGGCAAGGTGGTCTGGAGCCGGCTCAGCGCCCCACACAAAGCCGCCGGTGCGACCCTGCGCAACACGCCGATCGTGTTGCTGCCCCGCAGCCAGGTCGCGCTGTGGAGCGGATTGGGCGCGCAGCCCGACAGCAGCGAGCTGTCGCCCAAGGCGCAGAAGGTCCATGAAGCCTTGCGCCAGCACGGCGCCTTGTTCTTCGATGAGTTACAGCACGAAGCCCATGTCCTGCGCACCGAACTGGAGATCGCCCTGCAGGAACTGGTGGCCGCCGGGCTGGTGAATGCCGACAGCTTTGCCGGCCTGCGCGCCTTGATCACCCCGGCCAGCAAGCGCCAGGCCCGCAGCAGCCGGCGCGGGCGCGGGGCGCTGGTCGGCGGCATGGACGATGCGGGGCGTTGGGCCCTGCTGCGGCGTCCGTCGCGGGTGCTGGAGGGCGTTGGCAGCCATGCGCAGGCACTCCCACCGGCCACCCTGGAACACATCGCCATGACCCTGTTGCGGCGTTATGGCGTGGTGTTCTGGCGCCTGCTGGAGCGCGAGGCCGACTGGCTGCCGAGCTGGCGCGAACTGCTGCGCACCTTCCATCGGCTGGAGGCCCGCGGCGAAATCCGTGGCGGGCGTTTTGTCAGCGGCCTGGCCGGCGAGCAGTTCGCCCTGCCCGAGGCCATCGCCCTGTTGCGCGAGGTTCGCCGACGCCCGCTGGACGGCAGCCTGATCGCGGTGTGTGGCGTCGACCCGCTGAACCTCGCCGGCACCCTGCTGCCCGGGCCGAAGGTCCCGGCCCTGGCCGGCAACCGGCTGGTGTACCGCGACGGCCTGCCCGCGGCCGCCGAGATCGCCGGCAAACAGCATTTCTGGCTGGACCTCGAGCCGCAGGCCAGCCTTGAGTTGCGGACCCGGTTGATTCGCCACTGACATTGGGCCGCGGGCTGCCTGGGGCATCGCGCCGGCCTTATCGCGAGCAAGCTTCTCGCCTACAGAAGCCTGCCGTCATTCGATATTTGCCCACTGGTCAAATATCAAATACCGAAACCGCTATTTTTCCGCACGAGTCGAATCCGGACACTGCGCTCCATTATCGAATCCACCGGAGTTGCAGCCATGCCCATTGCCTTGCTCGCGCTGACCCTGAGCGCCTTCGCCATCGGGACGACTGAGTTCGTCATCGTTGGTCTGTTACCCACCATCGGCGCCGACCTCGGCGTCAGCCTGCCGTCCGCCGGGCTGCTGGTCAGCCTGTACGCCCTGGGTGTCGCCGTCGGCGCGCCGGTGCTCACCGCGCTGACCGGCAAGGTCCCGCGCAAACTGTTGCTGCTGTCGCTGATGGTGCTGTTCACCCTCGGCAACCTGCTGGCCTGGCAAGCGCCCGGCTATGAATCCCTGGTCCTGGCGCGAATCGTCACCGGCCTGGCCCATGGCGTGTTCTTCTCCATCGGCTCGACCATCGCCACCAGCCTGGTGCCCAAGGAGAAAGCCGCCAGCGCGATTGCCATCATGTTCACCGGCCTGACCGTGGCCCTGGTCACCGGCGTGCCGCTGGGGACCTTTATCGGCCAGCATTTCGGCTGGCGCGAAACCTTCCTCGTCGTGTCCGCGCTGGGGGTGTTCGCCTTTATCGGCAGCTTGATCTACGTGCCGAAAAACATCGCCCACAGCAAACCGGCGTCCTTGCTGCAACAACTGCAAGTGCTGAAACAACCACGCCTGCTGCTGGTGTACGCCATGACCGCGGTGGGCTACGGCGGCTCGTTCATCGCCTTCACCTTCCTCGCGCCGATTCTCCAGGACATTTCCGGCTTCAGCGCCAGCACCGTCAGCCTGGTGCTGCTGGTCTACGGCATCTCGGTCGCCGTGGGCAACATCTGGGGCGGCAAGCTGGCGGACAAGCGCGGCCCGATCAGCGCCCTGAAGATCATCTTCGCCCTGCTGGCCGGCGTGCTGTTCCTGCTCACCTTCACCGCTGGCAACCCTTGGCTGGCACTGGCCACCGTGCTGGTGTGGGGCGCCGTGGCCTTCGGCAACGTACCGGGCCTGCAGGTCTACGTGGTGCGCCAGGCCGAACACCACACCCCGCAGGCGGTGGACGTGGCCTCGGGCCTGAACATCGCCGCCTTCAACCTCGGCATCGCCGGCGGCGCCTGGGGTGGCGGCCTGATCGTCGCCCACCTGGGGCTGATCCACACCGCCTGGATCGGTGGCCTGGTGGTGCTGGGCGCCCTGGCCCTGACCGCCTGGAGCGGACGCCTGGATCGCCTTGGCCCGGTATACGCCGCGCCGGCCGAGGGTTCGAGCCGGGTGGTGGTCGGGCACTGAGCCCGCCAGCAGGCCCCAAGCAGAAAAACGCAGCCCTGACCGGCTGCGTTTTTTATGCCCGATCGTAAAGGGTGGCGCCTAGCGGGGCTGGCGTTGGCGGCTGATCGACGCCCGGCGCAGGGTTTTACACAAGCGTCAGGCGGCCCATCGCCCACCAGCCCGCCGCTGCGGGCTGGAAAACGCCGTCCGTAGGAAGGTCGAAACTTTCCCGCCAGCCGGGCAGTCATCAAAAGACAGAGACGGTTCGGAGACCATCGGACGGGAGCGGACATGGCGGCAATTCATATCGGTATTTCCGGCTGGCGCTACAAGCCCTGGCGTGGAGATTTCTACCCCGAGGGGCTGACGCAGAAGCGCGAGCTGCAATTCGCCTCGCGCGCAGTCAACAGCATCGAAATCAACGGTTCGTTCTACGCGCTGCAGACCCCCGAGCGTTATGCCGACTGGTATGCCGATACCCCCAAGGACTTCGTGTTCAGTGTCAAGGCACCGCGCTACATCACCCATATCCTGCGGCTGCGGGATATGCACAAGCCGATCGCCAACTTCTTCGCCTCGGGCGTGCTGGAGCTCAAGGACAAGCTCGGGCCGATCCTCTGGCAGTTTCCGCCGAGTTTTCAGTTCGACGCCGAGCTGTTCGGCGCCTTTCTTCAGCAACTGCCCGCCGATACCGAACAGGCCGCCGCCCTCGCCCGCCAGCACGAACCACGCCTGAACGGCCACGCCAGCACCAAGGCCTACGGCAAAAAAGCCATGCGCCATGCCGTGGAAATCCGCCATGCAAGCTTTGCCGTGCCCGAATTCACCCACCTGCTGCGCCAGCACGGTGTGGCGCTGGTGGTGGCCGACACCGCCGGCAAGTGGCCCTATTGCGAGGACCTGACCGGCGATTTCGTCTACCTGCGGCTGCATGGCGACAAGGAACTGTATGCCAGCGGCTATACGCCCCAGGCCCTGAAGCGCTGGGGCGACCGGATCGAGGCCTGGCACAACGGCAAACAACCCGCCGATGCCCGGCTGATCGACGCCCGGCACCCCCCCAGGGCGCGCAAGAGCCGGGAGGTGTTTTGTTATTTCGACAATGACCTTAAGGTCCGCGCGCCCTTCGATGCCCGTCGGCTGCTGCAGCGCTTCGGGCTCGACAAGGCGCTGGCGACGGCGCCCGGCGAGCCCGCCCCGCCGGGGGTGCTGCCATGAGCCATGACGAGTCGGCCAACAGCCCGATACAACCCGCGATCGGGCTTGCCGCCGCGCGCCGCTTCACGGTGCTGACGGTGAACACCCACAAGGGCTTCACCGCCCTGAACCGGCGCTTCATCCTGCCCGAGCTGCGCGAGGCGGTGCGCAGCGTGGCCGCCGATGTGGTGTTCCTGCAAGAGGTGCACGGCGCCCACGACCAGCATCCGCAGCGCTACAACAACTGGCCGAGCATGCCGCAATACGAGTTCCTCGCCGACAGCATCTGGCCGCAGTTCGCCTATGGGCGCAATGCGGTGTACCCGGCAGGCGACCACGGCAATGCGCTGCTGTCGAAGTTCCAGATCATTCGCTACGACAACCTCGACATCTCCCTGTCCGGACACGAGAGCCGCGGCCTGCTGCATTGCGTGCTGCGCCTGCCCGGCGACGCCCTGGAAGTGCATGCCATCTGCGTGCACCTGGGATTGCGCGAAAGCCACCGCCAGCAACAGCTGGACCTGCTGCTGCAACTGATCGCCGAGCTGCCCGTCGATGCGCCCTTGATCGTCGCCGGCGACTTCAACGACTGGCGGCTGCGCGCCGACGCGCAGCTCGCTCCCAGTGGCTTGCAGGAGGCCTTTGTCAGCCTGCACGGCAAGCCGGCGCGCAGCTTCCCCGCGCGCCTGCCGCTGCTGCGGCTGGACCGGATCTACGTGCGTCACCTGAAGGTCCACCGGCCCCAGGTACTGGACACCCATCCCTGGTCCCATCTCTCCGATCACGCGCCGCTGTCGGTCGAGGTCGAACTATGAACGACATGCCTCTGGAAAAAACCACGGTGGACCGCCTGCCCGACGCCGGGCTGGCCCACGAGCCGCCACGGATGGACCTCGAATATGGCTGGCACAGCAACAACCGGGTGGTGCTGCTGGAAAATGGCGAAGCCTATTTCCCCCGAGTGTTCGAAGTGCTGCGCCAGGCGCAGCACGAGATCCTGCTGGAGACCTTCATCCTTTTCGAGGACAAGGTCGGCCAGGAGCTGCACGGTATCCTGATCGAGGCCGCACAGCGTGGTGTACGGGTCACCGTCAGCCTGGACGGCTTCGGTTGCGGCGAATTGAGCTCCGAATTCCTTGCCGCCATGAGCAACGCCGGGGTGCGCTTGCAGATATTCGACCCGGCGCAGCCGATTCTCGGGGTACGCACCAACTGGTTCCGCCGCCTGCATCGCAAGATAGTGGTGGTCGACGGCAGCATCGCCTTTGTCGGCGGGATCAACTTCTCCGCCGATCACCTGGCCGATTTCGGTCCCCAGGCCAAGCAGGACTACTCGGTAGAGATCCAGGGGCCGGCGGTGGTGGATATCCATCATTTCGCCCTGAGCCAGGGCGACGGCCCGGCCCGCGCCCGCTACTGGTGGCAACGCCGCCGGCAGCGCCGCGCGCAGCTGGCCCTGACCGACCATGACGGCCAGGTGCGCCTGGTCTATCGCGACAACCGCCTGCACCGCAGCGATATCGAAGAGGTCTACCGCCAGGTGCTGCGTGGAGCCCGGCAACGGGTGGTGATCGCCAATGCCTATTTCTTCCCCGGCTATCGGCTGCTGCGCGAGATCCGCAACGCCGCGCGCCGTGGCGTCGAGGTGCGGCTGATCCTGCAGGGCGAGCCGGACATGCTGGTGGCCAGGCTGGCGGCACGCACGCTCTATGACTACCTGCTCAAGGATGGCGTGACCATCTACGAATATTGCGAACGGCCGCTGCACGGCAAGGTGGCGCTGGTGGACGACGACTGGAGCACCGTGGGCTCGAGCAATCTCGACCCGCTGAGCCTGTCGCTGAACCTGGAAGCCAATGTGCTGATCCGCGACCGGGCCTTCAATCACGACCTGTTCGAGCGCCTCGACCGGCTCAGCCGCGACCACTGCCAGGCCATGCCGGCCAAGGGTTCCGGTCGCGGCCGCCTGTGGCGACTGACCGTGGGCTTCCTGGTGTTTCACATCCTGCGTCACTTTCCGGCCTGGGCCGGCTGGCTGCCCGCCCACAAGCCGCAGTTGAAGCCCTTCGGCCAGGCCGCCACCCAGCGGGAGTCGCCCCATGAGCCGCACTGATGCCCATGGCTCGACACCCGCCGCGTCGCATGCCCGGTCGCGCTGGCAACGCCTGAAGAAACCGCTGACCATCGCCTTCTTCCTGCTGTTGATCGTGCTGTTCACCCTGCTGGCCCGGCGCATCGACTGGGGCGAGGTGCTTGGCACCCTGGCCGACTTCAAGGTGCGCACCCTGGTCATCGCCGCGAGCCTGACCCTGGCCAGCTTCCTGGTCTATGCCTGCTTCGACCTGATCGGGCGCACCTACATCCGGCAGAACCTCGGCTGGCGGCAGATCCTGCCGGTGGGGTTCATCAGCTATGCCTTCAACCTCAACCTCAGCGCCTGGGTCGGCGGGATCGCCATGCGCTACCGACTGTACTCCAGGCTCGGGGTGAGCACCGGCAACATCGCCAAGATCCTCGGCCTGAGCCTGGCCACCAACTGGTTCGGCTACATGGCCGTGGCCGGCACGGTGTTCGCCAGTGGCCTGATGAAGCTGCCGCCCGGCTGGCAGCTCAGCAACGGCGCGTTGCAGGGGGTGGGCGTCCTGCTGCTGGTGCTGGGCGTGGGTTACCTGGCGGCCTGTCGATTTTCCCGACGGCGCGAGTGGTCGATACGCGGGGTCGAGATCAACCTGCCCTCGTTGCACATGGCCCTGCTGCAACTGGCCCTGGGCGCGCTCAACTGGTCGCTGATGGCAGCGGTGATCTTTACCCTGCTGCCCAGCAAGCTCGATTACCCGGTGGTGCTCGGAGTGCTGCTAATCAGCAGCATCGCCGGGGTCATCACCCATATCCCGGCGGGGCTCGGGGTGTTGGAGGCGGTGTTCATCGCCCTGCTGCAACATGAGGTGTCCCGCGGCAGCCTGCTGGCCGGGTTGATCGCCTACCGGGCGATCTACTTCATCCTGCCGCTGCTGATCGCGCTGCTGATGTACCTGGCGCTGGAAGCCAAAGCCAAGGCGTTGCGCGTGGAGAAAAAGCCGCGCAAAGGCAACTGACGCTGTCGCGACAACCACGCGCGTTCCTCTCCGGGGAGCGAGCTTGCGCTCCCATTCAACCAGCGCTTTCGACTATCGCGACTGAATGATGCTCAACCGTTCTCCCACCACCATTTCCGTGATCCAGTCCACCAGGATCGAGGTGTAGGCCTGCTGCGACACGGGATCGCTCAGGGCATGGTCGGCGCCGTCGATGATCCGGTGGGTCATGGAATGGGTCTGCTGGCAGGCCGCGCGGTAACTCATGATGGTGGCGTGCGGCACATGCTCGTCAGTCTCCGACTCCACCAGCAGCACATCCCCGGTGAACGCCGCGCAGGCATGCAGCGCCCGGTTGCTGTCCATGCGCACCAGGCTGCTGCGGTAATCCAGCAGGTCGGCCTTGTCCAGGTCGCGCTTGGGGCTGTTCCAGGCTTCGTCGCGGTACAGCGCCGGTACCCGCAGCGCCAGCCAGCGCACCGGCCGCAGAGAGGTCAGGATGCTTGCCAGGTAGCCACCGTAACTGGTGCCCACCACGGCGATTGCCGAGGTGTCGAGGGCCGGGTGGGCCAGCAGGCGGTCATAGGCCGCCAACAGGTCGCGCAGGTTGTCTTCGCGGGTCACGCGGTTCAGCGGGATACCGCTACCGGCGTGGCCCCGCAGGTCGAAGGTCAGGCACACGCAACCCAGCCCGGCGATGCCCCGGGCGCGCTCCAGGTCGCGTTCCTGGCTCCCACCCCAACCGTGGACAAACAGTACGCCGGGGACTTTCGACCTGGGACTGAGGAAGGTCCCGCTCATCTGCTCGTCATCGATGTCGATTTGAATGCTTTCGCTTCTAGCCGTCATAGGATTTGACCGTTACATATTTGAGAAGAAAGTCACTGTGCTCCGCGGGCCCGCGATAGACCTCGATGGCATCGACCGGCAAGGGCCGGTCGACATAGGTTTCCACCGCGGACACACGAATCGCGCGCATGCCCGGATGGTTGATAAAGGCCTGCAAAGCCGCCACTTCGGCGCTGCTGGCACCGCCCATGCGCCACGATTGCTCGAGTACGCCGCTGCGTTGCCGGCCCTCGGCGTCCAGGCCCTGGGCGATATCGTAATTGCGCCGGGAGGCGAAAAAGCGCGGATAGGCCTCATCGGCGGCGGCGTCGAAAACCTGGGCCTGCTGCACCGCCTGGCGCACGTCCGGCGGCAGTTGCAGCGCCAGCAACTCAGGGTAGCCCCCCTGCACCACCAACAGCTCGGAGCCACCGTAGACCTGCTCGCCGTCGGCGTCCTCGGTCAGGTACTGCTGGCCGCAGTAGCTGAGGACATGGCCGGCGATAAAGGACTGGCCGGCGCTGTAGGTGACCACCTGTTGCAGATCCTGCTCCAGGACCACGCCTTCATTGAACTGCCGGGCGACGTCCGGTTGCGTCAGCAGCTCGTCGAAGTGCTCCAGGCTCTCGATCACCTGCTGGCCACGACCGGCGCAGGCATGGATCGGCTTCATGCGGATCGGCCCGCTGTAAAGCAAATGGCTGGCCGCTGGCCGGGCGTCGTTCAGGGTGAACACGCTCAGGCCGTCCAGCACCACATTGCGCACCCGCAGGGAGAACAGCGGCGCCCAGCCCGGCGGGGCCACGGCGTTCTTGTTCAACAAACCATGGGTGATGGCCTTGGTGCAGATAAAGTCATGCTCGACATACCCGCCCCACAGGTCGCCCGGCCCCTTGACCCGCAATTGCCGGGCCGCGGCAGGGCCGACGATGGTCTGCGTCGGCAGCAGGTACAGCTCGCCCTGGCCATGCACGAACGGGTCGTAGTCACCGGCGAACTCCAGCCCGAGTATCTGCGCCAGCCATCGGGCCAGCGCGCGATTGGTCTCCACTACATGCTGAGAGGCCCCCGGATGGACCGAGTGGGCGACCACTCGTTTCTTGCGTTGCGTCGGGGTCATGCGTCCCCCTTTGTCATCGGCGTGATGAATGTACAAGGAAGGGTGCAGGGATCACGCCAAGGCCCGGGGGGAGTCGAATCCCCCCTGGATAAGCGCTCTACGCCATCGTTGCTGGCATTGGGCCTGTCTTATTTTGCACGATCGACCGGCGCCGCCCGGTATTTTGCACGACTCGCGAAGGTCAGCCCTGCCCGGCCCGCGCCAGCGGTGTCGGCGGTGTCACGCCGAAACGCGCGCGATATTCGCTGGGCGCCAGCCCGGTGATCTTCTTGAAGGTGGCGCGGAACGCCCCCGGGTCCTGGTAACCGACCGTCCAGGCGATATGGTCGATGGTGCCGTTGGTGAACTCGAGCATTTCCCGGGCCTTGCCCACCCGCAAGTGCTGGCAATATTCGGTGGGCTTGAGCCCGGTGGCGGCCCGAAAGCGCCGCAGGAAGGTGCACTCCTCCAGCCCGGCCTGCTGCGCCATGATGGCGAGGGAAACGTCCACCGCGCCATTGGCCTGCAGCCAGTGCTGCACCTTGAGGATCGCCGCGTCGCCGTGGCCGAGGATCGGCGCAAAGTTACTGCCGCACTGGCTGGCACTGTCGCTGTGCTCGATCACCAGAAAACGCGCGGTGCCACTGGCAATGCTCGGGCCCAGCAGGCGATCGACCATGCGCAGCCCGAGCTCGGACCAGGCCATCAGGCCGGCAGTGGTGATCAGGTCGCCATCGTCGACGATCGGCTTGTCGGCGTTCAGGCGGATGTTCGGGTAGCGCTCGGCGAACTGCTTCGCCGAAGTCCAGTGAGTGGTGGCACTGCGACCGTCGAGCAGGCCACTTTCGGCCAGCAGGATCGACCCGACACAGACCCCGCCCAGGGTCGCACCATTGGCATGCTGCTGGCGTAGCCATTGGGTCAGCGCCTGCGGTGCCTGTGCCTGGGAGAAACCGGCCACCGAGGGTGGGATCAGCACCGCCAGCAATGGACCGTCGACATCAGGGTGACTGTCGTATACCCGTATAGGCGCCTGCTCGGCCTGCGCCTGCCAGTGGCTGATGCGCAACAGCGGCAACTGCGTACTGCGTTGTTCGGCGGCGATACGGTTGGCGACCCCGAACAGGTCGGTCAAGCCATGCACCGCGGCCATCTGTGCCCCGGGATAGATCAGCACGCCCAGCTCGGCGACTGCGCTTTCCATACCCATTGTCAGTTTTCCCCCTTCTATTGTCGGTGCAGCCAATCCTCGACCGGCCCGCCGGAGCCAATACTGGACTCCACAGCCAGCCACCACTCCAGAGGACACACCCATGGCCGAGCAAGCACTCATCGTAGTCGATATCCAGAACGACTACTTCCCCGACGGCAAGTGGCCCCTGGTGGGCGTCGAAGCCGCCGCCGACAACGCCGCGCGGCTGATCCAGGCCTTCCGTGACAGAGGCCAGCAGGTGGTGCACATCCGCCACGAATTCACTTCCGACAGCGCGCCGTTCTTCACCCCCGGCTCCAGCGGAGCACAACTGCACCCCAAGGTCACCAACCGCGCCGACGAACCGGTGGTGCTCAAGCACTTCGTCAATTCGTTCCGCGAAACCGAGCTCGAAGCCATCCTCGACCAGCACGACATTGAGCAACTGGTGGTGGTCGGCAGCATGAGCCACATGTGCATCGACGGCGTCACCCGCGCTGCCGCCGACCTGGGCTATGGCGTCACAGTGATCCATGACGCCTGCGCCACCCGCGACCTCGAATTCAATGGTGTGGTGGTGCCGGCGGCCCAGGTGCATGCCGCCTTCATGTCGTCCCTGGGGTTCGCCTACGCCAGTGTGGTGTCCACCGATGAGTTTCTGGCGGGCAGCCGGTGATTCTGTCGCTCCGTCCGCGCCAGAGGTGGCAACGTCAGGCTTAACGACCTGCCCCCCCCCCCCCCCCAAAAAAAAAAAGCCGCGCAGCGTTCAATCGCTGCGCGGCCTTTTTGGGTTGTCTTCCAGCAAGCTCGTTCTCTGGCGATTATCACCGTTGACGTAACAATCCCCCGGGACTGGATTGCCTTTCACCTCAGGCACGGAAAATGCCTGCCAACATGCAATAAAAAAAGACGGCAAAAACACCCCTCGGCACAGGTGATCCGACGAAATACCTGTGGCTGGTGACACGCGAAAAAAAGTGCCTCATGTGTCGCCAAGTTAATGATTACAGTCATCAAATTTGCCTACCGTCGAAACGGTGGAATCATCTTAATATCAATTCAGATCATTCCTACCCGACCTATGGATCCAATTCTTCTTGACACCCTAAATAGTCGAAGCTATTCATAATCCCTACATCATGGAAATGATAGATAACTATTCTTTACACTAATAAGAAAGGATTCACCGATGAGCGTTAACCCCTGAACTGCCTTATCTACTTTCGCTGCCCCTGAGAGGATTATTTATTCATTAAATAATCCCGCCATGGTCATGACGCGATTCTTTGGCAATATATCCAACAGCGATAAACAGCACGACTCATGCCCTTCTGAAATCGGCATATAGTGTTTTATCCGGTGTGGTGGGTTTACTCATCCCTGAAACTATTACTTCTACAAGGAGTTCGATAGTGAAATTGGAAAGTGCCGTACCCCGTGAACTCACAACCGATATTATTGAGGACCTTACTGGCGGATCCATATGGGATACATGGCTGGATAGCGACTCGCTGAATCAGTTGGTCAACCATCCGCTGCTCTTGGCCATGCAAGAGGGGAGTATCTCTTTAAAAGGCATGCGCTTTTTCTTGGTACAACATCATCACTACTCTCGCAACTTCACCCGTTTTCTCTGCGCCATAATCAACCGGCTCGAGAGCCTGGATGACATCAAGCACCTGATGAAAAACATGCAGGAGGAAATGGGAATCGACGACGTAGGCAAGGTGACTCATGCCGAGCTGTTCCAAAGAACCCTGCGCGCCACCGGAACCCATGCCATGGCCGAAAAGGCCTTGCCGCAGACCCTCGACTTCACTCAGGCCGTCATGGAGTTCTGTCGCCGCGAAAACGCCATCGAGGGCCTCGCGGCCCTGTGCATGGGAGCCGAGGCGATCGTGCCGCTGATCTATAGGCCCGTCCTGCAGGCCCTGGAGCGCCTGAATGTCAGCGAAGAAGGCCTGGAGTTCTTCCGTGTGCACATCGAAGAGGATGAGGACCACGCGATCACGATGCTGGGCATCCTCGAACAGCTAGCCCAGTGCTCACCTGGAGCAAGACTCCTGGCCAAGGACGTCGGACGTCGGATCATTCTCAAGCGCTGCGCAATGTTCGATGCCATCTGGCAGAAGGTCGGCCAGGAGCCCGCGCAAGCTCATGATGAGCAGCGCGCGCAGCCGGACAAGCTCACCTGGTTGAATGCCGTGACCACTGTTCCTATCCAGCTGCCGCGCCGCTTGTTGCATGTCGCCGTCGAGGGCGAGCGTGGTGCGCCACGGACCACGCCAACATCGAGCCAGAAAAGCAGTGTCGTGGATTTACCGGTGCAAACAATGCGCGTGAGCCTGGAACAACTCGCTCCCAACACACAAACCCGCCTGCACAGACATAACTACGAAACCGTCATTTATGTTCTAAGCGGAAGTGGCGCAACTTACATTGAAGAGAAAGTTCTTCACTGGGAAGCCGGCGACGCTATCTATGTTCCCGCCTGGGCCGGGCACTACCATGTCAGCGACCACCAGCAAACAGTCTCATATATTGCCTGCGAGAACTCTCCGCTATTGGCCAGCCAGGGGAAGATTGTCATTCGCGAAGAACTCTGAAACCGGCATCTGTATGCCGTAGCTCATCCCCTATTCAGTCTCACCATCTGGATTTAATTGCAATTAATTCCATTGGAAGGATATTGACATGAATAACTTTATTACTGAAGCGGTATCACTGATCAGTGAAGACCCTGCCGATACATTTTTCAATCACGAATCCGCGGTCAGAAGTTACTGTCGAAAGTTTCCCGCCATTTTCGCCATCGCGCGCAATTCGATATTGACCGATATCAATGGCACCTCATACATCGACTTTCTGTCCGGGGCGGGCTCATTGAACTATGGACATAACAACCCAATGATCAAGGAGGCATTACTGGAGTACTTGCGAAGCGACGGTATTACCCATTCCCTGGACTTGCACACCAGCGCCAAGAAGACCTTCATCGAGGAATTCAACCGGATCATCCTAGGCCCCAGAGCACTGAACTACCGCCTGCAGTTCACCGGCCCGACCGGCACCAATGCTGTCGAAGCAGCGATGAAACTCGCCCGTAAAGTCACCGGCAGAACCAACATAGTCGCCTTCAGCAATGCATTTCACGGCATGTCCCTGGGAGCCCTCGCTGCGTCGGCCCGAAGCGCCAAGCGTGCCGCGGCCGGTGTTTCGTTGCCGGACATCACACGGATGCCCTACGAAGGATTTCTCGGCCAGCAGGTGGACACCCTGAGCGTGCTGGAACACATGTTGACCATGCCCGGATCGGGGATCGACCTGCCGGCCGCGTTCATCGTCGAACCGGTGCAAGCCGAAGGAGGCGTAAACGTTGCCAGCCCCCAATGGCTGCGAGGTCTCGCCCAACTGGCCAGCCGCCACGGCATTCTGCTGATCGTCGATGACATTCAGGCCGGATGCGGAAGAACCGGGACTTTCTTTAGCTTCGAGAGGGCGGGTATCCAGCCCGACCTCGTCTGCCTGGCCAAGTCCATTTCCGGCTATGGCTTGCCCATGTCCCTGGTATTGATCAAGCCCGAGCTGGACCTTTGGCAGCCTGGAGAACACAACGGTACCTTCCGCGGCAACAACCTGGCGTTCATCGCCGCCGCCCAGGCCCTGCGCTACTGGCAGGACTGCGACTTCATGGACGCCCTGAGCCAGCGTTCGAAACGGATCGCCGACACCATTGCACACTGGCAAGAGAGCTGGCCCCAACTGATCAAAGCCGTCCGCGGACTGGGAATGATCTGGGGAATCGAGCTGCCCGATGCGCTCACCACCCAGCAGGTCAGTGCCCAGGCCTATGCCGGCGGCCTGATCGTCGAAACCTGCGGCGCGCAGGACAACATCATCAAACTGCTCCCTCCGCTCACCATCGACCCACAGTCCCTCGACAAAGGGCTCGCCCAGCTGGGCCGCGCCCTGAGTAGCGCTGCAAAAAAATGACCGTCCAAGCCCGAGGAAATCGATATGAACAATAACGCCTTAGCCTGCACGCCCAACACCAGTCTTTTCGAGGCGGATGATCGCCTCATCGAGCAATTCCTTGCCCACCTGACACCGGATGCGCATAAACGACTGATCGCGGCGCAAAAACGTTTTTGCGATTCGCTGTCCAGCGAAGGGCTGAATTTTGAAGGTAAAAGCTACCCCGTCTCCATCCGTCCCCTGATCCTGTCGAACGAGACGGTCGCGCAATTGCAGACCCTCGGCGAGGGCTTCGCCCGGGTGTTCGATCACGCCGCGAGAATCTACGTCGAGAACGAACAAGTACGCACGCTGTTTCCTGCCTACAAGAACAGCGAACACCTGACCTTCAACCTGCCGGGGCATTCACCGCTGGTACGTATTTTCAGACTCGACGGGCTATTCGACAGCGAGGGCGTCTATCGGATTCTGGAGACCAATACCGACTGCCCCGGCGGTGTGATCCAGAACGGACTGGCCGGCCGCCTCTGGGCCGAGATCGACAACCCCCTGCTGACGGGCATCGACCACAGCGTCGATTTCCAACCGTTCGTGAGCGATCCGGATCTGTTCCTCAAGGAGCTCCTGAGCGCCCACTTTCAGCGCACGGGACAACCGGCCCGGCGAGCCGCCATCGTGACGTTCAAAGGGCGCTTCAAAAACGAAGTGGCCCAGATGGTTGCCGGGTTGAACCGCCTCGGCGTGCCCACCGAGGAAATCGATGCGGCCGACCTCAAGCGGCGCGACGGTCACCTCGTCGACCCCCAAGGCCGCGTCATCGACATGGCCTACAACAAACTCGACCTGCGCGATCTTATCGACGAACCACTGGTCAGTGAGTATCTCGATGCGGCGTCGAACGCAGAGGTGACGTTCCTCAATCCGTTGATCAGCCAGTGGCCCCTTGCGGACAAGGCCATCATGGCCCTGTTGAGCGATCCCAAGATGTTGGCGCTGTTGCCCGAGGAGGATCGAGAGCTGTGCCGCACGCATATTCCCTGGACCCGTCTGCTGGCTGCCGGCCAGAGCAGCAATCCCCAGGGCCAGCCGATCGACCTGATCAGCTATGTCAGGCGGCATCGCCCACATCTGGTGTTGAAGCCCTCAAACGCGACCCGTGGTGAAGGTTTGCTGGTAGGGCCTTTCGCGACACAGGAGCAATGGGAGCAAGGGATTTGCAGTGCACTGGAGGGGCCCCACAGTTTCGTGGTTCAGCAGTACATCCAGGGCCGGACGCTTTCTGCCGTTCATCCGGACCTCGGCGTGACCGAGTCGATGTGGTCAGGGGTGGATACCTACGTATACGGCGGACGCTTCGCGGGTTTCCAGGCACGCGCCAGTTTCGACCCGGTCATGAATGTAGGCCGCAAAGGCATCCTGCTGCCCGTCATTACCCTCAAGGAGCTCGCTCGATGAACCTGCCACAACTGCAAGCGACCGTAGTGGCCGTCCCTATTCATGCCCATCGCGTGGCCATTCATCGAGGAACCCGGCAGGGTGACGCGAGCCTGATCCTCGACGATCCGAATGGCTGGAAGTACATCGCCCTTCACTTGATGAACGGCCAGAACGACCTGTCCTGGATTGCCCAACAACTGGATACCCAGGGCCACCCGGCCCAGTACGATGAGCTCTTGGCCCTGGTCGAGGAACTGCGGGCGCAGAATCTGCTCCAGGACCGTTCGTTCTTCGAACCCCAGCACCTGCGGCCCGACCAGACCGATCGCTACTCTCGCAATCTCAATGGCTTTGCTGCATTGGCCCGGGACGGCCGGACGCCGGCCGAGCTACAGACCCGCCTGCTCGAGGGTCATGTTCTGATGCTAGGCTGCGGAGGGTTAGGCAGTTGCACGGCGACTGCCCTGACAATGGCCGGCTGCGGGACCATCACCCTGGTGGATTTCGACGAAATCGAATTGGGGAACCTCAACCGGCAACTGTTCACGGTCCAGGATATCGGCCTGAAAAAAGTCGATGGGCTCAAGATCCGACTGAACGCCATCAACCCGGACGTCAGGGTAAATACCGTCTTCGAGCGCCTGACCGGTACCGAGGCCGTCACTCGGCTGATCGACGAGTTCAAGCCCGACATTATCGTCGCCGCAATCGATCGCCCGGTGATCGCCGCTGATCGCTGGATCAGCGACGCCTGCTTTGCCAGAGGCGTACCGGCGGTCTTCAACAGCGTCTCGGCCGGCATGGGCATGCTCTGGACCAAATTTCCCGGGCAGTCAGGCTGTTTTCGCTGTGACGAAAAATGGTCCCAGGAACACAACCCCGATCACCATGCCACCCGTCAGTATCGCGAACAGCATGACCTGATTCCGGCGACCTCGGCCTTCAGCCATTGCGCCATGACCGTGGGCGGCATGATGTCGGCGGACATCGTGCGCCATCTGGTCGGATGGCCCATGAGCTCGGCGGGAAAACTGGTCACCATCGATTTCGCGACCCTGCAAACGACAATCATCGACAAACCGCAACATCCCGCCTGCACGGCCTGCAGCGCCTGAGGAATCCCCGATGAACATCGAACACAACAGGTCTTCGCCCGTCGCGGTCGACGACCCCGCCGTCTGGACCGCGGCCACGCTCAAGTCCAAGGCTGATGTCCTGCTGAACCTGGGTGAGCCCGAGCTGCAATGCATCGAGCAACTGTTGGCCAATAGCGCCCACAAGCCGATGCATGACCTGACTCGGGAGGACTTCGCAGCCCCCGCCATTCAGGAACTGCTGGGCAAATTGCACAAGGCGCTTCAGGACGGTCCCGGAGTCGCGGTGCTGCAGGGCATCGACATTACTCGCTTCACCGGCGAGGCCCTTGAACGTCTGTTCTGGGGGCTGGCCCTGCACCTGGGCCGCCCCGTGGTACAGAGCACTCGTGGCGATCGTATCGGCCATGTCCGCCACGAGCCGTCCAATCCCAAGAATCGCGGCTACCAGTCCAACAGAGAGCTGGGGTTCCACTCGGACGCCTTCGAGATCATCGGACTGCTGTGCCTCAGCGGGGCCGCCAGCGGCGGAACCACGGAAATTGTCAGTGGCCTGGCGGTACACAATCAGTTGGTGACCGAGAATCCGCAGTTGCTGCCGGCGCTGTATGAAGGTTATCCCTATGCCACAGCGGAACGCTCCCAGTCCCACACTCCGGTAACGGACTACCGGATTCCAGTGTTTTCCCGGGTCGGCAGTACGCTGAGTTCGATGTGCGTGGGCAATTACATGCGGGCCGCCGCCCAGACGCTAGGGCAGGCATTTCCAGAAAGGCTGGACGCCGCCCTGAAAGCCTTTTACGACATCTGCAATCGAAAATCCTTTCAGCTCACGTTCTTGCTGGAGCCAGGGGAAATCCTGTTCCTGAACAACTACACCACTCTGCATTCCCGTACCGAATTCCAGGACTCGGACACCCACAAGCGGCACTTGCTGCGGTTGTGGCTGGACGTTCCGAACGGACGACCTGTCGTTCCCGTACTCAAAGCCCGGGGTACCGACTACGAGCTTCTGTACCTTGAAACGGACCAGGACAAGCAGGGTAACGAGCGCCACATGGCCAGTCGGACCGGGACAACGCGATGAACCGGCGCCCCCTTTATCTCTTGCACGTTGGACTTTCGAAATGACAGAAGTGAAAAACCCGGATCGCCAGCACGACTTTGTCGTCACGGTTCATGAGAGTGCCCCGGCAGCCGGTCGTGGCCGGATCAACGAGTTGCTGGATCAATACAATGTGTCGCAAACCGGAATCTGCGACAACGAGCCCCTGGATCTCACAGTCACGGACCCTCTCAGCGGCGAGGTGGTAGGCGGTCTGGTCGGCAGGACATCCCTGGGGGTGTTCTTCATCAACTACTTCTATCTGCCCGACACCCTGCGCGGCAAAGGCTACGGCTCTCAGATCCTGCGCCAGGCCGAACGCCTGGCCGCCCTTCGCGGATGCCGGACCGCCCTGCTGTTCACCATGGAAATCCAGGCACCGGCGTTCTACGAAAAAAACGGCTATGAGGTATTCGGCCGCGTCGAGTGCAGTCCCAGGGGCAATGCACGGCTGTTCATGCGCAAACCGATCCAGCCACTGGACTGAAACACCGGCCAATGACAGGGAGATGACATGGCTATCTTGTGTTTAGGCAGAAGCATCAAAATCGATTTCGCCCAATGGCTGGCCGAGCGGGACCAGGACCTGTACCTGATCAGCTCGACCCCCTTCCCATCCCAGCACAAGTACCGTCTGGTCAAGCGCCTGGAGGATCTGGACGCCGATTCGCAGGCCGAAATCACCGCGCTGGACTTCGCGGCAGGCACCCGGTTTTCCCGAATCCTGCCACACTCGGAATTCGACTTGATCCGTGCCGCCCGCTTGCGCGAACACCTCGGCGTACCGGGCCAGAGCCTGGAAAGCGCCATCGCCTACCGCGATAAAGTGGTCATGAAGGAACATATGAACAGGGCCGATATCCCCGTCGCCCACTTCAAGCGCCTGCGATCGCCGCTGGATGTCATTGAATTCATCAAGCGTCATGGCTACCCCAGCATCATCAAGCCGGTCGATGGTTGCAGCTCAAAAGACATCCAGGTCATCAAAAGCCGCTCGGACCTGGCTGCGTTGTTCCACAAGCCAACGCTCGACGGCTACATGATCGAGTCATTCGTCGAAGGCCGGATGTTCCATGTCAATGGGGTTTTGACGGCAGAGGGCAGGACGTTTTTTGCGCCGTGCGCCTACATCAACGGCTCATTGGATTTCCAGCGGGCCGGCACGTTTGGCAGTCGCACCCTGGAGCCCGACACCCCGATCGCACGACGCCTGGTCGAGTTCACCCGCAAGGTGATTGCCGCGCTACCCGAAACATCCCCCCTGGGCTTCCATGCGGAAATCTTCCAGACCCCGGACGATCGGCTGGTGCTGTGCGAGATCGCCGCACGAACGGCAGGTTCCCTGACCGGCGAACTGATCGAACTGAGTTATGGCATCAACATTCACAAGGCCTGGATTAGGGCCTGCGCCGGCATCGAAGACGAGTTGCCCATCGGACGCTCGCCTACCTGTGTCGCGGCATCGATCCGCGTTCCAGTACGTGACGACCGGCTTGTGAAGATCCCCGCATCCCTACCCTTCGACTGGGTCAGCACCCTATGTATCACCGGCATCGAAGGATTGGCCTACCAGCCTGCCCAAACCTACACCGACGATGTGCTTAGCGCGATTCTGGTCGGCGACAGCGATGAGCAACTGCTGGAGCGCATCGACACCTTCCACGACTGGCTGAACGGTTCGGTCCTGTGGGAGTCCGCGAAACTGACGAGTTGATTGTCCTCTTCCATACACAGGGAGCGTTATATGAAAGTGCTAATCGTAGGTTGCAGCTCGGGTGCACATGCACTGGCATGGAAGCTGATCCAGTCCGATCAGGTCGAGAAAGTGTATGTAGCCCCCGGCAGCCCGGGTACGGCGGACGAACCGAAAGTCGAGAATCTGGAGGTGGAGACCACCGACATACCTGGCCTGGCGAACGCCGCGGCCCAGTACGACGTGGACTACACCTTGATTACCCCGACCCAGGCACTGGCCGCGGGTATCGTGGACTATTTTCAAGAGCGTGGCCTGAAGGTGCTGGCGCCTACCCGAGAAGCATCAAGACTTGAGTGGTCAAAGGAGTATTCCAAACGGTTCATGCAGCGACACAAGATCCCTACGCCTGGTTTCAAAGTGTTCGCAGACGCCCCCAGCGCCCGACAATATGCCCACACGCGCTTCCTGCCCCTCGTCCTGAAGGTCGATGGCATGGCCAACGGTGGCCTGGGCGTGGTGATCGCTCATGAATGGCAGGCCGTCGACGAGACGATCGAACACATGTTCACCACCTATGGAGGGCCAATCATCGTTGAAGACTTCCTGGTGGGCGAGGAAGTCAGTTTTACCGTCCTGTTCGATGGCACCCACTACGTCCCCATGGTCGAAAGCCGCGACTACAAAAGACTGCACGATAACGACAAGGGTCCCAATACCGGGGGAATGGGGGCGTATTCGCCGGTCATTTCCCAGGCGCTGTCCCAGAAGATCATCGACCGCCTCGTCGAGCCGACGATCAGGGCCATCAAGGAAGATGCAATCGACTACCTGGGCTTCCTGTACTTCGGCGTGATGATCGACCCGGAGCAGGAAGTCCATCTGCTGGAAATCAACTGCCGCCTCGGCAACCCGGAATTGTTCACGATGCTCGAACGCATGGACAGTGAACTGGGCCCGTTGCTCGAACTGGCATTGGCAAGACGACTGCACCAGGCAGAGGTCCGCTGGAACGACAAATGCGCGGTAGCACTGCAAATCAGCTCCGCCGGGTATCCAGGCGTAAAACGCACCGGCGACGTCATCTCGCTTCCTTCGGGAGAGCAGGAGGCAAAGATCTTTCATGCCGCCGTATCAAGTGCGCAAGGCCAACTGGTGACCAAGGGTGGACGAATCATCTCGCTGAGCGCCTCGGCAGATACGCTTGAAGCGGCCCGAGAACGTATTTACGCGGTGGCACGCAAGATTCACTTCGATGGCATGCATTACCGAAAAGATATCGCGACACTCGGCGCACGCTGATCCTTCCTGGCGCCAGTCCCTGGCGCCGGTAACCCAACGACATCGAGCCATGATGAATACCGACAAGAACCAGCGTCTCGTGCTACTGGCGGCCAATATCAGCTACATATTGGTCCTTCTCGACTCTTCTATTGTCAATGTCGCCCTGCCAGCGATCAGAAACGGACTGGCCATCGGCACCGATACGCTGCAATGGATGGTTAACGTCTACCTGGTAATTTTTGCCAGCCTGCTGCTGTCAGGGGGCGCCCTGTGCGACCGCCTCAGCGCAAAAACCGTCTATATGGCCGGCCTGCTGCTGTTTGTCGCCGCCTCACTACTATGCGGTCTGAGCGCCAGCGCGGCGCAGTTGCTGGCTGGACGGACCTGCCAGGGGATTGGTGCGGCGTTGCTGGTGCCCAGCTCGCTGGCGCTGATCACGCATACCTATACAGAGAGTTCCGCACGGGCAAAAGCCATTGCCAGCTGGGCCAGTTGGGGGGGGATTGCGCTGGTAATGGGACCGTTGATAGGCGGACTCCTGACTCAATACCTGTCATGGCGCTCGATATTTCTGGTCAACATTCCCGTCGGCCTGCTGGGTGTCTGGCTGACCTCTCGAATCGAGCCCCCGATAGCGCCCTATAAGGAAAAACACCTCGATCTGAAAGGACAGTTCACTGTCACGGTGATGCTGCTGAGCCTCATCGCAATACTGATCGAATATCCCCGGTTAAACACGGACTCCATTTATCTGCTGCTGGGCGTACTGACCTGTGCGGCGTCGCTGATCGCCTTTGTCCTGATCGAGGTCCATGGCTCTCATCCAATGCTGCCCCTGACGCTGTTCAGGAATACCAATTTCAGCACCATCGCTTACATTTTTTTTGCCGGAGCCTTTTCGTTCTTCGGCACACTGTTCATCCTCACGTTCTACTTTCAGGACTACCTGCACTACAGCGCCATCGAAACCGGGCTTGCCCTGCTGCCCCTGTCCCTCTGTGTGATCATCGGCAACAAGGTATCCGGACGCTGGGTGGACCGATTCCCGCCGCGCCAGTTGATGATCGCTGGAGCCTTCATCCGTCTGGTCGGATTTTGTGGATTACTGTTGCCTCAATACTCCACGCATTACCCCTGGTTGCTCATCCCCCTGATATTGATCGGATTCGGAGGAGGACTTGGGGCGCCCATGTCCACCTCAGTGTTCATGCAAAGCACGCCGAAGATATACACCGGCATCGCTGCGGGCTTTTCCAGAGCGACTGGACAAATAGGTTCCGCATTTGGAGTCGCGGTGTTCGGGCACTTCGTCAACGACACCGAGTTTTTTCTGAGGCATATGAAACTGGCCGTTCTGACGATCGTCATCGCGACGCTGTCGATCCTGGTCATGTCGATCGTGTTTGTCAGCGATGAGCGCAACGATTATGCCGAGCTACCTGACCCGGAGAAGGCGGAGTGACGACCCCGATTACCCAACTGACCGCCGTTGAACTCATGACGCTGATCCAGGCCCGGGATCTGTCGCCGGTCGAAGTTACCGAGGCGTTCCTGGAACGTATCCTCGACACTCGAACCTCATCGAACGCCTTTGTCGATATCTATGAATGCCAGGCCCGCGCAGCGGCACACAGGGCGTGCAAGGCCATAAGCAGTGGACAGGCATCAAGTTCGCTGCACGGCATGCCCATTGCCCTGAAAGACTTGTTCCATGTGAAAGGCGAGCTTACGGCGGCGGGCTCCTTGTGCTGGAAGCACCATCGAGCACAAGCGACTTCGACGGTTGTAGAGCGGCTGTTGAGCAAAGGCATGGTCATCCTGGGCAAGACCCATACCGTCGAATTTGGCCTTGGCGCCTTTGGCGTCAACGAGCATTTCGCGACTCCGCGCAATCCGTGGAGCCGCCAGACAGAGTTGGCACCCGGCGGATCCAGCAGTGGATCGGCGGTAGCCGTAGCCACCGGGCTGACCCCCTGGGCCTTGGGGACCGATACTGGCGGTTCAGTGCGTATTCCCGCCTCCTGGTGCGGCGTTGTCGGCCTCAAGCCCAGCCACGGCCAGATCGAAATGAACGATGTCGTTCCTCTGAGCCAGACGCTCGACTCGGTGGGCGTCCTTGCCAGATCTGTCGAAGATGCATCGCTGCTCTATGCTCATCTGCTCGACGAGCCCACACGCCAATGCCTTGCAGACAATGCCGAACGCTTCGGACAGGTGGCGCTCAGCCGATATCGCGTGGCCACTTTGCCGTTGCACGAGCGCTCATGGGTCTCTGCCGACGTCCTGGCCTGCTACGACACGGCCATTGCAGTGCTGCGAGCCACCGGCATCCGACCCCGGGCCGGCATATTCCCCATGCCCCTGGAGGAGTGCCTGAAGAAAAATTCCCTGATCACTTTCTATGAGGCCTTGGCCAACTACAGAACGCTTCATGCCGACGCTAAAAGTGACCTAGGCGAATCGGTTCGGGCGCGACTGTCACGTGGCGCCGGGATCTCCCAGGCCGAGTACCTTAATGCCCTGCAGGAAATGGCCACGCTGCGTACCCTGTTCGAGCGCATCTATGATCAGGTCGAAGCCATAGTCCTACCCACGACACAAATGCCCGCCTGCGCCGTGGACGACATCAAGCACCTTGCGCCCCCCAATCACTTCACTCGCTTCGTCAACTTTCTGGGCCTGTGCGCAATTGCCGTCCCTGCGGGTTTTACAGCAGACAACCGTCCTTGCTCGCTGCAATTCGTCTGCAAGCGAAACCAGGAACACATCGCCCTCGACCTTGCTCGCGTCTATGAGGCCCAGACGCCCTGGCACTCAATACACCCGCCAGCGTTCCTGCTTCCCGGCTGAAATAGGGCAACAAAAAAGCCTTTGGTGCATGCACACCAAAGGCTTTATTCGAACCGCGATCAAGGCTGGCCTTAGAACGGGATATCGTCATCAAAGCTGTCGTCGAAGTTCTGCGCCGGCTGCGGCGAGGACTGCTGAGGCGCTGGACGCGATTCGCGTTGTGGCGCCTGCGAAGGCTGCGGACGCGACTGCTGCGGACGTGGCGCGGAGTTGCCCATGCCCTGGCCCTGGTCGCCCTGTGGACGGCCGCCCAGCAGCTGCATGGTGCCCTGCATGTCGACGATGATTTCAGTGGTGTAACGCTTGATGCCGTCTTTTTCCCACTCGCGGGTCTGCAGCTTGCCTTCGATGTAGACCTGCGAACCTTTGCGCAGGTATTCGCCGGCGATTTCCGCGACCTTGCCGAACATCGACACACGGTGCCACTCGGTCTTCTCGACCTTCTGACCGGTTTGCTTGTCGGTCCATTGTTCGCTGGTGGCCAGACTCAGGTTGGTCACGGCATTACCGTTAGGCAGGTAGCGAACTTCAGGATCCTGGCCGCAAGTGCCGACCAATATGACTTTGTTAACCCCACGGGCCATAACGTTCTCCTAGGCTTCGCACGCCGATCGGGCTGGGTTGACCAGCTGCTCGAGGGTCGCGCGATCCAATAATTCGGTGTCCAATTTGATGTAAATGGCGGCTTCTTCGGCCACCATCACTGCATCCGTTACCCCAACAACGGCCTTCAGGCGCTCGACCAGACCGGCTTCGCGGATCGCTTCGGGCGATAACGGCAAGCGCAGGCTCGTCACGTAAGGAGGTTCGCGCATGGTAACAGCAAAGGCCAACCACAGGGCAGCAAGTCCTGCACACCCCAGGAACACAACCGACAAACCGCCATGCTGGAACAACCAGCCGCCGAGAATGCCGCCCAGTGCCGAGCCGAGGAACTGGCTGGTGGAATAGACCCCCATGGCCGTACCCTTGCCGCCGGCCGGTGAAACCTTGCTGATCAGCGACGGCAGCGAAGCTTCCAGCAGATTGAACGCGGTGAAGAACACCACCGTGCCGATCACCAGTGCCTGCAGGCTGTCGCCGAACTCCCAGAAGAATAGCTCGGTGAGCAGCAGCGTACTGACCGCGCCCAGCAGAACTCGTTTCATTTTGCGTTTTTTCTCGCCGTAGATGATGAACGGGATCATGGCGAAGAAGGAGATCAACAGCGCGGTGAGGTAGACCCACCAGTGCTGTTCCTTGGGCAGGCCGGCTTTTTCCACCAGGGCCAGCGGCAAGGCCACGAAGCTCGACATCAGCATCGCGTGCAACACGAAGATACCAAGATCCAGGCGCAACAGGTCCGGATGCTTGAGCGTCGGCAACAGCGCCTGGCGCGCGACCCCGGACTCACGGTGCTGCAATGGGCCGGTCGAGCGCGGCACCATGAAGGCGACGATGAAGATGCCCAGCAGCGCCATGCCACCGGTGGCGAAAAACAACCCGGACAAACCGAAACCGCGGGTCAGCAGCGGGCCGACCACCATGGCCACGGCAAAGGACAGGCCGATGGTCATGCCGATCATGGCCATGGCCTTGGTGCGGTGCTGCTCGCGGGTCAGGTCCGACAACAGCGCCATGACCGCCGCGGAAATCGCCCCGGCGCCCTGCAGGATGCGCCCGGCGATCACGCCCCAGATCGAATCGGCGTTGGCCGCCAGCACGCTGCCCAGGGCAAAGACGATCAACCCCAGGTAAATCACCGGACGACGGCCGATACGGTCGGAAATGACCCCGAACGGGATCTGGAAAATCGCCTGGGTCAGGCCGTAAGCGCCGATCGCCAACCCGATCAGGGCCGGGGTCGCTCCTGCCAGATCCATCCCATAGGTCGCCAGGACCGGCAACACCATGAACATGCCAAGCATACGGAAGGCGAACACCAGGGCCAGACCGCTTGCCGCGCGGGTCTCGGCGCCACTCATGCGTTCGCTGTGGGGATCATGCATGGAAAAACCTCGTGTGAACCGGCGGCGATTCTACCAGTCCGATCGATTGACCGGGTATATGGCGACGCTTTGCCGCGCAGGTTTCATCTACGACTGCACAGACCTCATTTGATAGTGTGCATCCATCCAGTATTTGCCCTTATACTCCTACGTTTTCGACGCCCGCCGAGCGAGGCCACTTTGGACAAGATCCTGATTCGTGGGGCCCGAACCCACAACCTGAAGAACATCGACCTGACCCTGCCACGGGACAAACTGATCGTCATCACCGGCCTGTCCGGATCCGGCAAATCGTCTCTGGCGTTCGACACCTTGTATGCCGAAGGCCAGCGCCGCTATGTCGAGTCGCTGTCGGCCTATGCCCGGCAATTCCTGTCGATGATGGAAAAACCCGACGTCGACACCATCGAAGGTTTGTCGCCGGCAATTTCCATCGAACAGAAATCCACCTCGCACAACCCGCGTTCCACCGTGGGCACCATCACCGAGATCTACGACTACCTGCGCCTGCTGTATGCCCGCGTGGGTACGCCACGCTGTCCGGATCACGACATCCCGCTGGAAGCCCAGACCGTCAGCCAGATGGTCGACCTGGTGCTGGCCCAGCCGGAAGGCAGCAAGCTGATGCTGCTGGCGCCGGTGATTCGCGAGCGCAAGGGCGAGCACCTGTCGGTCTTCGAGGAACTGCGCGCCCAGGGCTTCGTCCGCGCCCGGGTCAACGGCAAGCTCTACGAGCTGGATGAGCTGCCGAAGCTGGATAAACAGAAGAAGCACTCGATCGATGTGGTGGTCGACCGCTTCAAGGTCCGCGCCGACCTGCAGCAGCGTCTGGCCGAGTCGTTCGAGACCGCGCTGAAGCTGGCCGACGGTATCGCCCTGGTGGCGCCGATGGACGACGACCCCGGCGAAGAAATCATCTTCTCCGCGCGCTTCGCCTGCCCGATCTGCGGCCACGCCATCAGCGAACTGGAACCCAAGCTGTTCTCCTTCAACAACCCGGCCGGCGCCTGCCCGACCTGCGACGGCCTGGGGGTCAAGCAGTTCTTCGACATCAAGCGCCTGGTCAATGGCGAGCTGACCCTGGCCGAAGGGGCGATTCGCGGCTGGGACAGGCGCAACGTCTACTACTTCCAGATGCTCGGCTCGCTGGCATCCCATTATGGCTTCAGCCTGGAAGTGCCGTTCAATCAGCTGCCGGCCGACCAGCAAAAGGTCATCCTCAACGGCAGCGGCACGCAGAACGTCGACTTCAAGTACCTCAACGATCGTGGCGATATCGTCAAACGCTCGCACCCGTTCGAAGGCATAGTGCCGAACCTGGAACGTCGCTACCGCGAGACCGAGTCGGCCACCGTGCGCGAGGAGTTGGCCAAGTTCCTCAGCACCCAGCCGTGCCCGGACTGCCGCGGTACCCGCCTGCGTCGCGAAGCGCGCCACGTGTGGGTCGGCGAGAAGACTTTGCCGGCCGTCACCAGCCTGCCGATCGGCGATGCCACCGATTACTTCGGCACCTTGTCGCTGACCGGACGCCGTGGCGAAATCGCCGACAAGATCCTCAAGGAGATCCGCGAGCGCCTGCAGTTCCTGGTCAACGTCGGCCTGGATTACCTGACCCTGGATCGCAGCGCCGACACCTTGTCCGGTGGCGAGGCGCAGCGGATCCGCCTGGCCAGCCAGATCGGCGCCGGCCTGGTGGGGGTGATGTACATCCTCGACGAACCCTCCATCGGCCTGCACCAGCGCGACAACGATCGTCTGCTGGGCACCCTGAAACACCTGCGGGATATCGGCAACACGGTGATAGTGGTCGAACACGACGAGGACGCCATTCGCCTGGCCGACTATGTGGTGGACATCGGCCCGGGCGCCGGGGTGCATGGCGGGCAGATCGTCGCCGAGGGCACTCCCGACGAAGTGATGTCCCATCCCGACTCGCTGACCGGCAAGTACCTCTCCGGTCGGGTGAAAATCGCCGTGCCGGCCAAGCGTACGCCGCGCAACAAGAAACTTTCGCTGTCCCTCAAAGGGGCCCGCGGCAACAATTTGCGTAACGTTGACCTGGAGATCCCGATCGGCCTGCTGACCTGCGTGACCGGTGTCTCCGGCTCGGGCAAATCGACCCTGATCAACAACACCCTGTTCCCCCTCAGTGCCACGGCGCTGAACGGCGCGACCACGCTGGAAGCGGCTGCGCACGACAGCATCAACGGCCTGCAGCATCTGGACAAGGTGGTGGATATCGACCAGAGCCCGATCGGTCGTACACCGCGCTCCAACCCGGCGACCTACACCGGGCTGTTCACGCCAATCCGTGAACTGTTTGCCGGGGTTCCCGAATCGCGCTCGCGCGGCTACGGCCCGGGCCGCTTCTCCTTCAACGTCAAGGGCGGCCGCTGTGAAGCCTGCCAGGGCGACGGCCTGATCAAGGTGGAAATGCACTTCCTGCCGGACATCTACGTGCCGTGCGATGTGTGCAAGAGCAAGCGCTACAACCGCGAAACCCTTGAAATCAAATACAAGGGCAAGAGCATCCACGAGGTCCTGGAAATGACCATCGAGGAAGCTCGGGAGTTCTTCGACCCGGTGCCGGCGCTGGCGCGCAAGCTGCAGACGCTGATGGACGTGGGGTTGTCCTATATCAAGCTGGGGCAGTCGGCGACGACCTTGTCCGGCGGTGAAGCGCAGCGGGTCAAGCTGTCTCGCGAGCTGTCCAAGCGTGACACCGGCAAGACCCTCTACATCCTCGACGAGCCAACCACCGGCCTGCACTTCGCCGATATCCAGCAGTTGCTGGACGTTCTGCATCGCCTGCGCGACCACGGCAACACTGTGGTGGTGATCGAGCACAACCTGGACGTGATCAAGACCGCCGACTGGCTGGTGGACCTGGGGCCGGAAGGCGGTTCCAAGGGCGGACAGATCATTGCCGTGGGTACACCGGAGCAATTGGCAGAGATGCCGCAATCCCATACCGGTTACTACCTCAAGCCACTGCTGACCCGCGACCGGGCCTGAGCCCCATGAAAAAGCCCCTGCCATTGGGAAATGGCAGGGGCTTTTTTGTGCTCTCAGTCCTGCATTTGCCTGCAGGTGCTGGCTAGCGCATCAGAACTGCGACTGCAGGTAGTTTTCCAGACCGATCGACTTGATCAGGCCCAGCTGCTTTTCCAGCCAGTAGGTATGGTCTTCTTCGGTATCGGCCAACTGCACACGCAGGATGTCGCGACTGACATAGTCCTTGTGCTTCTCGCACAGCTCGATGCCCTTGCACAGTGCTGCGCGGACCTTGTACTCCAGGCGCAAGTCGGCGGCGAACATATCCGGCACGGTGGTGCCGATATCCAGATCGTCAGGGCGCATGCGTGGCGTGCCTTCGAGCATCAGGATGCGGCGCATCAATGCATCGGCGTGTTGAGTCTCTTCTTCCATCTCGTGATTGATGCGCTCGTAGAGCTTGCTGAAGCCCCAGTCCTCGTACATACGCGAATGGATGAAATATTGGTCACGTGCTGCCAGCTCGCCCGTCAGCAACGTGTTGAGGTAATCGATTACGTCCGGGTGACCTTGCATCGCCCTACATCTCCCTGCTTGAAAGTCTGTATTTTGAACCAAGCTGACTTGCAGGTCACTGTAAAAACGCTAAAAAAGTGAAGAATCCCAGAGAAAAGTAGCCGAAAAAACGCAAAAACCGCCCAAACGAGGGCGGTTCTGCTTCTCGTTTAGACTTAGTTAAGCTGTACGCCCAACGCCTTTGCCACGCCCTCTCCATAAGCTGGGTCAGCCTTGAAGAAATGCTGCAGCTGACGCTGGACCACATCCGAGCTGACACCCGCCATCGCACCGGCGATGTTGTCGATCAACAGGGCTTGCTGCTGATCGTTCATCAGGCGGAACAGAGCGCCTGCATGGCTGTAGTAGTCGGTGTCTTCGCGGTGATCGTAACGATCGGCCGCACCGCTGAGGGCCAGGGCCGGTTCCGCGTAGCGAGGAGCCTGTTTCGGTGCGTCGGCGTAGCTGTTCGGCTCGTAGTTCGGGGCCGCGCCACCGTTACTGCCAAAGGCCATGGCGCCATCACGCTGGTAGCTGTTCACTGGGCTGCGCGGGGCGTTGACCGGCAGTTGCTGGTGGTTGGTGCCGACACGATAGCGATGAGCGTCGGCGTAAGCGAATACGCGGCCTTGCAGCATGCGATCCGGCGACAGGCCGACACCTGGAACCATGTTGCTAGGACCAAAGGCAGCCTGCTCGACTTCTGCAAAGTAATTCAGCGGGTTGCGGTTTAACTCCAGCTCACCGACTTCGATCAGCGGGAACTCCTTCTGCGACCAGGTCTTGGTCACGTCGAATGGGTTCTCGTAATGAGCGGCCGCCTCGGCTTCGGTCATGATCTGAATGCACACGCTCCATTTCGGGAAGTCGCCGCGCTCGATCGCGTTGAACAGGTCACGCTGGGCGTAATCCGGGTCGGTACCCGCCAGGCGGGCAGCCTCGGCCGGTGCCAGGTTCTTGATGCCCTGCTTGGTCTTGTAGTGCCATTTCACCCAGTGACGCTCGCCCTTGGCGTTGATCAGGCTGTAGGTGTGGCTGCCAAAGCCGTGCATATGGCGATAGCCGTCCGGAATCCCGCGATCCGAGAACAGGATGGTGACCTGGTGCAGCGCCTCGGGAGAGTGTGACCAGAAGTCCCACATTGCCTGGCCGCTCTTCAGGTTGCTCTGCGGCAGACGTTTCTGGGTGTGGATAAAGTCGGGAAACTTCAGCGGGTCGCGAATAAAGAACACAGGTGTGTTGTTGCCAACGATGTCCCAGTTACCTTCTTCGGTATAGAACTTCAGGGCAAAGCCGCGTGGGTCACGCTCGGTATCAGCCGAGCCACGTTCACCGCCCACAGTCGAGAAACGCAGGAACGTAGGGGTTTGCTTACCCACGGACTCGAAAAGCTTGGCACTGGTGTATTCGGTGATGTCGCGGGTCACGGTGAAAGTACCGTAGGCACCCGAACCCTTGGCGTGCACGCGACGCTCAGGAATGTTTTCACGGTTGAAGTGGGCAAGCTTCTCGATCAGATGAAAATCATCGAGCAGCAGCGGGCCGCGAGGGCCAGCAGAACGGGAATTCTGGTTATCGGCGACTGAAGCGCCACTTGCGGTGGTAAGCGTTTTGTTTTGGCTCATGCTCAATCTTCCTCTGTCAGTCTTGGAACTGCCGGCTAATCGGCTGACGAGGAGTATCGACCATCAAGATGACAGCATCAAATGCATTAAATGATTACTATCGATAGTATTTTTCTAATACAACAGACACAAAAAACCGGGCACTAGGCCCGGTTCTTTGTATTTGACGTCTTACTCAGCGGATACAGCTTCACCGCCGACAGCACGATCAACCAACTCGACGTACGCCATAGGCGCGTTGTCGCCAGCGCGGAAACCGCACTTGAGGATGCGCAGGTAGCCACCCTCACGGGTAGCGTAACGCTTGCCCAGGTCGTTGAAGAGCTTACCAACGATAGCTTTCGAACGAGTACGGTCGAAAGCCAGACGGCGGTTAGCCAGGCTGTCTGTCTTGGCCAAAGTGATCAGCGGCTCAGCAACGCGGCGCAGTTCTTTGGCTTTCGGCAGTGTAGTTTTGATCAGCTCGTGCTCGAACAGCGACACCGCCATGTTTTGGAACATGGCCTTGCGGTGCGAGCTGGTGCGGCTCAGGTGACGACCACTTTTACGATGACGCATGGTTCATTCCTTACCAAACACAACGTTCGGTGATTACGACGATCAGGCAGTCGCCTTGTCGTCCTTCTTAAGACTTGCAGGCGGCCAGTTGTCGAGGCGCATGCCGAGGGACAGACCGCGGGAGGCCAGAACGTCCTTGATTTCGGTCAAGGATTTCTTGCCAAGGTTCGGAGTCTTCAACAGTTCTACTTCGGTACGCTGAATCAGGTCGCCGATGTAGTAAATGTTTTCCGCCTTAAGGCAGTTAGCCGAACGTACAGTCAGTTCCAGATCGTCAACCGGGCGAAGCAGGATCGGATCGATCTCGTCTTCCTGCTCGATTACCACTGGCTCACTGTCACCCTTGAGGTCGACGAACGCAGCCAACTGCTGTTGCAGGATGGTTGCAGCACGGCGGATAGCCTCTTCAGGATCCAGGGTACCGTTGGTTTCCAGATCAATAACCAGCTTGTCCAAGTTGGTACGCTGCTCGACACGGGCGTTTTCCACCACGTATGCGATACGGCGAACCGGGCTGAACGAAGAGTCAAGCTGCAAGCGACCGATGCTGCGGCTTTCGTCTTCATCGCTCTGACGCGAGTCTGCCGGTTCATAACCACGACCACGAGCTACTACGAGCTTCATGTTCAGGGCGCCGTTAGACGCCAGGTTAGCGATTACGTGATCGGGGTTAACGATCTCGACATCATGATCCAGCTGAATATCGGCAGCGGTAACCACCCCCGAACCCTTCTTCGACAAGGTCAGCGTAACTTCGTCACGGCCGTGCAGCTTGATAGCCAGACCTTTAAGGTTCAACAGGATTTCAATTACGTCTTCCTGTACACCTTCGATGGCGCTGTACTCGTGGAGCACACCGTCAATCTCGGCCTCGACTACTGCACAGCCGGGCATTGAGGACAACAGGATGCGGCGCAGCGCGTTGCCCAGGGTGTGGCCAAAACCACGCTCGAGAGGCTCGAGGGTGATCTTGGCGCGGGTTGGACTGACAACCTGCACATCAATATGGCGGGGTGTCAGGAACTCATTTACCGAAATCTGCATGGATGCACCTATTTTCTAGCCCTTACTTGGAGTAGAGCTCGACAATCAGGCTTTCGTTGATGTCGGCGGACAGATCACTGCGAGCTGGAACGTTCTTGAAAACGCCCGACTTCTTCTCAGTGTCTACTTCTACCCATTCTACGCGGCCACGTTGGGCACACAGATCGAGAGCTTGGACAATGCGAAGTTGGTTTTTTGCTTTCTCGCGAACAGCAACCACGTCACCAGCACGAACCTGGTAGGACGGAACGTTAACGGTCTGACCGTTTACGCTGATCGACTTGTGCGATACCAGCTGACGGGATTCGGCACGAGTCGAACCGAAGCCCATACGGTATACAACGTTGTCCAGACGGCATTCGAGCAGTTGCAGCAGGTTTTCACCGGTTGCACCTTTCTTGCCAGCAGCTTCTTTGTAGTAGCCGCTGAATTGACGCTCGAGAACGCCGTAGATACGACGGACCTTCTGCTTTTCACGCAGTTGGGTGCCGTAGTCGGACTGGCGACCGCGGCGCTGGCCGTGGATACCAGGTGCTGCTTCGATGTTGCACTTGGATTCGATAGCGCGCACGCCGCTCTTCAGGAAGAGATCGGTGCCTTCGCGACGAGCCAGTTTGCATTTTGGACCAATGTAACGAGCCATTCTTTACAATCTCCTGGATTACACGCGGCGCTTCTTCGGCGGACGGCACCCGTTATGCGGGATTGGCGTCACGTCGGTGATGCTGGCGATCTTGTAGCCACAGCCGTTCAAAGCACGGACTGCGGATTCACGACCTGGACCTGGGCCCTTGACGTTAACGTCGAGGTTTTTCAGGCCATATTCCAGCGCAGCTTGACCAGCACGTTCAGCAGCTACTTGAGCAGCGAACGGGGTGGACTTGCGGGAACCGCGGAAACCCGAACCACCGGAGGTTGCCCAGGAAAGAGCGTTACCTTGACGGTCGGTGATGGTCACGATGGTGTTGTTGAAAGACGCGTGGATGTGGGCGATGCCATCAACCACTGTCTTTTTAATCTTTTTACGAGGACGAGCAGCAGGTTTTGCCATGACTAAATTCCTGTCGATTCGCTGGTGCGATTACTTGCGGATCGGCTTACGCGGACCTTTGCGAGTACGCGCGTTGGTCTTGGTACGCTGACCGCGTACTGGCAGACCACGACGATGGCGCAGACCGCGGTAGCAGCCCAGATCCATCAAGCGTTTGATTTTCATGTTGATTTCGCGACGCAGGTCACCTTCAGTGGTGAACTTCGCCACTTCGCCACGCAGCTGTTCAATTTGCTCGTCGCTCAGATCCTTGATCTTTGCGGCTGGGTTGACCCCAGTCTCTGCACAGATTTTCTGTGCAGTCGTGCGACCAACACCATAGATGTAGGTCAGCGAGATAACAGTATGCTTGTTATCTGGAATGTTAACGCCTGCAATACGGGCCATTCAGTGGGACTCCAATTGACAGCTACCTACGCCCCGGAAGCCAAGAAATAGGGCGCGAGATAATATCGCTGTAATAACAAATAATCAACCCAGCAGCGCACTAGCTGCTGGGCTTGAAGCACAATCACACTCAGCCTTGGCGCTGTTTGTGACGCGGTTCCGCGCTGCAAATTACTCGAACAACACCTTCGCGGCGAATAATCTTGCAGTTACGGCACAGCTTTTTCACCGATGCACGAACTTTCATCACCAACTCCTCGAACCTTATGGGTCAGCGCAGCATGCCGCTGCCGTAACCCTTCAGGTTGGCTTTCTTCATCAGGGATTCGTACTGGTGCGAAACGAGGTGCGATTGTACTTGCGACATAAAGTCCATAACAACCACGACCACGATCAGCAACGAGGTCCCGCCAAGGTAGAACGGAACGTTTGCTGCAACCACCAGGAACTGGGGCAACAGGCAGACGGCCGTCATATATAGAGCACCGAACATGGTCAAGCGGGTCAGAACGCCATCAATGTAGCGCGCCGACTGCTCACCTGGACGGATGCCCGGAATAAAGGCACCGGACTTCTTCAGGTTTTCCGCTACGTCTTTCGGATTGAACATCAACGCCGTATAGAAGAAGCAGAAGAAAATAATCCCTGCACTAAACAGCAGAATATTCAACGGCTGACCAGGAGCGATCGACTGCGAGATGTCCTGCAACCAGCCCATACCTTCAGACTGACCGAACCAGGCACCCAACGAAGCCGGGAACAGCAAAATGCTGCTCGCGAAAATAGCAGGAATAACGCCTGCCATATTCACTTTCAGCGGCAAGTGGCTAGTCTGCGCAGCAAACACCTTGCGGCCCTGCTGACGCTTGGCATAGTGAACAGCAATACGACGCTGACCACGCTCAATGAACACCACAAAACCGATAATCGCTACTGCCAGCAAACCGATGGCAACCAGGGCAAAAATATTGATATCACCCTGACGCGCAGACTCGAAAGACTGCCCGATCGCTCTCGGAAGACCGGCGACGATACCTGCGAAAATCAACATCGAGATACCGTTGCCAACACCACGCTCAGTAATCTGCTCACCCAGCCACATCATGAACATCGCACCAGCCACAAAAGTGGATACCGCGACGAAATGGAAGCCAAAGTCACCAGTGAACGCAACGCCCTGCCCTGCCAGACCAACGGACATGCCGATGGCCTGAACAAGAGCTAGGACGACAGTGCCGTAGCGGGTGTACTGGCTGATCTTGCGACGGCCAGCTTCACCTTCCTTCTTCAACTGCTCCAGCTGCGGGCTGACGGCGGTCATCAGTTGCATGATGATCGATGCCGAGATGTACGGCATGATCCCTAGTGCAAAGATGCTCATCCGCTCCAACGCGCCGCCGGAAAACATGTTGAACAAGCTAAGAATGGTCCCCTCATTCTGTCGAAACAGGTCTGCGAGTCGGTCAGGGTTGATACCTGGAACCGGGATGTGTGCGCCTATTCGGTAGACGATAATCGCCAAGAACAGAAAACGCAGACGAGCCCAGAGTTCAGACATACCGCCTTTGCCGAGCGCAGAGAGAGCACCTTGCTTAGCCATTTATTCCTCGAACTTGCCGCCAGCTGCTTCGATAGCCGCACGCGCACCTTTGGTGGCTGCGATGCCCTTGATAGTCACAGCGCGAGTAACTTCGCCGGACAGCATGATTTTCACACGCTGTACGTTTTGGTTAATCACGTTGGCATCTTTCAGGGACTGCACGGTGACGATGTCGCCTTCCACTTTAGCCAGTTCGGACAGACGCACTTCTGCGCGATCCATGGCTTTCAGGGATACGAAACCGAACTTCGGCAGGCGACGATGCAGCGGCTGTTGACCGCCTTCAAAGCCTGGAGCAATGGTGCCACCGGAGCGGGAAGTCTGACCTTTGTGACCACGGCCACCAGTCTTACCCAAACCACTACCGATACCACGGCCCGGACGATGCTTTTCGCGACGGGAACCCGGCGCTGGACTCAGATCATTGAGTTTCATCGATTAACCCTCGACACGCAGCATGTAGTAAGCCTTGTTGATCATCCCGCGGTTCTCGGGAGTATCCTGGACTTCTACAGTGTGACCGATGCGACGCAGGCCCAGACCCTTAACGCACAGTTTGTGGTTAGGGATACGGCCGGTCATGCTTTTGATCAGCGTTACTTTAACGGTAGCCATGATCAGATGATCTCCTGGACGCTTTTGCCACGCTTGGCGGCAATGGATTCAGGGGACTGCATTGCTTTCAAACCCTTGAAAGTGGCATGAACCACGTTTACTGGGTTAGTCGAGCCGTAGCACTTGGCCAGAACGTTCTGAACGCCAGCAACTTCGAGGACAGCACGCATAGCGCCGCCAGCGATGATACCGGTACCTTCAGAAGCAGGCTGCATGTACACCTTCGAAGCGCCGTGAGCGGACTTCATTGCGTACTGCAGAGTGGTGCCGTTCAGATCAACCTGGATCATGTTGCGGCGAGCAGCTTCCATTGCCTTCTGGATCGCAGCAGGCACTTCACGCGACTTGCCACGGCCGAAGCCAACGCGCCCCTTACCATCACCAACCACGGTCAACGCGGTGAAAGTGAAGATACGGCCGCCTTTTACGGTTTTGGCTACGCGGTTAACTTGAACCAGCTTCTCGATGTAGCCTTCGTCGCGCTTTTGGTCGTTATTTGACATAACTTAGAACTCCAGCCCAGCTTCACGAGCAGCATCAGCCAGCGCCTTGACGCGGCCGTGGTACTTGAAGCCAGAGCGGTCGAAAGCCACCTGCGAGACGCCAGCGGCTTTTGCACGCGTAGCGACCAGCTGGCCAACCTTAGTGGCCGCGTCGATGTTGCCAGTGGCGCCATCACGCAGTTCTTTATCCAAAGTCGAGGCGCTTGCCAGGACTTTGTTGCCGTCGGCCGAAATGACCTGGGCGTAGATGTGCTGCGAAGAGCGGAACACGCAGAGACGCACGACTTCGAGTTCGTGCATTTTCAGGCGTGCTTTGCGAGCGCGACGCAGTCGAGTAACTTTTTTGTCGGTCATTTGCTATGCCCTACTTCTTCTTGGCTTCTTTACGACGGACGACTTCGTCCGCGTAGCGCACACCTTTACCTTTGTAAGGTTCTGGTGGACGGAAGTCGCGGATCTCAGCGGCCACTTGACCTACCAGCTGCTTATCGATGCCCTTGATCAGGATATCGGTCTGGCTAGGAGTCTCAGCGGTGATGCCTTCCGGCAGCTCGTAGTCCACTGGATGCGAGAAGCCAAGGGCCAGGTTCAGCACTGTGCCTTTTGCTTGCGCTTTGTAACCAACACCGACCAGCTGGAGCTTGCGCTCGAAGCCTTGGCTTACGCCTTGGACCATGTTGTTTACCAACGCACGAGTGGTACCGGCCATTGCGCGAGTTTGTTGGTCGCCATTGCGAGCAGCGAAACGCAGCTCACCAGCTTCCTGAACAATTTCAACGGACGAGTGTACGTTCAGTTCGAGAGTGCCCTTGGCACCCTTCACCGAAAGCTGTTGGCCGGCGAATTTAACTTCAACACCAGCTGGCAGCTTAACGGGGTTCTTAGCGACGCGAGACATGCTTATCCCCCCTTAGAACACAGTGCAAAGAACTTCGCCGCCGACACCGGCAGCGCGCGCAGCACGATCAGTCATCACACCTTTGTTGGTGGAGACGATAGACACGCCGAGACCGCCACGAACTTTCGGCAGATCTTCAACGGACTTGTACTGACGCAGGCCTGGACGGCTAACGCGCTTCACTTCCTCGATGACCGGACGGCCTTCGAAGTATTTCAGCTCGATGGACAGCAGTGGCTTGGTTTCGCTGCTGATCTGATAACCCGCGATGTAACCTTCGTCCTTCAGGACTTTTGCTACAGCCACCTTCAGCGTGGAAGACGGCATGCTTACGACGGACTTTTCAGCCATCTGGGCATTACGGATTCGAGTTAGCATGTCCGCTAACGGGTCCTGCATACTCATGGGCTAGACGCTCCTGATACAAAAAAAATGAGCCTTGCGGCTACAGCTTGTCGCCGAGAAATTCCGGGCAAAAAACACGGGCTCAGGCGAGCCGGTCATTCTAGACACACCCCAGAAATGAATCAAGCCCCAAAAGGGGCTTGATTCACGTTCAAGGCCACCGGCGGTCAGGATCTTGCGACCCCGAACACCGCGACTTTGATAGCTATTACCAGCTGGCTTTAACCAGACCTGGTACGTCACCACGCATTGCAGCTTCACGCAGCTTGTTACGGCCGAGGCCGAACTTGCGGTAAACGCCGTGCGGACGACCAGTCAGGCGGCAGCGGTTACGCATGCGCGAGGCGCTGGCGTCACGTGGCTGCTTCTGCAGAGCTACGGTAGCTTCCCAACGCGCCTCTGGACTTGCGTTCAGATCGACGATGATAGCTTTCAGCGCTGCACGCTTGGTGGCGTACTTGGCAACGGTGAGCTGACGCTTCAGCTCACGGTTTTTCATGCTCTTCTTGGCCATTTTCCTACTCCAATCAGTTGCGGAACGGGAATTTGAAAGCACGCAGCAGAGCGCGGCCTTCATCATCGTTCTTGGCAGTGGTGGTCAGGGTAATGTCCAGACCGCGGAGAGCATCGATCTTGTCGTAGTCGATTTCCGGGAAGATGATCTGCTCTTTCACGCCCATGCTGTAGTTGCCACGACCATCGAAGGACTTGGCATTCAGGCCGCGGAAGTCGCGAACCCGAGGCAGGGAGATCGACAGCAGACGATCCAGGAACTCGTACATACGCTCACGGCGCAGGGTCACTTTGACGCCGATCGGCCAACCCTCACGGACTTTGAAGCCAGCGATGGATTTCCGAGCGTAGGTCACAACGACTTTCTGGCCGGTGATCTTTTCCAGGTCAGCAACAGCGTGCTCGATGACTTTTTTGTCGCCGATCGCTTCGCCCAGACCCATGTTCAGGGTGATTTTGGTAACGCGCGGAACTTCCATCACGTTCGAAAGCTTAAGTTCATCCTTAAGTTTCGGAGCGATTTCCTTCCGGTAAATCTCTTGTAGTCGTGCCATGGTCTTCTACCTAGCAGTGTTCAAGCATCAACCGCTTTTTGGGTCGACTTGAAGACACGAATTTTTTTGCCGTCTTCTACTTTGAAACCAACGCGGTCAGCCTTGTTGGTTTCGCCGTTGAAAATGGCGACGTTGGAAGCGTGCAGTGGCGCTTCTTTCTCGACGATACCGCCCTGTACGCCCGACATCGGGTTAGGCTTGGTATGACGCTTAACCAGGTTCAGACCACCAACAACCAGACGGTTGTCAGCGAGAACCTTAAGCACCTTACCGCGCTTACCCTTGTCTTTGCCGGCGATCACGATGATCTCGTCGTCACGACGAATCTTTTGCATGTCGGATCTCCTTACAGCACTTCTGGGGCGAGCGAGACGATCTTCATGAACTTCTCAGTACGAAGTTCACGGGTCACTGGCCCAAAGATACGGGTGCCGATCGGCTCTTGCTTGTTGTTCAACAGAACAGCAGCGTTGCCATCAAAGCGGATGATGGAGCCGTCAGCACGACGGACGCCATGGCGAGTGCGGACCACAACAGCAGTCATCACTTGACCCTTCTTCACCTTACCGCGAGGAATTGCTTCCTTAACGGTAACTTTGATGATGTCACCGATACCAGCGTAACGACGATGGGAGCCACCCAGCACCTTGATGCACATAACACGGCGAGCGCCGCTGTTATCGGCCACATCGAGCATGGATTGAGTCTGAATCATATAATTTCTCCGACCCTTAGCCCTTAGACTTCCACAGCGCGTTCGAGAACATCAACCAGAGCCCAAGACTTGGTCTTGGCCATCGGACGAGTTTCACGAATAGTGACTTTGTCGCCGATGTGGCACTGGTTGGTTTCGTCGTGCGCGTGCAGCTTAGTCGAACGCTTAACGTATTTACCGTAGATAGGGTGCTTAACGCGACGCTCGATCAGAACGGTGATGGTCTTGTCCATCTTGTCGCTGACAACACGGCCAGTCAGCGTACGGACAGTTTTTTCGGCTTCAGCCATGATTACTTACCTGCCTGCTGGTTGAGCACAGTCTTCACGCGAGCGATGTCACGCTTAACTTGCGAGAGCAGATGAGACTGCCCCAACTGGCCAGTTGCCTTCTGCATACGCAGATTGAACTGGTCGCGCAGCAGGCCGAGCAGTTGCTCGTTCAGCTGCTGTGCGGATTTTCCACGAAGTTCATTCGCTTTCATCACATCACCGTCCGTTTAACAAAGGAGGTGGCGAGCGGCAGCTTTGCAGCAGCCAGGGCGAAAGCCTCACGCGCCAGCTCTTCAGAAACACCCTCGATTTCATACAGGACTTTGCCTGGCTGAATCTGGGCAACCCAGTATTCGACGTTACCCTTACCTTTACCCATCCGAACTTCGAGTGGCTTCTTGGAAATAGGCTTGTCCGGGAATACACGGATCCAGATCTTGCCGCCACGTTTTACGTGACGGGTCAGAGCACGACGCGCTGACTCGATCTGACGAGCGGTGAGACGACCACGAGCAACAGACTTCAGCGCGAACTCGCCGAAGCTGACTTTGCTACCGCGCAACGCCAGACCACGGTTGTGGCCGGTCATTTGCTTGCGGAACTTCGTACGCTTTGGTTGCAACATTTGGCGTACCCCTTACTTAGCAGCTTTTTTACGAGGCGCTGGTGCTTGTGGCTTCAGCTCTTCTTGGCGACCACCAATTACTTCGCCTTTAAAGATCCAAACCTTCACACCGATCACACCGTAAGTGGTGTGAGCTTCGTAGGTGGCATAGTCGATATCGGCACGCAGGGTGTGCAGTGGCACACGACCTTCGCGATACCATTCAGTACGTGCGATTTCAGCACCGCCGAGACGACCGCTCACTTGGATTTTGATGCCTTTGGCACCAATGCGCATGGCGTTCTGTACTGCGCGTTTCATAGCGCGACGGAACATTACACGGCGCTCCAGCTGCTGAGCTACGCTCTGGGCAACCAGCATACCGTCGAGCTCCGGCTTGCGGATCTCTTCGATATTGATGTGCACAGGCACACCCATTTGCTTGGTCAGGTCCTGACGCAGTTTCTCAACATCTTCACCTTTCTTGCCGATCACGATGCCGGGACGAGCGGTGTGGATGGTGATGCGTGCAGTTTGAGCCGGACGATGGATATCGATACGGCTTACGGACGCGCTTTTTAGTTTGTCTTGGAGATACTCACGCACATTCAGATCTGCGAGCAAATAGTCCGCATAAGTCCGACCGTCTGCGTACCAGACGGAGGTGTGCTCCTTGACGATTCCCAGGCGAATGCCAATGGGATGTACTTTCTGACCCATCTCTTCGACTCCGTTACTTGTCAGCAACCTTGACAGTGATATGGCAAGACCGCTTGACGATGCGATCAGCACGGCCTTTGGCACGTGGCATGATGCGCTTCAGCGAACGCCCTTCGTTGACGAAAACGGTGGAGACCTTCAGGTCATCAACGTCTGCGCCTTCGTTATGCTCGGCGTTGGCTACGGCCGACTCCAGCACTTTCTTCATGATCTCGGCGGCTTTCTTACTGCTGAAAGCCAACAGGTTGAGCGCTTCGCCCACCTTCTTCCCGCGGATCTGGTCGGCGACCAAGCGGGCTTTCTGGGCGGAGATTCGAGCGCCCGACAACTTAGCGGCTACTTCCATCGTTCCTTACCCCTTAACGCTTGGCTTTCTTGTCAGCCACGTGCCCGCGATATGTACGGGTACCGGCGAACTCGCCCAGTTTGTGGCCGACCATGTCTTCGTTCACGAGAACTGGAACATGCTGACGACCGTTATGCACAGCAATGGTCAGACCGACCATTTGTGGCAGGATCATGGAACGGCGCGACCAGGTCTTAACTGGTTTGCGATCGTTCTTTTCCGCCGCCACTTCGATCTTCTTCAGTAGGTGAAGATCAATAAAAGGACCTTTTTTCAGAGAACGTGGCACTGTCGTATCCCTCTATTTACTTGCGACGACGGACGATCATTTTGTCGGTACGCTTATTACCACGAGTCTTCGCGCCCTTAGTCGGGAAGCCCCATGGCGATACCGGATGACGACCACCAGAGGTACGACCTTCACCACCACCATGTGGGTGGTCAACCGGGTTCATGGCAACACCACGAACGGTTGGGCGAACGCCACGCCAGCGTTTGGCACCAGCTTTACCCAGCGAACGCAGGCTGTGCTCGGAGTTCGAGACTTCGCCCAGGGTCGCACGGCATTCAGCCAGGACTTTACGCATCTCACCAGAACGCAGACGCAGGGTCACGTAGACACCTTCACGAGCGATCAGCTGAGCCGAAGCACCAGCGGAACGAGCGATTTGCGCGCCTTTACCTGGCTTCAGTTCGATGCCGTGTACGGTGCTACCAACTGGAATGTTACGCAGTTGCAGAGCGTTGCCCGGCTTGATCGGCGCCAGGGCGCCTGCGATCAGCTGGTCGCCAGCGCTCACGCCTTTAGGGGCAATGATGTAGCGACGCTCGCCGTCTGCGTACAGCAGCAAAGCGATGTGAGCAGTACGGTTTGGATCGTATTCGATACGCTCGACAGTGGCAGCGATGCCATCTTTGTCGTTGCGACGGAAGTCGACCAGACGGTAGTGCTGCTTATGACCACCACCAACGTGACGAGTGGTAATGCGGCCATTGTTGTTACGACCACCAGACTTCGATTTCTTCTCGAGCAGCGGTGCGTGAGGAGCGCCTTTATGCAGCTCCTGGTTGACCACCTTGACCACAAAACGGCGGCCAGGGGAAGTCGGTTTGCATTTAACGATTGCCATGATGCACCCCTTCCTTACTCAGCACTGCTGCTGAAATCGAGATCTTGGCCTGGCTGAAGGGAGATAACTGCCTTCTTCCAGTCATTACGCTTGCCCAGACCGCGAGCGGTACGCTTGCTCTTACCCAGAACATTCAGGGTAGTAACGCGTTCCACTTTCACGCTGAACAGGCTTTCGACGGCCTTCTTGATTTCCAGCTTGGTTGCATCAGTAGCAACCTTGAAAACGAACTGGCCTTTCTTGTCTGCCAGAACCGTAGCCTTCTCGGAAACGTGCGGGCCAAGCAGAACTTTAAATACGCGTTCCTGGTTCATCCCAGCAGCTCCTCGAATTTCTTCACGGCCGACACAGTGATCAACACTTTGTCGTATGCGATCAGACTAACTGGATCGGAACCTTGCACGTCACGTACATCAACGTGTGGCAGGTTACGAGCAGCCAGGTACAGGTTCTGATCAACAGCGTCAGACACGATCAGAACGTCGGTCAGACTCATGTTGTTCAGTTTGCCCAGCAGATCTTTGGTTTTCGGAGTTTCAACAGCGAAATCCTGAACCACGACCAGACGATCAGTACGCACCAGCTCAGCAAGGATGGAACGCATTGCTGCGCGATACATCTTCTTGTTCAGCTTCTGGGAGTGATCCTGTGGACGAGCTGCGAAAGTGGTACCGCCGCCACGCCAGATTGGGCTACGGATAGTACCGGCACGAGCGCGGCCAGTACCTTTCTGACGCCATGGGCGCTTGCCGCCACCGGAAACGTCGGAACGGGTCTTTTGCTGCTTGCTACCTTGACGGCCGCCGGCCATGTAGGCCACGACTGCTTGGTGAACCAGCGTCTCGTTGAATTCGCCGCCAAATGTCAGTTCGGAAACTTCGATCGCTTGAGCGTCATTTACATTTAATTGCATGTCAGCTTCCCCTTAACCGCGAGCCTTGGCCGCCGGACGTACAACCAGGTTGCCGCCAGTAGCGCCAGGAACAGCACCCTTGACCAACAACAGATTGCGTTCAGCGTCGACGCGCACTACTTCCAGGGACTGCACGGTCACGCGCTCAGCGCCCATATGACCGGACATTTTTTTGCCCTTGAATACACGACCAGGAGTCTGGCACTGGCCAATAGAGCCCGGGACGCGGTGGGAAACGGAGTTACCGTGGGTGTTATCTTGACCGCGGAAATTCCAACGCTTGATGGTACCGGCGAAGCCTTTACCTTTCGACTGACCGGTAACGTCTACCAGTTGGCCAGCTGCGAAGATTTCTGCATTGATCAGATCGCCAGCTTGGTACTCGCCTTCTTCAAGACGGAATTCCCAAACACCACGACCGGCAGCAACGTTCGCTTTAGCGAAGTGACCTGCTTGAGCAGCAGTCACGCGCGAAGCACGACGCACACCTACAGTGACTTGCACTGCACGATAGCCATCGGTTTCTTCAGTTTTGAACTGGGTGACGCGATTCGGCTCGATCTCAATGACCGTGACCGGAATGGAGACACCTTCTTCGGTGAAAATACGGGTCATACCGCATTTACGACCGACTACACCAATAGTCATGTTGTAAACCTCATGAGTGTACGGGGCTTTCACCCGCTATGGCCGCCCATTTCAGAGCGTTACACGACTAAGACCGAGTCTTAGCCGAGGCTGATCTGCACTTCCACACCTGCCGCAAGATCAAGCTTCATAAGTGCATCAACGGTTTTATCCGTTGGCTGGACGATGTCCAGTACGCGCTTATGAGTACGGATCTCGTACTGGTCACGCGCGTCTTTGTTGACGTGCGGGGAGACCAGAACGGTGAACCGCTCTTTACGGGTAGGCAGTGGAATAGGACCACGCACTTGAGCACCAGTACGTTTCGCGGTTTCCACGATTTCCTGGGTGGATTGGTCGATCAGGCGATGGTCGAAAGCCTTCAACCTGATACGGATTTGCTGATTTTGCATTGGATTTCAGACTCCAGGCTGCTATTCCCACCGGGCGCAATACGCCCGTTAAAAGGAGGCGCAATTCTATAGACGGTCCCACAGAGTGTCAACCCAATAAAAAAGCCCCCGCAAGCGGGGGCTTTTTCATGAGTCGTCGATTACTCGATGACTTTGGCCACGACGCCAGCGCCGACGGTACGACCGCCTTCACGGATAGCGAAACGCAGACCATCTTCCATCGCGATGGTTTTGATCAGAGTGACAGTCATCTGGATGTTGTCACCTGGCATTACCATTTCAACGCCTTCTGGCAGCTCGCAGTTACCAGTCACGTCAGTAGTACGGAAGTAGAACTGTGGACGGTAGCCCTTGAAGAACGGAGTATGACGGCCACCTTCTTCTTTGCTCAGAACGTACACCTCAGCGGTGAACTTGGTGTGCGGCTTAACGGTACCTGGCTTAACCAGAACCTGGCCACGCTCAACGTCGTCACGCTTGGTGCCACGCAGCAGAACGCCGCAGTTCTCGCCAGCACGACCTTCGTCGAGCAGTTTGCGGAACATTTCAACGCCGGTGCAGGTGGTTTTCTGAGTTTCGCGCAGACCAACGATCTCAACTTCTTCCTGGATGCGAACGATACCACGCTCAACACGACCAGTTACCACGGTGCCACGACCGGAGATCGAGAACACGTCTTCGATAGGCATCAGGAACGGCTTGTCGATAGCACGCTCTGGCTCTGGAATGTAGGTATCCAGAGTTTCTACCAGCTTCTTAACAGCGGTAGTGCCCATTTCGTTGTCGTCTTGGCCGTTCAGAGCCATCAGAGCCGAACCGATGATGATTGGAGTGTCATCACCTGGGAAGTCGTAAGTGCTCAGCAGATCGCGCACTTCCATCTCAACCAGCTCCAGCAGCTCAGCGTCGTCAACCATGTCAGCCTTGTTCAGGAAGACAACGATGTACGGAACGCCCACCTGACGGGACAGCAAGATGTGCTCACGAGTTTGTGGCATCGGACCATCGGCAGCCGAGCAAACCAGGATCGCGCCGTCCATCTGGGCAGCACCAGTGATCATGTTTTTGACGTAGTCGGCGTGACCTGGGCAGTCAACGTGCGCATAGTGACGAATGTTCGAGTCGTACTCTACGTGCGCGGTGTTGATGGTGATACCACGAGCCTTTTCTTCCGGGGCGCTGTCGATCTTGTCGAAATCAACGCGAGCCGAACCGAAAACCTCGGAGCAAACACGAGTCAGAGCAGCGGTCAGAGTAGTTTTACCGTGGTCAACGTGACCGATGGTGCCAACGTTGACGTGCGGTTTGTTACGTTCAAATTTTTCTTTAGCCACGACAGTGAACCTCTTGCCTAAAGGGCTGGATTAGCCTTGTTTTTTAACGAGTGCTTCGACGATATTCGACGGAGCTTCGGCGTACTTGGAGAACTCCATGGAGTAGCTCGCGCGACCCTGGGACATGGAACGAACGTCGGTCGCATAACCGAACATTTCACCCAGCGGCACTTCAGCACGGATAACCTTGCCAGAGACCGAGTCTTCCATACCCTGGATCAGACCACGACGACGGTTCAGGTCACCCATCACGTCACCCATGTAGTCCTCAGGGGTTACTACTTCAACCTTCATGATCGGCTCAAGAACTACGCCCTTGCCCTTCTCACGCAGCTGCTTGGTCGCCATGGAGGCCGCTACCTTAAACGCCATCTCGTTAGAGTCGACGTCGTGGTAGGAACCATCAAACACGGTAGCCTTCAGGCCGATCAGCGGATAGCCGGCGACAACGCCGTTCTTCATCTGCTCTTCGATACCCTTCTGGATTGCCGGGATGTATTCCTTCGGAACCACACCACCAACGACCTCGTTGGCAAACACCAGACCTTCAGTGATATTGCCTTTTTCGTCGACGTCTGCCGGAGCAAAACGGATCCAGCAATGACCGAACTGGCCACGACCGCCGGATTGACGAACGAACTTACCTTCAACTTCACAGCCGACGGTGATCTTCTCGCGGTAGGAAACCTGCGGTTTACCGATGTTGGCTTCTACGTTGAATTCACGACGCATACGGTCAACAAGGATATCCAGGTGCAGCTCACCCATACCCGAAATGATGGTCTGACCGGTTTCTTCGTCAGTCTTGACGCGGAACGACGGGTCTTCCTGAGCCAGCTTACCCAGAGCAATACCCATCTTCTCCTGGTCAGCCTTGGTTTTCGGCTCTACAGCAACCGAAATCACCGGCTCAGGGAAGTCCATACGCTCAAGGATGATCGGCTTGTCGATATCGCAAAGCGTGTCACCGGTAGTGACGTCTTTCATACCGATCAGAGCAGCGATGTCACCTGCACGCACTTCTTTGATCTCTTCGCGCTGGTTCGCGTGCATTTGCACCATACGACCAACACGCTCCTTCTTGCCCTTGACCGAGTTGATCACGGAGTCGCCGGAGCTCAGGAAACCCGAGTAAACGCGAACGAAGGTCAGAGTACCCACGAACGGGTCGGTGGCAATCTTGAACGCCAGAGCCGAGAACGGCTCGTTGTCGTCAGCGTGACGCTCGTCAACAATTTCGTTGTCGTCGGTACTGTCCGGATGAACGCCCTTGATCGCAGGGATCTCGGTCGGAGCCGGCAGGAAGTCGATGACAGCATCGAGAACCAGCGGAACGCCCTTGTTCTTGAACGAGGAACCGCAGACAGCCGGAACGATCTCGCTGGCCAGGGTGCGCGCACGCAGGCCTGCCTTGATCTCTTCGACGGTCAGCTCACCTTCTTCAAGGTACTTGTTCATCAGCTCTTCGTTGGCTTCAGCAGCAGCTTCAACCATGTTGGAGCGCCACTCGTTAGCCAGGTCCAGCATATCGGCAGGAATTTCTTCCTCGCGATAGGTAGTACCCTTGTCGTCGTCGTTCCAGTAGATAGCCTTCATCTTGATCAGATCGATCTGACCTTCGAAGTTATCTTCCGCACCGATCGCCAGTTGAACTGGAACCGGGGTGTGACCCAGACGGTTTTTGATCTGGGAAACAACGCGCAGGAAGTTGGCACCAGCACGGTCCATCTTGTTCACGTAAACAACACGTGGAACGCCGTATTTGTTGGCTTGACGCCATACGGTTTCGGACTGAGGCTCAACACCGGAAGTACCGCAGAACACCACGACCGCGCCGTCGAGTACGCGCAGCGAACGCTCTACTTCAATGGTGAAGTCTACGTGGCCCGGGGTATCGATAACGTTTACACGATAGTTATCGTATTGGCCGCGCGAACCTTTCCAGAAGGTAGTTACAGCAGCAGAGGTAATGGTGATACCACGTTCCTGCTCCTGCACCATCCAGTCGGTGGTAGCAGCGCCGTCATGCACCTCACCCATCTTGTGGCTGAGACCTGTGTAGAACAGGATCCGCTCGGTAGTGGTAGTCTTGCCCGCGTCAACGTGGGCACAGATACCGATGTTACGGTAGCGGTTGATTGCTGTAGTACGAGCCATAAAGCCCTCGCAAAATGAATGATGCCGATATTAGAAGCGGTAGTGCGAGAAAGCCTTGTTGGCTTCAGCCATACGGTGTACGTCTTCACGCTTCTTAACTGCAGCACCTTTGCCTTCGGCAGCGTCCAGCAGTTCGCCAGCCAAGCGCAGAGCCATAGACTTCTCGCCGCGCTTACGGGCGAAGTCTACCAACCAGCGCATTGCCAGAGCGTTACGACGGGACGGACGAACTTCGACCGGAACCTGGTAAGTAGCACCGCCAACACGGCGCGACTTCACTTCGACCAGCGGAGCGATGGCGTCGAGAGCTTTCTCGAAGATTTCCAGGGGATCGCTGTTCTTGCGTTCTTTAACTTTTTCCAGCGCGCCATAAACGATACGCTCGGCAACGGCTTTCTTGCCGCTTTCCATTACGTGGTTCATGAACTTGGCGAGGATCTGGCTTCCGTATTTCGGATCGTCCAGAATCTCACGTTTGGCTGCTACGCGACGTCTTGGCATGATAAGCCCTCAAACGGTCTTCAGGTTAGCTCGGGACAGTTGATCCAAAGGACTCGTGCCCGACCTTACTCTTATCGACTCAATAAAATAATTAACTGCAAAACGGCCGATTACTTCGGACGCTTGGTACCGTACTTCGAACGACCTTGGTTACGACCTTTAACGCCGGAGGTATCCAGGGAGCCGCGAACGGTGTGATAACGAACACCTGGCAAGTCTTTTACACGACCGCCGCGGATCAGTACCACGCTGTGCTCTTGCAGGTTGTGGCCTTCACCACCGATGTACGAGGAAACCTCGAAACCGTTGGTCAGACGCACACGGCATACTTTACGCAGTGCCGAGTTAGGTTTTTTCGGCGTAGTGGTATACACGCGAGTGCACACGCCACGACGTTGCGGGCAGTTCTGCAGCGCAGGCACGTCGGATTTCTCGACGATACGCTTACGCGGCTGACGTACCAGCTGGTTGATAGTTGCCATCTACTAGCTCCACTGTTGTCTTTCGACATAAACAAAATGGCAGGGCGCAAGCCCCACCAAATTTAGGGGTACAAGAGTCTAAAGAGGATCTTGCCCCCAGTCAAGGCAAGGCCCCGGCCTCCCCGATCAGCGAACCCCGACAAAATCGTCTTGATTCGTGAGCGGAAAAGCCAGGGCCCTATCTCAATCTACTGCAGACCTCAGTTACCGCTGGAGTTCAGCGCTTCGGTCAGTGCAGCTTCAACTTCACTTGCGCTTACGCGCAGAGGCTTGTCGGCATCACGACGACGCTTACGCTCGCTGTGATACGCCAGGCCGGTACCAGCCGGGATCAGGCGACCCACGACCACGTTTTCTTTCAGGCCGCGCAGGTAATCGCGCTTGCCGGTTACCGCCGCCTCGGTCAGTACGCGAGTGGTCTCTTGGAAAGAGGCCGCCGAGATGAACGATTCGGTCGACAGCGACGCCTTGGTGATACCCAGCAGAACGCGGGTGAACTTGGCGACAAACTTGTCTTCGGTGTTCAGACGCTCGTTCTCTACCAGTACGTGAGTCAGTTCCATCTGGTCGCCCTTGATGAAGCTGGAATCGCCGGATTCAGCGATCTCAACCTTACGCAGCATCTGACGCAGGATGGTCTCGATGTGCTTGTCGTTGATCTTCACGCCTTGCAGACGGTAAACGTCCTGGATCTCGTTCACGATGTACTTGGCCAGCGCACTCACACCCAGCAGACGCAGGATGTCATGTGGATCGCTTGGACCGTCGGAGATAACTTCGCCGCGGTTTACCTGTTCGCCTTCGAAGACGTTCAGGTGGCGCCACTTCGGAATCAGCTCTTCGTACGGATCGCTACCGTCGTTCGGGGTAATGACCAGACGGCGCTTGCCTTTGGTCTCTTTACCGAACGCGATGGTGCCGCTGACTTCAGCCAGGATCGAGGCCTCTTTCGGACGACGAGCTTCAAACAGGTCGGCAACACGCGGCAGACCACCGGTGATGTCACGAGTCTTCGAAGTTTCTTGCGGAATACGAGCGATAACGTCACCGATCGCGATCCGCGCACCGTCCGCAACACCGACCAGGGCGTTGGCTGGCAGGAAGTACTGAGCCGGTACGTCGGTACCTGGCAACAGCAGATCCTTACCATCGTCACCCACCATCTTCACTGCAGGACGGATGTCCTTACCTGCAGCCGGACGGTCTTTGGCATCGAGCACTTCAATGTTGGTCATACCGGTCAATTCGTCAGTCTGACGCTTGATCGTGATGCCTTCTTCCATGCCCACATAGGTCACGGTACCTTTCATTTCGGTAACGATTGGGTGGGTGTGCGGATCCCACTTGGCCACGATAGAGCCAGCGTCGACCTTGTCACCCTCTTTAACCGAAATCACAGCACCGTACGGCAGCTTGTAACGCTCGCGCTCACGACCGAAATCGTCAGCAATCGCCAGCTCACCGGAACGGGACACAGCAACCAGATGACCATCCACTCGCTCAACGTGCTTCAGGTTGTGCAGACGGACGGTACCGCCATTCTTCACCTGAACGCTGTCGGCCGCGGAGGTCCGACTTGCCGCACCACCGATGTGGAACGTACGCATCGTCAGCTGGGTACCCGGCTCACCGATGGACTGAGCAGCGATAACGCCGACAGCTTCACCGATGTTCACCTGGTGACCACGAGCCAGGTCGCGACCGTAGCACTTGGCGCAAATACCGTAGCGGGTTTCGCAACTGATCGGCGAACGCACGATCACTTCGTCGATGCTGTTCAGCTCGATGAACTCAACCCACTTCTCGTCGACCAGAGTGCCGGCAGGAACGATGACGTCCTCGGTACCTGGCTTGAATACGTCACGAGCAATAACACGACCCAACACGCGCTCACCCAACGGCTCTACAACGTCGCCGCCTTCAATGTGCGGAGTCATTACCAGGCCGTGTTCGGTGCCACAGTCGATCTCGGTTACAACCAGATCCTGCGCCACGTCTACCAGACGACGAGTCAGGTAACCGGAGTTCGCAGTTTTCAACGCGGTATCCGCCAGACCTTTACGAGCACCGTGAGTCGAGATGAAGTACTGGAGTACGCTCAGACCTTCACGGAAGTTCGCAGTAATCGGCGTTTCGATGATGGAACCGTCCGGCTTGGCCATCAGGCCACGCATACCGGCCAGCTGACGAATCTGTGCTGCGGAACCCCGCGCACCCGAGTCGGCCATCATGTACATCGAGTTGAAGGATTCTTGCTCGACTTCGTCGCCGTGACGGTCGATGACCTTCTCTTTCGAGAGGTTGGCCATCATCGCCTTGGAGACTTCGTCGTTCGCTTTCGACCAAAGGTCGATCACTTTGTTGTACTTCTCGCCCTGGGTTACCAGGCCGGAGGCGTACTGGCTCTCGATCTCTTTCACTTCGTCGGTGGCAGCACCGATGATGCGGGCTTTTTCATCCGGGATAACGAAGTCGTTAACACCGATGGAAACGCCGGAAATGGTCGAGTAGGCAAAACCGGTGTACATCAACTGGTCAGCGAAGATCACGGTCTCTTTCAGACCAACCACGCGGTAGCACTGGTTGATCAGCTTGGAGATCGCCTTCTTCTTCATCGGCAGGTTGACGACGTCGTACGACAAACCTTTTGGCACAACCTGGAACAACAGCGCACGGCCGACAGTGGTGTCGACGATACGAGTGTTGGTCACGCTGCCGCCATCACGATCGTTGACGGTTTCGGTGATCCGCACCTTGACCTTGGCATGCAGTGCGGCTTCGCCGGCACGGAACACACGGTCAACTTCCTGCAGATCCGCGAACACGCGACCTTCGCCCTTGGCGTTGATCGCTTCACGCGTCATGTAGTACAGACCCAATACAACGTCCTGCGACGGAACGATGATTGGCTCACCGTTGGCTGGCGACAGGATGTTGTTGGTCGACATCATCAACGCACGCGCTTCCAGCTGGGCTTCCAGTGTCAGCGGTACGTGCACGGCCATTTGGTCGCCGTCGAAGTCGGCGTTGTACGCGGCACAGACCAGAGGGTGCAGCTGGATAGCCTTACCTTCGATCAGTACTGGTTCAAACGCCTGGATACCCAGACGGTGAAGGGTCGGTGCACGGTTGAGGAGCACTGGGTGTTCACGAATCACTTCGGCGAGAACGTCCCAAACCTCTGGCAGCTCGCGCTCGACCATCTTCTTCGCGGCCTTGATGGTGGTGGCCAGGCCACGCATTTCCAACTTGCCGAAAATGAACGGCTTGAACAGCTCAAGAGCCATTTTCTTAGGCAGACCGCACTGGTGCAGACGCAGGGTCGGGCCTACGGTAATTACCGAACGGCCGGAGTAGTCAACACGCTTACCGAGCAAGTTCTGACGGAAACGACCCTGTTTACCCTTGATCATGTCGGCCAGGGATTTCAGAGGACGCTTGTTGGAACCGGTGATAGCGCGACCACGACGACCGTTGTCGAGCAGTGCGTCGACGGCTTCCTGCAACATACGCTTTTCGTTGCGCACGATGATGTCCGGAGCGGACAGATCCAGCAGGCGCTTCAAGCGGTTGTTACGGTTGATCACTCGACGATACAGATCGTTGAGGTCGGAAGTCGCGAAACGACCGCCGTCCAGCGGGACCAGTGGACGCAGATCTGGCGGCAGAACCGGCAGAACGGTCAGCACCATCCACTCTGGCAGGTTGCCGGAACCCTGGAAGGCTTCCATCAATTTCAGACGCTTGGACAGCTTCTTGATCTTGGTTTCCGAGTTGGTTTGCGGAATCTCTTCGCGCAGACGGCCAATCTCGTGTTCCAGGTCGATAGCGTGCAACAGCTCGCGGACAGCCTCGGCACCCATGCGGGCGTCGAAGTCGTCACCGAACTCTTCCAGCGCTTCGAAGTACTGCTCGTCGTTGAGCAGCTGACCTTTTTCCAGAGTGGTCATGCCCGGGTCGATAACGACATAGCTCTCGAAGTAGAGAACGCGCTCGATATCACGCAGGGTCATGTCCATCAGCAGGCCGATACGGGACGGCAGCGATTTCAGGAACCAGATGTGGGCAACTGGCGAAGCCAGTTCGATGTGCGCCATGCGCTCACGACGAACCTTGGCCAGTGCAACTTCAACGCCGCACTTCTCGCAGATCACGCCACGATGCTTCAAGCGCTTGTACTTACCGCACAGGCACTCGTAATCCTTTACCGGGCCAAAGATCTTGGCGCAGAACAGGCCGTCACGCTCAGGCTTGAACGTACGGTAGTTGATGGTTTCCGGCTTTTTAACTTCACCGAACGACCACGAACGGATCATCTCAGGCGAGGCCAATCCGATACGGATGGCGTCGAACTCTTCGACTTGACCCTGGTTTTTCAGCAAATTCAGTAGGTCTTTCAAGGCCTTTCCTCCTGGCGGAGCAGAGAGCGGGCAATCCTGCCCCGCTCTCGATTCGCGTCACGTGTTATTCGGTTTCCAGATCGATATCGATGCCGAGGGAACGAATTTCCTTGATCAACACGTTGAAGGACTCGGGCATGCCCGGCTCCATACGGTGATCGCCGTCCACGATGTTTTTGTACATCTTGGTCCGGCCGTTCACATCGTCCGACTTCACTGTGAGCATTTCTTGCAGAGTGTATGCAGCACCGTATGCTTCCAGTGCCCAGACCTCCATCTCCCCGAAACGCTGACCACCGAACTGCGCCTTACCACCCAGCGGCTGCTGGGTAACCAGGCTGTACGAACCGGTAGAACGAGCGTGCATCTTGTCGTCTACCAAGTGGTTCAGCTTCAGCATGTACATGTAGCCAACAGTAACCGGGCGCTCGAACTTGTTGCCGGTACGGCCGTCGGTCAGCTGCATCTGGCCGCTTTCTGGCAGGTCCGCCAGTTTCAGCATGGCCTTGATTTCGCTTTCCTTGGCACCGTCGAACACCGGAGTGGCCATCGGCACGCCGCCACGCAGGTTTTTCGCCAGATCCAGGATTTCCTGATCGGAGAAGCTATCCAGATCTTCGTTACGACCACCGATCTGGTTGTAGATCTCGTCCAGGAATTTACGCAGTTCCGCGACCTTGCGCTGCTCTTCGACCATGCGGTTGATCTTCTCGCCCAGCCCCTTGGCCGCGAGGCCCAGGTGGGTTTCGAGAATCTGACCAACGTTCATACGCGAAGGTACGCCCAACGGGTTGAGGACGACATCGACCGGGGTGCCATTGGCATCGTGCGGCATGTCTTCAACCGGCATGATCACGGAGACCACACCCTTGTTACCGTGACGACCGGCCATCTTGTCGCCCGGCTGGATGCGACGACGGATTGCCAGGTAAACCTTGACGATTTTCAGCACGCCTGGGGCCAGGTCATCGCCCTGCTGCAGTTTGCGCTTCTTGTCTTCGAACTTGTCGTCCAGCAGACGGCGGCGATCAACGATATAGGCCTGGGCCTTCTCAAGCTGCTCGTTCAGAGCATCTTCAGCCATGCGCAGTTTGAACCACTGACCATGCTCAAGACCGTCGAGTACTTCGTCGGTGATTTCCTGCCCCTTCTTCAGACCGGCGCCGCCTTCGGCTTTGTGGCCGACCAGAGCGGAACGCAGACGTTCGAAAGTGGCGCCTTCGACGATACGGAACTCTTCGTTCAGATCCTTGCGGATCTCGTCGAGCTGGCTCTTCTCGATCGACAGGGCACGAGCGTCACGCTCTACGCCGTCACGAGTGAAGACCTGTACGTCGATGACAGTACCCTTGGTACCGGTAGGTACGCGCAGGGAGGTGTCTTTAACGTCGCTGGCTTTTTCACCGAAGATTGCACGCAGCAGTTTTTCTTCCGGAGTCAGCTGGGTCTCGCCTTTCGGAGTGACCTTACCGACCAGGATGTCGCCTGCACCAACTTCAGCACCTACATAAACGATACCGGCTTCGTCCAGCTTGTTCAGTGCAGCCTCACCCACGTTCGGGATGTCCGCAGTGATTTCCTCTGGGCCAAGCTTGGTGTCACGGGCCACACAGGTCAGTTCCTGGATGTGGATCGTGGTGAAGCGGTCTTCCTGAACCACACGCTCGGACAGGCAGATGGAGTCTTCGAAGTTGAAGCCGTTCCATGCCATGAACGCGATGCGCATGTTCTGACCCAGAGCCAGTTCACCCATATCGGTGGACGGACCGTCGGCCATGATATCGCTGCGCTGAACCCGATCACCCTTGCTCACCAGCGGACGCTGGTTGATGCAGGTGTTCTGGTTGGAGCGGGTGTATTTGGTCAGGTTGTAGATGTCGACACCGGCTTCGCCTGGTTCAACTTCGTCATCCGCAACACGAACCACGATACGGCTGGCATCAACCGAGTCGATCACGCCGCCACGACGAGCCACGACGCAGACGCCGGAGTCACGGGCAACGTTACGCTCCATGCCGGTACCTACCAGCGGCTTGTCGGCACGCAGGGTTGGTACAGCCTGACGCTGCATGTTCGAACCCATCAACGCACGGTTGGCGTCGTCGTGCTCGAGGAACGGAATCAGCGACGCCGCAACCGAAACTACCTGCTTCGGCGAAACGTCCATCAAGGTGACGTCTTCTGGCGCCTTGACGGTGAATTCGTTCAGGTGACGAACAGCTACCAGCTCGTCGATCAGCTGACCTTTGTCGTTCATGGTCGCCGAAGCCTGGGCGATCACGTGATCGGCCTCTTCGATAGCGGACAGGAACACGATCTCGTCGGTCACCAGACCTTCTTTCACCACGCGGTACGGGCTCTCGAGGAAGCCATACTGATTGGTGCGAGCATAGGCAGCCAAGGAGTTGATCAGACCGATGTTCGGACCTTCCGGCGTTTCAATCGGACATACACGACCATAGTGAGTCGGGTGTACGTCACGCACTTCGAAGCCTGCACGCTCACGAGTCAGACCGCCTGGGCCGAGGGCAGAGACACGACGCTTGTGGGTGATCTCGGACAGCGGGTTGTTCTGGTCCATGAACTGGGACAGCTGGCTGGAACCGAAGAACTCCTTCACCGCCGCAGCCACTGGCTTGGCGTTGATCAGGTCTTGCGGCATCAGGCCTTCGCTTTCAGCCATCGACAGACGCTCTTTGACCGCACGCTCTACGCGCACCAGGCCAACGCGGAACTGGTTCTCGGCCATCTCGCCTACGCAGCGAACACGACGGTTACCCAGGTGGTCGATGTCATCGACGATGCCTTTGCCGTTACGGATGTCGACCAGGGTCTTCAGAACCGCAACGATGTCTTCCTTGCACAACACGCCCGAACCTTCGATCTCGGTACGGCCGATACGACGGTTGAACTTCATCCGGCCGACCGCAGACAGGTCATAGCGCTCAGGGCTGAAGAACAGGTTGTTGAACAGGGTCTCGGCTGCATCCTTGGTTGGAGGCTCGCCAGGACGCATCATGCGATAGATCTCGACCAACGCTTCCAGCTGGTTGGTGGTGGAGTCGATCTTCAGAGTGTCGGAAACGAACGGACCGCAATCGATATCGTTGGTGTACAGCGTTTCGATGCGCACAACCTGAGCCTTGGCGATCTTCGCCAGGATCTCGGTGTTCAGCTCGGTGTTGCACTCTGCCAGGATTTCGCCGGTGGCCGGATGCACGATGACCTTGGCGGTAGTGCGACCCAGGACATAGTCCAGCGGCACTTCCAGCTCTTTGATCCCGGCTTTTTCCAGCTGGTTGATGTGGCGAGCGGTAATACGACGACCCTGCTCGACAATAACCTTGCCTTTGTCATCCTGAATATCGAGGACGGCAATTTCACCACGCAGGCGCTGAGGCACCAGTTCCAGGCTCAGGCTTTCGCCGCGCACGTGGAATACGTTGGTGGTGTAGAAAGCGTCCAGCACTTCTTCAGTGGTGTAGCCCAGCGCACGCAGCAGCACCGATGCAGGCAGCTTGCGGCGACGGTCGATACGCACGAATACGCAGTCTTTCGGGTCGAACTCGAAGTCCAACCAGGAACCGCGGTAAGGAATGATACGTGCGGAGTACAGCAGCTTACCGGAGCTGTGCGTCTTGCCACGGTCGTGGTCGAAGAATACGCCAGGGGAACGGTGCAGCTGGGAAACGATTACACGCTCGGTACCGTTGATTACGAAGGTACCGTTCTCAGTCATCAGGGGGATTTCACCCATGTAGACTTCTTGCTCTTTGATGTCCTTGATCGCTTTGTTCGACGACTCTTTGTCGAAAATGATCAGACGAACTTTTACCCGCAAAGGTACGGCGTAAGTTACACCGCGCAGCACGCATTCTTTGACATCAAATGCCGGTTCGCCCAGGCGATAACCGACATACTCCAACGCAGCATTGCCGGAGTAGCTGATGATCGGGAAAACGGATTTGAAGGCCGCATGCAGGCCCACGTCGCGGAACTGATCTTTAGTCGCTCCCGCTTGCAAGAATTCACGATACGAATCCAGCTGGATGGCCAGGAGGTACGGCACATCCATGACGTCCGGCAACTTGCTAAAGTCCTTGCGGATACGTTTTTTCTCAGTATATGAGTAAGCCATCAGCGTTCCCCAGCTTGGTCACCTGCTTATTTGGCCCCTCCCGACGGGAGCAGCCAGAAAATCGTGCAAACCCTTTGGTTTGCGCCACCGCACAGGGTGGTTACAGCACGTTAGAAGCACCGACCCAGTCGGCTGCCAATAACGGAAAAAGGCCGGTGGCAAGAGCCACCAGCCATCAGCCTCAGCTTAACGCTTGGGCTGGAGACACAAAGTCGATGCTTACTTCAGCTCGACTTTAGCGCCTGCTTCTTCCAGAGCTGCTTTGGCTTTGTCAGCGGCTTCTTTAGCAACGCCTTCCAGAACCATGGCAGGAGCGCCGTCAACTACAGCCTTGGCTTCTTTCAGGCCCAGACCGGTCAGTTCACGTACAGCCTTGATCACGTTAACTTTCTTCTCGCCAGCTTCGGTCAGCATGACGTTGAATTCAGTTTGTTCTTCAACAACAGCGGCAGCAGCAGCTGGACCAGCAGCGGCAACAGCAGCGGTAACGCCGAAGGTTTCTTCCATTGCTTTGATCAGCTCAACAACTTCCAGAACGGTTTTCTGGCCGATTGCTTCGATGATTTGCTCGTTAGTCAGAGACATGACTATAAATTCCTGTATTGGGGTGACAGCCTACGCAGCCATCAAATTAAACATATGATTTTGAAAGGGCTTGCAGTGCCTTAGGCAGCAGCAGCTTCTTTCTGGTCGCGAATGGCCGCCAGAGTACGAGCCAGCTTGCTGGTAGCGCCTTGGATCACGCTCATCAGCTTCGCAATAGCTTCGTCGCGAGTTGGCAGCGAAGCCAACACGTCGATCTCGTTTGCTGCGAGGTACTTGCCCTCGAACGCAGCTGCCTTGATCTCGAACTTTTCCTGACCCTTTGCGAACTCTTTGAAAATACGAGCAGCAGCGCCCGGATGTTCCTTGGAGAATGCAATCAGGGTAGGGCCGACGAACGCGTCGTTGAGCACGTCATATTGAGTGCCTTCAACTGCGCGCTTGAGCAGGGTGTTACGTACGACACGTACATACACGCCAGCTTCGCGGGCCTCTTTACGGAGTCCGGTCATAGCGCCTACTGTCACACCACGGGCATCAGCCACGACAGCGGACAGAGCGCCTTTGGCAGCCTCGTTGACTTCAGCGACGATGGCCTTCTTGTCTTCGAGTTTAATTGCCACGGGTTCAACTCCTGCTTGTTACCGTTTCATCCAACCGAAGTCGGATGTCGTTTTGGTGTCTGATTCGGTAAGGAACCGGGAGCACCATCTGCGTAGGCTTGTGGTTTAAGACTTGCGTCGCCTACGGTCTTGGATAGCCCCCGCCAGGCAGGGACCCCAATCTTTCAATTGACGCAATCTCTTGCGTCAACCTGTGTCTTATACGTCCAGCGAACCCTGGTCGATGACCAGACCTGGGCCCATGGTGGTGCTCAGGGTAACGCGCTTGACGTAGATACCTTTCGAGGAAGCTGGCTTGATACGCTTCAGGTCAGCGATCAGGGCTTCAACGTTTTCCTTCAGCTTGATGGCGTCGAAGCCAACCTTGCCAACGGAGGTGTGGATAATGCCGTTTTTGTCGGTGCGATAACGAACCTGACCAGCCTTGGCGTTTTTAACAGCGCCCGCTACGTCTGGAGTTACGGTACCAACCTTAGGGTTAGGCATCAGACCACGCGGGCCGAGGATCTGACCCAACTGACCTACAACGCGCATTGCATCCGGGGAAGCAATAACCACGTCATAGTTCAGGTCGCCGCCTTTCATTTCGGCAGCCAGGTCGTCCATACCTACGCGATCAGCGCCGGCAGCCAGGGCAGCTTCAGCAGCTGGACCTTGGGTGAACACAGCTACACGTACAGTCTTGCCAGTGCCGTGCGGCAGCACGGTAGCGCTGCGAACAACCTGGTCAGATTTACGTGGGTCAACGCCCAGGTTTACAGCGACGTCAACAGACTCGCTGAACTTGACGGTCGACAGCTCGGTCAGGAGAGCAGCTGCGTCTACGAAGCTGTAGGCCTTACCCGCTTCAATCTTGCCGGCGATAGCCTTTTGGCGCTTGGTCAGCTTAGCCATTACACACCCTCCACGTTAAGGCCCATGCTACGAGCAGAACCGGCGATAGTACGCACGGCTGCATCCATATCAGCTGCAGTCAAATCCGCGTTTTTGGTTTTCGCGATTTCTTCCAGCTGAGCACGGGTAACGGTGCCGACCTTAACAGTGTTCGGACGAGCGGAACCGCTGGTCAGGCCAGCAGCTTTCTTCAGCAGAACCGAAGCAGGGGTGCTCTTAGTTTCGAAAGTGAAGCTGCGGTCACTGTAAACAGTGATGATCACAGGAGTCGGCAGACCTGGCTCAAGACCCTGGGTACGGGCGTTGAAGGCCTTGCAGAATTCCATGATGTTCACGCCGTGCTGACCCAGAGCTGGACCGACGGGTGGACTTGGGTTGGCCTGTGCGGCCTTCACTTGCAGCTTGATGTAAGCAGTAATCTTCTTAGCCATGAGGCACTCCAATTACGGGTTCAAACGCCTAGAAAGGCTCCCCGGTTACTTGCGCGTTTATCCCAGTGACGACAAAACCCCACAGCCTTGGGCTGCGGGGTATGGGATTCTCGTTCAGTTATGCCTTCTCGACCTGACTGAACTCTAGCTCTACCGGAGTAGAGCGACCGAAAATGAGCACAGCCACTTGGATCCGGCTCTTTTCGTAGTTAACTTCTTCGACAGTGCCGTTAAAGTCAGCAAATGGACCATCGGTAACACGAACAACCTCACCCGGCTCGAACAGAGTCTTCGGCTTAGGCTTGTCGCTACCGTCAGCGACACGACGCAGAATTGCTTCTGCTTCTTTGTCCGTGATTGGTGCAGGTTTGTCGGCAGTACCGCCAATAAAGCCCATCACCCGAGGAGTGTCCTTGACCAAGTGCCAAGTACCCTCATTCATATCCATCTGAACCAGCACATAACCCGGGAAGAACTTGCGTTCACTTTTGCGTTTCTGGCCATTACGCATTTCAACCACTTCTTCAGTGGGAACCAGAATTTCGCCAAAGCCATCTTCCATGCCAGCCAGCTTTACGCGCTCGATCAACGAACGCATTACATGCTTCTCATAACCCGAGTAAGCATGCACAACGTACCAACGCTTAGCCACGGGACACCCTTAGCCAACAATCAAGGAAACGAGCCAGCCGAGCAGGGAATCAAGCCCCCACAACAGCAACGCCATAACCAGAACAACAGCCACTACGATCAACGTGGTCTGCGTGGTTTCTTGGCGAGTTGGCCATACGACTTTACGAATCTCGGTGCGAGCTTCCTTAACCAGTACAAAGAAAGACTTGCCCTTGGCCGTCTGCAAGCCTACAAAGGCAGCTACAGCAGCGATGGCAAGCAAAGCGAGTACACGGTACAGGATCGGCGAAGCAGAGTAATACTGATTACCGACAACGCCAACGACCACCAAAGCAACTACTACAAGCCACTTGAGCAAATCGAAGCGAGAGCCTTGAGCTTCAGCTTTAGGAGTCATCTGTGAAGATCCTGTGAAAAGAAAGCCAGACACAACAAGTGAATCTGGCAGGTCAGGAGGGAATCGAACCCCCAACCTACGGTTTTGGAGACCGTCGCTCTGCCAATTGAGCTACTGACCTAAAAACAAATCAGGCCGACCATTATGCCGGCCCGATGGAGATATATCAAGAACTTACTCGATGACTTTGGCCACGACGCCAGCGCCGACGGTACGACCGCCTTCACGGATAGCGAAACGCAGACCATCTTCCATCGCGATGGTTTTGATCAGAGTGACAGTCATCTGGATGTTGTCACCTGGCATTACCATTTCAACGCCTTCTGGCAGCTCGCAGTTACCAGTCACGTCAGTAGTACGGAAGTAGAACTGTGGACGGTAGCCCTTGAAGAACGGAGTATGACGGCCACCTTCTTCTTTGCTCAGAACGTACACCTCAGCGGTGAACTTGGTGTGCGGCTTAACGGTACCTGGCTTAACCAGAACCTGGCCACGCTCAACGTCGTCACGCTTGGTGCCACGCAGCAGAACGCCGCAGTTCTCGCCAGCACGACCTTCGTCGAGCAGTTTGCGGAACATTTCAACGCCGGTGCAGGTGGTTTTCTGAGTTTCGCGCAGACCAACGATCTCAACTTCTTCCTGGATGCGAACGATACCACGCTCAACACGACCAGTTACCACGGTGCCACGACCAGAGATCGAGAACACGTCTTCGATAGGCATCAGGAACGGCTTGTCGATAGCACGCTCTGGCTCTGGAATGTAGGTATCCAGAGTTTCTACCAGCTTCTTAACAGCGGTAGTGCCCATTTCGTTGTCGTCTTGGCCGTTCAGAGCCATCAGAGCCGAACCGATGATGATTGGAGTGTCATCACCTGGGAAGTCGTAAGTGCTCAGCAGATCGCGCACTTCCATCTCAACCAGCTCCAGCAGCTCAGCGTCGTCAACCATGTCAGCCTTGTTCAGGAAGACAACGATGTACGGAACGCCCACCTGACGGGACAGCAAGATGTGCTCACGAGTTTGTGGCATCGGACCATCGGCAGCCGAGCAAACCAGGATCGCGCCGTCCATCTGGGCAGCACCAGTGATCATGTTTTTGACGTAGTCGGCGTGACCTGGGCAGTCAACGTGCGCATAGTGACGAATGTTCGAGTCGTACTCTACGTGCGCGGTGTTGATGGTGATACCACGAGCCTTTTCTTCCGGGGCGCTGTCGATCTTGTCGAAGTCAACACGAGCCGAACCGAAAACCTCGGAGCAGACGCGAGTCAGAGCAGCGGTCAAAGTGGTTTTACCGTGGTCAACGTGACCGATGGTACCAACGTTGACGTGCGGCTTATTACGTTCGAACTTTTCCTTAGCCATCGAAATCACCCCTAGGAGAAGAATTGAGCAAGTCACACAAGCCATTAAAACAAAGGCAGATATTTTCATATCTGCCTTGTTATATGGAGCTCTTGAGCGGATTTGAACCGCTGACCTCACCCTTACCAAGGGTGTGCTCTACCAACTGAGCTACAAGAGCGAAACACTTTGCACAACCTGCAAACTTGGAGCGGGTAGCGGGAATCGAACCCGCATCATCAGCTTGGAAGGCTGAGGTTCTACCACTAAACTATACCCGCGGAGCTTGCAGCTCACACTTAAATCTGGTGGAGGGGGAAGGATTCGAACCTTCGAAGTCGTAGACGTCAGATTTACAGTCTGATCCCTTTGGCCGCTCGGGAACCCCTCCTAAGCGAGGCAGCATTCTATACCATGCCACCCTTCTGTCAAGCATTTTCTCATTAAAAACCTGAGGTTAGCTGCGTTGACCTTGCTTCGCTGCGCCTACCTCTAGAGGTCTTCACTGCGGAGCGGGCGCCATTCTATGCAAACTATTCGGCACTTGCAATGCCTTCGCATGACATTATTTTATGTTTTAACTCATTGAATTCTTTAGCAAGATTCTGCAGCAGCGAATCATCCAGCAAATGCTTGCTTTCAGGGGCCACACGCAACCAGTAACCAGAAGCATCAGGCAGAGCCAAAGACTTCAACCGAACCTCCACACCCAATACCGACAGGCGCTGCTCAAGCGTTTGAGCCTGATCACGACGAGCAAAACCACCTATATAGAGGCAATCGCCTTGAGCCTCGCCTCCCTTGTCACGCCTGGAGAGCGAGCCAGACGACTCACTCAATAAGCGAATATCCTGCTGAGACCCTTTATAAAGCGTCAGAGGCGTTACCTCCTTCGCACGCAAAGGCGCCTCCTGCTGATGCCAGACGTAATAGAACACATTGAGAACCAGGAGCAGCAGGAACAACCAGCGCATAAAAACCTCAGGACAATGGGCACGCCATAGCCAATCCAACAAAAACCAGATCCGGGACCACTCGCCCCTGCGGCACGACGCCAGAAACCAGCCCAGCATCACCACCAGTGAGGAACACCACGAAGTCCTCCCCCCAATAGTCGCGCGCCAACTCCAACTGGGTCAGCACGAACCCTCTCAGCATCAATGAGCAGCCGCGCTCTACCGCCTCAACTGTCGTACGACCCGGCAACAGGCTCTCCAGGGCGCGCTCGGCAGACAAATCGTCGTACCGAATCCGACGAGTGTGGGTTCTCAGCTGATTACGCATCAATGGCATCCCCGGACAGATAAAGCCCCCCAGGTGCTCCCCATCCGCCGCAATGAAGTCCGCAGTAACAGCTGTCCCAAAATCGAGCACCAGACAAGCACCAGCTGCCAGGCGAAAGCCCCCCAGCATGGCAAGCCAGCGATCCAGCCCAAGTCGTTCAAACTCCTCATAGCCATTTCGTACGCCAGCCATTTCTTTCGCAGGCACAGCACAGACCACCGACACACCAAAAGCCTGTACCAACATGGAAGTAAGCTTGCTCGTCTCTTCGACCGTACGAACGCTGACCAAGCGGCAGCGAGTCAAGACCAAGCCGCTTAGCGCACGCAGATGCCCGACCAAAGCGTCATCGGAATCAACCACGCCCTCAGCAAATACCCCAAGCGCAGCATTAGCCAGAACACGCCATTTAATGAAGCTGTTTCCGCAGTCAAGCTCAAGAATCATCGCGCAACCTCAAGCTGAGCTCACCACCGCTGTAGACCTTCTCAACCCCATCTACTTCCAATCGCAATGCCCCCTGCTGATCGATGCCTATAACAACACCGTCTATTTTATTGATCCCAGCAATCAGAGACACCGCATTACCTTGCCACAAGTGATTCTGCTCCCACTCCTCTTGAATAGAGGAAAAGCCCTGGACTTGGTGACGCTCCAGATAGGCCCTCAGCATCATGCTCAGCCGAGCAACCAACTGGTTGCGATCAACCTGCTTGCCGGACTCAAGCCGCATAGAAGTCCACTGCTGATCAACCTCGTCGGTTTTCTGCATGTTGACGTTGATACCCACACCCAGAACCACATGACAAACATCGGCGGGATCCCCAACCAACTCCAGCAGGATTCCAGCAATTTTTTTGCGCCCAACCAAAACATCGTTTGGCCACTTCAGCCCCACACCAGCAATCCCAAACTCACGCAAGGTTTGCATGACTGCCAGCCCGACCACTAAGCTGAGCCCTTCAAGCTGACGCATTCCACCATCGATACGCAGTACGAGGCTGTAATAAACATTTTCTGCAAAAGGGCTCACCCATTTGCGACCTCTCCGACCACGCCCCGCCGTCTGACGCTCAGCGAGCACCAGGAACGGCGCAGGCACACCGCGCTCGACAGCCCTCAGAGCTTCAGCATTTGTAGAGTCGATGGAATCGAAAGCCAACACAGCCCAAGGGCAATCCTTTGACTGCTCGTAAATATTTGCCGGGCTCAGGAGCATCAGCGGAGCCGCCAATTGATAACCGCGACCGCGAACTTTATGGATAGAAAGCCCCAGATCAGCCTCCAACTGCTGCAACTGCTTCCACACGGCACTGCGGCTAATACCCAAGGCAGCACCAAGGGCCTGGCCCGAGTGAAACCGCCCGTCCTTCAGAAGCTCCAACAATGTCAGCATGCAGATCTCGCCTCACAATGAGGCAGGCATGATAGCCATGCCTAAGGCTGTTGCATAGAAAGCGTGACAGGCACAATCAAGCAGCTAGCACCTGCAATTCAGAATGGTTTTTCTACGCGCCAAAAACAAAACCCCAACTGCTTTCGCAATTGGGGTTTCGGAATTTAATCTTGACGATGACCTACTCTCACATGGGGAAACCCCACACTACCATCGGCGATGCATCGTTTCACTTCTGAGTTCGGGATGGGATCAGGTGGTTCCAATGCTCTATGGTCGTCAAGAAATTCGGTGTGCCGACTCGTCTTTCGACGTTTCAGCAAATTGGGTATGTAATAGCTTTGTGTGTTTTCTCGAACTTTCGGTTCGTTTCGTCTTCACACACCGCAATTCGCTCTTAAGCAAATTGCTTGGGTGTTATATGGTCAAGCCTCACGGGCAATTAGTATTGGTTAGCTCAACGCCTCACAGCGCTTACACACCCAACCTATCAACGTCGTAGTCTTCGACGGCCCTTTAGGGAACTCAAGGTTCCAGTGAGATCTCATCTTGAGGCAAGTTTCCCGCTTAGATGCTTTCAGCGGTTATCTTTTCCGAACATAGCTACCCGGCAATGCCACTGGCGTGACAACCGGAACACCAGAGGTTCGTCCACTCCGGTCCTCTCGTACTAGGAGCAGCCCCTCTCAAATCTCAAACGTCCACGGCAGATAGGGACCGAACTGTCTCACGACGTTCTAAACCCAGCTCGCGTACCACTTTAAATGGCGAACAGCCATACCCTTGGGACCGGCTTCAGCCCCAGGATGTGATGAGCCGACATCGAGGTGCCAAACACCGCCGTCGATATGAACTCTTGGGCGGTATCAGCCTGTTATCCCCGGAGTACCTTTTATCCGTTGAGCGATGGCCCTTCCATACAGAACCACCGGATCACTAAGACCTACTTTCGTACCTGCTCGACGTGTCTGTCTCGCAGTCAAGCGCGCTTTTGCCTTTATACTCTACGACCGATTTCCGACCGGTCTGAGCGCACCTTCGTACTCCTCCGTTACTCTTTAGGAGGAGACCGCCCCAGTCAAACTACCCACCATACACTGTCCTCGATCCGGATGACGGACCTGAGTTAGAACCTCAAAGTTGCCAGGGTGGTATTTCAAGGATGGCTCCACGCGAACTGGCGTCCACGCTTCAAAGCCTCCCACCTATCCTACACAAGCAAATTCAAAGTCCAGTGCAAAGCTATAGTAAAGGTTCACGGGGTCTTTCCGTCTAGCCGCGGATACACTGCATCTTCACAGCGATTTCAATTTCACTGAGTCTCGGGTGGAGACAGCGCCGCCATCGTTACGCCATTCGTGCAGGTCGGAACTTACCCGACAAGGAATTTCGCTACCTTAGGACCGTTATAGTTACGGCCGCCGTTTACCGGGGCTTCGATCAAGAGCTTCGCGTTAGCTAACCCCATCAATTAACCTTCCGGCACCGGGCAGGCGTCACACCCTATACGTCCACTTTCGTGTTTGCAGAGTGCTGTGTTTTTAATAAACAGTCGCAGCGGCCTGGTATCTTCGACCGGCATGGGCTTACGGAGCAAGTCCTTCACCCTCACCGGCGCACCTTCTCCCGAAGTTACGGTGCCATTTTGCCTAGTTCCTTCACCCGAGTTCTCTCAAGCGCCTTGGTATTCTCTACCCAACCACCTGTGTCGGTTTGGGGTACGGTTCCTAGTTATCTGAAGCTTAGAAGCTTTTCTTGGAAGCATGGCATCAACCACTTCGTCACCTGAAAGGTAACTCGTCATCAGCTCTCGGCCTTAGAACCCCGGATTTACCTAAGATTCCAGCCTACCACCTTAAACTTGGACAACCAACGCCAAGCTGGCCTAGCCTTCTCCGTCCCTCCATCGCAATAACTAGAAGTACAGGAATATTAACCTGTTTTCCATCGACTACGCTTTTCAGCCTCGCCTTAGGGACCGACTAACCCTGCGTCGATTAACGTTGCGCAGGAAACCTTGGTCTTTCGGCGTGGGTGTTTTTCACACCCATTGTCGTTACTCATGTCAGCATTCGCACTTCTGATACCTCCAGCAAGCTTCTCAACTCACCTTCACAGGCTTACAGAACGCTCCTCTACCGCATCACTTACGTGATACCCGTAGCTTCGGTGTATGGTTTGAGCCCCGTTACATCTTCCGCGCAGGCCGACTCGACTAGTGAGCTATTACGCTTTCTTTAAAGGGTGGCTGCTTCTAAGCCAACCTCCTAGCTGTCTAAGCCTTCCCACATCGTTTCCCACTTAACCATAACTTTGGGACCTTAGCTGACGGTCTGGGTTGTTTCCCTTTTCACGACGGACGTTAGCACCCGCCGTGTGTCTCCCATGCTCGGCACTTGTAGGTATTCGGAGTTTGCATCGGTTTGGTAAGTCGGGATGACCCCCTAGCCGAAACAGTGCTCTACCCCCTACAGTGATACATGAGGCGCTACCTAAATAGCTTTCGAGGAGAACCAGCTATCTCCGAGCTTGATTAGCCTTTCACTCCGATCCACAGGTCATCCGCTAACTTTTCAACGGTAGTCGGTTCGGTCCTCCAGTCAGTGTTACCTAACCTTCAACCTGCCCATGGATAGATCGCCCGGTTTCGGGTCTATACCCAGCGACTAAACGCCCTATTAAGACTCGCTTTCGCTACGCCTCCCCTATTCGGTTAAGCTCGCCACTGAATATAAGTCGCTGACCCATTATACAAAAGGTACGCAGTCACAGAACAAAGTCTGCTCCCACTGCTTGTACGCATACGGTTTCAGGATCTATTTCACTCCCCTCTCCGGGGTTCTTTTCGCCTTTCCCTCACGGTACTAGTTCACTATCGGTCAGTCAGTAGTATTTAGCCTTGGAGGATGGTCCCCCCATATTCAGACAAAGTTTCTCGTGCTCCGTCCTACTCGATTTCATGACTAAGAGACTTTCGCGTACAGGGCTATCACCCACTATGGCCGCACTTTCCAGAGCGTTCCGCTAATCTCAAAGCCACTTAAGGGCTAGTCCCCGTTCGCTCGCCACTACTAAGGGAATCTCGGTTGATTTCTTTTCCTCAGGGTACTTAGATGTTTCAGTTCCCCTGGTTCGCCTCTTGCACCTATGTATTCAGTACAAGATAACCATCTTATGATGGCTGGGTTCCCCCATTCAGACATCTCCGGATCAAAGTCTGTTTGCCGACTCCCCGAAGCTTTTCGCAGGCTACCACGTCTTTCATCGCCTCTGACTGCCAAGGCATCCACCGTATGCGCTTCTTCACTTGACCATATAACCCCAAGCAATCTGGTTATACTGTGAAGACGACATTCGCCGAAAATTCGCGATTAAACTCACAAATTTTACCTTAGCCTGAATAAACACCAGTGAAAGTGCTATCCAGTCTATCTTTCTATCACATACCCAAATTTTTAAAGAACGATTCTGATAAAGATCAGAAATCAACATTCATCGCCACTTTAGCGGAATGCTCATTTCTAAGCTTTAAACGATGGACACCAATCTGTAATGGTGGAGCCAAGCGGGATCGAACCGCTGACCTCCTGCGTGCAAGGCAGGCGCTCTCCCAGCTGAGCTATGGCCCCGTATCGCTACAGGGTGCACCAGTAATTGGTGGGTCTGGGCAGATTCGAACTGCCGACCTCACCCTTATCAGGGGTGCGCTCTAACCAACTGAGCTACAGACCCAATCGTCTTCTTCAATGAATCAAGCAATTCGTGTGGGAGCTTATGAAGCAGCTGATGTCGTCGATTAAGGAGGTGATCCAGCCGCAGGTTCCCCTACGGCTACCTTGTTACGACTTCACCCCAGTCATGAATCACACCGTGGTAACCGTCCTCCCGAAGGTTAGACTAGCTACTTCTGGTGCAACCCACTCCCATGGTGTGACGGGCGGTGTGTACAAGGCCCGGGAACGTATTCACCGCGACATTCTGATTCGCGATTACTAGCGATTCCGACTTCACGCAGTCGAGTTGCAGACTGCGATCCGGACTACGATCGGTTTTATGGGATTAGCTCCACCTCGCGGCTTGGCAACCCTCTGTACCGACCATTGTAGCACGTGTGTAGCCCAGGCCGTAAGGGCCATGATGACTTGACGTCATCCCCACCTTCCTCCGGTTTGTCACCGGCAGTCTCCTTAGAGTGCCCACCATAACGTGCTGGTAACTAAGGACAAGGGTTGCGCTCGTTACGGGACTTAACCCAACATCTCACGACACGAGCTGACGACAGCCATGCAGCACCTGTCTCAATGTTCCCGAAGGCACCAATCCATCTCTGGAAAGTTCATTGGATGTCAAGGCCTGGTAAGGTTCTTCGCGTTGCTTCGAATTAAACCACATGCTCCACCGCTTGTGCGGGCCCCCGTCAATTCATTTGAGTTTTAACCTTGCGGCCGTACTCCCCAGGCGGTCAACTTAATGCGTTAGCTGCGCCACTAAGAGCTCAAGGCTCCCAACGGCTAGTTGACATCGTTTACGGCGTGGACTACCAGGGTATCTAATCCTGTTTGCTCCCCACGCTTTCGCACCTCAGTGTCAGTATCAGTCCAGGTGGTCGCCTTCGCCACTGGTGTTCCTTCCTATATCTACGCATTTCACCGCTACACAGGAAATTCCACCACCCTCTACCATACTCTAGCTCGCCAGTTTTGGATGCAGTTCCCAGGTTGAGCCCGGGGATTTCACATCCAACTTAACGAACCACCTACGCGCGCTTTACGCCCAGTAATTCCGATTAACGCTTGCACCCTCTGTATTACCGCGGCTGCTGGCACAGAGTTAGCCGGTGCTTATTCTGTCGGTAACGTCAAAATACTCACGTATTAGGTAAGTACCCTTCCTCCCAACTTAAAGTGCTTTACAATCCGAAGACCTTCTTCACACACGCGGCATGGCTGGATCAGGCTTTCGCCCATTGTCCAATATTCCCCACTGCTGCCTCCCGTAGGAGTCTGGACCGTGTCTCAGTTCCAGTGTGACTGATCATCCTCTCAGACCAGTTACGGATCGTCGCCTTGGTGAGCCATTACCTCACCAACTAGCTAATCCGACCTAGGCTCATCTGATAGCGCAAGGCCCGAAGGTCCCCTGCTTTCTCCCGTAGGACGTATGCGGTATTAGCGTCCGTTTCCGGACGTTATCCCCCACTACCAGGCAGATTCCTAGGCATTACTCACCCGTCCGCCGCTCTCAAGAGAAGCAAGCTTCTCTCTACCGCTCGACTTGCATGTGTTAGGCCTGCCGCCAGCGTTCAATCTGAGCCATGATCAAACTCTTCAGTTCAAACATCTTTGGGTTTTGAGAAAACCCTAAACTTGGCTCAGCAATCGTTGGTTACATCTTTGATTTCTCGCGGAGTAACTTGTGATGCTGATAATCTTTTTGACTATCAGTCTGACTCCACAAGCACCCACACGAATTGCTTGATTCAGTTGTTAAAGAGCGGTTGGCTAAGTCTTTCGTCTCAACCGAGGCGCGCATTCTACAGCAGCCCCTATATCTGTCAAGCGGTTATTTTAAGAAGTTTTCAAAGTTTCCTTTGCAACTTCAACCACTTGCGCTTCCGATCTCTCGTCAGCGGGAGGCGAATTCTACAGCGTTACACACTGCTGTCAACACCTCTTTTTCTCCGCTTTCGACCGAGAAGATCGAACCGTCAATAAGGCGAAAACAAGACACCTTATCAACTCCTTCGGGCTTCGATGAACTGAAGCGCAACCGCTGTCGAAAACCGCGTAACTCATTGAATCTCAAGGAGTTTTCCGTTTCGACTGCGCCGGAAGTGGAGCGAATTATAGAGAGATATAATTCGCCGTCAACACCTATTTTCAGTTTTATTCGGATTTAAGTGTAATTCGTGCAAAAGCCTTCTTTCCGGCCTGGCAAATATGAGTCGAGCCGATCGCCCATATAAAGGAACGCTCAACCACCTCACCATCCACACGCACACCACCCGAGCCGAGCAGGTCACGCGCCATCGCCGAGTTCTTTACCAAGCCGGCCTTATTAAGGACAGCCGCGATCGGCATGTCTTCAGCAGCAGCCAGCTCGATCTCAGGCAGATCATCCGGCAGCTCACCATCCTTCATACGGTTACCCGCCGCACGATGAGCATTCGCCGCAGCCTCTTCACCATGGAAGCGCGCAACGATCTCTTCAGCCAGCTTGATCTTGATATCCCGCGGATTCGCACCCGCCTCGACATCCGCCTTAAAGGAAAGGATTTCCTCCATGGAGCGGAAGCTCAGCAGCTCGAAGTAACGCCACATCAAGGCATCCGGAATAGAAACCAACTTGCTGTACATGACTCCTGGCGTTTCTTGGATACCCACATAGTTACCCAGCGACTTGGACATCTTCTTGACGCCGTCCAACCCCTCGAGCAATGGCATCGTCAGAATGCACTGAGCTTCCTGACCATAACCGCGCTGCAGCTCACGACCCATCAACAGGTTAAACTTCTGATCGGTACCACCCAACTCCACATCGGCACGTAGCGCCACCGAGTCATACCCCTGAACCAGCGGATAGAGGAACTCGTGAATGGCAATTGGCTGATTGGTGGAGTAGCGCTTGTCGAAGTCGTCACGCTCGAGCATACGGGCAACGGTGTACTGGGAAGTCAGGCGAATGAAATCCGCAGGCCCCATTTTGTCCATCCAGGTGGAGTTGAAGGCCACCTCGGTTTTCGCCGGGTCGAGAATCTTGAACACCTGACTCTTGTAGGTCTCGGCATTTTCGAGGACCTGCTCGCGAGTCAGTGGCGGACGGGTTGCGCTCTTGCCGCTCGGATCACCGATCATCCCAGTGAAGTCGCCGATCAGGAAGATCACCTGGTGCCCCAGATCCTGAAACTGGCGCAGCTTATTAATAAGCACGGTGTGCCCCAGGTGCAAATCCGGCGCCGTCGGGTCGAAGCCAGCCTTAATACGCAGCGGCTGGCCGCGCTTGAGCTTTTCGATCAGCTCGGACTCGACCAACAACTCTTCCGCACCACGTTTGATCAGCGCTAGCTGCTCTTCAACCGACTTCATAACAGACCCGCAAGGCTCAGATTCAAAGGGAACCAACCATACAAGATCAGCGCCCAATTACAAGTTTTGCCCGGCGTATGGATGGCTTTCCGCGAACAGGACGTCCGCAGGCTTGCTTAACAGATGATTTGGTTATATTTTATACAGTTATTTCATCTTCATCATGTCATTCATCTTTTCCAATTCATCTTTTTCAAAGTCAAAATTACCTATGACCACAGAACCGCCTAAAGCCCCACCGCTTTATCCGAAGACCCACCTGCTCGCCGCAAGTGGCATCGCCGCCCTCCTCAGCCTGGCGCTCCTGGTATTCCCTTCCAGTGATGTAGAAGCCAAAAGAACAACTCTGAGTCTTGATCTGGAAAGCCCAGCCGAGCAACTGACACAAGATCAAGACGCTGCAGACGCCGTACAAGCCACAAATGAAGCCGTACCTTCCCCGTTCGCGCAAATCGAAAACAGCCCCGAAGACACCGCAAAGACCGCTGAAACCACTCAAGAACAGCCTACTCCAGCCCTAGCAGAAGAAAAGAAGACGGCCAATCACAGGGAAGTCATTGTTGCCAAGGGCGACACCCTTTCCACGCTATTCGAGAAGGTCGGCCTGCCAGCCACCTCGGTGCACGAAGTGTTGGCCAGCGACAAGCAAGCCAAGCAGTTCACCCAGTTGAAGCGCGGCCAGAAACTTGAGTTCGAACTGGGCCCGGACGGTCAGTTGAGCAACTTGCACAGCAAGGTCAACGACCTGGAAAGCATCACCCTGACCAAAGGGCCAAAAGGCTTCGCCTTCAGCCGTATCACCGCCAAACCCATGGTGCGCACAGCCTACGTTCATGGCGTGATCAACAGTTCGCTGTCGCAATCCGCAGCACGAGCTGGCCTCTCTCACAGCCTGACAATGGACATGGCCAATGTCTTTGGCTACGACATCGACTTTGCCCAGGATATCCGCCCGGGCGACGAGTTCGACGTGATCTACGAGCAGACCGTCGTCAATGGCAAAGCCGTGGGTTCCCGCAACATTCTCTCTGCGCGCTTCACCAACCGCGGCAAGACCTACACCGCGGTGCGTTACACCAACAAACAAGGCATGAGCAGCTATTACACCGCTGACGGCAATAGCATGCGCAAGGCCTTTATCCGTACGCCGGTGGACTTTGCACGTATCAGCTCACGCTTCTCCATGGGCCGCAAGCACCCGATCCTGAATAAGATCCGCGCTCACAAAGGCGTCGACTACGCAGCCCCTCGCGGCACGCCAATCAAGGCCGCCGGCGATGGCAAGGTGCTCCTGGCAGGTCGTCGTGGCGGATACGGCAACACCGTGATCATCCAGCACGGCAATGCCTACCGCACGCTGTATGGCCATATGCAAGGCTTCGCCAAAGGCGTCAAGACCGGTGGGACCGTCAAGCAGGGCCAGGTGATCGGCTACATCGGTACCACCGGGCTTTCCACAGGCCCGCATCTGCACTACGAGTTCCAGGTCAACGGCGTTCACGTCGACCCTCTGGGCCAGAAGCTGCCGATGGCCGACCCGATCGCCAAAGCGGAACGCGCGCGCTTCCTACAACAAAGCCAGCCGCTGATGGCGCGGATGGATCAGGAAAAAGCCACCCTGCTCGCTTCGAACAAGCGTTAAGCATGGCGCTCTATATAGGTGTGATGTCCGGGACCAGCCTTGATGGCCTGGATATCGCGCTCATCGAGCAAACCCCGGCGATCAGGCTGATCGCCACGCACTACATCCCCATGCCCGAATCCCTGCGCACCGAGCTGCTTGGCTTGTGCGCCAGCGGCCCCGATGAAATCGCCCGCTCCGCCATCGCCCAGCAGAACTGGGTAAAGCTGGCCGCCCAAGGCATTCATAGCCTCCTTGCCCAACAGCAGCTGAAACCCGCTGACATCCGTGCCATTGGCAGTCATGGCCAGACCATTCGCCATGAGCCAGCCCGCGGTTTCACGGTCCAGATCGGCAACCCGGCCCTGCTGACAGAGCTCACTGGAATTACGGTGGTCAGCGACTTCCGCAGCCGCGACGTCGCCGCCGGCGGCCAGGGCGCCCCATTGGTGCCGGCCTTTCATGAAGCGCTCTTTGATCGAAGTGCCGGCAAGCGCGCGGTCTTGAACGTCGGCGGCTTCAGCAACCTGAGCCTGATCGAGAACGACAAGCCGGTTACCGGCTTCGATTGCGGCCCGGGCAACGTTCTGCTGGACGCCTGGATCAATGCCCAACGTGGCGAGAACTACGATCGCGACGGCCAGTGGGCTGCCAGTGGCCAAGTTGAGCCGACGCTGTTGAACGCACTGCTCAGCGACCCGTTCTTTGCCACTCAAGGCCCGAAGAGCACTGGCCGCGAGGTGTTCAACCTGGAATGGCTACAGGGGCATCTGGCTCGCTTGCCAGTTTTTGCTCCCGAAAACGTACAGGCAACGCTCCTGGAGCTGACGGCACTGACCATTGTCGAGTCGCTGCAAGCCGCGCAGACCGGTACCCAGGAACTGTTGGTCTGCGGCGGTGGCGCCCACAACTCGGCCTTGATGAATCGCCTGTCCAGCCTGCTGCCTAACGCCAAGGTCAGCAGTACCGCCACCCACGGCGTCGATCCGGACTGGGTTGAAGCCATGGCGTTCGCCTGGCTGGCCCACTGCTGCCTCGAAAGCATAGCCGCCAACCGCCCAAGCGTCACCGGTGCCCGCGGCCTACGTGTATTGGGCGCGATCTACCCCGCCTGATCGCCAGACAGCAAAACGCCGCAAAGCCCGAAAGCCCTGCGGCGCCTGATAAAACCTTGACCAGCGATCAGATCGAGAACGAAGAACCGCAACCGCAAGTGGTCGTGGCATTCGGGTTCTTGATCACGAAGCGCGAACCTTCCAGACCTTCCTGATAATCCACCTCGGCACCCGCCAGGTACTGGAAGCTCATCGGATCGACCACCAGGCTGACACCCTCGCGCTCGACGATGGTGTCGTCATCCGCGACTTCTTCATCGAAAGTGAAGCCGTACTGAAACCCTGAACAACCGCCGCCCGTAACGAATACGCGCAGCTTCAAGCGATCATTACCCTCCTCATCGACCAGGCTCTTCACCTTGTGTGCGGCACCGTGAGTGAATTGCAAAGCCGTGGGGGTGAAGGATTCGACGCTCATGCTGACTATCTCCCGGCGTTACGCCGCCATAATGCGTGATGACGCGCATTATCCGCTTCTCCCAGAAAAGCGGTCAACTATTGTTACGGTATATCAATAAGCCCGGGGGCTCACCGCAGAATGCAAAAAGGCCCGTAACGGGCCTTTTGCTGAAGCAGGCAGACGCCTTAAGGCAGCATTCCAGCGTGGGACAGACCCAGGCGCTCGTCCAGACCGAACAGGATGTTCAGGTTCTGTACGGCCTGGCCCGAAGCGCCTTTGACCAGGTTGTCGATCACCGACAACACGACCACCAGATCGCCATCCTGCGGACGGTGCACGGCAATCCGGCAGACGTTGGCGCCCCGCACGCTACGGGTTTCCGGATGGCTGCCCGCCGGCATCACATCCACGAACGGCTCGTTGGCATAACGTTTCTCGAACAGCGCCTGCAGGTCCACCGACTTGTCCACAACAGTGGAATAGAGCGTCGAGTGAATTCCGCGAATCATCGGCGTCAGGTGCGGCACGAACGTCAGGCCGACATCCTTGCCCGCCGCACGGCGCAGGCCCTGGCGAATCTCCGGCAGGTGACGATGCCCCTTGACCGCATAGGCCTTCATGCTTTCCGAGGTCTCGGAGTACAGGGAGCCAACACTGGCACCCCGACCGGCACCGCTGACACCCGACTTACAGTCGGCGATCAGCCGCGAAGTGTCGGCCAGCCCAGCTTCCAGCAATGGCAGGAAGCCGAGCTGGGTAGCGGTCGGGTAGCAACCCGGAACAGCGATCAGGCGCGCCTTCTTGATCTGCTCGCGATTGACTTCCGGCAGGCCATAGACGGCTTCGTCGAGCAATTCAGGGGCACCGTGAGGCTGGCCATACCACTTGGCCCACTCATCGGCGTCCTGCAGACGGAAATCCGCCGACAGGTCGATGACCTTGGTACCCGCAGCCAGCAGCTCCCCCGCCAGGGCATGGGCAACGCCGTGCGGCGTCGCGAAGAACACCACATCGCAGGCACCGAGGGTCTTGATGTCCGGAACGCTGAATGCCAGGCCGTCATAGTGGCCTCGCAGGTTCGGGTACATATCGGCAACGGCAAGGCCTGCCTCGGATCGGGAAGTGATGACTACCACTTCAGCTTGCGGATGCTGTGCCAACAGACGCAGCAGTTCGACACCGGTGTAACCCGTGCCGCCGACGATACCGACCTTGACCATAAACCTGCCCTCAACGAACCCACTGGAAAGCCGTCGATAATAGGGGCCACGCGCCCCTGCGACAACCGTCAAGGTGACGTGCGGAGGCTCCTGCCTCTACTATCTGCGCTACCGTGAACCTGGGAATAACCGAAATGCTCTATCTGTGGCTCAAAGCCTTTCACATCGTCAGTCTGGTCTGCTGGTTTGCCGGGCTGTTCTATCTGCCGCGCCTGTTCGTTTATCACGCTCAAAGCGAAGACACGATCAGCAAGGAACGCTTCAGCGTCATGGAGCGCAAGCTGTACCGCGGGATCATGGGGCCGGCGATGATTGCCACGCTGATTTTCGGTATCTGGCTGCTGAGCCTGAACCCCAGCGCCTACTTCGGCCAGGGCGGCTGGATGCATGCCAAGCTGATCCTGGCGGTCATCCTGATTGGCTACCACCACATGTGCGGTGCCCAGGTGAAACGTTTTGCCCGTGGCGAAAACACCCGCAGCCATGTCTTTTACCGCTGGTTCAATGAAGTACCAGTTCTGGTATTGCTGGCTATCGTAATTCTGGTCGTCGTCCGGCCGTTCTAACTCCTACTAGCCGTTCATTATTCGGAGTACTTCCAATGTCGCTGCCCGCTCTGCTCGAACAACGCTTGCGCTTGCCTGTCGTGGCGGCGCCGATGTTCCTGATTTCCAACCCACAACTGGTTCTGGCGTGCTGCCGCAACGGTGTGGTCGGCAGTTTCCCTGCCCTCAACCAGCGTGAAAGCAGTGGCTTCAAAGCCTGGCTGGAAGAAATCGAAGCAGGCCTTGCGCCCCTGGAAAACCCCGCACCCTATGCCGTCAACCTGATCGTGCATCACAGCAATCCACGCTTGAATGCCGACCTGGCGATCTGCATCGAACACAAGGTGCCTATCGTCATCACCAGCCTGGGGGCGGTGAAGGAGTTGGTCGATGCGGTGCATGCTTATGGAGGCCTGGTCTTCCATGACGTCACCACCCGGCGCCATGCAGAAAAAGCCGCCGAGGCCGGGGTCGACGGCCTGATCGCCGTAGCCGCCGGCGCCGGCGGCCACGCCGGGACCTGGAGCCCGTTCTCCCTGATCGCTGAAATCCGCCAGTTCTTCGACAAGACGCTGCTGCTGGCCGGCTGCCTGAACCATGGCCACGAGATCCTCGCCGCCCAATTGCTTGGCGCCGACCTCGCCTACTTCGGCACGCGCTTTATCGGCACCACGGAAAGCCACGCGCCGGAGGCCTATAAAGAGATGCTGCTGAGCGCCAAGGCCGCCGACATCGTGCACACCGCGGCAGTCTCCGGGGTTCCGGCAAGCTTCATGCGTCAAAGCCTGGAAAACGCCGGCTTCGACCTTGCCGCCCTACAGGGCAAAGGCGAAGTCAACTTCGGCTCGAAACTCAAGCCACTCAGCGACGAAGCCAAAGCCTGGAAAACCGTATGGTCCGCCGGACAAGGCGTCGGTGAAATCGATGACTTGCCGAGCGTCGATCAACTGGTCGCCCGCCTGGACGCCGAATACCGTGCAGCGCAGGAGCTGGCCGCTCGGCTGCCGCAACGCTGGCCACGCTGAATCGCTGATGTTTTTTGGCCAGCCACGGACGGCTGGCCTTAAACTATCGCCTTGCGAAAGCCCTCTCTATATAGCCGACAAGGAAGCCCTGCATGAGCGAAGACCGTTTCAAGATCGTATTTGACGGGGCTCTGCTTCCGGGTGTCGACATCGAACATGCCAAGCAGAAAATCGCCAAGCTGTTCAAAAGCGATATCGCCGCGATCGAGCCTCTGTTCAAGGGGCAAAACATCACCCTCAAGCGCGACCTCTCCCAGCAGGATGCCGATATTTATCTCGCCGCGCTAAACCAGGCCGGTATCGCCCCACGCGTCGAACCGGATCTTGCCCCAGGCACCAGCCAACCGACATCTCAACCTGCTCCCCCAGCGCCAGCCCCTTCACTTTCAGTGGACTTGCCTCAGGCAGGACCCACCGCGACAAGTGACTGGCAACGCCCGACACCGACACCGGCGCCAGAACCCATGGCCGGCGCGGACACTTCGCCCTATACCCCGCCTCAAGCCACAGTGGGCGATCCCCTCCCCGAGTTTGGCGAACTGAAGTTCTATACCGTCGATGGCCGCATCGGGCGCCTGCGCTATCTCGCCTGGACCCTGGCGCTGATCCTGTTGACTACCCTCGTCGGCGGTTTCCTGACCGCAGCCCTGGTCGGCAACGGCTTGCAGGTTACGGGAATGATCTTCCTTGGCGTCGTAGCACTGGCCTTCGCCTATCTGAACATCACCATTTCCGTTCAGCGCCTGCATGACCTGGGCTGGTCGGGCTGGCTCTGGCTGTTGAACTTGCTGCCTTTTGTGTACGCAGTGTTTCCGCTGCTGCTGGCGGTCCTGCCGGGCAACACCGGCGCCAATCGTTACGGCGCGCCGCCTCCGCCAAACAGTGGAGCAGTCAAGGGGCTTGCCGCGCTGTGGATAATCGTTTTGCTGCTGTCCTTCATTGGAGGGCTCAGCTCGGTCTAAGGCGTCCAGGATGGCAGCAGCGAAAGCAGCAAGCCCGCCCTGGCCACCTGTAGACTATCGGATTGAACTAACGCGCCGGTGCCTGGGACTTTACCCACAGGCGACCGACCGTTGCAATGGAGAACCGCATGACCCGTTACGCTCTGATCACAGGCGCCTCCAGCGGCATAGGACTGGCCCTGGCCGAAGCGCTGGCCCGGCGCGGCCGCAGCCTGATCCTGGTGGCCCGTCAGCGTGATCAGCTGGAAAGCATCGCCATCGAGTTGACCCAGCGCTTTGGTGTCGAAGTGCTGTTCCGCGCCTGCGACCTGTCCGAGCCTTTGCGGCTTTCGGGCTTTCTGCTGGAGCTGGAGGAAGGCGACCGGCAGATCGACCTGCTGGTGAACTGCGCCGGCATCGGCACCTGCGGGCCGTTCCTCGCCCAGGATTGGATGACCGAACAAGACCTGATCGAAGTGAACATTCTCGCCCTCACCCGGCTTTGCCACGCCCTGGGCAACAGCATGGCCTTGCAGGGCGGCGGGCAGATTCTCAACGTCGCCTCGATCGCCGGCTTCTATCCCGGCCCCTGGATGAGCACTTACTACGCCAGCAAGGCCTATGTGCTGCACTTCTCCGAAGGCCTGCGCGAAGAGCTGAAAAACAATGCGGTGAAGGTGTCCGTGCTCTGCCCCGGCCCGACCCGCACCGGTTTCTTTGATACCGCCCAGTTGAACACCAGCAAGCTCAACGACAGCAAGCTGCTGATGAGCCCGGAAGAAGTCGCGCTGTACACCGTACGCGCCCTGGAAAAGAACCGCGCCATTATCATCCCCGGCCGCCGCAACCGCTGGTTCGCGTTCAGCCCGCGCCTGGGTTCGCGCTGGCTGACCCGCAAGATTTCCGGCGCCGTCAACAAAGCCTATTGCCCGCGCTGAACTGACAATCATCTAAGGCTGTGCGCACTCGGCTTGCCTGAGTACACTCAGCCCGGACCAACACAACGGAGAAACAGCTGTGGATACTCTGTTCACCAAGATCATCAACCGGGAAATACCGGCGAAGATCATCTACGAGGACGACCAGGTTCTGGCCTTTCACGATATCGCCCCACAGGCCCCCGTGCATTTCCTGGTAGTTCCGAAAAAGCCGGTGCGTACCCTCAATGACCTGACCGAAGACGACAAGCTGCTGGCCGGACACATCCTGTTCACCGCCCAGCGCCTGGCCAGGGAACTGGGTTGCGAGGAAGGCTTCCGCGTCGTCATGAACTGCAATGAACTCGGCGGCCAGACCGTGTATCACATTCACATGCACGTTCTGGGTCAGCGCCAGATGCACTGGCCGCCGGGCTGATCCCCGTCCAAAGTGCGCGACAGCACACTTCTCGCCCGGTTTTGCCGAGAGTGTGCTGATCCAGCGCAGGCCTCTGCCTATCGATTGGGGTAAACTGGCCGCCGTGATTCTTCCCGGAGGTAAGCATGACTACCCAACGTCACTACTCGCCGATTGACCGTCTACTGCTGCAGGCAGATGCGGCAATGCGTACCTTGCTGCCCTTCAGCGGCCAGCCTTATCGCCCTTCCCCTGCCATCGTGCAGCCAGACGTGCAGATGAGCGAAGAGGACACCAAGCATGTCGCCGGCCTGATGCGCATCAACCATACCGGCGAAGTCTGCGCCCAGGCGCTGTACCAGGGCCAGGCCCTGACCGCCAAGCTGCCGCACGTGCGCGCCGCCATGGAGCACGCCGCGGAAGAAGAAATCGACCACCTGGTCTGGTGCGAGCAACGCATTCACCAGCTGGGTAGCCACACCAGTGTGCTCAACCCACTGTTTTACGGCATGTCGTTCGGCATTGGCGCGGTGGCCGGGCTGATCAGCGACAAGGTCAGCCTGGGTTTCGTGGCTGCCACTGAAGATCAGGTGTGCAAACACCTCAACGAGCACCTTGAGCAATTGCCGGCTGAGGACGAAAAATCCCGGGCGATTCTCGAGCAGATGCGCATCGACGAAGAACAACACGCCGAAAGCGCGCTGGATGCAGGGGGATTCCGCTTCCCGGCACCAGTAAAATTCGGCATGAGCCTGCTGGCCAAGGTCATGACCAAAAGTACTTACCGGATCTGATCGATACAAATTGCAGGCAAAAGAAAGGGCGCTTTTTCAGCGCCCTTTCTTTTGCCACGAGTTCAGGATGGTTGAATGGGAATTCAACCGAGCTCGACGATTTCGTAGTCGTGAGTGATGGCAACCCCGGCCGCCCCGAGCATGATCGATGCCGAGCAGTATTTTTCCGCCGACAGCTCAATGGCGCGCTTGACCTGGGCTTCTTTCAGCCCACGCCCCTTGACCACGAAGTGCATGTGGATCTTGGTGAAAACCTTGGGATCCTCGGTCGCACGCTCGGCGTCGAGAAAGGCTTCGCAACTTTCGACAGCCTGGCGGGACTTTTTCAGGATGCTGACCACGTCGAAGTTGCTGCAACCGCCTACGCCGAGCAGGAGCATTTCCATCGGGCGCACGCCCAGGTTACGACCACCAGCTTCCGGCGGGCCATCCATTACCACCACATGACCGCTGCCCGATTCCCCGAGGAACATGGCTTCGCCAGCCCATTGGATGCGTGCCTTCATCGCCAAGACTCCACTGCTAAAAAAGGGTCGCCAGCTTAGCACAGGGCCTTGGATGGCAGCGCTTTGCCTGTTCCGGTGCCACACTCAGTTCTGATAGGAAAATTCTTAATTACCCAAAGGATGTGTCTGTTAAGCTGGCGCCAAATCACTGGCGCATTGCCAGCTATCGGCGATCCTGCTTGACCGCCCCATAAAAAACCAAATCACACCGTGCTGTCTTTTCGGGATACAACCATGGTTGCTCTTGCCCCTACACCCAAGATCAAGAACCTCGACAAGCTGTTGATGCACTGCCAGCGCCGCCGTTATCAGGCCAAGAGCAACATCATCTGCGCCGGCGACCAGTCGGACACGCTGTTCTTCATCATCAAAGGCTCGGTCACCATCCTGATCGAAGACGATGACGGTCGGGAAATGATCATCGCCTATCTCAATGCCGGGGACTTTTTCGGCGAGCTGGGCCTGTTCGAACAGGCCGGACATGAGCAGCAACGCAGCGCCTGGGTACGCGCCAAGGTCGAATGCGAAGTTGCGGAGATCAGCTATGCGAAATTCCGTGAGCTGTCTCAACAGGATCCGGACATTCTGTACGTGCTCAGCGGCCAGATCGCCCAGCGCCTGCGCAACACCACCCGCAAGGTCGGCGACCTGGCGTTCTTCGATGTCACCGGGCGCGTGGCCCGCTGCCTGCTCGAACTGTGCAAGCAGCCGGATGCCATGACCCACCCGGACGGCATGCAGATCAAGGTGACCCGCCAGGAAATCGGGCGAATCGTCGGCTGCTCACGGGAAATGGTCGGCCGGGTGCTCAAGGACCTCGAAGAACGCAACCTGGTCCATGTCAAAGGCAAGACCATGGTGGTGTTCGGCACCCGCTAGAGCGGCAGGAACTGCGCCAGCATCTGCCGATACAGGGTATCCAGGCGCTCGATGGCATTCGGCGCGGCGAACGCCTCATGCAAGGCGATATGGCTCTCGGCACGGCAACGCTGCTCCAGGCCACAGGCCTGGTTGAACCGATTGACCGCCGCGACCATGGTTTCCCGCTCGTCATCCAGCAACAGCGCGCCATGCACCAATCCAACCGGACGCGTCCCACCCTTGCTCTGACGCCAACGCTGGGCGGTGCCAACCATCTTGCGCCCGTTGAGATTGACGTTGAACCGGCCATCGCAGAAAGCGCCCTCGACTTCACCCAGGGAGGGTTCGCCCCCCAGCTCGGAAAGCAGGTCGCAGATCGGCTGGCACAAACGGCGATAACCGGTTTCGATCCGGTTCTGGTCACCCTCACTGCGAGGCGGCGCATAGACCAGCGCGATATTGATCGTCGCAGCCGATTGCGGCACCGGCTCCCCACCGGTTTCCCGTAGCAACACCGGCCAGCCACTGGCGGCCAGTGCCTCGCAAGCCTGCTCAAACCCCGGCAAACGACTCAAGCGCCGCGGCATCACCAGCACCCTGTCACTCGGTTGCCAGAACAACAGGCCGTACTCCTGGTCACCGCTGCATACCTGGGCGAGCAGATCCTGTTCGGCCTGCAGGCCGGCTTCGACGGTCAGGGAAAGGGGTTGGGTCATGGCAGTAAAAGTCCTTTGCGATAGGTATAAAAAAGCCGGCGGCGCCGGCTTCTTCATCAACTCAGGTTCAGTCCAGGGTCGAACCGCTCACCGGCACGCCACGCTCCGGGAAGAACAGCCGTTGCAGTTCCAGGCCTGGGCTCTCGGCCCGCATAAAGGCCTCGCCCACCAGGAAGGAGTAGACGTCGCTGATTTCCATCAGCTCGACATCGGCCCGGTTGAGGATGCCGCTCTCGGTGATCACCAGACGATCGCGCGGAATCTGCGGCAACAGATCGAGGGTGGTCTCCAGATTGACCTCGAAGGTGTGCAGGTTGCGGTTGTTGATGCCCACCAGCGGCGTGTCGAGGGTTTTCAGGGCGCGTTGCAGCTCGTCGCCGTCATGCACTTCGACCAGCACATCAAGCCCCACGCCTTTGGCCACGGCAGCCAGCTCGGCCATCCTGGCATCATCCAGCGCAGCCACGATCAACAGCACGCAGTCGGCCCCCAAGGCACGGGCTTCGACGATCTGGTACGGATCGATCATGAAGTCCTTGCGAATCACCGGCAGCGAACAGGCGGCACGCGCCTGTTGCAGGTAGGCATCGGCGCCCTGGAAGTAATCGACGTCGGTGAGCACCGACAGGCAGGTCGCGCCGCCCTTCTCATAGCTCTTGGCGATTTCCGCCGGCACGAAATGCTCGCGGATCACGCCTTTGCTCGGCGAGGCTTTCTTGATTTCGGCGATCACCGCCGGCTGCTTGAGCTTGGCCTGGTCGAGTAGCGCCTTGGCAAAGCCGCGTGGCGCATCTGCGGCGCGGGCCAAGCCTTCGAGTTCGGCCAGGCTTACCCGTGCGCTACGCTCAGCCACTTCCTCGACCTTGCGGGCGAGGATTTTTTCCAGAACCGTCGGCACACTCATCCTTCATTCTCCTGCTTGAATACCGCGGTAAAGGCGCCCAATTCCTCAAGCTTCTCGCGAGCCAGCCCAGTGTGCAAAGCGTCATGGGCCAGGGCCACGCCCTCTTTCAGACTGCTGGCATGGTCCGCCGCATAGAGCGCGGCACCGGCATTGAGCACGATCATCTCCGCCGCCTTCTGCCCATGCTCGGTCTTGCGCCGCCCCAGGGCATCGCGAATCAGCTCGAGCGATGCCGCCGGGCTTTCGACCACCAGGCCGAACAGGCTCTGGCTCTTCATGCCGAGGTCTTCGGGCTGTACCCAATACTCAGTGATCTGATCGTCCTTCAGTTCGGCGACAAAGGTCGGCGCGGCGAGACTGAATTCATCCAGGCCATCCTGAGAGTGCACTACCAGCACGTGCTTGCTGCCCAAACGTTGTAAAACTTCGGCCAACGGCCGGCACAACGCCTGAGTGAACACACCCACCACCTGATGTTTCACGCCGGCCGGATTCGTAAGCGGGCCGAGCATGTTGAACAGGGTGCGCAGGCCGAGATCGCGGCGCGGGCCGGCGGCGTACTTCATTGCACCGTGATGGGACTGGGCGAACATGAAACCGATGCCGACGTTGTCGATGCAGCGGGCAACCTGTACCGGCGTCAGGTTCAGGTAGATGCCGGCGGCTTCGAGCAGGTCGGCACTGCCGCTTTTCCCGGACACCGCACGGTTGCCATGCTTGGCCACCGTGCAACCGGCCGCAGCGACGACAAAGGAAGAAGCCGTGGACACGTTGAAGATGTTCGCACCGTCACCGCCGGTGCCGACCACATCGACCACGCCGTCGAGGGTTTTCAGCTCGACCTTGTCCGCCAGCTCGCGCATGACCGAAACAGCGCCGACGATTTCGTCGATGCTTTCGCTTTTCATGCGCATAGCCATCATGAAGGCGCCGATCTGTGCGTCGGTGCACTGGCCGGTCATGATTTCACGCATGACCTGGCGCATTTCATCGGTGCTCAGATCGAGATGGCCGACGATACGGCTCAGGGCAGTCTTGATATCCATGGAAAGTCCTTAGCGCGTGCCGCCGCTCTGTTTGAGGAAGTTGGCGAACAGCTCGTGGCCCTGTTCGGTGAGAATAGACTCGGGGTGAAACTGCACACCCTCGATGTTCAGCGTCTTATGGCGCAGCCCCATGATCTCGTCGACGGAGCCGTCTTCCAGCTGGGTCCAGGCGGTCAGTTCGAGGCAGTCCGGCAACGTGTCGTGCTTGACCACCAGGGAGTGGTAACGGGTCACGGTCAGCGGATGGTTCAGACCGGCGAATACGCCCTTGTCCTGGTGAAATACCGGGCTAGTCTTACCATGCATCACCTGCCGCGCACGCACCACGTCGCCACCAAAGGCCTGGCCAATGGACTGGTGGCCCAGGCAGACACCCAGGATCGGCAGCTTGCCGGCGAAATGCTTGATCGCTTCGATGGACACACCGGCTTCGGTCGGTGTGCAAGGACCGGGCGACACGACAATCCGCTCAGGATTGAGCGCTTCGATTTCAGCCACGGTCAGCTCGTCGTTGCGCACTACCTTGACCTCGGCACCCAACTCGCCAAGGTATTGCACAACGTTATAGGTAAAGGAGTCGTAGTTATCGATCATCAGCAACATGGGAATTACAACCTCTTGAATTCACTGACTTTTAATACAGCCTTCAGTGGATTGCCCGCTGACAGGCCCGCCGGAGGTTGCAATCACTCAACCAGCACAAGCGGAGTCGAACAGGGGTAAAGAAGGCAAAGCGGCACAGGTCCGGCCGGGCCGGCAGAGAAAAGTTAGGCGCGCCAACGCCAACGGGCGTGTGCCTTAACAACTCGCATCAAGAGTTTGCTGACGATCAACACGGGGAAGGTCTCATTCATACGTTCAGGCACAGTAACTTAGCTGAGCAGAGGGTGCAATATGGCGGGCCCCGCGCCCGGATAAACAAGCGATATGGCTTATAGCCATAGCTGAAACGCAAAAGTTTTTGGTACTGTCGTCTCGTTCTCTACAACAATAAATAAAACGGACTTGCTCATGATCAAAAAGACGTTGTTCGTACCACTCGCCAGCAGTCTTTTGTCTTTGGCCTGCGTTCAAGCAATCGCAGCCCCCTCCCCCTATTCCAGCTTTATCGTGTTCGGCGACAGCCTCAGCGATGCCGGGCAATTTGCCGATCCAGGCGGTCCCGCGGGAGCCACCCAGCGCTTTACCAACCGCACCGGCCCGGTCTATCTGGATGGCAGCGGAGAACTCCGTTCCTCCAACTCGACCCAATTGCTCGGCGCCAAACTGGGATTCTCGGACGACCAGCTCGCCGCCTCGACCTCGGCCACCCGCGCCAGCGAAGGGCTGCCTGACGGCAACAACTGGGCGGTCGGCGGCTATCGCACCGACCAGATTTTCGATTCGATCACCACCACCTCGACCGCCGGCAGCCGTAGCCGCCCGGGTTATCTGGTGGCCAACAATTTCCGCGCCGACCCGAATGCCCTGTACTACCTGTCGGGCGGCGGCAACGACTTCCTCCAGGGCCGCGTCACCAGCCTCGACCAGGCCAATGCAGCAGCTGGTCGCCTGGTCGACAGCGTGCAGACCCTGCAACAGGCCGGCGCCCGTTACATCATGGTCTGGCTGTTGCCGGATATCGGCCTGACCCCGGCGATCAACGGCAGCCCGTTGCAAGGGTTCACCTCCCAGCTCAGCGCCCAGTTCAACACCGAGCTGGTGCGGCAACTGCAGACGGTCGATACCGAAGTCATTCCCCTTAATATTCCCGCGCTCTTGAATGAAAGTTTCGCCAACCCGGCGCAGTTCGGCCTGGCCATCGACCAGAACCTCACCGCCACCTGCTTCAGTGGCAATGGCTGTACGGAAAACGCCCGCTATGGCATTCACAGTGCCACACCGGACCCGAGCAAGCTGATCTACAACGATGCGGTCCACCCCACCGAAGCCGGCCAGCGGCTGATCGCCGATTACGCTTACTCCCTGCTGGCGGCGCCCTGGGAAATAACCCTGCTCCCGGAAATGGCCCAGGGCACCCTGCGCGCGCACCAGGATGAGCTGCGCAACCAATGGCAGGCCGACTGGGAGAACTGGCAGGGTGTCGGTCAATGGCGAGCGATTGTCGCCGCGGGCGGCCAGCATCAGGACTTCGACAGCCAGCGCAGCGGCGCCAGTGCCGACGGCAACGGTTTCAACCTGAACATCGGTGGTAGCTACCGGCTCAATGAGGCCTGGCGAGTGGGCGTGCTGGCCGGTGCCTATCGGCAGAAGCTCGAAGCGGGCAGCAACGATTCGGACTACAAGCTCAACACCTACCTGGGCACCGCCTTCGTCCAGTACCAGCAAAACCGCTGGTGGGCCGACGCGGCAGCCACCGCCGGGCATCTGGACTACGACAACCTGAAGCGCAAATTCGACCTGGGGCCTAACGAGCGCGGGGAAAAAGGCGACACCAGCGGCGACATCCTGGCCTTCAGCGCTCGCCTGGGCTACGACATCGCGCAGCAGGCCAGCAGCCCGTGGCACCTGTCGCCGTTCATCAGCGCCGACTACGCGCGAGCCAAGGTCGACGGTTACTCCGAGGACGGCAACGACTCCACCGCCCTGACCTTCGATGACCAGAAACGCACCTCGCGGCGCCTGGGCATCGGCCTGCAGGGCAAGTATCAGATCACCCAGCAAACCCAGGTGTTCGGCGAAGTCGCCCACGAAAAGGAATACGAGGACGATACCCAGAAGCTGACCATGGCCCTCAACAGCCTGCCGGACAACCACTACACCCTGGAAGGCTATACCCCGCAGACCAACCTGAACCGCCTGAACCTCGGGGTCAGCCACAAGCTCACCCAGGACCTGGCCTTGCGCGCCAGCTACAACATCCGCAAGGACGATGACTTCACCCAGCAAGGCATCAACGTCGGGGTCAGCCTCGACTTCTAAGCCTGAACCGCAGGCAATAAAAAACGCTGCCCCGTGAGGAGGCAGCGTTTTTTTATCGCCCTAGATCCAGCTCAGCTGTCAGGCGTTTGCTCGGCCAAGGCCACCGCGCGGAACATGGCGCGACGCTTGTTCAGGGTTTCTTCCCATTCCAGCGCCGGCACCGAGTCGGCGACTATGCCGCCACCGGCCTGCACATGCAGTTCGCCGTCCTTGATCACCGCCGTACGAATGGCGATGGCGGTGTCCATGTTGCCGTTCCAGGCGAAGTAACCCACTGCCCCGCCATACACTCCGCGCTTGACCGGCTCCAGCTCGTCGATGATTTCCATCGCGCGGATCTTCGGCGCGCCGGACAAGGTGCCCGCCGGCAGAATCGCCCGCAATGCGTCCATCGCGGTCAGCCCGGCCTTCAACTGGCCCGTGACGTTGGAGACGATGTGCATCACGTTGGAATAACGCTCGATCACCATCTTCTCGGTGAGCCTCACCGAACCAATCTCGGAAACCCGCCCGGTATCGTTGCGCCCCAGGTCGATCAGCATCAGGTGTTCGGCGATTTCCTTGTCGTCGGACAGCAGGTCCTTCTCCAGCGCCAGGTCCGCCTCTTCGTTGGCGCCGCGTGGGCGGGTGCCGGCGATCGGGCGAACGGTGATCAGGTTGTCTTCGACCCGCACCAGCACTTCCGGCGAACTGCCGACGACATGGAAGTCGCCGAAGTTGAAGAAGTACATGTAAGGCGTCGGGTTGAAGCAACGCAATGCGCGATACAGATCGATCGGCGCCGCCTTGAAGTCGATGGACATGCGCTGCGACGGCACCACCTGCATGCAGTCGCCCGCCAAGATGTACTCCTTGATGGTATCGACGGCACGCTCGTAGTCGCCCTGGGTGAAGCTGGAGCGGAATACCGGGTCGGCCGTCTGCTGCTTGCTGAAGTCCAGGCCGGGACGCGGGGTGATGGGCTGGCGCAGCTTCTCAAGCAACGCCTGCAGGCGTGCCTGGCCTTGCTCGAAGGCATCGGCCTGGGAAGGGTCGGCGAGGACGATAGCGTGCATCTTGCCGGCGAGGTTATCGAACACCACCACGGCGTCGGAGACCATCAGCAGAATGTCCGGTACGCCGATCGGATCCGGGTTCGGACATTTGCCCAGACGCTTCTCCACGTAACGCACACAGTCGTAGCCAAAATAACCGACCAGGCCGCCGTTGAAACGTGGCAGGCCCGCGATGGTCGGCACCTGGTAGCGCGCCTTGAATTCTTCGACGAACGCCAGCGGATCGGCCACGTCATGACTTTCGGTCTCGACGCCATCGACGGTGACGCTGACATGGTGGTCATGCACCCGCAGCACGGTGCGGCAGGGCAAACCGATGATCGAATAACGACCCCATTTCTCACCGCCCTGCACCGACTCCAGGAGGTAGGAGTTGGGCTGGTCGGCCAGTTTCAGGTAGATCGACAGCGGCGTGTCGAAGTCGGCCAGGGTTTCGCGGGCAAGCGGGATGCGGTTGTAGCCAGCAGCGGCCAAACGCAGGAATTCTTCGCGGATCATGGGGTGCCTCGTGGCTTGAGGTTCTGACAGTCAGGTATGCAAACGCGCCGGAAGACCGGCCAGGAACAAGTCAGGCGCGCCAACGCCAGCGGGCCAAGGCCTTGATGACTTTCATCCAGAGTTTGCGAGTGACCACCACGATGGCGTTTCCAGGAGGGGATTGAACAGCGTCGGGCAACGTTATCTCAGCGGCCGGATCCAGGCAACCGGGAATTAGCTGGCGCAGATCGTCGATCACCAGGGCCGGCATTTCCTCGGCAATCGGCTGTCCGTGGTTGTAGCCATAGCTCAATGCCACGCACTTCACGCCCGCGGCTTTCGCCGCCTGCACGTCGCTGCGCGAATCACCGACGAACAACGATTGCGAGGCCGGGATACTGGCCATTTTCATGACGAAAAACAGGGCGGCCGGATCGGGTTTCTTCTGCGGCAGGGTATCGCCACCGATGATCCAGCGGAAATAACGGCCGATCTTCATTTGATCCAGCAGGGGCGCGACGAAACGCTCCGGTTTGTTGGTGATCAGCGCCATTTCGACGCCCTGCTTGTGCAGCCATTTGAGGGTGTCGCGCACGCCGGGGTAGACCACGGTCAGTTCGTGGCCATCTTCATAGGCGCTGTTGAACAACTCCAGTCCGCGCTCCGCCTCGACATCGTCGACGCCCTGCGCCGCGATGTCGTTGGCCAGGGCCCGGCGCACCAGCATCTGCACGCCATTGCCGACCCACTCGCGCACCGCCTCGATACCGGCGGGCGGACGCCCCAGTTTGAGCAGCATGTCGTCCACGGCCGCCGCGAGGTCGGGAACCGAATCGACCAGGGTGCCATCCAGGTCGAACATCACCAGCCGCGGCAGACGCCCCGGGAACAGCTGCTCGAAACCGCTCATGGACGCGCCAGCGCCAGTTCGGCACGCATCTTCTCGATCACGTCCTGGTAGTTCGGCGCATTGAAGATCGCCGAGCCCGCCACGAAGGTATCGGCACCCGCTGCAGCGATTTCGCGGATGTTGTTCACATTCACCCCGCCGTCGATTTCCAGGCGGATATCGCGACCGGAAGCATCGATCAGGGCACGGGCCTCACGCAACTTGTCGAGGGTGCCCGGGATGAACTTCTGGCCGCCAAAACCGGGGTTGACGCTCATCAACAGGACCATGTCGACCTTGTCCATGACGTACTTGAGCACGTCCAGCGGGGTGGCTGGGTTGAACACCAGGCCGGCCTTGCAGCCGCCTTCGCGGATCATTTGCAGGGAGCGGTCAACATGCAGCGTGGCTTCCGGGTGGAAGGTGATGTAAGTCGCGCCGGCCTCGATGAAGTCGCCGATGATGCGATCCACCGGGCTCACCATCAGGTGGGCGTCGATCGGTGCTGTGATGCCGTACTTGCGCAGGGCAGCGCAGACCATCGGACCGATGGTCAGGTTAGGTACGTAATGGTTGTCCATGACATCGAAGTGCACGATATCGGCGCCAGCGGCGAGAACATTGTCCACTTCCTCGCCCAGGCGGGCGAAATCGGCGGAGAGGATCGACGGAGCAATTGCGAAGGGCTGCATGACGCACCTTTTTGAGCAGAAATCACGGTGGCGCGCATTGTATACCTCATGCTTTGGCGCGCGCACCGTGACTGCGATGATCAGTAAGCCGCGCGATAGATCTTCTCTATGTCGCCCGGGCTCAGCTTGCGCGGGTTGTTGCGCATCAGGCGTTCGATCCCCGCGGCCTCCACCGCCATGGACGGAATAGCCTCCTCCGGCACCCCAAAGCTGCGCAGTCCCGATGGAATCTCCACCGCGGCGCAAAGCTGGGTCATGGCCTCGACGGCCTTGTCGGCAGCTTCGGCCGCGCTCAGATGAGCGGTCTTCACCCCCATGGCCTCGGCGATATCCTGCATGCGCTCGACGCAGGCCATCTTGTTCCAGGTCATGACGTACGGCAGCAGTAAGGCATTGCTGACGCCATGGGCAATGTTGAAGCGCCCACCCAGCGGATAGGCCAGCGCATGCACTGCGCCGACCCCGGCGTTGCCGAAGGCCATGCCGGCCATCAGGCTGGCGGTGGCCATGTCTTCGCGGGCCTGCAGGTGGGCAGGATTGGCGTAGGCTTTGGGCAGCGCCTGGACGATCAGCTTGATGGCGCCAATGGCCAGGGAATCGGTGATGGGCGAGGCGTTGAGCGACAGGTAGGACTCGATGGCGTGCACCAGCGCATCGACACCGCTGGCGGCGGTGACACTACGAGGGCAGGTCAGGGTCATCTGCGGGCTGACCAGCGCCACATCCGGCAACAGGTAATCGCTGACAATGCCCTTTTTCAACTGAGCGACCTTGTCCGAGAGAATCGCCACATTGGTGACTTCGGAGCCGGTACCGGCCGTGGTGGGGATGGCGATCAGCGGCGGCCCCTTACGCGGCACCTGGTCGATACCGAACAGGTCTTCCAGCGCCCCATGATAACCGGCGTAGGCCGCAACGCTTTTGGCGATGTCGATGGCGCTGCCGCCGCCCAGGCCGATCAGCCCGTCGTGCCCGCCCTCGCGGTAAACCTGCATGCAGTCTTCGACGATGGCGATTTCCGGGTCGGGCAGCACCCGGTCGAAAATCTCGTAGTCACGCCCCCCCAGCTGCGCCAGCGCCAGCTCCACGGTGCCGGATTTGACCAGCGCGGCATCGGTGACGATCAGCGGGTTATCGACATCCAGACGGCTCAGCTCGGTGGACAGTTGCTCGATGGCGGCAGAACCGGTGAGCAGTTTGTGGGCGATTTTGAAAGAGGAAAGACTCATGTGCGCGGCCTCTTATAAAGGGGGAAGCTGGCACAAGAGTAGCTGGGGATTCGGGGTTGTCTGCCATTCAGCCAATGAATGCCGTAACAGATCGCGCCCACGGCCGGCGCGGGAGCGATCTGTCCGTGGCGATCAGACCGAGGCGGTCCGCAGTTTTTCGCTGCGGCCACGCAACCATTCCAGGGTCAGCAGCAAAATCACCGAGAAGGCGATCAGCAGCGTCGCCGCGGCGGCGATGGTCGGGCTGAGGTTCTCGCGGATGCCGCTGAACATCTGCCGGGGCAAGGTGGCTTGCTCGGGACCGGCGAGGAACAGCGTGACCACCACTTCATCGAACGAGGTGGCAAAGGCGAACAGAGCGCCGCTGATCACCCCCGGCGCGATCAACGGCAGGGTCACCCGACGGAACGCCGTCAGTGGCGAAGCGCCGAGGCTGGCCGCGGCCCGTACCAGGTTCTGGTTGAAGCCCTGCAAGGTGGCCGAGACCGTGATGATCACGAAAGGCACGCCCAACACGGCATGGACGATGATCAGCGAGAAGAAGCTGTTACCCATGCCCAGGGGCGCGAAGAACAGGTAGCTGGCCACACCGATGATCACCACCGGCACCACCATCGGCGAAATCACCAACGCCATCACCAGCGCCTTGCCGGGGAAGTCGCCGCGGGTCAGGCCGATCGCCGCTAGCGTGCCGAAGACCATCGCCAGCACGGTGGCCGCCGGGGCGACGATGATGCTGTTCTTCAGGGCGCGCATCCATTCCGCCGAGCCGAAGAAGTCGTGATACCACTGCAGCGAGAAGCCTTGCAGTGGGTACACCAGGAAGCTGCCCGAGTTGAACGACAGCGGAATGATCACCAGCACCGGTAGGATCAGGAACAGCAGGATCAAGCCGCAGAGAATCCGCAAGCTGTAGAACCAGACCCGCTCGACGGGCGACATGTAAGGGCTCAGCATTTCGACTCTCTCCTTAGCTCAGGCGCAGGCGACTGGCGCCCACCAGCCAGCTGTAAATCAGATACAGCACGATGGTCGCCAACAGCAGCAGGCCACCCAGCGCAGTCGCCATGCCCCAGTTGATGCTGGTGTTGGTGTAGAAGGCGACGAAGTAGCTGACCATCTGATCGTTCGGGCTGCCCAGCAGCGCCGGGGTGATGTAGTAGCCGATGGCTAGGATGAACACCAGCAGGCAACCGGCGCCGACGCCGGCATAGGTCTGCGGGAAATACACCCGCCAGAAGCTGGTGAACGGATGGCAGCCGAGGGAAATCGCCGCGCGCATATAGGTCGGCGAGATGCCTTTCATCACGCTGTAGATCGGCAGGATCATGAACGGAAGCAGGATGTGCACCATGGAGATGTAGACCCCGGTGCGGTTGAACACCAGTTCCAGTGGCTTGTCGATCACGCCCATGGCCATCAGCGCGCTGTTGATCAGGCCACCCGATTGCAGCAGCACGATCCACGCCGCCACGCGTACCAGGATCGACGTCCAGAACGGCAGCAGCACCAGGATCATCAGCAGGTTGCTCTGGCGCGCCGGCAGGTTGGCCAGCAGATACGCCAGCGGGTAAGCCAGCACCAGGCAGATGCCGGTAATCACCAGGCCCATCCAGAAGGTCCGGGCGAAGATATCCAGGTAGATGGCCTGGTCAGGGGTCGCCGGGGCGATCTCTCCCAGGTCGTCGATCCGATGGTCGACGGCGGCCAGCAGGTAGAACGGGGTCAGGCTGCTGGTGTTGCGGCGTACCGCCTGCCAATAAGCCGGGTCGCCCCAGCGCTCGTCGATGGCTTCCAGCGCTTCTTTATAAGAAGCCGGCTCCTCCTTGAACGGCAGGGCTCTCGCGGTTTTGGTCAGCAGGCTACGATAGCCGGCCAACTCCATATTCAGGCGCTTGGACAGGTCGCCCAGGGTTTGCTGCTTGCGCGCTTCGGCCAGGTCTTCGCTCAGCGCCTTGTACACCGGTTCGGCCGGCAGGCCGCGTCCGTCCCAACCAGCCACGGCGACCACGGTGCGCGGCATGCCTTCGACCACTTCCGGGTTACCGACGCTCTTGTACAGCAGCGCTACGATAGGCACGAGAAACACCAGCAGCAGGAACAGCACCAGAGGCGCGATCAACGCTTGCGCCTTCCAGCGGTTGACCCGCTCGGCGCGCGCCAGGCGCTGCTTGAGGCTGGGGCTGGTGACCTCGTTCAGGGGAACGCTAATGGCCATGACGAACTCCGCAAATCTTTAAACAGTAACGGCGTCACCCACAGGTGACGCCGCCCATGCATGACGCCTTACTTGGCCGCCCACGAGTTGAAACGCTGCTCCAGCTGCTCACCGTTATCAGCCCAGAAGCTGACGTCGATCTGCACCTGGTTGGCGATGTTTTCCGGGGTGGTCGGCATGTCTTTCAGGATGTCCTTGGCCAGCAGCGGGACTGCCTGGGTGTTGGCCGGACCGTAGGCGATGTTTTCCGAGTAGGTCTTCTGCTGCTGCGGCTGCACCGAGAAGGCGATGAATTTCTTCGCCGCTTCGGCGCGGGTCTTGTCCAGGCCCTTCGGAATGGCCCAGGCGTCGAAGTCGTAGATACCGCCGTTCCACACGACCTTCAGGTTGCTTTCCTTCTGTACCGCGGCGATCCGGCCGTTGTAGGCCGAACTCATGACCACGTCACCGGAAGCCAGGTATTGCGGCGGCTGGGCACCGGCTTCCCACCACTGAATGCTCGGCTTGAGCTCATCAAGCTTCTTAAAGGCACGATCCTGACCGTCCTTGCCGGCCAGCACCTTGTACACATCCTTGGGCGCCACGCCGTCGGCCATCAGGGCGAATTCGAGGGTGTACTTGGCGCCTTTGCGCAGGCCGCGCTTGCCCGGGAATTTCTTGGTGTCCCAGAAATCCGCCCAACTGGTCGGCGCGGTCTTCAGCTTGTCGGCGTTATAGGCCAGGACGGTCGACCAGACGAAGAAACCTACGCCGCAAGGCTGGATCGCGCCCTTGACGTAATCTTCGGCCTTGCCGAACAGCTCGGGATCGAGCTGCTCGAACATGTCTTCGTCGCAACCGCGGGACAGCTCCGGCGACTCGACTTCCACCAGGTCCCAGGAAACGCTCTTGGTGTCGACCATGGCTTTGACCTTGGCCATCTCGCCATTGTATTCGCCAGCGATGATCTTGCCGTTGCCCGCGGCTTCCCACGGGGCATAAAAGGCTTTGACCTGAGCCGCCTTGTTCGCCCCGCCAAAGGACACCACGGTCAGGTCCGGGCCCGCCGCCATCGCGTGCGCCGCGCCCATCAGGCCCAATGTCAAAGCGGTGAATTTCAGGGATCTCGACATTTATTGTTCTCTCCACGTGCAGGGTTGGTGAAGCAAGGGGGCGATCAATGCGCCTCTAGAAGTGGGTCGAGCGCGCGAACGTGCTCGACCTGCCAGCCAAGCGGAACCACATCGCCCACTGCCAGCGCAGGATCGAGCTCGGCAATCGGCTGTTTCACGAAGAAGTCGGTCTTGCCACAGACTTCCAGGCGAACCCGGACGTGGTCGCCCAGATAGATGAATTCCGCCACCCTCCCTGAGAAGCGGTTGACACAACTTTCGCTGGAGCCGTTGAGGCTCACACGCTCCGGACGAATCGACAGGGTCACCGGCTCACCGGTCTTGCCGACATTGACCGCCAGCGCCTCGACCTTCTCGCCGCGCCCCAGCTCGACCACGCAGCGATCGCCGCTGTGGCTGTGCAGACGGCCGTTGAGACGGTTGTTCTCGCCGATGAAGTTGGCGACGAAGGTGTTCTTCGGCTCTTCGTAAAGGGTGCGTGGCGGGGCGATCTGCTGGATTTCGCCCTGGTGGAATACCGCGACCCGGTCGGACATGGTCAGGGCTTCGCCCTGGTCGTGGGTCACATAGACCACGGTCACACCGAGGCGTTGGTGCAGGTGCTTGATTTCCATCTGCATGTGTTCGCGCAGCTGTTTGTCCAGCGCGCCGAGGGGTTCGTCCATCAGTACCAGCTGCGGCTCGAACACCAGCGCCCGGGCCAGGGCCACCCGCTGCTGCTGGCCACCGGACAGTTGCGCCGGATAACGCTGGGCGAAGGATTCGAGCTGGACCATGCTCAGCACGCGTTTGACCCGCTCGCTGATGTCGGTCTTGCTCAGGCCACGCACCGACAGCGGGAACGCCAGGTTCTCGGCCACGGTCATGTGTGGGAACAGCGCATAATTCTGAAACACCATGCCGATATCGCGCTTGTGCGGTGGCACGTTGTTGATCGCGCGCCCGGCCAGCTGGATTTCCCCGGCGGTCGGAGTCTCGAAGCCGGCCAGCATCATCAGGCTGGTGGTCTTGCCGGAGCCGGATGGCCCGAGCAGGGTAAGGAACTCGCCTTTGCGAATTTCCAGGTTGAGGTCTTTGACAATCAGGTTTTCGCCGTCGTAGCTCTTTTGCACACCACGGAAACTGACCAGTACATCACTCGCCCCAGCGCTTGAATCGACCTCGCTCATACCCACACCTTTTGTTTTTTGACGGCTGTGGACTAAGCCTAGTGGAGGCCACAAGCCGCGCAAATCGGGGGGTATGAGAGATTGGCCTCAGCCGGATGGAAGGTTCCTTGTAGGAATCCCCCTACAAGGATGGCGCGATTGGATAAGTCCCGGCAGAGGCCTGACGGGGATCATGGCCATAAGCCGGTTTTCGTGTCGCAAATGAATATGTCGCGGCTGATAGCCCTTACGATCAAAGCAGCTTGTGCTCCATCGCGTACTTCACCAGCTCGGCCAGGGAGGTGATGTTGAGTTTCTGCATCAGCCGCGCCTTGTGGGTACTGATGGTCTTGCTGCTCAAGGCCAGCTGCTGGGCGATGTCGTTGACGTTGGCCCCCTGGGCCAGCCGTTCGAACACGGAAAACTCACGCTCCGACAGCAGGGAATGCAGGGGCCGGGTATCCGTCAGGCCGACTTCGAAGACCATCCGGTCGGCCAGTTCCGGGTCGATATAACGCCCGCCCGCCGCCACCTTGCGGATCGCCGTCAGCAGCAGCGCCGGGTCGCTGTCCTTGGTGGCATAACCGGCCGCTCCCACTTTCAGCGCCCGGGCCGCCATCTGCGCTTCGTCGTGCATCGACAGCACCAGGATCGCCGGTGGATTGTTCAGCGCGCGGATCCGCGGGATCGCCTCCAGGCCGTTGACGCCAGGCATGGAAATATCCAGCAGCACCACTTCGCAAGGCACGTGGCGCAGGGTTTCCAGCAACTGCTCGCCATTGCTCGCCTCCCCCGCCACCGTCAGGTCCTTGGCCAGGCCGATCAACTGCTTGATGCCTTCGCGAACGATGGTGTGGTCTTCGGCTACCAGTACACGGATCACAGCTCGTACCTCTTCTTATTGGTGATGATCTCTGCAGCGGCGAGTCTGCTCGCGCCTACAGGTCCAGCGGCACCGTAACGCTCAGGGTGGTGCCCTCGCCCAGCTGACTGTCCAGGGTCAGGCTGCCGCCCATGATCAGTACCCGCTCGCGCATGCCCACCAGACCGAAGGACGTCGGCCGCCCGGCCTCGACCACGAAACCCTGGCCGTCGTCGCTGATGGTCATGCACAGCTGATTGTGCTCGAGGCTCAGGGTCAGTTCGACAGTATGCGCCTGTGCATGGCGCATCACGTTGGTCAGCGCCTCCTGGAGGATGCGGAACAGACCGATGGCCTTGGCGTCGCTGAGCACCGGCAGATTGTCGGGCACCTGCACCAGGCAAGGAATCTGCGTGCGCGCCTCGAAACGCCGCGCCTGCCACTCGATGGCCGACGCGATGCCGGCATCGAGAATCGGCGGGCGCAAGGCCGTGGCCACATCGCGCACCAGTTGGAACAGCTGGGCGATCAGGCGCTTCATGCTGTTCAAGCGTTCGTGCAGCCCCGGATCGAGTTGCGCGTAGGCCAGCTCGCACATCGAGGTCTCCAGCTTGAGCACCGTGAGCATCTGCCCCAACTCGTCGTGCACCTCCCGGGCGATGCGGGCCTTTTCCTCTTCGCGCACGCTTTCCAGGTGCGCCGACAGCTCGCGCAGTTGCTCGCGCGAGCTGGCCAGTTCCAGTTCGATGCGCTTGCTTTCGCTGATGTCCCAGACGATGCCGTCCCAGACATAGGCGCCGTCCTCAAGCTGGCGGGTGATGGCCTTGATTTCCGCCCAGCGCTGTTCGCCCTGGCGGGTCAGGATCCGCCCCTGCCAGGACCAGTCGCTGTCGGTGTCCAGGGCATGGTCCTGGGTCTGGTGGTAGCTGGCCCTATCTTCGGGGTGCACCAGGCTGCGCAGCCCTATGTCGCGGTGGCTGAGGGTCGCCGGGGAGTAACCCACCAGGCTCTCGCTGCCTTCGCTGATGTAGGCGAAATCGATCTGCCCGGTCACCGGCGCCCGTTCCAGGCGGAACACCAGCCCCGGCACATTGGCGGCGATCCCCTGCAACCGCGCCTCGCTTTCCTGCAGGGCCGCCAGGGCGCGACGACGCTCGGTGACGTCAGTGAGGTAAACCACCAGGTATTCGCCATCGCGAAAGCGCAGAAAGCTCAACGATACATCGGCCGGCAGGATGCTGCCGTCGGCGCGGACACACTGGGTCTCGAAGCTGGGCGGCGCGTCCTCGCTGGCCCGGGCGCGCTTCCACAGGCCAAGCCAGCGGTCCATGTGCAGGTTGGGTTCGAAGTCGCTCAACGGCCGGTCGACCACCGCCCCCGGCGCATAACCCAGCATGCTTTCGGCCGCGCGATTAGCGTAGCGCACATGGCTGTCCCAGTTGACCCAGAGAATGCCCACCGTGCTCTGGTCGATGGAAAACTGGGTCAGGCGCAAGGCTTCTTCACTGGCCTCGCGCCGGGCCAGATCCTCGCGGGTGCTCAGCAACCGCTGCTCGAGCGCCTGTTGCTGGCGGCGCTGCCAGATAACGATGGCCATGCTCGCCAACAGCAGCACGGCCAGCAACAGGCTGAGGTTCTGCCAGAAAGCGCGGGACTCGCTCAGCCGCGGATACTTGGGCTGCAGCCAGCGATTGTGCAACTGCTCCAGGTCCTTGGCGGCGATACCGTGCAAGGCGCGTTGCACGATATCCGCAAGCTCGGGCCAGTCGCGCCGGGTAGCCACCCGCAGCAGTTGCGGCAGGCCGATATCGCCCACCACCGCCAGGCCGGCGAACTCCGGTTCCGCCGACAAACGACTGAGCTGCGCTTCATCGATCACCGCATAACGCGCCTGCTGGCTGAGCAGCAATTGCAGGGCTTGGCGCTCCAGGGGCACGCCCTGCAAATTGAGATTGGAGTAAGTCGCACGCAGATAGTCCGCCACCGCGCTGGGCATGCGCACCGCCACGCGAGTCTGGCTGTCGAGCTTTTCCAGCTCCACCGCGCCGGCGCCCTTCTGCTCGCCGACCACCAGTTGCGGGACGCGCATATAGGGATCGGAAAACTGCCAGAGCCGCAGCCCGGCCGGGGTCTGGCTCAGGCCCGGGGCCATATCGATTTCACCGGCGCGCACCGCAGCCTCCAGTTGCGCCTGATCGGCAAAGTTGCGCCAACTCAGATCGACCTTCATCGCCTGGGCCAGCCACTGCATCAGTTCGATATTGGCGCCGGACAAGCGTTGCAGCCGCCGGTCGTACTGGGCGTAGGGGGCCTGGAGCACCACGCCGACCCGCAGTTCCCGGTGCTGTTCCAGCCACTGCTGCTGCGCGGGGCTCCACTGCGCCTGGGCGATATGCGGCGCAGGCACCGCCCAGGCCATCAAGGGAAGGCAGATACAGCCGATAACCAGCAGGCAGCGAAAACGCATCATCTGAAGTCTCACACACTGACAAATACTGACCAACCCATTAGGCTGCCGGGATTACTTCTGGCCTGGAATAACCGATGCCCTTTGTCCACCGCACGGCACTGCCCGCATTGTGCCTGTCGCTGATCCTGCCTTGTGCCTTTTCGGTCGAGGCCGACGATCCGCAACCCGCCCCGGCAGAACAGGCTGCCGCGGAAAAACCGGCCGAGCGCCAGCCGCTCCTTGAGCGTAGCCAGGAAGATGCCGCGGCCCTCGAACGCGTCATACCGCCCGGCGAACAACAGTCATTGCAAGCCGGCAGCGAGAGCTTTCTGGCCCTGTGGAAACCGGCCAACAGCAGCGACCCCAAGGGCATGGTAATTATCATCCCCAGCGCTGGCGAAACCGCTGACTGGCCTCAGGCAATCGGCCCTTTGCGCAACAGATTGCCGGATGCCGACTGGAGCAGCCTGAGCCTGACCTTGCCCGACCTGCAGAGCGATGCGGCGCAACCGCGCATCGTCGAGGCCGAACCTGCCCCCGCGCCCGTCGACACTAGCAGCAAAGATGCCGCCACGGCGGCGCCCAAGCCGATCGAACAGGCCGCCGGTGGCGAAGCCGAAATTGCCGATCACGCAGTGGTGGAGAGCAGCGAAGAACAGGCCAAGGCCGATGTCGAGCGAATCTTTGCCCGTATCGACGCCGCGGTGACCTACGCCCAGCAGCAGAACGCCCGCAGCATTGTGCTGCTGGGTCATGGCAGCGGCGCCTACTGGGCCACGCGCTACCTGAGCGAAAAACAGCCGCCGGAGATTCAGAAACTGGTGCTGGTGGCCGCCCAGACTCCGTCCATCGGCAAGCCCGGACTGGCGGAACTGACCCCGACCCTGAAGCTGGCGACCGCCGACTTTTTCTACAAGGACAACGCGCAGTCTCGCAAGAGCGCCCTGGAACGTCTGCAAGCGAGCAAGCGCCTGAAGAACGCCAACTTCACCCAGATCTCGCTCAATGCCCTGCCGGGCAACAGCAGGGCTGAAAACGAACAGCTGTTCAGACGCGTACGTGGCTGGCTGAGCCCGCAACCCGCGCAAGACTGAACCCCGCCGCGCCCGGCCCCGCTCCTGTTTTTGACAGGGGTGGGGCCGGGCGCGGGGCATTTCCCTCTAGCGCATCTCTCTAACGAGTCTCTCTAACGAAAATCCCGACGCTCGCGGATCAGCGCATAAGCGCTGTGCAACTCGCGGGTTTTTTCCGTGGCTTCCCGCACCTGCAACGGACTTGCGCCGCTACCGGCAATCTTGTCCGGGTGATGACGGCTGAGCAGGCGCCGGTAGGCGCGCTTGATCTGCGAAGGCTCACTGGTCGCCGAGACACCCAGCAGGCGCAATGCGTCCTGATAAGTGCCACTGCTATTGGCCAACGGTTTTTTGCTCGGCTCATAGTCCGCTGCCAACGCCTGCACCTGCTGCACAGTCCAGCCCAGCCATTTGCCCCAGAGCTGGATCAGCTCACGCTCGGCGGGGCTGGCCCGGCCATCGGCCCAGACCATCCGCCAGCAAGCACGCAATACACCCTCGGCGGCATGAGGCTGCGCCGCCAGGCGGCGCAGGTAGCCTCGCAACCGATCGTTACCCGACTTGCCCCGATTGAACGCGGCAATGGCGCGGCGCTGCGCGACTTCACTCATATCCAGCGAGCGCATTTCCAGACGCGCCTGCTGGATATGCCCATCGACCACCCGGCCATCGCTTTTCGCCAACCGCCCCAAGAGTACGAACAGCAGTTCATCGTTGCGCAGCGCCGGTCGACCGCCCAGACGCTCACGCACCTGGGCCCAGCTATGCAGTTGCAGGCGCCGGTCCAGCGCCTGTCCCAGCAACGCTCCCAGCATGGCCCCCGGGATACTGGCTATGGCAAAGCCAGCCCCGGCTCCGATCAGAGTCCCTGGCCACAACATATCAGTGACTCGCTTCTAACAAGGTTTCGACTTCCGCCAGGCGCTCATGGGTACCGACATCGACCCAGTGTCCCTGCAAACGCTCGCCGCTGACCTGTCCATCGGCCATGGCCTTGCGCAGCAGGGGCGCCAGTTTGAACGCATCCGGCGTGCAGCCCTGGAACAGGTCCGGGTGCAACACCGCGATCCCGCTGTAGGTCAGGGTCTGCACGCCCGGCTCGGCGTCCCGCACCCGGGCATCGCTGAGGACGAAATCCCCGGCTGTATGGTGAGCCGGGTTATCCACCAGCACCAGGTGCGCCAGCGCGTCCAGCGGACGGTTCAACGAGCGGAAATCGTAATCGGTCCAGACATCGCCGTTGACCACCACAAAGGGCTCGTCGCCCAGCAATGGCAAGGCGCGGAAAATACCGCCGCCGGTTTCCAGCGGCTCGCCCTCCGGCGAATAGCGGATGCTCAGGCCGAAGCGCGAACCATCGCCCAGATGATCTTCGATCTGCTGCCCCAGCCAGGCGTGGTTGATGACGATTTCGGTAAAGCCCGCCCGGGCCAGTGCCCGCAGGTGGTACTCGATCAACGGCACACCGGCAACGCGGATCAATGGCTTGGGCGTGGTCAGGGTCAAGGGGCGCATCCGTTCGCCCTTGCCTGCGGCCAGAATCATCGCCTTCATACACAGGCTCCGACCGGTTGACGCAGGCTGGCCAACAGCTCACCCAACTCCGCCAGCTCCGGCCGACGAGCCACGACGGCTTCTATATAAGCAAAGAAACGCGGCACGTCGCCCAGATAGCGGGGCTTGCCGTCGCGGTGGCAAATACGCGCGAAGATCCCGATCACCTTGAGATGGCGCTGCACCCCCATCAGGTCGCTGGCGCGCAGGAAATCCTCGAAATCGGGCTGTACCGCGATCCCGAGCCGGGACGCTTGCTGCCAGTAGTCTTCCAGCCAGCCGCGCACCCGCGCTTCGGGCCAGCTGAGAAAGGCATCCTTGAACAGGCAGGTGACGTCATAGGTCACCGGGCCATAGACCGCATCCTGGAAATCCAGCACGCCCGGGTTGGGCTCGCTGAGCATCAGGTTGCGCGGCATATAGTCACGATGCACCAGCACCTTGGGCTGGGCCAGGGCGCTTTCGATCAACAGTTCGCTGACCCGCTGCCATTGGCCGCGCTGGCGCTCATTCAGCTCGACGCCCAACTCGCGTCCCACGTACCACTCGGGGAACAGTTCCAGTTCGCGGCGCAGCAAAGCGACGTCATAACTGGGCAACGGCGCATCCATCGGCAACTGCTGGAAAGCCAGCAAGGTTTGCAGCGCATCCTTGAACAGGGCGTCGGCATTTTCGCCGTCGATCACGTCCAGATAGGTTTTGTTGCCCAGGTCATTGAGCAAAAGAAAGCCGCGCGGCAGATCTTCTGCATAAATTTTCGGCACATTGGTTGCGGATTTTGCCAGCAGATGAGCGATATCCACGAAGGGTTTGCAGTTTTCCTGGGGCGGTGGAGCATCCATCACGACAAAGCTGCGGCCTTCGCCTTCCCAGCGGAAATACCGCCGGAAACTCGCGTCGCTGCTGGCCGCGGTCAATGTGGCCGGGGGCACGGGGCCCCATCCGTTGGAGGCGTAAACAATCGACAACTGCTCATCGAGCCAAACTTTCAGGTGTTGCAAGCGTACATCTTGGTCAGGCATTGCAAGGGTCTCCGACGGCGCTAGCCGTCAAGCGGGTCATGCTTTATTATCCAGCATCTTTTTCAGACCATCGAGAGGCGTGCGGCCCACACCGCGGGCAGATGGCACGCAGGAAGCCCGGACTAATAAGATGGCATTGAAATCCCCCGCGTTTCGTAAAAAATTTCCGTTGTTGGTTACTGGCAGTCTGCTGGCCCTGCAACCCCTAGCCACTTCGTTCGTGGTCGCCGCAGAACAGTATGACTGCTCAGTCTCTGCTTCGGGTGGCTGGGACTGCGCGCCGAAAACCAGCGCCGCTAAACTGCCTCCGCGCCCCGTGCATGATGCGAGTGCGGTCAGTTCGAGTACCGCTACACCGGCCGAAGGCGGCGAAACCCGTGAAGACACCGGTGCCAAGCCGATGCTGGTTACCGAGTCCAAGGGCCGCGGCCTGAAGTCCCGCAGCGAAGACTACAGTCACCTCGACTGGGTTCCGCGCGAGAAGCTGACCGCCGCCCAGTTGGCCGAGACCGGTCCTTACTGCGCTGGTGCTTATATCGAACCGATTCGTCCTGGCATGAATGACAAGACGAATAAAAGTGACGCCCCGACCTTTATCGGCGCCAAGGCTTCGCGTTATCAGCAGGAGCAACAGATCGCTACCCTGGCCGGTGACGTGGTCATGCGCCAGGGCAGCATGCAGGTCGAGGCCGACGAGGCCAACCTGTACCAGGCTGAGAACCGTGGCGAACTGAGCGGCAACGTCCGCCTGCGCGACAACGGCACCCTCATGGTTGGCGATCACGCCGACGTGCAACTGGACACCGGCGAGGCCAAGGTCGACAACGCCGAATACGTGATGCACAAATCGCGCATCCGCGGTAACGCGCTGTACGCCAAGCGTGCCGAGAACGCGATCATTCGTCTCAAGGACGGCACGTACACTACGTGCGAACCGAGCAGCAACGCCTGGCAGCTCAAGGGCAACAACATCACCCTGAACCCGGCGACCGGCTTCGGCACCGCGACCAACGTGACGTTGCGCGTCAAGGACATTCCGGTCCTGTACACGCCATACATCTATTTCCCGATCGACGACCGTCGCCAGTCCGGCTTCCTGCCGCCGACCATCGGCAGCGGCAGCGATACCGGCTTCATGCTGGTCACCCCGTACTACTTCAACCTGGCGCCGAACTACGACGCCACGTTGTATCCGCGCTACATGAGCAAGCGCGGCCTGTTGATGGAAGGCGAATTCCGCTACCTGACCAAGTCCAGCGAAGGTCAGTTCGGCGCGGCGTACCTCAATGACGAAAACGACGACCGCAAGCTGCAGTCGGACTACGAAAAAACCCGCTACATGTACAACTGGCAGCACAAGGGCGGGCTCGATTCGCGTCTGATGACCGAGGTCGACTACACCAAGATCAGCGATCCGTACTACTTCCAGGATCTGCAGACCGACCAGATTGGTGTGGAAAGCCGAGACTTCGTGAACCAGCAGGGTGCAGTGACCTATCGCGGTGATACCTATACCGCGCGACTCAATGCACAGGCTTATGAACTGGCCACGGTTTCCAATATCACGCCTTACAACCGTCTGCCGCAAATCACCTTGAATGGTTTCCTGCCGCAACATCCGGGCGGTCTGGATTTCAAGTACGAAACCGAGATTGTTCGCTTTGATCGCGACCTGCAGAACGGTACGTTTTTTGATGAGAATGGTGTCGGTGCACCGAGACTCGACCGCAACATTCAAGGTCTGGCGCGTGCCAATGGCAATCGCCTGAATCTTGCACCGTCTGTAAGCCTTCCGCTTAACTGGACCTATGGCTTCCTGAAGCCGTCCCTCAAGTATCAATACACCCAGTACGATCTGGATCTGGACAGTATTGGCAAGAGCCAGGTTGCTGCACAGACTGCGGAGCAGAACCGTCTTGACGGTACTTACAGCAGCAACCAGAACCGTGGCGTGCCTATTGCCAGCATCGACAGCGGCTTGTACTTCGACCGCAACACCCAATGGTTCGGCAAAAACTATCGCCAGACCCTGGAACCGCGCCTCTACTATCTCTACGTACCGGAGAAAGACCAGAGCGACATCCCGGTATTCGATACCAGCGAGTCTACTTTCAACTACTCGTCGCTGTTCCGTGATAACCGTTTCACCGGCTCCGACCGCGTAGGCGACGAGAACAAACTGTCTCTCGGCGTCACCAACCGCTGGATCGAAGAAAACGGCTTTGAACGTCAACGCATCAGTATCGGCCAGGCCTTGTACTTCAAGGACCGCGAAGTCCAGTTGCCGGGTATCGATGCGAAGACCCGCGATGACGCACACTCCAATGTTTCGCCTTATGCGCTGGAATACGAGTACCGCTGGAACCGCGACTGGCGTACTACTGCCGACTATAACTGGGATCCGGACAGCCACAGCCCGCGCTCCGGCAGTGCGATGTTCCACTACCAGCCGGAAGACAACCCGAACAAGGTTATCAACGCCGGTTATCGTTATCGCAACGACCTGGTTCGTTACGACCAGTCCACGGGTAAATGGTCGGTGGGTGGCGGTGACTACGGCACTCCTGGCACTCCTGGCTACGTGAAGGACTATTACAAGATCAAGCAGCACGACTTCTCGGTGATCTGGCCGATCGTGCCGCAATGGAACCTGATCAGCCGCTGGCAGTACGACTACAACCGCAACCGTACCCTCGATGCCTTCGGTGGTTTCGAATACGACAACTGCTGCTGGAAACTGCGCCTGATCAACCGTTACTGGGTCAAGTATGACGAACTCAGTCAAGACGCCCCGCAGAACGAGAAAGGCGACCATGGCATCTTCCTCCAAATCGTCCTGAAAGGACTCGGCGGCCTGACCGGCGCCAAGGTAGAGAGCTTCCTCGACAAAGGCATTCAAGGTTACCGTGAACGTGAAGACCAAGCTTTCTGATTGTCTGCGCCCGCTGATGCTGGGCGCGTTGTTCCTGGGTACCGCGGCGAGCGCCGCGGTACAACCCATCGACAAAGTGGTGGCCATCGTCGATAACGATGTGGTCATGCAGAGCCAGCTGGACCAACGGGTTCACGAAGTTCAGCAAACCATCGCCAAGCGCGGCGGCGGCATGCCTCCCGCCGAGGTCCTGAACCAGCAGGTACTGGAACGCCTGATCGTCGAAAACCTGCAACTGCAGATCGGCGAGCGCTCCGGCATCCGCATTACCGATGAAGAGCTGAACCAGGCTGTCGGCACCATCGCCCAACGCAACAACATGACGCCCGATCAGTTCCGCGCCGCCCTGGCTCGTGATGGCCTGTCCTATCAGGACGCCCGTGAGCAGATCCGCCGCGAGATGATCATCAGCCGTGTGCGCCAGCGCCGTGTTGCCGAGCGCATTCAGGTCTCCGAGCAGGAAGTGAAGAACTTCCTCGCCTCCGACCTGGGCAAAATGCAGCTGTCCGAAGAGCTGCACCTGGCCAATATCCTGATTCCAACCCCAGAAAGCGCCAACTCCGAAGCGATTCAGAGCGCCGCGCGCCAGGCCATGGATATCTATCAGCAGCTCAAGCAAGGCGCCGACTTCGCTCAGTTGGCCATCGCCCGCTCGGGTAGCGACAACGCCCTGGAAGGCGGCGACATGGGTTGGCGTAAAGCCGCTCAACTGCCCCCTCCGTTCGACCGCGAACTGAGCGCCATGGCAGTGGGCGATATCACCCAGCCAGCCCGTACGCCAGGCGGTTTCATCATCCTGAAGCTGTTGGAAAAACGCGGCGGCGGCAATCAGATGCGTGACGAAGTGCATGTCCGTCACATCCTGATCAAGCCAAGTGAAATTCGCAGCGAAGAAGAAACCAAACGCCTGGCCCAGAAGCTCTATGAGCGCATCGAAGCCGGCGAAGACTTTGCCGAACTGGCGAAAAGCTACTCGGAAGATCCGGGTTCCGCCCTCAACGGCGGCGACCTCAGCTGGATCGACCCGAACGCCCTGGTACCCGAGTTCCGCGACGTAATGGCCAAGACCCCGCAAGGTCAGCTGTCCAAGCCGTTCCAGAGCCCTTATGGCTGGCACGTACTGGAAGTCCTTGGCCGCCGCGCCACCGACAGCACTACCCAGGCTCGCGAACAACAAGCGATGACTGTGCTGCGCAACCGCAAATACGACGAAGAGCTGCAAACCTGGCTGCGCCAGATTCGCGACGAAGCCTACGTCGAGATCAAACTTCCTGGCGCTGACCAGGCGGCACAGTGAAACCCAAGCGTTTCGCGCTCACCCCCGGCGAGCCAGCCGGCATAGGTCCCGACCTGTGCCTGTTGCTCGCCTCGCAACAACAGCCACACCCCCTGATCGCCATCACCAGCCGCGACCTGCTTACCGAGCGGGCCGCGCAGCTGGGTGTGGCCGTCAGCCTGATTACGGTCGGCCCCGACAATTGGCCGAACCAGCCGGCCGCCGCCGGTAGCCTTTATGTCTGGGATACCCCGCTGTCGGCCAAGGTCGTCGCTGGTCAGCTGGACAAGGCCAACGCCGCATTCGTCCTGGAAACCCTGACCCGGGCCGGCCAAGGCTGCCTGGACGGGCATTTCGACGGCATGATTACCGCCCCGGTGCACAAGGGTGTGATCAACGAATCCGGCATCGCCTTTTCCGGCCATACCGAGTTTCTCGCCGACCTGACGCACACCGAACAGGTAGTAATGATGCTGGCCACCCATGGCCTTCGCGTCGCACTGGTGACCACTCACCTGCCCCTGCGGGACATCGCCGACGCCATTACCCCGGAGCGCCTGGAGCGGGTTACACGTATTCTGCATGCGGACCTGCGCAACAAATTCGGCATCGCCCAGCCACGTATCCTGGTCTGCGGGCTCAACCCGCATGCCGGCGAAGGCGGACATCTGGGCCATGAAGAAATCGATATTATCGAACCCACCCTGGAGCGTCTGCGCAACGAAGGCATGGACCTGCGCGGCCCCCTGCCCGCCGACACTCTGTTTACCCCAAAATATCTGGAGCACTGCGACGCAGTGCTGGCGATGTACCATGACCAAGGGCTGCCCGTGCTGAAATACAAAGGCTTCGGCGCCGCGGTCAACGTGACGCTGGGCCTGCCGATCATCCGCACCTCGGTCGACCACGGCACTGCCCTGGATCTGGCTGGCAGCGGCAAGATCGATACCGGCAGCCTGAAAGTCGCCCTGGAAACCGCCTACCAGATGGCCGAGACCCGTTTATGACCGAGCAATACCAGCACCGGGCGCGCAAGCGCTTCGGCCAGAACTTCCTGCATGACGCCGGCGTGATCGACCGCATCCTGCGCTCCATCAATGCCAAGTCCGGCGACCGCATGCTGGAAATCGGCCCGGGCCAGGGCGCCCTGACCGAGGGCCTGCTCAACAGCGGCGCCCAACTGGATGTGGTCGAGCTGGACAAGGACCTGGTGCCGATCCTCAACCAGCAGTTCGCAGGCCGGGACAATTTCAGCCTGCACCAGGGCGACGCTCTGAAGTTCGACTTCAACAGCCTGAATGCCGCGCCCGGCAGCCTGCGCGTGGTCGGCAACCTGCCCTACAACATCTCCACCCCGCTGATCTTTCACCTGCTGCAAAACGCCGGGCTGATCCGCGACATGCACTTCATGCTGCAGAAAGAAGTGGTCGAGCGCCTCGCCGCGGGCCCGGGCGGTGGTGACTGGGGCCGCCTGTCGATCATGGTCCAGTACCACTGCCGCGTGGAGCATCTGTTCAATGTCGGCCCTGGCGCATTCAATCCGCCACCGAAAGTCGACTCGGCGATCGTCCGCCTGGTGCCACATACGGTACTGCCTCACCCGGCCAAGGATCATCGCCTGCTGGAGCGCATCGTCCGCGAAGCCTTCAACCAGCGCCGCAAGACCCTGCGCAATACCCTCAAGGCCCTGCTCTCCAGCGCCGAGATCGAAGCCGCCGGCGTCGATGGCAGCCTGCGTCCGGAGCAACTGGACCTGGCAGCCTTCGTTCGCCTGGCCGACAAGCTCAGCGAACAAGCCGCGGACACCGCCAGCGCCAGCTGACACGCCGCCAACGTTATCGGGTAAGACGCCAGGCGCCATGTCTGGCTTACTACCCGATACTTGGCCTAGACTGACCTCCATCAGCTTTGTCCCGCGTCCCGCTTCGTTTTAAGGCCCCTTGCATGTCCGATCCTCGCTATCAGATCGACGTCAGCGTCGTCACCCGCTTTCTCGCAGAACAGTCGCAACCCGAGCAGAACCGCTTTGCCTTCGCCTACACCATCACCGTACAGAACAATGGCTTGCTGCCCGCCAAATTGCTCTCGCGGCACTGGGTAATCACCGATGGCGACGGGCACGTCGAGGAGGTTCGCGGTGCCGGTGTCGTCGGCCAGCAACCGCTGATCGCCGTAGGAAAAAGCCACACCTACAGCAGTGGTACGGTCATGACCACACGCGTCGGCAATATGCAGGGCAGCTATCAGATGCTCGCCGAAGACGGCAAACACTTCGACGCCATCATCGCCCCCTTCCGTCTGGCCGTGCCCGGAGCCCTGCACTGATGACGACTTATGCCGTCGGTGACCTGCAAGGCTGCCTGGGGCCGTTGCAGTGCCTGCTTGAAAAAGTCTCTTTCGACCCGGCCAGGGATCGCCTGTGGCTGGTCGGCGATCTGGTCAACCGCGGCCCACAGTCGCTGGAAACCCTACGCTTTCTGTATGCCATGCGCGATTCCCTGGTATGCGTGCTGGGCAATCACGACCTGCACCTGCTGGCCGTCTGGCGCAATATCGAACGCCTGAAGAAAGCCGATACCCTGAGCGAGATCCTCAACGCGCCGGATTGCGAGGAATTGCTCCAGTGGCTGCGCCAGCAAAAGCTGATGCACTATGACGAACAGCGCAACGTCGCCCTGGTTCACGCGGGGATACCGCCACAGTGGTCGCTGAAAAAGGCCCTCAAGTACGCCACCGAAGTCGAAGAGGCGCTGCGTGACGACAACCGCTTCGAGCCCTATCTGGACGGTATGTACGGCAACGATCCGATAAAATGGGACAACGAGCTCAAAGGCGTGACCCGTCTGCGGGTGATCACCAACTATTTCACTCGCATGCGTTTCTGCACCAGCGACGGCAAGCTCGACCTCAAGGGCAAGGAAGGGCCGGACACCGCCCCACCGGGTTACGCCCCATGGTTCGAGCACAAGGAACGCAAGACCCGGGACGTGAAAATCATCTTCGGTCACTGGGCCGCCCTCGAAGGCAACTGCAACCAGCCCGGCGTCGTCGCCCTGGACACTGGCTGCGTCTGGGGCGGCGCCCTGACCCTGCTGAACGTCGACACCGGCCAACGCCTCGGGTGTGAATGCGACACCCACGGCCACATCAAGCCCCAGGCCAATCAACCTTCCCCTGAACCCATGCCAATCACCGCCAAGCGCTAGACGGCGCTTGCCACCAGGCCCAGGAACCCGCCATGAGCGAATTCAAACGCATCCCCCCAGAACAGGCCCAGGCACTGCGCGAGCAAGGCGCCGTGGTGGTCGATATCCGCGATCCGCAGACCTTTGCCTTGAACCACATCAGCGGCTCCCTGCATCTGGACAACCACTCCATCTCCGACTTCATCCGCAATGCCGATCTCGACGCCCCGCTGGTGGTCGTCTGCTATCACGGCAACTCCAGCCAAAGCGCGGCGGCCTACCTGATCAGCCAGGGGTTCTCCGACGTCTACAGCCTGGACGGTGGTTTCGAATTGTGGCGGACCACCTACCCTGCGGAAATTGCCCAGGGTGGCCACGAATAATTTTTTCTGCGCTCCAGCCCGCGTCACTCGCGGGCTGGCGCCTCGACCGACGAACGGTCACTTGAACAAATTGCGTATTCCACCTTTATCTCCCCGATTCCGAACTATCCTTAGCCTCAGGCCATCCAATCAGGGGAGAGCCGGTACACCGGCGTGCGGGTCATCGGTACTAGCTTTCAAGGTCGATAGCTTTGAAAGTGTTCTGGGGGGTAAATAGCAGCCGGATTCCCGGTTGCATGCCAGCACTTGACTGACTGATCCGGCGTCGGCTCCACGTATCGAGCGAGGTGACGTCATGAGTATTTTTAGCCACTTCCAACAACGCTTCGAATCCACACGCCAGGAAGAGTTCTCGTTACAGGAGTACCTGGAGCTCTGCAAAAAGGACCGTAGCGCCTACGCGTCGGCCGCTGAACGCCTGCTTCTGGCTATCGGTGAACCAGAGCTGCTGGACACATCGACCAATTCGAGACTGTCACGGATCTTCTCCAACAAAGTGATCCGTCGCTATCCGGCCTTTGAGGACTTCCATGGAATGGAAGAATGCATCGACCAGATCGTCTCCTACTTCCGTCATGCCGCTCAGGGCCTGGAAGAGAAGAAACAGATCCTCTACCTCCTCGGTCCCGTCGGTGGCGGTAAATCATCCCTGGCCGAGAAACTCAAACAACTGATCGAGAAGGTACCCTTCTACGCCATCAAGGGCTCCCCGGTATTCGAGTCGCCTCTCGGGTTGTTCAACGCCACGGAAGATGGCGCAATCCTCGAAGAAGACTTCGGCATCCCACGGCGTTACCTGAACACCATCATGTCGCCCTGGGCTACCAAGCGCCTGTCCGAGTTCGGCGGCGATATCAGCCAGTTCCGGGTGGTCAAGCTCTATCCCTCGATCCTCAACCAGATCGCGGTTGCCAAGACCGAACCTGGGGACGAGAACAACCAGGACATTTCCGCCCTGGTGGGCAAGGTCGATATTCGCAAGCTGGAGGAGTTCCCGCAGAACGACGCCGACGCCTATAGCTATTCGGGCGCACTGTGCCGGGCCAACCAGGGCCTGATGGAGTTCGTCGAAATGTTCAAGGCACCGATCAAGGTGCTGCACCCATTGCTGACGGCCACCCAGGAAGGCAACTACAACAGCACCGAGGGGCTGGGCGCGATCCCCTTCACCGGCATCCTGCTGGCTCACTCCAACGAATCGGAATGGCACACCTTCCGTAACAACAAGAACAACGAAGCCTTCATCGACCGGATCTATATCGTCAAAGTCCCTTACTGCCTGCGGGTCAGCGACGAAGTCAAAATCTACGACAAACTGTTGTTCAACAGCTCCCTGTCCAAGGCGCATTGCGCTCCCGACACCCTGAAAATGCTCGCTCAGTTCACCGTGCTCTCACGCCTCAAAGAGCCGGAGAACTCGAACATCTACTCGAAAATGCGCGTCTACGACGGCGAGAACCTCAAGGACACCGATCCGAAAGCCAAGTCGATTCAGGAATACCGTGACGCCGCCGGCGTGGACGAGGGCATGAACGGTCTGTCGACCCGCTTCGCCTTCAAGATCCTGTCGAAAGTCTTCAACTTCGATCCCCATGAGATCGCGGCCAACCCGGTGCACCTGCTCTACGTGCTCGAACAGCAGATCGAACAGGAGCAATTCCAGGCGGAAACCCGCGAACGCTACCTGCGCTTCCTGAAGGAATACCTGGCTCCGCGCTACATCGAGTTCATCGGCAAGGAAATCCAGACCGCGTACCTGGAGTCCTACAGCGAATACGGCCAGAACATCTTCGACCGCTATGTGCTGTATGCGGACTTCTGGATTCAGGATCAGGAATACCGCGATCCGGAGACCGGCGAGATCCTCAATCGGGTCGCGCTCAACGAAGAGCTGGAGAAAATCGAGAAACCGGCCGGCATCAGCAATCCGAAGGACTTCCGCAACGAAATCGTCAATTTCGTACTGCGGGCCCGAGCCAACAACAATGGCAAGAACCCAACCTGGCTCAGCTACGAAAAACTGCGGGTGGTCATCGAGAAGAAAATGTTCTCCAACACCGAGGACCTGCTCCCGGTCATCAGCTTCAATGCCAAGGCCAGCAAAGAGGATCAACAGAAACACAACGACTTTGTTACCCGAATGGTCGAGCGCGGCTACACCGACAAACAGGTACGACTGCTGTCCGAGTGGTATCTGCGGGTCAGAAAATCGCAGTAACCCGCCGGTTGCACCGGTTGTCGTTAGCCAGGAGCCTGTCTCAGCGATTTCTGCTACACAGGCTTCAGGAAGCGCGTTTGAACGTTCGCAGCGAGGCTCGGGCAGAGTACCGGCGGCAAGACAAACTTACCGCCCCCTCTCCCCGTCCGGGCCGCTTGCGAGCTTCAAGACCGCTTCTAAGGAGCAGTCATGAGTTATGTGATCGACCGACGTCTCAATGGCAAGAACAAAAGCACGGTAAACCGCCAGCGGTTTCTGCGGCGCTATCGTGACCACATCAAGAAGGCCGTCGAAGAGGCGGTCAGCCGCCGTTCCATCACTGACATGGAGCATGGCGAACAAATCAGCATCCCAGGCCGGGATATCGATGAACCCGTGCTCCATCATGGGCGCGGCGGCAAACAGACCGTGGTGCACCCGGGAAACAAGGAGTTCACGGCCGGCGAGCACATCGCACGCCCTCAAGGCGGGGGCGGCGGGGGCGGCCGGGGCAAGGCGGGCAATTCCGGCGAAGGCATGGACGAGTTCGTTTTCCAGATTACCCAGGAGGAGTTCCTCGAGTTCATGTTCGAGGACCTGGAACTGCCGAACCTGGTCAAGCGCAACCTGACCGGGACCGACACCTTCAAGACCGTCCGGGCCGGGATCAGCAACGAGGGCAATCCCTCGCGCATCAACATCATTCGGACCCTGCGCTCGGCCCACGCCCGGCGCATCGCCCTGTCCGGCAGCAGCCGGGCAAAACTACGCGAAGTCAAAGAGCAACTTGAACGCCTGAAACGCGAAGAACCGGACAACTTCGGCGATATTCAGGAAATGGAAGCAGAAATCGAGCGTCTCAGCGCCCGTATCCATCGGGTGCCGTTTCTCGACACCTTCGACCTCAAGTACAACCTGCTGGTCAAACAGCCCAACCCCAGCTCCAAGGCCGTGATGTTTTGCCTGATGGATGTTTCTGGCTCCATGACCCAGGCCACCAAGGACATCGCCAAGCGTTTCTTCATCCTTCTGTACCTGTTTCTCAAGCGTAACTACGACAAGATCGACGTGGTGTTCATCCGTCACCACACCAGCGCGCGTGAGGTGGACGAAGAGGAGTTCTTCTACTCCCGGGAAACCGGCGGCACCATCGTCTCGAGCGCGCTGAAGCTGATGCAGGAGATCATGGTCGAGCGTTATCCGAGCAACGAGTGGAACATCTACGCCGCCCAGGCTTCCGACGGCGACAACTGGAACGACGACTCGCCAATCTGCCGCGATATCCTGATCAACCAGATCATGCCCTTCGTGCAGTACTACACTTACGTGGAGATTACCCCGCGCGAACATCAGGCTCTGTGGTTCGAATACGAGCGCATCGCCGAAGCCTTTTCCGATACTTTCGCCCAGCAGCAACTGGTCTCGGCCGGAGATATCTATCCGGTCTTCCGTGAACTCTTCCAGCGCAGGTTAGTGACATGACCGCCAGAGAGCAGAAACGCCAGCCTATCTCCACCGGTTCGGAATGGACGTTCGAGCTGATCCAGGCCTACGACCGCGAAATCAGCCGTATCGCGGCGCGCTACGCCCTGGATACCTATCCCAACCAGATCGAAGTGATCACCGCCGAACAGATGATGGATGCCTACGCCTCTGTCGGCATGCCCCTGGGTTATCACCATTGGTCTTATGGCAAGCATTTCCTTAGCACCGAAAAGTCCTACAGCCGCGGCCAGATGGGGCTGGCCTACGAGATCGTGATCAACTCTGACCCCTGCATCGCCTACCTGATGGAAGAAAACACCATCTGCATGCAGGCACTGGTGGTGGCCCACGCCTGCTACGGCCATAACAGCTTCTTCAAGGGCAACTATCTGTTCCGTACCTGGACGGATGCCAGCTCGATCATCGATTACCTGGTGTTCGCCAAGCAGTACATCATGCAGTGCGAAGAGCGCCACGGCATCGATGCCGTGGAAGACCTGCTGGACTCCTGCCATGCCCTGATGAACTACGGAGTGGACCGCTACAAACGTCCTTATCCGATTTCCGCGGAAGAAGAACGGCGCCGGCAAAAGGACCGGGAAGAACATCTGCAGAAACAGATCAACGACCTGTGGCGCACCATCCCCAAAGGCACGGACAAGTTCAGCGACAAGGACAACGCGCGCTTCCCTGCCGAACCGCAGGAGAACATCCTGTATTTCATCGAGAAACACGCGCCGCTGCTGGAGCCGTGGCAACGGGAAATCGTGCGGATCGTGCGCAAGATCGCCCAATACTTCTACCCGCAACGCCAGACCCAGGTGATGAACGAAGGCTGGGCAACGTTCTGGCACTACACCCTGATGAACGACCTGTATGACGAAGGCCTGGTGACCGATGGCTTCATGATGGAATTCCTCGCCTCCCACACCAGCGTGGTCTTCCAGCCTGGCTTCGACAGCCCCTACTACAACGGTATCAACCCCTACACCCTGGGTTTCGCCATGTACCGCGATATCCGGCGCATCTGCGAAGAACCGACCGAGGAGGACCGCCGCTGGTTCCCGGAACTGGCCGGGACCGACTGGCTTTCCAGCATCAAGTTCGCCATGAGCAGCTTCAAGGACGAGAGCTTCATCCTGCAGTACCTGTCACCCAAGGTCATCCGCGACCTCAAGCTGTTCAGCATCCTGGACGACGACCAGAAAGACGATCTGCTGGTACCGGCCATTCATGACGAAAGCGGCTATCGGATCATCCGCGAAACCCTCGCCGCCCAGTACAACCTGGGCAACCGCGAGCCTAACGTGCAGATCTGGAGCATCGACAGGCGGGGCGACCGCTCGCTGACCCTGCGCCATCAACAGCACGACCGCAAACCATTGGGCGACTCTACCGACGAGGTCCTCAAGCACCTACACCGGCTATGGGGGTTCGACATCCACCTGGAGACCCTGCAGGGTGACCAGGTGATGAAAACCCATCACGTACCGCCAAGAAGCGATCACAACGAAGGGGACTACGGCCGCCTGGACCTGGCGGTCATCCACCTCTGAGCGCATGACAAACCTCCGAAAGCTCGGCGCAAGGGTTATTCTGTCGGGCTAACGGAGGTTTTTTATGCAGATTTACAAGGTCGGCGGTGCGGTACGCGATCGCCTGCTGGGCAAACCGGTAACCGACATCGACTGGGTGGTAGTCGGCGCCACGGCCGAAGAAATGCTCGCCAAGGGTTTTCGCCCGGTAGGTTCGGACTTTCCGGTCTTTCTTCACCCCAAGAGCAGCGAGGAATACGCCCTGGCCCGCACCGAACGCAAGAGCGGTCGTGGCTATGGCGGCTTTACCTTTCACGCCAGCCCCGAGGTCACTCTCGAAGAAGACCTGATCCGCCGCGACCTGACGATCAATGCCATGGCGGAAGACGACCAGGGCGTTCTGACGGACCCATATCACGGCCAGCAGGACCTGGAAAACCGCCTGCTGCGCCATGTTTCCCCAGCATTCGCCGAAGATCCACTGCGCGTCCTGCGCGTTGCGCGCTTTGCTGCTCGCTACGCCGGGCTCGGCTTCCGGGTGGCGCCTGACACCCTCGAACTGATGCGCCAGCTCAGCGAATCAGGCGAGCTGGAAGCCCTGACGCCGGAACGCAGCTGGAAGGAAATCTCCCGCGCACTGATGGAAGATCACCCCCAAGTGTTCATCCAGGTACTGCGCGACTGTGGCGCGCTCAAGGTCCTGATGCCTGAGGTGGAGGCGCTGTTCGGCGTCCCGCAACCCGCCGCCCATCATCCGGAGATCGACAGCGGTGTGCATACACTGAGCGTTCTCGAGCAGGCGGCACTGCACAAGCAGCCATTGAGCGTGCGCTGGGCGTGCCTGTTGCACGACCTGGGCAAGGGCCTGACACCGCAAAGTGAATGGCCACAACACATCGCACATGAACACAAGGGCCTGAAGCTGATCAAGCAGGTCAATGAGCGCTTCAAGGCGCCACGCGACTGCCAGGAACTGGCGCTGCTGGCGGGCCAATACCACACCCATGGCCATCGAGCCCTCGAACTGAAACCTTCGACACTGGCGGAGCTGCTGCAGAACTTTGACGTGTACCGGCGGCCACAGCGTTTCGAGGAGTTTATCGCCGCCTGCGAAATGGATGCCCGCGGCCGTCTCGGCCTGGAGGAGCGCGCCTATCCCCAGGCGGACTATCTGCGCGGCGCGGCTACGGCGGCGCGAACGGTAGCGGTACAGCCGCTGCTGGAGCAGGGATTCAAGGGGCCGGAGCTGGGGGAGGCGCTGAAACGGGAACGACTGAAGGCGCTGAAGGCCTACAAGGAACAGTACTCGCAGTAAGAAACATCACGAGCAAGCGCCTCCATAGGAGCCAGCTTGCTCGCCAGCCGATCGCAGTCGGCCAGAGCTGCGCCAGCCAGGGCTATCCCAGCTCCGGCGGCGTCAGCTGTATACCTCGCCACTCGAATGCCACGGGCGCCAGTACCTGGTCGATCCGGGCCTCACGCCAGAGGGTAGCGAAGTCCTGCCCCGCCAGCGGATGAACCCGCTCCGGAGCCATCAGCGACAAGGGCCAAAGCACAAAGGCGTTCTTCAGAATCTCTGCACGCGGCAGGATCAAACCGTCGAAATTGCCCACCAGATCGCCGTACAGCAGCACATCGATATCCAGCGGCAAACCTTTGCGGTCCGGGGCATAACGACCATTGTCCGCTTCGATGAACTTCAACCGACGGTCCAGTTCCATCAGCGGCAGATCGGTAAAACCCGAGACCACCAGATTGAAGAACGGCCCGCTCTTGATCCCCACCGGCTGGCTTTCGAACACCGCCGAGCAGCGCATATCCAGCAGGAAGCCCGCCAGGGCATCGAGCCCGGCCAGCAGATGGGTTTCGCGCTCGATATTGCTGCCGAGCCCAAGAAATACCTGAGTTAGCGACATCCGCGCTCGATCTCCACGCCAACACCTTTGGCGGCCGCGACAGCACCGGGTTTGGTCAGCTTGAGGTGCAACCAGGGGATATGGAATTCGGCCATGAGGACTTCAGCCAGACGCTCGGCAAAAGTCTCCACCAGCTGGAACTGCGCCTGTTCGGCAAACGCCTGGATCCGCGAAGACACGCTGGCATAGTCGAGCGCCAGGGTCAGGTCGTCACCGGCGGCGGCCGGGCGGTTATCCCAGGCGAAGCTCAGGTCAAGGCGCAGGCACTGCCGGATGCCTCGCTCCCAGTCGTAGGCACCGATCACCGTGTCGACTTCCAGGCCCTCGATAAACACTCTGTCCAAGCACTCTTCTCCGCAGCACGACAAGGGCGCAATGCGCCGTTAGAATCAGGGCGTCCTCGCCCGGAATAGTTAGCATGTTTTGGTTACTGGCGATCTTCGCCTACCTGCTCGGCTCGCTGTCCTTCGCCATCTTGCTCAGCCGCCTGACCGGTACACCCGATCCGCGAATGAGTGGCTCGGGCAATGCCGGCGCCACCAACATGCTGCGCCTGGCCGGCAAGAAACTTGCGGTACTGACCTTGCTCGGCGATCTGCTCAAAGGGCTATTGCCCGTGCTGATCGCCAGTCTCGCAGGCCTTTCGCTCCAACAACAGGCCTGGATCGGGCTCTACGCCGTACTGGGCCATCTGTTCCCGGTGTACTTCCGCTTTCGCGGCGGCAAGGGTGTCGCCACCGCCGCCGGGATGCTGCTGGGGCTTTACCCGCCAGCGGCGCTCCTGGCCATCACCGCCTGGCTACTGACCTTTTACCTGACCCGCACCAGCTCGCTGGCGGCCCTGATCGCCACGCCCCTGACCTTGCCATTGCTGGCCTGGCAGGCACCGGCGGCGCTGCTGCCGATGAGCGTGCTCACACTGCTCATCGTCTGGCGCCACCGCGGCAATCTACGCGACCTGTTTGCCGGGCGCGAACGGCATTTCTGAATCCTGAAGATGAACCGGGCTCAGGTCGGGTAGATCCCGACTCACAACGGCGACAACTGCTCCATCGGCCAACGCGCCTGCACACTGATCGCCAGGCTTTCCTGCTGACCTGCCTGCAAGCGCTGGCAACCGGCAAACGCAATCATCGCGCCGTTGTCGGTGCAGAACTCAGGACGGGCGTAAAACACGCTCCCCTTCATCTCGCCGAGCATTTTCTCCAGCGACGCACGCAGAGCCTTGTTGGCGCTAACGCCGCCAGCGATTACCAGACGTTTGAGTCCCGCCTGCTTCAAGGCTCGCTTGCATTTGATGGTCAGAGTTTCCACCACCGCCTGCTGGAAGGCGAGCGAGATGTCGCAACGGGTTTGCTCGCCGTCGTCCCCAGCGCTGACGCATTGTTGCCAGGTGTTCAGGGCAAAGGTTTTCAAGCCACTGAAGCTGAAATCCAGCCCCGGACGATCGGTCATCGGCCGCGGGAAGACAAAGCGCCCGGCCACGCCTTGTGCGGCCAGGCGAGCGATTTCCGGACCGCCCGGATAATTCAGGCCGATCATCTTCGCTGTCTTGTCGAAGGCCTCACCGGCTGCATCATCCAGGGTTTCACCCATCAGCTCGTATTGGCCGATGCCATCGACCCGCACCAGTTGCGTATGGCCGCCGGAAACCAGCAAAGCGACGAACGGAAATTCCGGCGGTTGTTCTTCCAGCATAGGGGCCAGCAAATGGCCTTCCATATGGTGCACACCCAGCGCCGGGATACCCCAGGCGAAGGCCAGCGCCTGCGCGCAAGAGGCGCCCACCAGAAGGGCGCCGACCAAGCCGGGGCCCGCGGTATAGGCAATGGCATCGATTTCGGTCGGCACACAGTCCGCCTCGGCCAGAACCTGACGAATCAGGGGCAGCATACGCTTGACGTGATCGCGAGAGGCCAGCTCCGGCACCACGCCACCATAGGCCCGATGCAGGTCGATCTGACTGAACAGCGCGTCGGCCAGCAGGCCACGTTCACTGTCATAAAGCGCGACGCCGGTTTCGTCGCAGGAAGTTTCTAATCCCAGTACTAGCATGGGTTTGCGCCTTGTAGAGGCTAATTTCGAAGGCGCGCATAATAGTCGCCACTCCCTCAGCCGACCAGCGGTTTTCGATCAGAGGCTTTGCATTCCGAGCGATGAGGGGTTAACATCCGCAACCCTTAAAAACCGACGACCTCAGCCGCGATTTTTGCGACGAGAACGTTGACCCCGGTAATGAATGAAGGTAGCTCTGGATGCCAGCCGTCAAAGTTAAAGAGAACGAACCCTTCGACGTAGCTCTGCGTCGTTTCAAGCGCTCCTGCGAAAAAGCCGGTGTTCTGGCTGAAGTTCGTAGCCGCGAATTTTACGAGAAGCCGACTTCCGAGCGTAAGCGCAAAGCAGCTGCTGCTGTTAAGCGTCACGCCAAGAAAGTTCAGCGCGAACAGCGCCGCGCCGTACGTCTGTACTAATACACAGACGTTCGCTGCAAGCTTCTGCCAAGCCCGGCCCTCAGCCGGGCTAATGGCATTTGCGGACAACGCTTGATGCTTCACCGTCAACGCCGCGCATGCGACCGCGACAATCCGCTTCACCACGTCAGACCTGGCTTCCTGCCAGCGGTGCACGTCTCTTCTGACGAGCCTTCCAAGGCTACTGACGAGCACACTTTTATTCTGATTCCTCAACAGACTCAGCCCAAGGCGCCCTTCTCCAGCGCCCGCTTATGAGCCATCCGAGAGCTGTCGGACTCAGAGCAATATCTTCAAATAGTCGAAGACTGATTGAAACTAACGTCAGTGGACTTTCGGCAGATACACTTCCCGATAGCGATCAAGCCGACGACAGATGGTCGAACGCGCAGCCGTTGCGTCTCGAACAGCCCATTTTCGAAGCCTTCGCATTGGTCCAATTCTTTCGCGCAGTGATGACGAGAACGCCATGGCCGGGCTGATTCCCCAGAGCTTTATTGACGACCTTCTGAACCGCACCGACATCGTCGATGTTGTCAGCTCGCGCCTGCAGATGAAAAAGGCCGGCAAGAACTACACTGCCTGCTGCCCGTTCCACAAAGAAAAAACCCCCTCCTTCAGCGTCAGCCCCGACAAGCAGTTCTACTACTGCTTCGGCTGTGGCGCGGGCGGGAACGCCCTCGGCTTCATCATGGACCACGACAACCTGGACTTCCCCCAGGCGGTCGAGGAACTGGCCAAAGCCGCGGGCATGGAAGTCCCGCGGGAGGAAAGCGGCCGCTCGCACAAACCCCGGCAGCCGACCGATTCGCCGCTCTACCCGCTGCTGACCGCCGCCGCCGATTACTATCGCCAAGCCCTGAAAAGCCATCCAGCCCGCAAGGCAGCGGTCGACTACCTCAAGGGACGCGGCCTGACCGGCGAGATCGCCCGCGATTTCGGCCTCGGTTTTGCGCCGCCCGGCTGGGACAACCTGTTCAAGCACATGAGCAGTGACACCCTGCAACAGAAAGCCATGATCGACGCCGGCCTGCTGATCGAAAATGCCGAAACCGGTAAACGCTACGATCGCTTTCGCGACCGAGTGATGTTTCCGATCCGCGACAGCCGCGGCCGGATCATCGCCTTTGGTGGCCGGGTACTGGGCGATGACAAGCCGAAATACCTGAACTCGCCGGAAACCCCGGTGTTTCACAAGGGCCAGGAGCTTTACGGCCTGTTCGAGGCTCGCAAGAACAACCGCAACCTCGACGAAATCATCGTCGTCGAAGGCTACATGGACGTGATTGCCCTCGCCCAACAGGGCTTGCGTAACGCCGTTGCGACCCTGGGCACCGCCACCAGCGAAGAACACCTCAAGCGCCTGTTCCGCATCGTGCCCAGTGTCCTGTTCTGCTTCGACGGCGACCAGGCAGGACGCAAGGCCGCCTGGCGCGCGCTGGAGGCGACCCTGTCCAGCCTGCAGGATGGTCGCCGGGCGCGCTTTCTGTTTCTTCCCGAAGGCGAAGACCCGGATACCCTGGTGCGCTCCGAGGGTACAGACGCCTTTCGCGCACGCATCAATCAACACGCTCAACCGCTGGCCGATTATTTCTTCCAGCAACTGACCGACGAAGCGGATCCACGCTCGCTCGAGGGCAAGGCCCACCTGGCCACTCTTGCTGCACCGTTGATCGACAAGGTCCCCGGAGCCAACCTGCGGACCCTGATGCGCCAGCGCCTCAGTGAAATTACCGGACTCAACAACGAGACCGTCAACCAGTTGGTGCACAGCGCCCCACAAGAAGCGCCTCCGGTGTACGACGCCGGCATCGACTACGACGGCATACCGGACTATGTCGACTACCACGAGCCGCAAGAAGCCTACGTGCCACAGCAGGAATGGACGCCGAAGAAAAGCGGCGCGGGCGGCAAGAAGTGGGAGAACAAACCCTGGGACAAAAAGGGCAAGCGTAACGGCGATCGTGATCAACCACGTGCCCCGCGCGTTCCGGCCGCCGTCGAACCCCCAACACTGTCAGCCCTTCGAACATTGCTGCATCACCCGCAACTGGCCGAGAAAGTTGAAGACGCCGGGCATTTCGCCGCCGACGACAACACCAATACCCAGTTGCTGGTCGCTCTGATCGAAGCCGTGCAGAAAAATCCTAAGCTACGCTCTATTCATCAGCTGATGGCGCGCTGGCACGGCACCGAACAGGGCCGCCTGATCAAGGCGCTGGCAGAAAAGGAGTGGTTGATTGAGGGCGATAACCTTGAACAACAGTTTTTCGACACCATTAAAAGCTTGTCCGCTCGTCAACGTGAGCGTGTTTTGGAACAACTTCTCAGGAAATCGCGTCAAAGCGAGTTGAGTGGCGAAGAAAAAATTCAGCTACTTGAGCTTCTAAAACGAAATGTTCCCGCATCAAACCCGACCTCAACTGGCGCGTGAGGTCATAGCTCGGGTATAATCCTCGGCTTGTTTTTTGCCCGCCAAGACCTTCAGTGGATAGGGTGTTATGTCCGGAAAAGCGCAACAGCAGTCTCGCCTCAAAGAGTTGATCAGCCGTGGTCGTGAGCAGGGTTACCTGACTTACGCGGAGGTCAACGACCACCTGCCGGAGGATATTTCAGATCCGGAACAGGTGGAAGACATCATCCGCATGATCAACGACATGGGGATCAACGTATTCGAGAGTGCTCCGGATGCGGATGCCCTTTTGTTGGCCGAAGCCGATACTGACGAAGCTGCAGCTGAAGAAGCCGCCGCAGCGTTGGCGGCTGTGGAAACCGACATTGGTCGCACTACCGACCCAGTGCGTATGTACATGCGCGAAATGGGTACGGTAGAGCTGCTCACACGTGAAGGCGAAATCGAAATCGCCAAGCGTATCGAAGAGGGCATCCGTGAGGTGATGGGCGCGATCGCGCACTTCCCTGGCACGGTTGAGCACATCCTCTCCGAATACACTCGCGTCACCACCGAAGGTGGCCGCCTGTCCGACGTCCTGAGCGGTTACATCGACCCGGACGACGGCATTGCGCCGCCTGCCGCCGAAGTACCACCGCCTGTCGATGCCAAGGCCACAAAAGCGGACGACGACACCGACGACGATGACGCCGAAGCCAGTGACGACGAAGAAGAAGCCGAAAGCGGTCCGGATCCGGTCATCGCAGCCCAGCGCTTTGGCGCCGTTGCCGACCAGATGGAAATCACCCGCAAGGCGCTGAAGAAGCACGGTCGCGAACACAAGCAAGCCCTGGCTGAAATGCTGGCCCTGGCTGAACTGTTCATGCCGATCAAACTGGTTCCGAAGCAATTCGAAGGCTTGGTTGAACGTGTTCGTAGCGCCCTGGATCGCCTGCGTCAGCAAGAGCGCGCGATCATGCAGCTCTGTGTTCGTGATGCCCGCATGCCACGCGCCGACTTCCTGCGCCAGTTCCCTGGCAATGAAGTGGACGAAAGCTGGTCCGACGCACTGGCCAAAGGCAAGGCCAAGTACGCCGAAGCCATCGGCCGCCTGCAGCCGGACATCATCCGTTGCCAGCAGAAGCTGACCGCGCTCGAGACCGAGACCGGCCTGACGATCGCCGAGATCAAGGACATCAACCGTCGCATGTCGATCGGCGAGGCCAAGGCCCGTCGCGCGAAGAAAGAGATGGTCGAAGCCAACCTGCGCCTGGTGATCTCCATCGCCAAGAAGTACACCAACCGTGGCCTGCAATTCCTCGACCTGATCCAGGAAGGCAACATCGGTTTGATGAAAGCGGTAGACAAGTTCGAATACCGTCGCGGCTACAAGTTCTCGACTTATGCCACCTGGTGGATCCGTCAGGCGATCACTCGCTCGATCGCCGACCAGGCCCGCACCATTCGTATTCCGGTGCACATGATCGAGACGATCAACAAGCTCAACCGTATTTCCCGGCAGATGTTGCAGGAAATGGGTCGCGAACCGACTCCGGAAGAGCTGGGCGAACGCATGGAAATGCCTGAGGACAAGATCCGCAAGGTATTGAAGATCGCTAAAGAGCCGATCTCCATGGAAACCCCGATCGGTGATGACGAAGACTCCCATCTGGGTGACTTCATCGAAGACTCGACCATGCAGTCGCCAATCGATGTCGCCACCGTCGAGAGCCTTAAAGAAGCGACTCGCGAAGTACTCTCCGGCCTCACTGCCCGTGAAGCCAAGGTACTGCGCATGCGCTTCGGCATCGACATGAATACCGACCACACCCTCGAGGAAGTCGGTAAGCAGTTCGACGTTACCCGTGAGCGGATTCGCCAGATCGAAGCCAAGGCGCTGCGCAAGCTGCGCCATCCGACGCGAAGCGAGCACCTGCGCTCCTTCCTCGACGAGTAATACCAAGACCCCCAGCCCTGCTGGGGGTTTTGTTTTGTGCAGTTTAAAACTCCCCGCGCCTCACTCCCTGCGGATTGCCCGTCTACACTCGAAACATTCCCCCGTGCCATAACGAGACCGTTATGCCCAGACTGCCGACCGTGCTGATGCTGTCGCTGCTCGCCTGGACCGCAACGGCCGGCGCACTGACGCTCACCGATGAAGAACGAGGCTGGCTTTCCGCTCATCCGGAGTTGCGCCTGGGCGTCGATGCATCATGGCCACCCTTCGAATATCGCGATGAGGAAGGGCGCTACCAGGGCCTTGCGGCGGACTATATCCACCTGATCCAGGATCGCCTGGCGATCACGCTCAAGCCGATAGAGCCCGCCAGCTGGAGCGAAGTGCTCGAATCCGCGAAAAAGGGCAAGCTGGACCTGCTGCCGGGCATCATGTCGACCCCGGAGCGGCAAAACTACCTGGCTTTCACCCGCCCGTACCTCGATTTCCCCATCGTGATCCTGGCCCATAAAGGCGGCGCGCAACCTCGCAAGCTCCCGGACCTGTACGGCCTGAAGATCGCCGTCGTGGAGAATTACGCCCCCCACGAACTGCTGCGCACCCACCATCCAGACCTGAACCTGGTCGCCCTGCCCAATGTGAGTTCGGCTTTGCAGGCACTGGCCCTCAATCAGGTCGATGCCGTGGTCGGCGACCTGGCCTCCAGTGTCTGGAGCCTGCGGCGGCAGAAGTTGGACGGGCTCTATGTCAGTGGCGAAACGCCCTACCGCTATCAGTTGGCCATGGGCGTCCCCCGCGACAGCAAGATACTGGTAAGCATTCTCGACAAGGTGCTGGCCGACATAAGCCCGGCGGAGGTCAACGAAATCCAGCAGCGCTGGGTGGGCAATGTACTCGACCATCGTTCGTTCTGGTCGGACTTGCTGTTCTATGGTCTGCCAGGGCTGCTCCTGCTGTTTGCCGTGCTGGCGGCGGTGATCCGCATCAACCGCCGGCTGAGCTCCGAAATCGCACGGCGCGTGGCGCTGGAACAGGAGCTGCGCAGCAGCGAATACCATTACCGCGGCCTGGTCGAAAGCCTTTCGGCGATCGCCTGGGAAGCCCGCATCAGCGACTTCACCTACAGCTACGTGTCGCCCCATGCCGAGCAACTGCTGGGCTATCCCCTTTCGCACTGGCTGATTCCCGGGTTCTGGAAAAACATCATTCACCCCGCCGACCTGACGCGCGCCCAGCACTTCTGCGATCACGAGGTCCTGGCCGGACGCGATCACAGCCTGGATTACCGGGTGATCACTGCCGATGGCCGCTGCCTGTGGGTTCGCGACATCGTCAGCCTGATCGAGCATGGGCATGAACCGATCATGCGCGGCCTGATGATCGACATCAGCGAAACCAAACGCACCGAAGAGGCCCTGCAGCTCTCAGAACAGAAATTCGCCTCGGTTTTCCAACAATGCCCGGACATCCTGGTCATTGCCCGCCTGTCGGATGGTTGCCTGCTGGAGGTCAACGAGGCGTTCGAGGAGCAGATCGGCCTGAGTGCCGAGCAAGTCATCGGTCAAACGGCCACCGAGCTGAACATCTGGGGTATCCAGGGCGTCGGCCCCGGTCTGCTGCAGCGCTTGCAGGCCGGCAGTATCCGTAACCTGGAGATGCCCTTTCGGCGTAGCAATGGCCAGCTGTTCACCGGACTGATCTCCGCCGAACCCTTCGACCTCGACACCACGCCCGCCCTGGTCGTGGTGGTTCGCGATATCACTCAGTTGAAGGAAACCCAGCAGCAGTTGCAAACCTCCGAAGAGAAGTTCGCCAAGGCGTTTCACGCCTCGCCCGACGGCCTGCTGCTTAGCCGCCAGCGCGACGGCTTGCTAATAGAGGTCAACGAAGGTTTCAGCCGCATCACCGGCTTCAATAGCGCCATGTCCGTCGACCGTTCCACGCTGGAGCTAGGCATCTGGGTCAACCTCAACGAACGCCGGCAGATGCTCGACCTGCTGCAGCGGGATGGTTTCGTGCGCGACTTCAGTTGCCACATTCGCCGCAATGACGGTCAGATCCGCCTCTGTGAGCTCTCCAGCCGGCCGCTGCCGATCGGCGACGAGGATTGCATGCTGACCATCGCCCGCGACATTACCGAGCGCCACCTGATGCAGGAGAAGCTACAACAGGCCGCCACCGTGTTCGAGAGCACCGCCGAAGGCGTACTGATCACCGATACCCAGCAGCACATCAGTGCGGTCAACCGGGCGTTCACCGAAATCACCGGCTACAGCGAAACCGAAGCCCTGGGCCACACCCCGCGCCTGCTGGCTTCCGGCCTGCATGACAGCGCCTTCTACGCCGCCATGTGGCACCAGCTGACCGCCGAAGGTCATTGGCAGGGAGAAATCTGCAATCGACGCAAAAATGGCGAGCTGTACCCCAGTTGGCTGACCATCAGCGCCGTGCGTAACAAAGACCGCTTTATCACCCACTTCGTCGCGGTATTCGCCGATATCTCCAGCCTCAAGCACGCCCAGGCCAAGCTCGATTACCAGGCGCACCATGATCCGCTGACCGGCCTGCCGAACCGCACCCTGTTCGAAAGCCGCCTGCTGACTGCGCTCAACAGCCAGCAGGAGAACGGTGGCCAGGGAGCCGTGCTGTTTCTCGATCTGGACCGCTTCAAGCACATCAACGACAGCCTCGGCCACCCGGTCGGCGACTTGCTGCTCAAGGGCATTGCCGTACGCCTGAAAGAGCAACTGCGGGATATCGACACCGTGGCCCGCCTGGGCGGAGACGAGTTCATCATCCTACTGCCCGGGCTGCAGCAGCCCAGCGATGCCGACCACATCGCCAACAAGCTGCTGAACTGCTTCACCGCGCCGTTCCAGGCCGGCGAGCACGAGTTCTTCATCAGCGCCAGCATCGGTACCAGCCTCTACCCCAAGGATGGCTGCGACGTGGCCACGCTGGTCAAGAATGCCGACGCCGCCATGTACCGCTCCAAGGCCAAGGGTCGCAACCGGGTCGAAAGCTACACCCGCGACCTGACCGCCCAGGCCAGCGAGCGCGTGGCCCTGGAACATGAACTGCGGCGCGCCATCGAACGCAACGAGCTGCATCTCTACTACCAACCCAAGATCAGGCTGGGCGACCAGGCGCTGGTAGGCGCCGAGGCGCTGATTCGCTGGCATCATCCGACCTTCGGCGATGTCCCGCCCGAGCACTTCATCCCCCTGGCCGAAGAGAACGGCATGATCCTGCAGATCGGCGACTGGGTGCTGGAACAGGCCTGCCAGCAGTTGCGTAAGTGGAACGAGAGCTACGAGAGCTTCGGCCCGCTCTCGGTCAACCTCGCCGGCGCCCAGTTGCGCCAACCGAACCTGCTGGGGCGGATTGAGCAACTGCTGAAAGACAACCGCCTCAAACCCGGCTTCCTGCAGCTGGAAATCACCGAGAACTTCATCATGAGCCAGGCCGAGGAAGCCCTGGCGGTCCTGCACCAGCTAAAGCGCCTGGGCGTTCAGCTGGCGATCGACGATTTCGGTACCGGCTACTCGTCCCTGAGCTACCTCAAGCGCCTGCCGCTGGATTTCCTCAAGATCGATCAATCTTTCGTCCGTGGCCTGCCGGATGACCCGCACGATGTGGCAATCGTGCGGGCCATCATCGCCCTGGGCCGCAGCATGCAATTCACCGTGATCGCCGAAGGCGTGGAAACCCATGACCAGCAGGTATTTCTCGGGAACGAAGGCTGCGAGCAGATCCAGGGCTACATCATCAGCCTGCCGCTGAGCGCCGACGAATTCGCCGCGACCTTTCTGAGCCTTCCCGTTTCGGATTTTTCGGATAGCACAGGCGAGAAACCGTCGCTATAATCCGCGGCCTACTGAGGGCCTATAGCTCAGTCGGTTAGAGCAGAGGACTCATAATCCTTTGGTCCACGGTTCGAGTCCGTGTGGGCCCACCATCTTTGAAAGCCGCGCATTGCGCGGCTTTTGCGTATTCACAACGCTGCAAATCCCTCGATCAGGCCGCCAGGCCGGCAAAGCCCCCGATCATTTCTTCCCAGAAATCAGCCCTAGCGCACAACTATTAAAAACCGCCACGGTCATAACCGCGCGGAAGTCGCGCATGGCCGACGTTTGGTCCTAGACTGCACTTCTATCAATGGGGGAGAGCCTGTCCTTTCCCCGGCGTGATGCACCACCTAAGCCACCCCTAATAATCAGAGTGGCCTGATGATTCGGACACAGCACATGGAAGTAGTATCTACGGCGCCTTCGCCTGGCCGGGTAACGGGGTTCGCACGTTGCCGGAATATTCAGCAAGGCCCTGTTTTCATCATTGCATCCGGTAGTTCGGCAAAGGACTTCCCCATCGAGGCCTTTTCCAACATCCCGATGATCACCATGAACGGGGCCATCTCGATGTTCCGCGGGACCGGCATTCAGCCCTTTTTTTATGCCTGCACCGACACCAGTTTCTCCCTCCAGCAACCCGAACTCTTCGCCCAGGCGATGGCTATCAGTCAGCGGGTAGCGCTCTGGGAAGAACATGCCCGGACGATTCCGATCCAGCCTCGCGGCGAGCTGTTTCTGCTGAAGAAGGCGCCACGACAGACCTGGAAGGAGCGGTTGCTCAGGAGCAACCGCGATCTGGTGCGCCCTCCTCTGCTCTGGGGCAACAGGAACCGGACCATCGGCTTCAGCAAGAATCTCGAACTGGGTTTCTTCGACGCCCGTACTGTGGCTTATCTGGCGCTGCAACTCGCCTATCACGCTGGCTTCGATACAGCGATCCTGGTGGGCGTCGACCTGAGTCCTGCCCAGGGGCGCTTTTATGAAACGCCAGACACCTTCAAGTCACCCTGCGGCCTGGACCAGCACTTGCAATCGCGGATCCTGCCGTCCTTGAAGCTGATGTCGGACAAGGTCATGGGCAAGGTTTTTTCCGTATACAACCTGTCCCCCACGTCGCGTATTCCTACCTCGATCATTCCCAACATCAGCCTCGACGAACTCGGCAAACTGATTCATCGCTGAGCTGTCGCAGAAGAACCAACGGGGTGTATCCGCCACAAAAAAAACCGCGCCAGGCGCGGTTTTTCTGTCAGGCCAGGATCAGCCCTTATTCAGGCAATGCATAAGCGATCACATAGTCCCCACGGTCCGGCGACTGACGCGCGCCGCCAGCGGTCAGCAGGATGTACTGCCGGCCGGTCTTGGGCGAAACGTAGGTCATGGGCCCCGACTGGCTACCCACCGGCAGGCGGGCTTTCCAGATTTCGTTGCCGTTGCCGGTATCGAAGGCGCGCAGGTAGAAATCCTGGGTGCCGGCGAAGAACAGCAGGCCGGACTGGGTCGCCAGGGACGCGCCCAGGGTCGGCATGCCGATCGGGATTGGCATGTGCATGCGAATGCCCAGGGGACCGGTGTCCTGCACGGTACCGACCGGCACCTGCCACACCAGCTTCTTGGTTTTCAGGTCGATGGCCGACATGGTGCCGAACGGCGGCTTCTGGCACGGGATACCGGCAGGCGAGAGGAAACGCTGGCGCATGGCCCCAAACGGCGTGCCGTCCTGGGGTACTACACCCATTTCGATACCGCTGGCCCCGGCCGCGATCTTCGCGCGCGGGATCATGTAGTTGGCCAGGCCCAGGCGCATGTCGTTGACGAACATATAGTTGCTGTTCGGGTCCACCGACACGCTGCCCCAGTTCATGCCACCCAGGGAACCCGGGAACTGCAAGGCGTGATCCATGCCCGGCGGGGTGTAGACGCCTTCATGGCGCATGCCCTTGAACTGGATGCGGCACATCAACTGGTCGAACGGCGTCGCGCCCCACATATCCGATTCGGTGAGGGTCTGGTTGCCGATCGACGGCATCTCCACCGAGAACGGCTGGGTTGGCGAGTAGCGTTCGCCCGGCATATTGCCCTGCGGCACCGGACGCTCTTCCACCCGGGCGATAGGCACGCCGGTTTCGCGGTTGAGCAGGAAGATCTCACCCTGCTTGGTGACTTGCGCCAGCGCCGGCTGCACCCCGCCCTTGTCGTCCGGCACGTCGTACAGCAGCGGCTGCGCCGGCAGGTCGAAGTCCCACAGGTCGTGGTGGGTGGTCTGGAAGTGCCAGCGCACCTGACCGGTTTTAACGTCCAGGGCGACGATCGACGAACTCCACTTGTCGTCGAATTCCGTGCGCTGGCCTGCGAAGAAGTCTGGCGTGGCATTGCCGGTCGGCAGATAGACCAGGCCGAGCTTGGCGTCATAGGACATGGCCGACCAGACGTTCGGTGTACCGCGGGTGTAGGTCTCGCCCGCCGGTGGACGCTTGGTGGTGTTCGGGTTACCCGGATCCCAGGCCCAGACCAGCTCGCCGCTGCGCACGTCGAAGGCGCGGACCACGCCCGGTGGCTCGCCGATGGAATAGTTGTCCGCTACCCGGCCACCGACGATGACTACGTTGCCGGCCACCAGCGGAGTCGAGGTCTGCTGGTAATAGCCAGGCTTCACTTCGCCCATATCGGTTTTCAGGTCGACCGTGCCCTTGTCACCGAAGTCTTCGCACGGCTTGCCGGTTTCTGCGTTGATCGCGATCAGGCGCGCATCGCCGGTCGGCAGGAACAAACGCTTGGTACAGGCGGCCGGAGCGACCGCTGCCTCGGCAGCCGGCTCGGCGGAGGCATCGAAGTAACCCAGGCCGCGGCAACGCTGCCAGTTAGGCGCCGAGCCTTGCGGATCGAACTTCCAGCGTTCGGCGCCAGTGTCGGCGTCCAGGGCGAACACCTTGCCGTAGGCGGTGCAGGTATAGACCGTGTCACCAATCTGCAGGGGTGTGTTCTGGTCTTCGGCGCCCGCGCCAGTGCTTTGCGGAATATCGCCAGTGCGGAAAGTCCAGGCCACCTGCAACTGGTCGATGTTGCCCTTGTTGATCTGGTCCAGCGCGGCAAAACGATTGCCGGCGGTGGTGTTGCCCCAATGGGCCCAGTCCTTCTGCTCGGTACCTGGAGCCACAGGCTTGATCGCCGGCTCGCTGCTGGCCTTGACCACATGGGTCGGCACGAACATGTAGGCCAGGGTCGCCACGATACCAATACCCAGCACACCCGCCAGGCCATAAGCGCCACGGCCGGCGGTCGCGCCCGAAGCACGTACCAGGGTTGGATAGATCAGCGCCACCACCAGGCCGATGACGGCGAAGGTCAGCGCCCGCGAAACCAGCGGCCAGTATTCCAGCCCGGCATCCCAGACCGCCCAGATCGCGGTCAGGACCAGCGCCACCCCGTATAGCCAGGCGCCGCGCGGGTTACGCCGGGCGATCAGCAGCCCGGAAACGATCATCGCCAGGCCCATCAGCAGGAAGAACCAGCTACCGCCCAGGCTGACCAGGTACCCGCCCCCGCCGGCCAGCCCCAGGCCGATCAATGCGATCAGCGCCCCCAGCGCCCCCAACAGCCATTTGCTGCCGGTGGCAGCCCCATAATTATTCATGTTGGAAATTTCTCCCATTCTTTACGTGGCGAGAGAATGTACTAACCAGTTACTTATGACAACTTGTCGCAGGCAATTCGTGGCAAAAAATCTCAGCCGTGCCATTGAGCCTAGCCGTCACAGCACAACCCGCAGCCAATACGCCATGCCACGAGCATCGCCCCCAGCTAGCCTGTAACATGCTCGGCCACCGTTGCCCGCGCCGGAGTTCACCTTGTCTGACAGCCGCCCTCCCGTCCTCGACGAAATCGACCGCCAACTGATCGCGGCCCTGCAGATCAATGCCCGCGAAAGCGTGGCCATGCTCGCCAGGCAGCTGGGGATCGCCCGTACCACCGTGACCTCGCGCCTGGCGCGGCTGGAAAAGGCGCGGGTGATTACCGGTTATGGCGTGCGCCTGGGTCAGCGGGTCATCGATGGCGGCTTGCAGGCCTATGTGGGGATCAAGGTCCAGCCGCGCTCCGGCAAGGAGGTACTGCGGCGCCTGAGCGCCATGGCCCAGGTCCAGCAGCTCTGCGCAGTAAGTGGGGAATTCGACTATGTCGCCTGGCTGCGCACCGATTCACCGGAACAGCTCGACCAGTTGCTCGACCAGATCGGCAGCGTCGACGGCGTGGAAAAGACCACCACCTCGATCATCCTCAGCAGCAAGATCGACCGTGGGCACCCCGTCTGAAGGGCCTGCCCTCGCTGCGACATGCGCAGTTCGTCAATCTGTAAAGCTCAGTCGCCATATTGATTGCTCATCATTCAAAACGACGACACTTTGCGTCTTATTAACGTGCGCAACGCTCCCTAGAATGGCTGCCATCTTTTCCTATACTCAGCGCTCTGCTCGAGTCGCCAGCAAGGTCAGCCATGAACAAGAACAATCGCCATCCTGCAGACGGTAAGAAACCCATCACCATTTTCGGCCCGGACTTCCCGTTCGCCTTCGACGACTGGATCGAGCACCCGGCCGGCCTGGGCAGCATTCCCGAGGCCAACCATGGCGCCGAAGTGGCGATTGTCGGTGCCGGTATCGCCGGGCTGGTGGCGGCCTACGAGCTGATGAAACTGGGCCTCAAGCCCGTGGTGTACGAAGCCTCGAAAATGGGTGGCCGGCTGCGCTCCCAGGCGTTCGAAGGCGCCGAAGGGATCATCGCCGAGCTGGGCGGCATGCGCTTTCCGGTGTCCTCCACGGCCTTCTATCACTACGTCGACAAGCTGGGTCTGGAGACCAAACCCTTTCCCAACCCGCTGACGCCGGCTTCCGGCAGCACCGTGATCGACCTCGAAGGCCAGACTCACTACGCGCAGAAGCTCGCCGACCTTCCGGCGCTGTTCCAGGAAGTGGCCGACGCCTGGGCCGATGCCCTGGAAGACGGTTCGCGCTTCAGCGAAATCCAGCAGGCCATTCGCGAGCGCGACGTGCCGCGCCTCAAGGAACTGTGGAACACCCTGGTGCCGCTGTGGGACGACCGCACCTTCTATGACTTCGTCGCCACCTCGAAAGCCTTCGCCAAGCTGTCGTTCCATCACCGCGAAGTGTTCGGCCAGGTCGGTTTCGGCACCGGCGGCTGGGATTCGGACTTCCCCAACTCGATGCTGGAAATCTTCCGCGTGGTGATGACCAACTGCGACGATCACCAGCACCTGGTGGTCGGCGGCGTCGAGCAGGTGCCGCTGGGCATCTGGCGTCATGTGCCGGAGCGCTGCGCCCACTGGCCGCAAGGCACCAGCCTCAGTTCGCTGCACCACGGCGCGCCGCGTCCCGGGGTGAAACGTATCGCCCGGGCCGCCGATGGCCGCTTCAGTGTCACAGACAATTGGGGCGATACCCGCGAATACGCGGCGGTGCTGACCACCTGCCAGAGCTGGCTGCTGACCACCCAGATCGAATGCGAAGAATCGCTGTTCTCGCAGAAGATGTGGATGGCCCTGGACCGTACCCGCTACATGCAGTCGTCGAAGACCTTCGTCATGGTCGACCGGCCGTTCTGGAAGGACAAGGATCCGGAAACCGGTCGCGACCTGATGAGCATGACCCTCACCGACCGCCTGACCCGCGGCACCTACCTGTTCGATAACGGCGACAACAAGCCAGGGGTCATCTGCCTGTCCTATTCGTGGATGAGCGACGCCCTGAAGATGCTGCCGCATCCGGTGGAAAAACGGGTCAAACTGGCCCTCGACGCGCTGAAGAAGATCTACCCGAAAGTCGATATCGCCGGGCGCATCATCGGCGACCCGATCACCGTGTCCTGGGAAGCCGACCCGCACTTCCTCGGCGCGTTCAAGGGTGCGCTGCCTGGCCACTACCGCTACAACCAGCGCATGTATGCGCACTTCATGCAGGACGACCTGCCCGCCGAACAGCGCGGTATCTTCATCGCCGGCGACGATGTGTCCTGGACCCCGGCCTGGGTCGAGGGCGCAGTCCAGACCTCGCTCAACGCGGTCTGGGGCATCATGAAGCACTTCGGTGGGCAGACCCACGCCCAGAACCCGGGCCCGGGCGATGTGTTCCACGAAATCGGCCCGATCGCCCTGGCCGACTGAACCTGTAGCTGCTGCGGGCTGCGATAGAGCGCAACACTCGTGGCTTTTGAACAGCCCGCGGCAACGGCTACAGTGACAGTCCAGCGCACAGAGGAGTCATCACCATGCGTGTAGCGCTTTATCAATGTGCCCCACAACCGCTGGATGTCGCCGGCAACCTGCAACGCCTGCAGAAAGTCGCCGTGGAAGCCTCCGGCGCCGACCTGCTGGTGCTGCCGGAGATGTTCCTCAGCGGCTACAACATCGGCGTAGAGGCGGTGGGCGCCCTGGCCGAGGCCCAGGACGGCCCGTCGGCGCAATACATCGCCAACGTCGCCCAGTCGGCGCGCATCGCGATTCTGTATGGCTACCCGGAGCGCGCCGACGACGGCCAGATCTACAACGCCGTGCAACTGATCGACAGCAACGGCCAGCGTCTGTGCAACTACCGCAAGACCCACCTGTACGGCGATCTCGACCGCTCGATGTTCAGCGCCGGCCCGGACGATTTCCCCTTGGTGGAACTCAATGGCTGGAAGCTCGGTTTCCTGATCTGCTACGACATCGAGTTCCCGGAGAACGCCAGGCGCCTGGCGCTGGCCGGGGCCGAGCTGATTCTGGTGCCCACCGCCAACATGCTGCCCTACGACTTCATCGCCGATGTCACCGTGCGTTCGCGCGCCTTCGAAAACCAATGTTATGTGGCCTACGCCAACTACTGCGGCCACGAAGACGAGATCCACTACTGTGGCCAGAGCAGCATCGCCGCGCCCGACGGCCAGCGGATTGCCCTCGCCGGGCTGGATGAAGCCCTGATAACCGGCACGCTGGACCGCCAGTTGATGCTCGACTCACGCGCCGCCAATCGCTACTTCCATGACCGGCGCCCGGAGCTTTACGACGACCTGAACAAGCGTTGATCCGAGGTTATCCGCTAGCATGGGCGCTTCACTGTTCTGGAAGTGCTCATGCCCGCGCTGAACCACCCTCTGCCTCATCAGGAAACCCTGGCCAACGGCCTGCGGGTTTCACTGCACCACGTCCCTCGATTGAAGCGCTGCGCGGCGGCCCTGCGGGTCTCGGCCGGCAGTCACGACGTACCGCTGGCCTGGCCCGGGCTGGCGCACTTTCTCGAACACCTGCTGTTTCTCGGCACCGAGCGTTTTCCCGCGGAACAGGGCCTGATGGCCTATGTGCAACGCCACGGCGGCCAGGTGAACGCCAGCACCGGCGAACGCCACACCGATTTTTTCTTCGAACTGCCCCCCGCGGATTTCGCCGCCGGGCTGGAGCGCCTGGCCGACATGCTCGCCCACCCGCGCATGAGCCAGGAAGACCAGTTGCGCGAGCGCGAGGTGCTGCATGCGGAGTTCATCGCCTGGTCGCGGGATGCCGCGGCGCAACGGCAGTTCGCCTTGCTCGACGGCCTGTCGGCGGAACACCCGCTGCGGGCGTTCCATGCCGGCAATCGCTACAGCCTCAACGTGCCGCGCCCGGCGTTTCAGCAGGCGCTGCGGGCCTTCTATCAGGCTCACTACCATAGTGGGCAAATGTCCCTGAGCCTGGCCGGCCCACAGTCGCTGGAGGAGCTGAAGGCCCTGGCAGAGGGTTTTGGCGCGGCCCTCGCCGTCGCTGAGGCGCAACCGCAAGACGCCCCTGTACCCTTGCTGGCATCTGCGCAGCAGCATTATCAGCAGCTCGAAGGGAGCCACCTGAACCTGCTGTTCGCCTGCGAGCAACTGCCCACGGCCGCCCGCGAGGCGCTGGACTTTCTCTGCACCTGGCTGGCCTCCGGCAAACCCGGTGGGCTGCTGGCCACGCTCAAGGAACGCAAGCTGGTCGAGGGGTTGAAGGCCGCGCCGCTGTATCAGTTCGCCGGTCAGGCATTGCTGCATATCCAGTTCGACTTGACCGAGCAAGGCGCCCAACAGCCGGAGCAGGTGAGTGAGTTGCTCTTCGATTGGCTGGCCTTTTTCAGCAGCCAGGACGACTGGCCAGCATTGCGTGACGAATACGCCCTGCTGCAACAGCGCAAACGCCAGGTCGCCAGCGCACTGGCGTTGGCAAGACTGAACAACGAACAGCTGGAACCACAACTGTCCGACCATGGCGTCACAGCCCTCAAGGCCTTGCTGTCGCAACTTCAAACCCCGCAGGCCGCCAGCTGCGGTATCCACTGGCAACTGCCTGCGCCCAATCCGTTCCTGCGCAGCTCGGTGCCAGCCGCCCGGGCCGGCCTGATTCGCGGGCAAACCAGCGCCCACCGCGGCTTGCGGACCTTCGCCCAGGACCGCTTGCGGCAGCGTCGCGAATCCTCGGCGATGACCTTCAGCCAAGCCATCGCCGACGATACCGGCGAAGCCGCCCTGTATTTGCGCTGGCGCCTGCAAAGCCTGTTGCCGCAGGAGCTGCACAGCCGCTTGCAAAACCACCTGCGCAACCTGCGGGACGACGGGCTTCAGGCGGGCGTCGAGTTGTCCTTCGGCGTCTCGGGCAACCAGTGTCTGTTGACACTGAAAGGGCTTCCCGAGCCGATGCCGGCCATGCTCCAACAGGCTCTGCTGGAACTGAGCCAACCCGGCGCGGCGTTCTGGCAGATGTCCCCGGCGGCTCCCACGCCGTTGCTGCCGATCCGCCAATTGCTCCAGGAGCTGCCCGAGCGCTGCCTGGACGTACCCGCCTCCCAGGCGCCGCATCCACTGGATGAACAAGGCTGGCAAACGCTGTGGGAGGACGCCCACTGGGACGGCCTGGCCATCGGCCTGGGTCATGCCCAAAGCGCGATCGGCGCGGCATTGGGCAAGGCCCCCGGGACTGCCGACAGCCGGCTTTCAGCGCCGCCCTCGATAGCCGCGCAGCAGCTCTGGCATGAGCTCGCAACCGGCGCCGGCGAGCAGGCCCTGCTGCTGTTTTGCCCGGCACCGGGCAGCACCCTTCAGCAGGAAGCCAGCTGGCGGCTGCTGGGGCAACTTGGCCAGATGCCGTTCTATCAGCACCTGCGGGTCGAGTTGCAACTGGGCTATGCGGTGTTCAGCGGCGTGCGGCAGATCAACGGCCAGACCGGCCTGCTGTTCGGCGTGCAATCGCCCAGCGCTTCGCTGAGCGAAATCCTCGAACATATCCAGGCGTTCCTGGCGCGCTTGCCCGAGTTGATCGAGGCACTGGATGATGCCTCCCTGGACGACTTCAAAGCTAACCTCGCCGCCCAGTTCGATGCCCATGCATTGCCCGTGGCGCAACTGGCCGAGCTGCTCTGGCAGGACCGACTGGCCGGCCATCCGTCGGATTACCTGGAGCAATTGCAACAGGAGATGATGGCGGCCACCCGGCCACAGCTGCTGCTCGCAGCCGAACAATTGCAACAGGCGCAAGGCGGCTGGCGCTGCCTGGCCAATGGCGCCTGCCCAGGCGAACCCTGGCAAGCGGCAAAATGATCGTTACCCTGGCTGCAACGAGCTTTCTTCAACAAATGCGGTCATTCCCCGAAGGGAATTTAGTAAGATAGCCCCCTAAGCATCTGAACATCTCCGGTTGGAGGTGGACTATATGTATAGATCTCAACCGTCCCACCCACCTGAAGGAGCACCTCCATGTCCTGGTCCAAACCTGCCTACACCGACCTGCGTATCGGCTTTGAAGTCACCATGTACTTCGCCAGCCGTTGATTGCTTGCGCAGTGCAACGCCTCGGCTCGCCGGGGCGTTTTTATTTTCAGCTTTAACCTGATGGAGCGGCCATGTTTGTCCAGATTCTAGGTTCCGCCGCCGGTGGCGGTTTTCCGCAGTGGAACTGCAACTGCGTGAACTGCGCGGGCTTTCGCGACGGCAGCCTGCGGGCAAAGGCTCGCACCCAATCGTCCATCGCCATTTCCGATGACGGCGTGAACTGGGTCCTGTGCAACGCCTCGCCGGACATCCGCGCCCAGCTCCAGAGCTTCGCCCCGATGCAACCGGGCCGCGCCCTGCGCGACACCGGGATCAGCGCGATCATCCTGATGGACAGCCAGATCGACCACACCACCGGCCTGCTCAGCCTGCGCGAAGGCTGCCCGCATCAGGTCTGGTGCACCGACATGGTCCATGAAGACCTCAGCAGCGGTTTCCCGCTGTTCACCATGCTCACCCACTGGAACGGCGGGCTGGACTGGAACCGCATCGAGCTCGACCAGAGCTTCACCATCCCGGCCTGCCCGAACCTGCGTTTCAGCCCGCTGCCACTGCGCAGCGCCGCGCCGCCCTATTCGCCCCATCGCTTCGACCCACACCCGGGCGATAACATCGGCCTGATCGTCGAGGACCTGCGTACCGGCGGCAAATTGTTCTACGCCCCTGGACTGGGTAAGGTCGATGCAGCGCTGCTGGAAATCATGAGCGGCAGCGACTGCCTGCTGGTGGATGGCACCCTGTGGGAAGATGACGAGATGCAGCGCCGCGGCGTCGGCACCCGGACCGGGCGGGAAATGGGCCACCTGGCGCAGAACGGCCCCGGCGGCATGCTGGAAGTGCTGGAGCAGCTGCCGGAGCAGCGCAAGATTCTTATCCACATCAACAACACCAACCCGATCCTCGACGAGGATTCCGCCGAACGCGCGGAGCTGGCGCGGCGTAACGTTGAAGTGGCTTACGACGGCATGAGTATCGAGCTGTAACCAAAGGATTTTTCGCGAGCCAGCCGCGCTCCTGTAGATAGCGCTGTCTACAGGAGCGCGGTTTGCCCGTGACAAGCCTCAACCAGGCAACACACATCTACGGTTGTTCCCCGGAGAACCGCAATGACTGACACAGCAATGTCCCCCGCCGAATTCGAGCAGGCCCTGCGGGCCAAGGGCGCCTATTACCACATCCACCATCCGTACCACGTGGCGATGTACCAAGGCCGGGCGACCCGCGAGCAGATCCAGGGCTGGGTCGCCAACCGCTTCTACTACCAGGTGAACATCCCGCTCAAGGACGCGGCGATCCTCGCCAACTGCCCGGACCGGGAAATTCGTCGCGAGTGGATTCAGCGCCTGTTGGACCACGACGGCGCCCCCGGCGAAGACGGTGGCATCGAGGCCTGGCTGCGCCTGGGGCAAGCGGTCGGTCTCGACCCAAACCAACTGCGCTCGCAAGAACTGGTGCTGCCGGGCGTGCGTTTCGCCGTCGACGCCTACGTCAACTTCGCCCGTCGCGCCAGTTGGCAGGAAGCTGCCAGCAGCTCGCTGACCGAGCTGTTCGCGCCGCAGATCCACCAGTCGCGTCTCGACAGCTGGCCCCAGCATTACCCGTGGATCGACCCGGCCGGCTATGAATACTTCCGCACGCGCCTGGGCCAGGCGCGACGCGATGTCGAGCACGGCCTGGCGATCACCCTGCAGCACTACACCACTCGCGCCGGCCAGGAGCGCATGCTGGAAATTCTCCAGTTCAAACTGGACATCCTTTGGAGCATGCTCGACGCCATGAGCATGGCCTATGAACTCAATCGCCCGCCGTACCACAGCATCACCGCACAACGGGTCTGGCATAAAGGAATCACCCTATGAGCTTCGATCGCAGCAAGACCCCGACCTGGCGCCCCGGCTACCGCTTCCAGTACGAACCGGCGCAGAAGGGCCATGTACTGCTCTACCCTGAAGGCATGATCAAGCTCAACGAGAGCGCCGCACTGATTGGCGGGTTGATCGACGGCGAACGGGATGTCGCGGCGATCATCCAGGCACTGGAGATCCAATTCCCCGACGTGCCCGAACTCGGTGACGACATCGAGCAATTCATGGAGGTCGCCCGTGCACAGCACTGGATCGAACTTGGCTGATTCGCCAGCGCCGATACCGCCCAAGCCGGAAGTCGGCCTGCCGCTGTGGCTGCTGGCCGAACTGACGTACCGCTGCCCACTGCAATGCCCGTATTGCTCCAACCCGCTGGATTTCGCCGAGCAGGGCAAGGAGCTGAGCACCGAGCAGTGGCTCAAGGTGTTTCGCGAAGCCCGGGAAATGGGCGCCGCGCAACTGGGCTTTTCCGGTGGCGAACCGCTGGTGCGCCAGGACCTCGCCGAACTGATCGGCGAGGCGCGCAAGCTGGGGTTCTACACCAACCTGATCACCTCGGGCATTGGCCTGACCGAGCAGAAGATCAGCGACTTCAAGAAGGCCGGGCTCGATCATATCCAGATCAGTTTCCAGGCCAGCGACGAGCAGGTGAACAACCTGCTGGCCGGCTCGAAAAAAGCCTTCGCCCAGAAGCTGGAAATGGCCCGGGCGGTGAAAGCCCACGGCTACCCGATGGTGCTGAACTTCGTCACCCACCGGCACAACATCGACCGGATCGATCGCATCATCGAGCTGTGCATCGCCCTGGAAGCAGACTTCGTCGAGCTCGCCACCTGCCAGTTCTACGGTTGGGCCCAGCTCAACCGCGTCGGCCTGTTGCCGACCAAGGAACAACTGGTACGCGCCGAACGCATCACCAACGAATACCGCGCCAGGCTGGAAGCCGAAGGGCATCCGTGCAAACTGATTTTCGTCACCCCGGATTATTACGAGGAACGCCCGAAAGCCTGCATGAACGGCTGGGGCAGCATCTTCCTCACGGTCACCCCGGACGGCACCGCCCTGCCCTGCCACGGCGCCCGGCAGATACCCGTGCAGTTCCCCAATGTCCGCGACCACAGCATGCAACACATCTGGTACGACTCCTTCGGCTTCAACCGCTTCCGCGGCTACGACTGGATGCCCGAGCCGTGCCGCTCCTGCGATGAAAAGGAAAAGGACTTCGGCGGCTGCCGCTGCCAGGCCTTCATGCTCACGGGCGACGCCAGCAACGCCGACCCGGTGTGCAGCAAGTCGCACCATCACGGCGTGATCCTCAAGGCCCGCGAAGAAGCCGAGCACGCTACCCAGACCATCGAGCAACTGGCCTTCCGTAATGAACGAAACTCGCGCCTCATCGCCAAAGGCTGAATCTTTCAGCGCCGCCCAAGCCGTCGCCGCCGGCATCGATTTCGCCGAACTGCGGCTCGGCGCCAACGGCCTGTTCTGGAACGAATACCGCCCCGAAGATGCCGCCTGCCGGATCTGGCACTGGCGCGACAACCAGGCCCGCTGCCTGACGCCACAAGGTTTCAGCGTGCGCAGCCGGGTCTACGAATATGGCGGCGGCGCCTTTTGCCTGAGCGATGACGGGCTGGTGTTCGTCAACGAAGCGGATCAGCAACTCTACCGACAATCGCTGCAAGGCGAAACGCCGGTAGCCCTGACCTCCGGCAAGTGCCGTTATGGCGACCTGCAGTTCGCCGCCGGCCAGGTGCTGGCAGTGGAAGAACACAACAACCAGCATCGCCTGGTGGCCATCGACTCCGATAACGGCAAACGCCAACTGCTGGCCGAAGGGGCGGATTTCTATGCCGCTCCCACATTGAGCCCGGACGGTCAGCGCCTGGCCTGGATCGAATGGGATCGGCCGCACCAGCCCTGGACCTCGACCCGCCTGATGGTCGCCGCGCGCCTGGCCAATGGCCGCTGGGATGACCCACAGTGCCTGGCTGGCGACAGTGCAGAAGAGTCGCTGCAACAACCACGTTTCGATGAAACCGGCCGCCTGTATTGCCTGACCGACCGCGCCGGGTTCTGGCAACCCTGGGGTGAAACCCCAAGTGGCCTGCAAGCGCTGCCCTGCGTCGCCGCCGATCACGCCCCCGCCCCCTGGCAATTGGGCGGCTGCACCTGGCTGCCACTGGGTGGCGACAGCTGGCTGGGCACCTGGACGCAAGGCGGCTTCGGCCGCCTGGGGCTGCGCCTGGCCGAGGGTTCACAGCAGGATTTCAGCGGCGACTACAGCCGCTTCCGCAACCTGGCGCTGGATGAGCGGTTCATCTATTGCATCGCGGCTTCACCTGTCAGCCCGTCCGCGGTGGTCGCCATCGATCGTCAGTCGCAGCGGGTCACAGTCCTGGCAGGCGGTGTGGCGCCGCTGCCGCCCGAGCAGATCAGCCGTCCGCAAACCCTGCGCTATCCCAGCGGCCAGGGCGAGGCCCAAGGTTTTTTCTACCCGGCCATGAGCGATGACGACCGGCCACCACTGGTGGTGTTCATCCATGGCGGCCCGACCTCGGCCTGTTACCCGATACTCGACCCGCGCATCCAGTACTGGGCGCAACGGGGGTTCGCCGTGGCCGACCTGAACTATCGCGGCAGCAGCGGCTATGGCCGCGAGTACCGGCAAGCCCTGCACCTGAGCTGGGGCGAGGTGGATGTGCAGGACGCCTGCGCGGTGGTTGCCTATCTGGCCCGACAAGGCCTGATCGATGGCGACCGGGCCTTTATCCGCGGAGGCAGTGCCGGCGGCTACACCACCCTTTGCGCGCTGGCCTTCGCCGATGTGTTCCGTGCCGGCGCCAGCCTGTATGGCGTCAGCGACCCGGTCGCCCTGGGGCGAGCCACCCACAAGTTCGAAGGCGACTACCTGGACTGGCTGATCGGTGATCCCGAACAGGATGCCGAGCGCTACAAGGCCCGTACCCCGCTGTTGCATGCCGACAATATCCGTGTACCGGTGATTTTCTTCCAGGGCGAACTCGACGCCGTGGTGGTGCCCCAGCAGACCCAGGACATGCTCAAGGCCTTGCAGAACAACGGTATTGTGGCCGAAGCGCACTATTACCCGGACGAGCGCCATGGCTTTCGCAAGGCCATCAATCAGGCCCACGCGCTGGAACAGGAATGGTTGTTTTATCGACGGGTAATGGAACAGATGGGCACTCTGCGGTAGTCGGCACCCAAGGGGACAAGCCCGCTCCGGTGCGGGAGCGGGCGCCAGGCTCAGCGCTTGGCGATGATGTACACCGCATGCACGATGCCCGGGATGTAGCCGCACAGGGTCAGCAGGATATTCAGCCAGAACGCACCGCCGAACCCCACCTGCAGGAACACTCCCAATGGCGGCAACAGAATGGCGATGATGATGCGGATAAAGTCCATGGATCAGCTCCTGATAGAAATCGACTCGTACGAGCCTCACAGCTAATCGACCCGTGGCGTTTGGCAGGGTTCAGTCGGGTCCGGCCAAGGGCAAGTTTTATCCTCAGGCGGGCTGGTGTTTCAGTACCGGCTCACGCCAGTATTTCAAGGCCATGTTTCTGCACGATGCTCAACAGTTTGAGCGCCATGCCGCTCGGGTGTTTCTCGCCGGACTCCCACTGTTTCACCGTGGACGCGCTGGTGTTCAGGTAGCGGGCAAAGACCGGCTGGCTGACATTGCTACGCTCGCGCAGCAGCTTGATCTGCTCCGCGGGAATGCTCGCCGGCACTGGCGCGATACACGCCTCATCGAACTGGCGCATGGTGGTTTTGCCGATGGCGCCGATGGCGTGCAGGGCACTGGCCGACTCATGTATCGATCCAAGGGCTTCGGTCTTGAATGGCTTGCTCATGTCTGATCTCCACAAACGCTTTCATCTCAAGTAGCTGCTGGACCTGCCAGCCATCCAGCCCTTCGTATGCCTTGGCCAGCGCGCGGAACGCCTGCAGCTCCTGGTGGCTGATATTGCTCTGGTCCTGCTTGGCGAACAGGAACTGGAACACCCAGTAGCGCCGGCCCCTGGCCAGGACGATCGAACGATGGCGGTTGGCATTCAGGCGTTTTTTCCAGACCCCACCACCAAGGTCATCAGCCTGGCCGCGGCATAACTCGCTGAATGCGGCCAACAGCTCATTGTCATGAATCAAGGCCTTTTTCGCCGCGACAGCAAAACCTTTGGTTTTGAACAACCTGATGGTCATGGCTTCCTTTCCCAAAAACATACCACTTGGTGGTATATATGTTCAACCCAAGCTGCCCGGTGGTCTTTCACCCCATGCAGCCCCCACCGTCCTGGCGGATGAGCCTAAGGAACCCTCTCTGGATGATGGCCTTCAAGACTTGCTAGTGGTTTTGCAAAAGCTCGAGACAAAAAAACGCCCCGTGCGAAAAATCGGACACGGGGCGATGCGTTATACCGCGAGACGGTTCGGGAATTCTGTCAGGGCAAGATCGGGTATGGCGGGACCAGAGCTGGCTTTAAACCACCAGTCCCTTGCGGCATTGCAGCTGCGCAGTGCGTACTCGCGAAAAGGCCCGCGCCAGGCGCAGCAGCATTTCGTCGATATTCGTCTTGCTCACCGTCAGCGCCGGGGTAAACCGCAGGCAGTCCGGCTGCGTCGCGGCCAGCAGCAGACCTTCGTAGCGAGCCGCCTTGACCACGGCCTCGGCCGAGTCGTCGGCCAGGCTCAGGCCCCAGAACAAGCCCTGCCCGCGCAATTTTCCCTGGGCATAACGGTTAGCCAGGCGGGCCAGACCTTCGCGCAAGTACTGGCCGTTGTCCCGCACATGCTCGAGAAAGCTGTTATCCAGCACGCTATCGAGCACCGCCATGCCCGCCGCGGTCATCAGGGCATTGCCGTGATGGGTACCATTCAGCTCTCCCACCTCGAAGCAGCAGGCCTTGCCACGCGCCAGCAAGGCCGCCAAGGGCACGCCGCCGCCAAGACCTTTGCCCAGGGCAACGATGTCAGCGCGCACGCCATAGACCTGTTCAGCCAGCAAGGTGCCGCAGCGGCCGATACCGGTCTGCACTTCATCCAGGATCAGCAGAATGCCTAGCTCGCGACACAAGCGCTCGACACCCTTGAGGTAATGCTCGGTCGCCGGAATCACCCCGGCCTCGCCCTGGATCGGCTCAAGCATGATCGCCACGGTCTGCGCGTCCACCGCAGCATGCAACGCCGGCAGGTCGTTGAAGGGGACATGACTAAAACCCGCCAGCTGTGGCTCGAAGCGATTGGCGATGTTGCTGCTGGCTGACGCCGACATTGCCGCAAAGCTACGACCGTGGCAGCTACCGCTGGCGGTGATGATCTTAGACGCGCCACTGCGATGCAGCTGGCCCCATTTGCGGGCCAGCTTGATCGCCGCCTCGCAGGCTTCGCTGCCACTGCTCAACAGATAGGCCTGGTCGCTACCGGTGCTGCGGCACAAACGTTCGCTGAGGTTGAGCATGCCACGGTTGTAAAAGCCCGAGCCGGGGTTGATCAGCGACTGGGCCTGGGCCGTCAGCGCCTTGACCAGCGCCGAGGGGCTATGGCCAAGGCTGTTGGCGGCGTTGCCCTGGACGAAGTCGAGATAGGCGCGGTCATCGCTGTCCCACAGCCATGAGCCCTGGCCACGCACAAATACTGGATGGGGTCGCTGGACGCTGGGCATCAGGCACTCACTGGAAAGATTGTCACTCATCGGTGACAGGTAGGGCTCGGCCGCCAGATCATCGAGGCTTGGCTGAGGGCGACGCAGGCTGAACAAATTCATGCGCTCAACCCTTCCAGCGGCAGGCCCAGCAAGCGTGAAGACCAATCCTCGACCAGGCCGGTGCGCATGCGCTTGATCGCGATGTCGCGCCAACGCGACGCCAGTGCCGGACAGTCCACCAGTTTCTTCAAGCCCGCATGCTCCAGAGGTTCTCGATAAAAACAGCGCAGGGCCCAGGCCACGGTCAGCCCTGGATAGCTGCGCTGGATCAGCTCGAAAGGCTGATCGGCACTGACGAAGCCGGGTTTGAGCACCCGGTAGAACCAGCCGCAGCGACCATTGTTTTGCGCCTGTTGCGGCAGGTCGGGGATGCCCCAGCGGTGGCTCAGGCGATAACAGGGCGAGCGTGGCTGGCTGACCTGCAGCAGCGCGCCGCCCCAGCGAAACATATCGCCCAGGCAGACCTGCTCTTCGGTCAGGCCGTGGGTGGACAGGTTTTCGCCAAAGGCTGGGGCGCACCAGTCGATCTGTGGATAACGCTTGCGCCAGTAGCGGTAGTGCTCGGCGGGATAATGGTGCAGCGCCCGCTCCGGGCCGGTATGAAACCGTGGGTCGCCGTGTTCGTCGCTGCCCAGGCCCTGCGGCCATAACCAGAGTCGGTTTGCAACCGGACGTTTGTCCGTATCACTGATCAAACCCTGTCCGAGGTTTTTTGCCTTGCCTATGTAAACACCATCCACGTAAACGGTATTCATCGCGCCTTCTGGCCCTGTAAGCCCTGTGAATAGGGGTTAGACTAGGCTTCTCCGACATGTCGGGCCATTTCGATTTTCCAGCTTTTTCGATAAGCAGAACTTATGGATTTTAAACAACTGCGTTATTTCGTCGCGGTGTATGAAGAAGGTCACGTGGGACGCGCCGCCGAGCGCCTGTCGATCTCCCAACCCGCGCTCTCGCAACAGATCCGTCAGCTGGAACAGAACCTCGACGTCAGCCTGTTCGAACGCAGCAGCAAGCGCCTGTTACCGACCCTGGCGGCCCATACCCTGTACAACCATGCCCTGCCCTTGCTCGACGGCATGCAGCGAGCTCGCGAAGCCCTGGGCAACTTCAAGGGCCAAGCCCTGCGCACATTGGCAATCGGCGTACTGCAAACGGTGCACAGCAGCCTGGTGCCACAGATGCTCGAACGGGTGCGCAAGGCCCAGCCGCACCTGGTGGTGCAGATCTACGAACTGACCGGCCTGGAAATCGAACGGCGCCTGCTCAATGGCTCATTGGATACCGGCATCAGTTATCTGCCGCCGCGCCAGCCAGGGCTGCACGGTGTGCAGCTCTACGAAGATGAGTTGACCCTGGTGATTCCCGCCGAGCATCCCCTGCGCGAATTCAAGAAGGTCTCCATGAGCCAGGCCGCGGAGCTGCCCATGCTGTTGTTGGGCGAGGAGTTCCAGATACGCCAGATCTGGCAGGCACAACTGGCCAACCTCGGGCGCCGGCCGCAGGTGCAGGCGGAACTGAACAATATGGCGGGGATTCTCGACAGCCTGCCCAACACCCGCCTGGCGACGGTCCTGCCGGGGCGCTCGCGTCAGACCCATAGCCATACGGACCTGTTATGGAAACCGCTGAGCGAACCGAGGGTGCCGTTGAAAGTGGGGCTGGTATGTCGTGATGTGCAGCGTCAGCAGGCAACCCTGGAGTTGCTGCGAACCTTGCTGGAAGAAGAGATGAGCGGCCCGGCGACGCTGGAAGGGCTTGGTTGAACAAGCGCAGAAAAAAAACGCGGGCAAAAGAAAACCCCGCCGAAGCGGGGCTTTGCAGACTGTTTCCCTGACATCCTTTTCACTCCACCATCCTGGCGGAATCCTACGTGTCCGTGTTATTGCTTTGCGCTTCCTGCGCGACGTCCATGTGAAGTAGATTAGCTCTGGATCCAATCTGCCGATATGGGTGATTAGCAGCACGTCACGTAAGAGAAAGCTTACATGACGCGCACATACTCAGAACTGCGCCGCATCCAGCAGGAACAGTGATTCGCTACCCGCCTTCACCGATGCGCTCAGCGAGTGAATACGCGGCAGCAGCCGGGCGAAGTAGAAGCGCGCGGTACCCAGCTTGCTGGCGTAGAAATCGTCTTGCGACTCCTTGCCCAGGGCCGCTTTCGCCATCAACGCCCACATATAGGCGTACGCCGTGTATCCGAATGCTTGCAGGTATTCGACCGAGGCCGCGCCGATTTCGTTCGGATTGCTCTTGGCCCGATCCAGCAGCCAGGCAGTCAGTTCGTCCAGGTTATCCAGTGCGTCGTTCAACGGTTTGGTGAACTCGGCCAGATCGGCGCTGGCAGTCGCGGTGAAATGGCGAATCTCGTCCGCGAACAGCTTGTAGAACGCCCCGCCGCTACCGACGATCTTGCGCCCGACCAAGTCCAGCGCCTGGATGCCATTGGTACCTTCATAGATCTGGGTAATGCGCACATCGCGCACCAGCTGTTCCTGACCCCATTCGCGAATGTAGCCGTGGCCACCGAAGATCTGCTGGCCATGAACCGTGGTTTCCAACCCCAGATCGGTGAGGAAAGCCTTGGCCACCGGCGTCAGCAGGGCCACCAGATCTTCCGCGCGCTTACGCACGGCAGCGTCTTCGCTGAACTTGGCGGTATCCAGTTGCATCGCCACATAGGTGGAGAACGCACGGCCGCCCTCGTTCGCAGCTTTCATGGTCAGCAGCATGCGCCGTACGTCGGGGTGCACGATGATCGGGTCGGCAACCTTGTCCTTGGCCTGCGGGCCGGTCGGCGAACGGCTTTGCAGGCGATCGCGGGCGTACTCCACAGCGTTCTGGTAGGAACGCTCGCCCGAGGCCAGGCCTTGGATACCGACGCCCAGACGCTCGTAGTTCATCATGGTGAACATCGCCGCCAGTCCTTTGTTCGGCTCGCCGACGATGTAACCGACGGCTTCGTCGAAGTTCATCACGCAGGTGGCCGAAGCCTGGATGCCCATCTTGTGTTCGATCGAACCGCAGTTGGCCGGGTTGCGCGCGCCGAGGCTACCGTCGGCGTTGATCAGGAACTTCGGTACCAGGAACAGCGAAATGCCCTTCGGCCCCGCCGGTGCGTCCGGCAGCTTGGCCAGCACCAGGTGGATGATGTTCTCGGTCAGGTCGTGCTCACCGCCGGTGATGAAGATCTTGGTGCCGCTGACCTTGTAGGAACCATCGGCCTGCGGTTCGGCCTTGGTGCGGATGATGCCCAGGTCGGTGCCGGCATGCGGCTCGGTGAGGCACATGGAGCCGGCCCAGACGCCCGCATACATGTTTGGCAGGTAGGCCGCCTTCAACTCTTCGCTGGCGTGGGCGTTGATCGACAGGCAAGCGCCCGCGGTCAGCATCGGGTACAGGCCGAACGACAGGCCGGCCGAGTTGACCATTTCCTCGACCTGGGCGGATACCGCCTTGGGCATGCCCATGCCGCCGTAGGTCGGATCGCCGCCGACGCCGACCCAGCCGCCTTCGGCATAAGTCTGGTAGGCCTGTGGAAAACCTGCCGGCGTGGTGACCGCGCCATCGCTCCAGTGACAGCCCTCTTCGTCGGCGGCGCGGCTCAGCGGGGCGATACTTTTGCCGGTGACTTTGCCGGCCTCCTCAAGAATCGCTTCGACGGTGTCGGCGTCGACGGTGTCGGCCAGAGCAGGCAGTTCGGCCCAGAGTTTGGCGACCTCGAAAACTTCATTGAGGACGAAGCGCATATCGCGCAGGGGCGCTTTGTAGTCAGCCATGGCAAACCTCGCAAGATCTAAACAAGTGGACCCGAACGGCCCCATTTACGAAAGCTCGAGTGTACCCGAACAACTTTTAAGACACATAGGGTCAACTCGTGACTTATATGTAATTTTTAGTCACCACAAATCGCAGGCAAACCCATCCCCGCAAAAACCTGCAGGAGTGGGTTTGCCCGCGATGGACGATTACATGGAAACCTAGAGCGCAAACAGCTCCGCCGGCAGCGTCATCAAGCAATCACTGCCCGCCTCGATCGCTGCCTGATGGGACGCCGTGCGCGGCAGCAGACGCTTGAAGTAGAACTCGCAGGTCGCCAGCTTGGCCTGGCAATAATCGGCATCATCTTCACCGGCATCGAGCCGGGCCTGGGCCACCAGCGCCATGCGCAGCCACAGGTAGGCGAGGATGATGTAACCGCTGTACATCAGGTAATCCAGCGCCGCGGCCCCGACCTCGTCAGGGTTCTTCATCGCCGCCATCCCGACCTTGGTGGTCAGCGCACCCCACTGCTGGTTGAGCCCATTGAGCTGCGCCACATGCCCCCTGAGCTGTGGATGCTCGGCATTCGCCGTGCAGAATTTGTGGACGATCTTGGTGAACCCCATCAGCAGCTTGCCCTGGCTGCCGAGCACCTTGCGTCCCAGCAGATCCAGGGCCTGGATGCCGTTGGTGCCTTCATAGATCGGCGCGATACGGCAGTCGCGCACCAGTTGCTCCATGCCCCATTCTCGGATGAAGCCATGCCCGCCAAACACCTGCATGCCGTGGTTGGTCACTTCCAGCCCGGTTTCGGTCATGAAGGCCTTGCAGATAGGTGTCAGGAAGGCCAACAGGTTCTCGGCATCCTGGCGCTGGGTTTCATCGGCGGCCAGGTGCGCCACATCCAGCAACTGCGCGGTGAAATAGGCCAGTGCACGATTGCCTTCGTTGAAGGCTTTCATGGTCAGCAGCATGCGCCGTACATCGGGGTGGACAATAATCGGGTCGGCGGCCTTGTCCGGCGCCTTCGGCCCGGTCAGGGAGCGCATCTGCAGGCGGTCGTTGGCGTATTTGATCGCGCCCTGGAAGCTCGCCTCACCCAGGCACAGCCCCTGCATCCCGGTACCGAGGCGAGCGTGGTTCATCATGGTGAACATGCAGTTCAGGCCCTTGTTGGCCTCACCGATCAGGAACCCCTTGGCGCCATCGAAGTTCAGCACACAGGTGGCCGAAGCCTTGATCCCCATCTTGTGTTCGATGGAGCCGCAGCTCACACCGTTGCGCTCGCCCGCCTCGCCGTCGGCGTTGGGCAGGAACTTGGGCACGATGAACAGCGAAATACCCTTGGTGCCCGCCGGCGCATCCGGCAGCTTGGCCAGCACCAGGTGGATGATGTTTTCACTCATGTCGTGCTCGCCGGCCGAGATGAAAATCTTGCTGCCGGAAACCACATAGCTGCCATCGGCCTGGGGCACGGCGCGGGTCTTGATGATGCCCAGGTCGGTGCCGCAATGGGCTTCGGTCAGGCACATGGTGCCGGTCCATTGGCCGGCGGTGAGCTTGCTCAGGTAGGTCCGTTTCTGCTCTTCGCTGCCATGGGCATGAATCGCCGACATGGCACCGTGAGTCAGGCCCGGGTACATGCCCCAGGAGGTGTTGCTGGAGCCGACCATCTCGCTGATCACCAACCCCAGTGAATGCGGCAGGCCCTGGCCACCGTAGCTCGGATCCGCTGCCAGGCCGTGCCAGCCACCTTCGACATACTGGGCGAAAGCCTGCTTGAAGCCTTTTGGCGTGGTGACCACGCCATTGTCGAAATGGCAGCCGTCTTCGTCGCCGGAGCGGTTCAGCGGCGCCAGCACGTTTTCACAGAACTTCGCCCCTTCTTCGAGGATCGCGGCCACCATGTCCGGGCTGGCATCGCTGGCTCCCAGAGCCGCATAGCTGGAATGAAAGTCGAAGACGTGGTCGATCAAAAAACGCATGTCGCGCAGGGGAGCTTTGTACTCGGGCATGGTCGTTTCTCCGGTAGCAGATCGATCCAACCTACTGCCGCTCATCCGACCTGCCAATCACAGTCCAGACGCTGAATGCGCCGCTATCACTCAACCCGCAGCGGTGTCCATGCGTACCGCGCCACGGCGGTTCTGACCGAAGGCCATGACGCAGTTACGCCCTGCCCCCTTGGCGCTGTACAACGCCTGGTCGGCGGACTTGAGCACCTCTTCCGGCGAGCGGTGCTCCATCTGCCGCTCGGCGACACCGATACTGACGGTCACCGACACGCTGGACGCCGCGGCCGCGCCCCGGCGCTGACGACCCTGCTGGTCGTCCTGCGGGCGACTCTCCTGATTGCGCAGTTGAATGTTGTAGTTGGCGATGGTCTCGCGAATGACTTCCAGGTGCGGCATGCATTCCTCGAGGGTCTTGCCGGCGAACACCACCGCAAACTCCTCGCCGCCATAACGATAGGCACGACCGCCGCCACTGACCTTCGACAGCTTGCTGGCCACCAGGCGCAGTACCTGGTCGCCCACGTCGTGGCCGTGGGTGTCGTTGAATTTCTTGAAGTGATCGACATCGCTCATCGCCAGCACATAGTTGCGGCCCAGGCGCTGCATACGCTCGTTCAAGGCGCGGCGCCCCGGCAAGCCAGTCAGTTCGTCGCGGAAGGCCATCTGATACGCCTCGTGGGCAACGGCCGCGGCGATCATCAACATCACCTGGCTGCACATGATGTTCAGGGTAAACGGCAGGATGAAGGTCTTGGGCAGCATCCAGAACAGCCCCAGCAACCCCACCAACTGCGCCGCATGCAACGGGCGTGGGTTGCGCCAGTACTGGATCGCCAACAATAGGAAGGCGGCGAGAAACACCGGATACGACAACTGGATCAGGCTCATCCAGGCGCCATGCAGGGCCGGCCAACGGATTTCCGCCAGCCAGGCCAGCAGCGCCTGGGGATAACTCTGCTCCAACCCCAGCGCCACACTGCCAAAGGCGAGCAATACGGCAAAGCGCGCCACCATGTCCTGGAACAGGTGGGTACGCTCCTGCCAGGCCGCGAACAGGCCGAACAGCAGCGGTAACAGCAGACAGACCAAGTGGAATACCACGGCCGCATCCTCGCGCACCTTGCCGTTGTCGCGGTAATAGTCAGTCTGGGTATCGAGCAGGAAATAGGCGATGTACACCGTGACCATCAGGAACAGTTCCCGCTGGCGCCGATACACCGCGCAGTAGGCACCGCCGAGCAACAGCACCAGGGTCGGCAAGACGTTGAACAGCGAGGTGAAGAAGACGTTGAGATCCTTGACGTAGGCGGCCGCAAGCCCCGCAAGCAGGAGTAACAATGACGGAAGAAAATGGCTGAAACGTACAGCAGAAGAACGCGGCAAGGTAAAGCTCCGACGCGGCTAAACAGTTGATGGCACTATGCCTTCACCGGACATAGTTAAACAGCACAAATGTGACACATATCACATTGCCACCTCTGTAACGGCAAGGATCGGCTTCTTCTTAACGTTTTAGTCGGATTATTTTCAGATTCATCCCGCGCACAAAAAAGCCGCTTCTCCCGAAGGAGAAGCGGCTTCTGAATGGACCTCGGTAAGGCTTAGTAAGCCAGGCCGAAATCTTCTTCTTTCATGTCCATCAGGTTGTTGGCACCCGACAGCATGGCCGCAACGTGAGTGCGGGTACGCGGCAGGATGCGCTGGAAGTAGAAGCGCGCGGTCTGCAGCTTGGCGGTGTAGAACGCCTCTTCGGTGGTACCGGCAGCCAGCTTTTCGGCAGCCAGGCGCGCCATGTCGGCCCAGAAGTAAGCCAGGCAGGCATAACCGGAGTACATCAGGTAGTCCACGGACGCAGCCCCGACTTCTTCACGGTCTTTCATGGCCGCCATACCGACCTTCATGGTCAGCTCGCCCCATTCCTTGTTCAGCGCAGCCAGCGGTGCGACGAACTCTTTGACCGACTCGTTGCCTTCGTTGCTCTGGCAGAACTTGTGGACGATCTTGGTGAAGCCTTTCAGGGCTTCGCCTTGGGTCATCAGCACTTTACGGCCCAGCAGGTCCAGCGCCTGGATGCCGGTGGTGCCTTCGTACAGCATGGAAATGCGGCTGTCGCGAACGTTCTGCTCCATGCCCCACTCGGCGATGAAACCGTGGCCACCGTAGATCTGCACACCGTGGTTGGCGGCTTCGAAGCCGACTTCGGTCATGAAGGCCTTGGCGATAGGAGTCATGAAGGCCAGCAGGGCGTCGGCTTTCTTCTTCTCTTCTTCATCCACGCCGTATTTGACGATGTCGACCTGCTTGGCGGTGAAGTAGACCATGGCACGGTTGCCTTCGGCGAAAGCCTTCATGGTCAACAGCATGCGGCGTACGTCAGGGTGCACGATGATCGGGTCGGCGGCCTTGTCCGGCGCTTTCGGGCCAGTCAGGGAGCGCATTTGCAGACGATCGCGAGCGTATTTCAGGCCACCCTGGAAACCGATCTCGGCGTGGGCCAGGCCTTGCAGCGCGGTACCCAGGCGAGCGGTGTTCATGAAGGTGAACATGCAGTTCAGGCCTTTGTTCGCCGGGCCGATCAGGAAACCGGTGGCCGCGTCGAAGTTCATCACGCAGGTGGCGTTGCCGTGGATACCCATCTTGTGTTCCAGGGAACCACAGCTCACGGCGTTGCGCTGGCCGACGGAGCCATCGGCGTTCGGCAGGAACTTCGGCACGATGAACAGCGAGATGCCTTTGGTGCCAGCAGGAGCATCCGGCAGGCGGGCCAGAACGATATGGACGATGTTGTCGGCCATGTCGTGCTCACCGGCCGAGATGAAGATCTTGGTGCCGGTGACTTTGTAGGAACCGTCGGCCTGAGGTTCGGCCTTGGTGCGCAGCATGCCCAGGTCGGTGCCGCAGTGCGGTTCGGTCAGGCACATGGTGCCGGTCCACTCGCCGGATACCAGCTTGGTCAGGTAAGCCTCTTGCTGCTCAGGCGTACCGTGTTCGGAGATGGTGTTCATCGCGCCATGGGACAGGCCTGGGTACATGCCCCACGACCAGTTGGCTTCGCCGACCATTTCGCTGACAGCCAGGCCCAGGGACTCCGGCAGGCCTTGACCGCCATGCTCGACATCGTGAGCCAGGCTTGGCCAGCCGCCTTCGACGAATTGCTTGTAGGCCTCTTTGAAGCCAGTCGGGGTCTTAACGCCGGACTCGCTCCAGGTGCAGCCTTCCAGGTCACCCACACGGTTCAGAGGGGCCAGTACCTGCTCACAAAACTTCGCGCCTTCCTCGAGGATGGCGTCAACCATGTCTGGAGTAGCGTCCTGGCAAGCCGGCAGGCTCTGATAGTGCGCTTCATAGCCGAGCAGCTCGTCACGAACGAAGCGAATATCACGCAAGGGGGCCTTGTAGTCAGGCATAGCGATAAACCTCTGCTGATGTAACCGGGAATGAACGACCGCGTTGATTTATTGTGGCGGTCAAACAGTTGTTTGAAACATACGTTTACGCCCAAACCTTGTCAAGCACCACGCAAACACCGTTCGTCATCGATCCTCTACAGGCCTTGCACGCCAAGGCCCACAGCGAATGCCGTGAAATATTCGGAAGCTAAATTGAGTGTAGGAGCTGGCAGGCCAGCAAGACGGAAGAAGGGACTGTGCAGGGTGTTCTTGCGCGGACCACCCTGCCCGAAAAAACGGGCAGGGCTACCGAGGGAGGGTCAAGCGTAGGTGTCGATCAGCGTACCAAGCACTTCATCGGCGGCCTTGGCGACTTTCACGCCCAGCTCCGTCTGGATCTTGCCCATGGACATCTCGACCATGTTGCTGGCCAGGTCCGATTGCTGGCTGCGATCGACGGACCGCAGGCGCTCGACCTGGACTTCGGAAGACTGGCTGGTGACAGAACGCTCGATGGTCGTGCTGGCGATCTGGCTGGCCGCCTGATCGACACGGTTCTGCCCGGTCTGCACGGTACTCAGGCCGGCGTAAAAAGCGGTATTCCCGGAAATTTCCATGGGAGGACTCGACCCTGCAAGGAATGAACAGCGGCTATTGAACCAGACGCGCCAGGAAAAGACCCGTCAAAAACACTAATAGCACAGTGCCACATCATAGGCAAAATCTAGTCAAGCAGGTCCAGCTGCAGATGCTCGGCCACTGCTTCGGCGCTGATCGCCTTCAATCTCGGGACCCGTCCCAGACAAGGAGCAGGCAAGCGTTCCGCCAGTGTGGCGAGGTTTTCCTCTAGCCGCGAAGTCTTCGGCTCGATGATGTTGGCCACCCAACCCGCCAGCTGCAAACCGTCCTGGGCAATCGCCTCGGCCGTCAGCAGGGCATGGTTGATACAGCCCAGGCGCACGCCCACCACCAGGATCACCGGCAGATCCAGGGCCATGGCCAGGTCGGACAGGTTGTCCTGGTCGGCCAGCGGCACACGCCAGCCGCCAGCCCCTTCGATCAGGGTGAAGTCCGCCCCCTTGGCCAGCACCTGGCGCATAGGCGTCAGCAAGGCCTGCACAGTCAACGCCACACCAGCCTCGCGGGCCGCCAGATGAGGAGCGATGGCCGGTTCAAAGGCCAGTGGATTGACCTCGTCGTAGGTCAGGGGCAACGAACATTCGGCCAGCAAGGCCAGCGCATCGGCGTTACGCAGCCCCTTGGGGGTCAGCTCGCAGCCTGAAGCCACCGGTTTCCCGGCCGCCGTGCTCAGCCCCGAGAGCCGCGCGGCATGCAGCAAGCCAGCGGCGACGGTGGTCTTGCCAACATCGGTGTCTGTCCCGGTAACGAAATAGGCTCGGCTCATAGCGGCTTCTCCAATACGGCGTAGACCACCTGGTAGGTCGCGGGCAATCCCTGCGCTTGACGGAACTGTTCGTAGGCGTCGATCAGGCCCCTGATCCGCGCCCGCCCTGTCAGCCCACCGGGCCGTCCAGGGTTGAGATTGTGCGCTCCCAGGGCCTTCAACTCATGGGTCAGGCTGCGCACATCGGGGTAGTGCAGCACATGCGGACGGGTTTCCAGGCTCAGCACCTGCAAACCACTCGCCGCGCACAGCTGTTGATACGTGCTGAACTCACGGAAGCGGTTGACGTGCACCATGCCGTCGACCTGACGCCAACTGTCGCGCAATTCGTACAGCGTACCGACGCACAGGCTGGCGAAGGCCAGCACGCCGCCCGGCTTCAGCACTCGATGCGCCTCGCTGAGAACCGAACGGAAGTCCGCGCACCACTGCACCGCCAGGCTGGAGAAAATCAGTTCGCAACTCTGCCCCTGCAACGGCAAACGCTCGGCATCACCGGCAATGAAATACTGCGCCCCGCCCAGCGGACGGGCGTGCTCGAGCATGCCTTCGGCGATGTCCAGCGCCAGCCCTTCGCTGGCCGGGAAGCGCTCGCCCAGCAGGCGGCTGAAATAACCGGTGCCGCAGCCCATGTCCAGCCAGCGGCCAGGCTCGCGGTCTTGTGGCAGGCGGCTCAGCAACTCGTTACCGACGTCGCGCTGCAGTTGCGCCACGCTGTCGTAACTGGACGCCGCGCGGGAAAAGGAAGCCGCCACTTGGCGCTTGTCGGGCAAGCTGCCGGGTGGCTTGGGAAGGGACAGATCAGTCATCGCCGGACTCATGCAAAAAAGCCTGGATCGCCCCCGCCACACCGTGGGGATCCTCCAGAAGAAACGCGTGGCTGGCCTGTTCAATCAGACCAACTTCGACATCGGGCAACAACGCCAGCAATTCGCCCGCGGCTTCGGCCGGCACCAGTCCGTCGAGCCCGGCGAACAGATGCAACTGCGGCCCACGAAACGCCTGCAGGGCATGGCGGGTATCCAACTGCGCCAGCAACTCCAGGCCGGCCATCAATACCGCGCCCGAGGTATGCGGCGCGCCGCCCGACAGCAGGCGCGACAGGCCGCGTGGATCTTCGGCGCCCTGGGCGCACAGCAAACTGAAGCGCTTGAGGGTGGTGCGCGGGTCGGCGTTGCAGCCGGCCAGAAACCCGTCGAAGGTCTCCCCCGGCATCGCGCTCGCCCACTCGGCGTGAGCCACGAAACTGGGGTTGCTGGCCAGGGTCAACAGACCGCAGCAGCGCTCGCCACGACGCGCCGCCAGCTCGGAAGCCAGCATGCCACCCAGCGACCAGCCACCGAGCCAGGCGTTGTCCGGCACGCTGGCGTCCAGTTCGTCGAGCCACTCATTCAGGTCGCTGGACTCCAGCTCCGGCAACGGTTCGATCTCGACCCGCAGGTGTTCGTCCAGCCCCTGCAGAGCCGCCGCCAAGGGTTCCAGCGGCGATACGCCGAGGCCCCAACCGGGCAGCAGAATCAGTCGATCACGCATGGCTTGGCTCCGGTCCCGGTTCGCTAAAACAATCCGCCAGTGCATTCAACAATAGCTGGACCTGAGCCTCACTGTGAGCGGCGGACAGGGTCACCCGCAGGCGGGCGCTCCCCGCGGGCACGGTAGGTGGACGAATCGCGCTGACCATCAGGCCGCGCTCGCGCAGCATCTGTGACAGGCGAATCGCCCGCGCGCTGTCGCCGATCAGGATCGGCTGGATCGGCGTGAAGCTGTCCATCAGAGTCAGCCCGATCTGCTCGGCGCCCTGGCGGAACTGGCGGATCAGCCTGTTCAGGTGCTCACGCCGCCAGTGCTCGCTGCGTAGCAACTCCAGGCTTTTCAGGGTGGCGCAGGCCAGGGCCGGTGGCTGGCTGGTGGTGTAGATATAGGGACGAGCGAACTGGATCAGGCTTTCGATCAGTTCCTCGCTGCCGGCGACAAAGGCGCCGGCGGTGCCGAACGCCTTGCCGAGGGTGCCCACCAGGACCGGTACATCTTCCTGGCTCAAGCCGAAGTGCTCGACGATCCCTCCGCCGTTGGCCCCCAGTGGCCCGAATCCATGGGCGTCGTCAACCATCAGCCAGGCGCCCTTGGCCCGGGTTTCGCGAGCCAGGGCCGGCAGGTCGGCCAGGTCGCCGTCCATGCTGAACACGCCATCGGTGACCACCAGGGTATTGCCGGTGGCTTTCTCCAGGCGCTTGGCCAGGCTCTCGGCATCGTTGTGCAGGTAACGGTTGAAGCGCGCGCCGGAAAGCAGGCCGGCATCCAGCAACGAAGCGTGGTTGAGGCGGTCTTCCAGCACCGTGTCGCCCTGCCCCACCAGCGCGGTGACCGCGCCGAGATTGGCCATATAACCGGTGGTGAATAGCAATGCCCGCGGGCGACCGGTGAACTCGGCCAGGGCTTCTTCCAACTGGTGATGGGGCGTGCTGTGGCCGATCACCAAGTGCGAGGCGCCACCGCCCACGCCCCAGCGGGACGCACCGGCGCGCCAGGCCTCGATCACTTGCGGATGATTGGCCAGGCCCAGGTAATCGTTGTTGCAGAATGCCAGCAATGGCTGGCCGTCGACCACCACTTGCGGCCCTTGCGGGCTTTCCAGCAGTGGACGCTGACGATAGAGGTTTTCGGCACGACGGGCAGCGAGACGCGCGCGGAGATCGAAAGACATGCAGGCCTCGATGATCGGACGATGATTGCCGTAGCCGCTGCCGCAGGCTGCGATCGACCCGAAGGGGCGCGAGGAGCTTGAGTCCATCGAGGTCCTGCGGACCTATCGCAGCCTGCGGCAGCGGCTACAGGGAGAGATGCTTAAACCGCGGCGTTATAGAACTGCTCGCTGCTCTTCTGCTCCACCAGCGCCTGCTCGATGGCGGCCTGGTGCACCTCGTCGGCGTGCTCTTCGCGGGCTTCCGGCAGGATGCCCAGGCGCGCGAACAGTTGCATATCCTTGTCGGCCTGCGGGTTGGCAGTGGTCAGCAGTTTCTCGCCGTAGAAGATCGAGTTGGCGCCGGCGAAGAACGCCAGGGCCTGCATCTGCTCGTTCATCGCTTCGCGGCCGGCGGACAGGCGCACATGGGATTTCGGCATCAGGATGCGAGCCACGGCAAGCATGCGGATGAAATCGAACGGATCGACATCCTCGGAATTTTCCAGCGGCGTGCCGGCCACTTTCACCAGCATGTTGATCGGCACCGATTCCGGATGCTCCGGCAGGTTGGCCAACTGGATCAGCAGGCCGGCGCGGTCATCGAGGGACTCGCCCATGCCGAGGATGCCGCCGGAGCAGATCTTCATCCCGGCATCGCGCACGTAGGCCAGGGTCTGCAGGCGCTCGCTGTAGGTGCGGGTGGTGATGATGCTGCCGTAGAACTCCGGCGAGGTATCGAGGTTGTGGTTGTAGTAGTCCAGGCCGGCCTTGGCCAGGGCTTCGGTCTGGTCCTGATCCAGGCGACCGAGGGTCATGCAGGTTTCCAGGCCCATGGCCTTCACGCCCTTGACCATTTCCAGCACGTACGGCATGTCCTTGGCCGACGGGTGTTTCCAGGCCGCACCCATGCAGAAACGAGTCGAACCTATGGCCTTGGCGCGCGCGGCCTCTTCGAGGACCTTCTGCACTTCCATCAGCTTTTCTTTTTCCAGGCCGGTGTTGTAGTGACCGGACTGCGGACAATATTTGCAATCTTCCGGGCAGGCGCCGGTCTTGATCGACAACAGGGTGGAAACCTGGACGCGGTTGGCGTCGAAATGCGCGCGGTGCACCGTCTGCGCCTGGAACAGCAAGTCATTGAACGGCTGGACGAAGAGGGCTTTGACTTCAGCCAAAGTCCAGTCATGACGCAGATTGGCGGTGGTGCTGGCGCTCATGGGCGATTCCTTGATTATGCTTGGCAAGCGGTGGCGGGAAGGGAATACCCACAGCCGCGACACGGATGTTGGGCATATTTAAGGAAGCGCCATGCAGTGTCAACCACATTACCAAGGACAGGTTTACATCTGGTTAAAAAACAAACAAACCTGTTTGCTTTGCGATGAGCCGACCGACACGCCCCAACCCATTTGCACCGCCTGTGAAACCGAACTGCCGTGGCTCGGCGATCATTGCCAGGTCTGCGCCCTGCCCTTGCCCGCGGCCGGCCTGACCTGCGGCCAGTGCCTCAAGCGACCGCCGGCCTTTGCCCAGGTGGTGGCGCCCTGGCGTTATGGCTTTCCGGTGGACAGCCTGGTCAGCCGTTTCAAGCACAACGGCAAATGGCCCTTTGGCCGACTTTTGGCCGAACTGCTCGCGCAATCGCTGCAACATCGCTATGCCGAGGACCTGACGCAACCCGACGCCCTGCTGCCGGTGCCCCTGGCCCGCAAGCGCTTGCGCCAGCGAGGCTATAACCAGGCGGCGATGCTCGCGCGCTGGCTGGGCGAGATCCTGCAAATCCCCTGCGACGAAACCTCGTTGCTGCGCACCCAGGACACGCCATCGCAACAAGGCCTGGATGCCAGGGCGCGACAACACAACCTGCGCCACGCCTTTGCCCTGATGCCCGAGGCGGCGGTCCATGGCCGACACCTGGCGCTAGTGGACGACGTGCTCACCACCGGCGCGACTGCCCACGCCCTGGCGCGGCTGTTGCTCACGGCCGGGGCGCGGCGGGTTGATGTCTACTGCCTGGCACGTACGCCAAAACCCGGCGAGCCCGACTGAACTTGACTCTCGGCCCTCAAGCCGCAAACTCCCTTTCCATTCCCAGCGTTCAAAGCGTTCCGCCATGCCCTTGCCCACCTTGTTGACCCAGCACATCGCCCGTCGCCCGCAGCGCATCGCCCTGCTGCAGCACATCGCCGAACAGGGCTCGATCACCCGTGCCGCGAAAAGCGCCGGCCTGAGTTACAAGGCGGCCTGGGATGCCATCGACGAGTTGAACAACCTGGCGCAAAACCCCCTGGTCGAACGCAGCGTCGGCGGCAAAGGCGGCGGTGGCGCCAGGCTCTCCGCCGAAGGCGAGCGGGTGCTGCGTCTCTACCAGCGTTTGCAGGCCTTGCAGGCCCAGGTACTGGAAGCCGCCGAAGACGCCGCCGACCTCGATCTGCTGGGGCGCCTGATGCTCCGGACCAGCGCCCGCAACCAGCTGCACGGCACGGTGCAGGCCGTCGAAGCGCAAGGGCGCAATGACCTGGTGCGCCTGGCGCTCGCAGAAGGCCTGGTGATCCAGGCGCAGATCACCCATGACAGCACCCTGCATCTGGAACTTGAGCCAGGCACAGGCGTAGTGGCGTTGATCAAGGCCGGTTGGCTGGAACTGCTAGCCATCGATCAGCCCGCAACACCCGGACACAATTGCCTGCTGGGCACCCTGGAAGCGATCCTCGACGCCGACGACGGCCCCAGCGAAATCCGCATCGCCCTGCCCAGCGGCCAGACCCTCTGCGCCCTGGCCGAACCGCTGCACTTGCGAAACCTTGGCTTGAGCGCCGGCAAGCCGGTGCGGGTGCAATTCTCACCGTCCAATGTGCTGCTCGGCACGCCGCTGTAGCCAGACTTATCACTGCTCTGTAGCCGCTGCCGCAGGCTGCGATAGGTCCGCAGGACCTTGACCGACTGCGAGCCTTCGGCAGCGGCTACACAAAACGGCGAAATGCTTTCGTCGCTGCAATATGTTCGTCATCGACGCTGATTAAGGTGGCTGCAAAATCCTGCAGGAAGCCTGTGATGAGCCTACTAGAAGAAGACCAACCTACCGACCTCGAAAAGATGGTCGGCCTCAGCCGCCGTGGTTTCATCAGCGCCGGCGCCCTATGCGGCGCGGCCATGTTCCTCGGTGGCAACCTGCTGAGCCGCAGCGTGCTGGCCGCCAGCGTCAGCGCCGGTTCCAGCAAGCTGCTGGGCTTTGAAGGCATTGCCGCCGCCACCAGCGATACCATCACCCTGCCGCCGGGCTACAAGTCCTCGGTGCTGATCAGCTGGGGCCAGCCCCTGCAGAAGAACGGCCCGGCCTTCGACCCGAGCGGCAATGGCACCGCCGCGGCCCAGGAGGTCCAGTTCGGTGACAACAACGACGGCATGAGCCTGTTCGCCTTCCCGGACGACAAGAATCGCGCGCTGATGGCGATCAACAACGAATACACCAACTATCGCTACCTCTACCCTCACGGCGGCATGCCGCAGTCGGCGGAAGACGTGCGCAAGGCCCTGGCCAGCGAAGGCGTGTCGGTGATCGAAGTGCAGCGCCGCAACGGCCAATGGCAGTTCGTCCAGGGTTCGCGCTACAACCGGCGCATCCACGGCAACGCGCCGATTCGCCTGAGCGGCCCGGCCGCCGGCCATGCGCTGATGAAAACCAGCGCCGACAAGAGCGGCAGGAAAGTCCTCGGCACCTTCCAGAACTGCGCCAACGGCAAGACGCCATGGGGCACCTACCTGACCTGTGAAGAGAACTTCACCGATTGCTTCGGCAGCAGCAACGCCCAGCAGACGTTCGATGTCGCGCAGAAGCGTTATGGCGCCTCGGCGAGCAGCCGCGACATCAACTGGCATCAGTTCGACCCACGCTTCGACCTGGCGAAAAACCCCAACGAACTCAACCGTCACGGCTGGGTCGTGGAGATCGACCCGTTCGACCCGCAGTCCAAACCGATCAAGCGCACCGCCCTGGGCCGCTTCAAGCATGAAAACGCCGCCCTGGCCGAAACCCGCGACGGACGCGCCGTGGTCTACATGGGCGACGACGAGCGTGGCGAGTTCATCTACAAGTTCGTCAGCCGCGACCGCATCAACCACCGCAACCCCAAGGCCAACCGTGACCTGCTGGACCACGGCACCCTATACGTGGCGATCTTCGACAATGGCGACGGCAACCCGGACCACCCGAAAGGCCAGGGCAAATGGGTCGAGCTGAGCCACGGCAAGAACGGCATCGACGCCAGCAGCGGTTTCGCCGACCAGGCCGAAGTGCTGATCCACGCCCGCCTGGCGGCCAGCGTGGTCAAGGCTACGCGCATGGACCGTCCGGAATGGATCGTGGTCAGCCCGAAAGACGGCCAGGTCTACTGCACCCTGACCAACAACTCCAAACGTGGCGAAGACGGCCAGCCAGTGGGCGGCCCGAACCCGCGGGAGAAAAACGTCTATGGGCAGATCCTGCGCTGGCAGACCGGCCGTGGCGACCACGGCTCGATGGACTTCACCTGGGACCTGTTCGTGGTGGCCGGCAACCCGGCCGTGCATGCCGGCCAGCCGAAAGGCGGTTCGTCGAACATCACCCCGCAGAACATGTTCAACAGCCCCGACGGCCTGGGTTTCGACAAGGCCGGCCGCTTGTGGATCCTCACCGACGGCGACTCCAGCAACACTGGCGACTTCGCCGGCATGGGCAACAACCAGATGCTCTGCGCCGACCCGGACACCGGTGAGATCCGCCGCTTCATGGTCGGGCCGGTGGGCTGCGAAGTCACCGGCATCACTTTCTCGCCGGATCAGCGAAGCCTGTTCGTGGGCATCCAGCATCCGGGCGAGAACGGTGGTTCGACCTTCCCCGAGCACCTGCCGAACGGCAAGCCGCGTTCCTCGGTGATGGTGATCACCCGGGAAGACGGCGGCATCGTCGGCGCCTGATCCACCGCTTCGCGAGCAAGCCTTGCCCCTACACGTATCTGTAGGGGCAAGCTTGCCCGCGATAGCGCCCTCACAGTCACCACCTGTCATCCTTCGTGCGCTACCATGCTTGGCCGGACGCAGCAGCCTGCTGCGCGCAGGAGTCAGCATGTCTCACCCGTTCGAAACCCTTACCCCCGATCTAGTCCTCGATGCCGTCGAAAGCATCGGTTTTCTCAGCGACGCCCGTGTCCTGGCACTCAACAGTTACGAAAACCGTGTCTACCAGGTCGGCATCGAAGACGGCGAGCCGCTGATCGCCAAGTTCTACCGTCCGCAGCGCTGGACCAACGAGGCGATTCTCGAAGAACACCGCTTCACCTTCGAACTCGCCGAATGCGAAGTGCCGGTGGTGGCGCCGCTGATTCACCAGGGCGAAAGCCTGTTCGAGCATCAAGGCTTCCGCTTCACCCTGTTCCCGCGCCGTGGCGGCCGGGCGCCGGAACCCGGCAACCTCGACCAGTTGTATCGCCTGGGGCAATTGCTCGGCCGCCTGCATGCGGTCGGCGCCACCCGCCCGTTCGAGCATCGCGAGGCGCTGGGAGTGAAGAACTTCGGCCACGATTCGCTGACCACCCTGCTGCAAGGCGACTTCGTGCCCAAGAGCCTGCTGCCGGCCTACGAGTCGGTGGCCCGCGACCTGCTCAAGCGGGTGGAAGAGGTCTACCAGGCCACGCCGCACCAGAACATCCGCATGCATGGCGACTGCCATCCCGGCAACATGATGTGCCGCGACGAGGTGTTCCATATCGTCGATCTCGACGACTGCCGCATGGGCCCGGCGGTACAGGACCTGTGGATGATGCTCGCCGGCGATCGCCAGGAATGCCTGGGGCAGCTGTCGGAACTGATGGATGGCTACAGCGAGTTCCACGACTTCGACCCGCGCGAGCTGGCGCTGATCGAACCGCTGCGCGCCCTGCGCCTGATGCACTACAGCGCCTGGCTGGCGCGGCGCTGGGACGACCCGGCGTTCCCGCGCAGCTTCCCCTGGTTCGGCAGCGAGCGTTACTGGGGCGACCAGGTGCTGGCGTTGCGCGAGCAACTTTCGGCGCTCAACGAAGAACCCTTGAAGCTGTTCTGACCCCAGCCTGTATCGGGTCTGTAGGAGCGAGGCTTGCCCGCGATCAAGACACCGCGGTGCATCAGAATCACCGCGGCGAACCTACCGCGGGCAAGCCTCGCGCCTACAGAACCCGGATCGATCACAAAAGCAGGTCACCGCGATTACGCCGACAAAGACACAGCCTGATAAACCTCCTTACAATCACTGCCTTTGTTAGCTGCCTAAGCAAGGATTCTGCATGCAAGCCGCCAACCCGCGTCGCGGGTACATCCTGGGCCTGAGCGCCTATATCATCTGGGGCCTGTTCCCGATCTACTTCAAAGCCATCGCCAACGTGCCCGCCGTGGAAATCATCATCCACCGGGTGCTCTGGTCCGCGCTGTTCGGCGCGCTGCTGCTGATGGTCTGGAAGCATCCCGGCTGGTGGCGCGAGTTGCGGGACAACCCCAAGCGCCTGGCGATCCTGGCCCTGAGCGGCACCCTGATCGCGGCCAACTGGCTGACCTATGTCTGGTCGGTGAACAACGGGCGCATGCTCGAAGCCAGCCTGGGCTACTACATCAACCCGTTGGTGAATGTGCTGCTGGGCATGCTGATCCTCGGTGAGCGGCTGCGGCGCCTGCAGTGGCTGGCGGTGGGCCTGGCGGCGGTCGGCGTGGCGCAGCAGGTGTGGCAGGTCGGCAGCCTGCCCTGGGTCTCTCTGGTGCTGGCGCTGACCTTCGGTTTCTACGGACTGATCCGCAAGCAGGCGCCGGTCAAGGCGCTGCCGGGGCTGGTGGTGGAAACCTGGATGCTGGTGCCGATCGCCCTCGCCTGGCTCTTGTACAACCCCACCGCGACCAGTGCCCAGGCGGCCTTCTGGACCAGCTCCGAAGCCTGGTGGCTGGTGGCGGCCGGCCCCGTCACCCTGGTGCCGCTGGTGTGCTTCAACGCCGCCGCCCGTCACCTGCCCTACACCACCCTGGGCTTCTTGCAGTACCTGGCGCCGACCCTGGTGCTGCTGCAGGCGGTACTGCTGTTCGGCGAACACCTGTCGTCGAGCACCCTGGTGGCGTTCATGTTTATCTGGGCCGGCCTGGCGGTGTACAGCGTGGATGCCTGGTTGAGCCTGCGCAAACGCAGCTGATCAATAAACGTACAAACCTCTACAGGCCACGGTTGGCGCGGCCTGCATCTATCCTTCCCAAGGTTATCCACAGCGTGATCCCCGCCGTTTGTGCACAAGCCCTTGAAACTGCTGGTTTTTTGATCAGATTCCGCAAAGCCTTGGCTGGCTTGGGCTGGCGGTAGGTCTCTACAGGTTATCCACAGTCGCATGCACGCTAAAACTGGATAACCTGCCTTTTCAGGTTCACACCTCGCTGCGCAGCACCAACTCCACCATCAAATCATCCGCCAGGGTTTCCAGGCGCGACTGCAGGACATCGAGGGACAAGGTCAGCGGTACCGCCAGGATCGCTTCGGCATGGAACAGCGGCTCGCTGCTCATGGGCGCCGGGCGCACTTCGGTCACCAGTCGCTCCAGGCTCACCCCCTGCTCGCTCAACAGGCGGGTGATGTCGCGCACGATGCCCGGCCGGTCGTTGCCCACCAGCTTCATGGCGATCGGCTTCCAGGTGCAGGATTGTTCGATGCCGCTTTCGGCGATCAGCACCCGGATGCCCTGGGCCGCCAAGCCTTGCAGGGCGTCCACCAGCTCGTCGTAGGCTTCCGCCGGCACACCGACCCGCAGGATGCCGGCGAACTGCCCCGCCATGCGCGACATGCGGCTCTCCAGCCAGTTACCGCCGTGCGCGGCGATGCATTGGGCGATGCGCTCGACCTGTCCGGGCTTGTCCGGGGCGAATACGGTGAGTACGAGGTGGTCCATGGCGCAACCCTCTGTCAGGACTTTTGTTATAGAAAATCAAGTATAGGCAAGGCTCATCCTGCTGCTTCCCTTGCGCCTGCAGGCAAGGCGTAAAGCCGGAAAACGGTGTGCTGCCGCTGCCGGAATATAAATCGTGTACAACTCCTTGGATTTATATGGAACAATTCAATAGTTTTTTGAGAACATCCTATTCCCCAGCGTGACTGCTCCGCGAACTTGGGTCGCGGAACGACGTATTTAGTCTAATTTTCACAACCGCAATTCATCATGTAGTATGCCGCAGCGCGCACTACATAACGTTGGATCGATGTCTGCCAAGGCGCAGTCGCAACCCTGAAAGCCCTGTCAGCAAGGCTTCAAGCCGTTGATTGGAACCATCCCAGCCGCCAGCGATGGCATGTACTGGTAGAGGGGTTTGTGGTTTAAATGGCCAGAGGCTTCATTGTTAATTTGAAGAGCTGAAAAGCGAAATAGCTGAGCAGAGTGAGGCAAGCAATGACTGAACACGTTCAAGTCGGTGGCCTGCAGGTCGCCAAAGTCCTGTTCGACTTCGTGAACAACGAAGCCATTCCCGGTACCGGCCTCACCGCCGACAAGTTCTGGGCCGGCGCCGACAAGGTCATCCACGACCTGGCGCCGAAGAACAAAGCCCTACTCGCCAAACGCGACGATTTCCAGGCGCGTATCGATGCCTGGCACCAGTCCCGTGCCGGCCAGGCCCACGACGCCGTGGCCTACAAAGCCTTCCTGCAAGACATCGGTTATCTGCTGCCAGAAGCGGCGGACTTCCAGGCCACGACGCAAAACGTCGATGACGAGATCGCCCGCACGGCCGGCCCGCAGCTGGTGGTCCCGGTGATGAATGCCCGTTTCGCCCTCAACGCCTCCAACGCCCGCTGGGGCTCGCTGTACGACGCGCTTTATGGCACCGACGCCATCAGCGAAGCCGACGGCGCGGAAAAAGGCAAAGGCTACAACAAGGTGCGCGGCGACAAGGTCATCGCCTTCGCCCGCGCCTTCCTCGACGAGGCCGCGCCATTGGCTGCCGGCTCCCATGTCGACTCCACCGGCTACAAGATCGTCGACGGCAAGCTGGTGGTCGCCCTCAAGGGTGGCAGCAACAGCGGCCTGCGCGACGACGCCCAGCTGATCGGCTACCACGGCGATACCGCGGCCCCGACCGCGGTCCTGCTGAAACACAACGGCCTGCATTTCGAGATCCAGATCGACGCCAGCAGCCCGGTCGGCCAGACCGACGCCGCCGGCGTAAAAGACGTGCTGATGGAAGCGGCGCTGACCACCATCATGGACTGCGAAGACTCGGTCGCCGCCGTCGATGCCGATGACAAGGTGGTGATCTACCGCAATTGGCTCGGCCTGATGAAGGGCGACCTGGCCGAAGAAGTGGCCAAGGGCGGCCAGACCTTCACCCGCACCATGAACGCCGACCGCGAATACACCGCACCCAACGGCGGCAGCGTGAAGCTGCACGGTCGTTCGCTGCTGTTCGTGCGCAACGTCGGTCACCTGATGACCATCGACGCGATCCTCGACAGCCAAGGCAACGAAGTGCCGGAAGGCATCCTCGACGGCCTGGTCACCAGCCTCGCGGCGATCCACAACCTCAACGGCAACACCTCGCGCACCAACAGCCGCACCGGCTCGGTGTACATCGTGAAACCGAAGATGCACGGTCCGGAAGAAGCCGCGTTCACCAACGAGCTGTTCGGGCGCATCGAAGACGTGCTGGAACTGCCGCGCAACACCCTGAAAGTCGGGATCATGGACGAGGAGCGCCGCACCACGGTCAACCTCAAGGCCTGCATCAAGGCCGCCAGCGAGCGCGTGGTGTTCATCAACACCGGCTTCCTCGACCGCACCGGCGACGAAATCCACACCTCCATGGAAGCCGGCGCCGTGGTGCGCAAGGCCGAGATGAAGGCCGCCAAGTGGATCGGCGCCTACGAGAACTGGAACGTCGATATCGGCCTGAGCACCGGCCTGCAAGGCCGCGCGCAGATCGGTAAAGGCATGTGGGCCATGCCGGACCTGATGGCCGCCATGCTCGAGCAGAAAATCGCTCACCCGCTGGCCGGCGCCAACACCGCCTGGGTACCTTCGCCTACCGCCGCGGTCCTGCACGCCCTGCACTACCACAAGGTCGATGTGTTTGCCCGCCAGGCCGAACTGGCCAAGCGCGCCCGCGCCTCGGTAGACGACATCCTGACCATCCCGCTGGCCAGCAACACCAACTGGTCGGCCGAAGAGATCAAGAACGAACTGGACAACAACGCCCAGGGCATTCTCGGCTACGTGGTGCGCTGGATCGACCAGGGCGTCGGCTGTTCCAAGGTGCCGGACATCAACGATGTCGGCCTGATGGAAGACCGCGCCACCCTGCGCATTTCCAGCCAGCACATCGCCAACTGGCTGCGCCATGGCGTCGTCACCGAAGCCCAGGTCATGGAAAGCCTCAAGCGCATGGCGCCCGTGGTGGACCGGCAGAATGCCGGCGACACCCTGTACCGTCCGCTGGCCCCGAACTTCGACAGCAACATCGCCTTCCAGGCGGCGGTCGAACTGGTGATCGAAGGCACCAAGCAGCCGAACGGCTACACCGAGCCGGTACTGCACCGTCGTCGTCGCGAGTTCAAGGCCCGCAACGGCCTGTGATCCTGCGTTAACGCAGTAAAAAAAGCCCTGGTCGCACGATCAGGGCTTTTTTGTTGGGGCCGCAAACGTCATCGCTCGCGCTAGCGCACCACCCCCAGCTCATGCTTGACCAGCGCCAGCAGCTTGCCGGTGTCGATCGGCTTGAGCAGGAAGTCCACCACGCTCAGGTGCATGGCCGCGATGGCGTCACGCACATCGGCATCCCCGGAAATGATAATGATCGGCAGCGCCGCCCGCTCCGATTCTCGCACCTGGCGTATCAGGTCCAGGCCGTTGCAGGGGGCCATGCGCAGATCGGTGATCAGCAGTCCGATCGATTTGTTCGAGTTCAACAGTTCAAGTGCGGCCTTGCCACTGGCCGCGGTCATGCAGCGAATGCCATCCAGCCCCAGAATCTCCGACAGCAACTCACGGGCATCCTTGTCATCATCGGCAATCAACACGCGCTGGGGCGGCAGATCAGGCTCGAGCATCACGGCGTTCAGCGCCTCGCGCTCGGCATCACTCAAAATATCGTGGTCGGACATGGCTTTCTCTACATATTCAAATCGATCCCCTAGCACAGTGGTCAGACATCGCTAAGCAGGCCTCCAATGTGCACTTCGTCGGATTTTTTTCCAAGAGGCCGGATAAGTACTTTTTTCACGGTTTTGACACCTGCTTGAAGCGAATTAACAGGTGCAGACCCGCTACCTAGACTTACGTCCAATGGGCACCCGGCAGCGTGGGACCGACCATGACCCAAGACCCGACCACAACAAATCCAAAAAGACTGCGGTAATGGTTATGAGTAAAGCGGATGCCTTCACCCAGGCAGGGAAAACCGCGGTGTTGCAGAACATCCACGGCACGATGCAGTTTCTCCAGCGGTTCCCCCCTTTCAATCAGATGGAAAACGCTCACCTGGCGTACCTGGTCGAGCAATGCCAACTGCGTTTCTACGGCCCCGGCGAGAGCATCATCAAACCCGCCGACGGCCCGGTCGAACACTTCTATATCGTCAAGCAGGGCCGGGTGGTCGGCGAGCGCCAGCACGCCCTCAAGGGCGGCACCGAAACCACCTTCGAGATCACCGCCGGCGAGTGTTTCCCCCTCGCCGCGCTGCTGGGCGAGCGCGCCACCCGCACCGAACACCTGGCGGCCGAGGACACCTTCTGCCTGCAACTGAACAAGCCAGCTTTCATCAAGCTGTTCGCCCTCTGCGCGGTGTTTCGCGATTTCGCCCTGCGCGGTGTCAGCAGCCTGCTGGACCAGGTCAACCAGCAGGTCCAGCAAAAGGCCGTGGAAACCCTCGGCACCCAGTACTCCCTCAACACCCGGCTGGGCGAACTGGCGATGCGCCATCCGGTGACCTGCAGCCCGCTGACCCCGCTGCGCGAAGCCGTGAGCCTGATGCACGAGCAGCAGGTCGGCAGCATTGTGGTGGTGGATGAACACAAGGCGCCGCTCGGCATCTTCACCCTGCGCGACCTGCGCCAGGTGGTGGCCGACGGCACCAGCGACTTCAACCAGGGCATCGAACGGCACATGACCCAGGCGCCGTTCGCCCTGTCGCCGGACCACAGTGCATTCGACGCCGCCATCGCCATGACCGAACGGCATATCGCCCACGTCTGCCTGGTAAAAGAGCAGCGCCTGTGCGGCGTGGTTTCCGAGCGCGACCTGTTTTCCCTGCAACGGGTCGACTTGGTGCATCTGGCGCGGACCATCCGCAACGCGCCGCGCATCGACAACCTGGTGGCGATCCGCGGCGAGATCGGCCTGCTGGTGGAACGCATGCTGGCCCACGGCGCGTCCTCGACCCAGATCACCCACATCATCACCCTGCTCAACGATCACACCGTGTGCCGGGTCATCGAACTGACCCTGGCCGACAAGGGCGACCCCGGCGTGCCGTTCAGTTGGCTGTGTTTCGGCAGCGAAGGCCGGCGCGAGCAGACCCTGTACACCGACCAGGACAACGGCATCCTGTTCGAAGCCCGCGACGCGGCCCATGCGGCACAGATCCGCGGCAAGCTGCTGCCCCTGGCGCAGCAGATCAACCAGAGCCTGGCGCTGTGCGGCTTCACCCTGTGCAAGGGCAATATCATGGCCGGCAACCCCGAGCTGTGCCTGTCCCGCGCCGAGTGGGCACGGCGCTTCGCCGCCTTCATCCGGGAGGCCACACCGGAGAACCTGCTGGGTTCGAGCATCTATTTCGACCTGCGGGTGGTCTGGGGCGACGAGCAAGGCTGTGCCCAACTGCGCCGTGGCATTCTCGACCAGGTCGGCGACAACCGTCTGTTCCAGCGCATGATGGCCGAGAACGCGCTGCGCCAGCGCCCGCCAGTGGGGCGTTTCCGCGAATTCGTCCTGGCCAGGAAAAACGGCGAAAAAGCCACCCTCGACCTCAAGATCCAGGGCCTCACCCCCTTCGTCGACGGCGCGCGCCTGCTGGCCCTGGCCAACGGCATCGACGCCAACAACACCCTGGAGCGCCTGCGCCAGCTGGTGGCCAGGGAGGTCATCGAACCCCTCGACGGCGCCGCGTATGAAGAGGCCTATCACTTCATCCAGCAGACCCGCATGCAACAGCACCAACTGCAGACCCGGCAGAACCTGCCTTACTCCAACCGCGTCGACCCGGACAGCCTCAACCACCTGGACCGGCGCATCCTGCGCGAGTCGCTGCGCCAGGCCCAGCGCCTGCAAAGCAGCCTGGCGCTGAGGTACCAGCTATGAGCCTGTTCGCCTGGTTGCGTCCGGCCAGCGCGGCACTCAGCGCCGAACAGCAACAACGCCGCGAGCGCCTGCCCGTCGCCCCGCCACTGGGCGAATGCAGCCTGCGCGAACAGCGCTGGGTGGTGCTGGACCTGGAAACCACCGGGCTCAACCTCAACCGCGACCAGGTGCTGTCCATTGGCGCGGTGGTGATCGAAGACGGCGCCATCGACTTCAGCCAGCAGTTCGAACGCACCTTGCAGCGTACCGACCACAAGCTCAGCCCCAGCGTGCTGATCCACGGCCTCGGCCCGAGCGCGATCGCCGCCGGTAGCGACCCGGTGGAGGCCTTGCTGGATTTCATGGAGTTCGTCGGCGACAGCCCGCTGCTGGCCTTCCATGCGCCGTTCGACCAGCACATGCTCGGCCGGGCCCTGAAGGACAGCCTGGGTTATCGCCTGCAGCATCCGTTCCTCGACGTCGCCGAAATGGCCCCGCTGCTCTGCCCCCAGGCGCATATCCGCGAAGCCGGGCTGGATGACTGGATGGGCTACTTCAAGCTGCACGCCGGCGAACGCCACCATGCCGCCGCCGACGCCCTGGCCACCGCCGAACTGGCGCTGATCCTGTTCAGCCGCGCCCGCCAGCAGCAGATCCACAGCCCGCTGAACCTGCAACAGCGGCTCAGCCAATGGAAGCGCCGGCAACAGTCGCACTCCTTCTGACCCTGTAGCCGCTGCCGAGCTATAGCGCGGCTGCGATCAGGCTGGGCGGCATTCCGACGCAGCGCCGGCTTCGCCGTCGATCGCAGGCTGCGCCAGCGGCTACAGAAATCGGCCCGAAACATTGGCTATCCACCCCGCCGACCAGCGCCCATTGCGCGGCTCTTTGCGCCCTGCCACAATCGCGAATAATTCTCGTTAGTTTAAACTTCTCGATTGGGATACTCAGGTGTCGTCAGCCCAAAGCCCCCACAGTGACCTCGTTGGCGCGTTGTATCGCGACCATCGCGGCTGGCTGCTGGCCTGGCTGCGACGCAACGTGGCCTGCCCGCAACGGGCCGAGGACCTGAGCCAGGACACCTTCGTCCGCCTGCTGGGCCGCGACGAACTGAAGGCCCCGCGCGAGCCGCGGGCGTTCCTGGTGGCCATCGCCAAGGGCCTGCTGTTCGACTACTTCCGCCGCGCCGCGCTGGAACAGGCCTACCTCACCGAACTGATGCTGGTCCCGGAAGAGGAACAGCCCTCCCCGGAAGAACAGCAATTGATCCTCGAAGACCTCAAGGCCATCGACCGCCTGCTGGGCAAGCTGTCGAGCAAGGCCCGCGCCGCCTTCCTCTACAACCGTCTCGACGGCCTCGGCCACGCGGAAATCGCCGAACGCCTCGGCGTGTCCGTGCCGCGGGTCAGGCAGTACCTGGCCCAAGGCATTCGCCAGTGCTACATCGCCCTGTACGGTGAGCCGCTATGAGCCCGCTCAACGCCAAGCCGGTGTCCGCCCGGGTGCTGGACGCGGCGATTGCCTGGCAGCTGTCGCTGGACTCCGGCGAGGGCAACCCGATGGCGCGCGAAGAGTTCGCCAAATGGCATGCCGCCGATGAAGAACACGCCCGCGCCTGGCGCCAACTGGGCATGCTCGACCAGCGCTTCAGCGTCGCCAGCGGCCCGGCCCGCAGCGCCCTGCTGCAATCGCGGGACAGCCTCCGCCGCCGCGTGCGCAAGCTCGGCAGCGGGCTGGCCAGCTTCGCCCTGCTGCTGGGCCTGGCCCTGTTCGCCGGCGAACGTTACGGCCAGCTGGATTACTGGCTCGCCGACCAGCGCACCGCCACCGGCGAACAGCGCACCCTGCGCCTGGCCGACGGCACGCTGATCAACCTCAATACCCACAGCGCCGTGGATGTGCGTTTCGACGAAAAACAGCGGCGCATCGTGTTGCAGGCAGGCGAGATCCTGGTCGAGACCGGCCACAACGACGCCCGGCCCTTTATCGTCGAGACCCGCGAGGGCCATATGCGCGCCCTGGGCACGCGCTTCCTGGTCAAGCGTGAGGAACAGGGCACCCGCTTGAGCGTGCTGCAATCGGCCGTGGCCGCGCGGCCGGAGTCCGGCCAGGACGAACAGATCCTCAAGGAGGGCCAGCAGGTGCTGATGCGCCGCGACGGCCTTGGCCCGCTGCTGGCCCTGAACCCCGGCGCCGATGCCTGGACCCGCGGCATGCTGGTGGTAGACAACGCGCGCCTGGCGGACCTGGTCAGTGAGCTGGGGCGCTACCGCCGCGGCCATCTGGGAGTGTCCGACGACGTAGCCGACCTGCGCATCACCGGCAGCTTTCCGCTGCACGACACCGACCTGGCCCTGAGCGCGCTGCTGCCCACCCTGCCCGTGGCCATCGAGCGGCACACGCCCTGGTGGGTCACTCTGGTGGCGCGGGCCGAGAGCAAGGCCAAGCCTTAGCACGTGCTGCGTCGGGACGATCTTTATCGCGGCAATCGCCCCTCGATCGCTCGTAAAAACGCTCCTTGGCACCGGGTGTCCCGAGCCGAAACACCGCGCTGTTTTTCGTGAATCGAAATTATTTTCAATCCGCCCTATCACTTTTTGAATCTCGTCCGGCACATAGGCAATTGAGAAATGTTTCCACCAGGAGCCGCCGTATGTCCCGCTCGCTAGACACCCTGTTGCGCCCCAGCCTGTTGGCCGTGGCCATTGCCCTCTGCGCACCGTTGGCCAGCACCCCGCTGATCGCCGCCGAACAGGCGTCCGGCGTGCGCGCCTACAACCTGCCGGCCGCGCCCCTGGCCAGCACCCTGAACCAGATCGCCAGCCAGGCCGGCCTGGCCCTGAGCCTCAACCCGAACCTGGCCGCCGGCAAGACCTCGGCCCCGGTCAAGGGCCAGTTCGATGCCGCCGGCGCCCTGCGCGAGGCCCTGCGCGGCACCGGCCTGCAACTGGAACAAAGCAGCGCCGGCACCTACAGCCTGGTAGCGATTCCCGACGGTGTGGTGGCCCTGCCGGAAACCAGCATCACTGGTCAGCAGGCTTATGAGAGTGCCTGGGGGCCGGTGGACGGTTACCTCGCCGCGCGCACCGCCGCCGGCACCAAGACCGACACCTCGCTGGTTGAAGCGCCGCGTTCGATTTCCGTCGCCACCCGCCAACAGATGGAAGACCGCAACGTGCAGAACCTTGATGATGCCGTGCGCTACATGCCCGGTATCGTTTCCGCCAGCTACGGCAGCGACACCCGCTATGACTGGATGCGCGTGCGCGGTTTCGAGCCCACTCAATTCCTCGACGGCCTGCCACTGCCCCGCGGCGTGTATGCCAACCCGAAAGCCGAAACCTGGAACCTCGACCGCCTTGCCCTGCTGCGCGGCCCGGCCTCGTCGGTCTACGGCCAGACCCCGCCGGGCGGCCTGCTGGACATGGTCAGCCGGCGCCCCAGCGCTGAATCGAGCCATGCCATCCAGCTGCAGTACGGCAGTGACAACTACCGCCAGATCAACTTCGCCAGCACCGGCAAGATCGACAATGAAGGCCAGTTCCTCTATGGCCTCAGCGGCGTGGTGCGGGATGCCGGTACTCAGGTCGATCACATCGACAACAAGCGCTACAACATCGCCCCCAGCCTGACCTGGAACATCGATACCGATACCAGGCTGACCCTGCTCTCGCAGTTCACCCGTGACGATACCGGCGCGACCAGCCAGTTCATGCCGATCCAGGGCACCAAGATCAAGTCGCCGCTGGGTGACGTCTCCCATCACAAGAACCTCGGCGACCCGGACTACGAGTTCTACGACCGCACCTACTACGCCCTGGGCTACGCCTTCGAGCACCGCTTCAACGATGTCTGGCAGTTCCGCCAGAACCTGCGCTACACCAAATCGGAGCTGTCCTTCCAGCAGCTGACCGTGGGCTCCTACGCCTACTCCCCGGCCGATGCGGCAGGCAATATCAGCCGTACCTCGACCAACGTGGACGAGGACATCAGCCAGTTCGCGGTCGACAACAACTTCCAGGCCGACTTCGCCACCGGCGACATCACCCACACCGTGCTGATCGGCCTGGATCACCAACGCACCGACACCTCCTATCTGTCGATTTACGGCGACGGCGGGACCACCAACATCTTCAACCCGGTCTATGGCAAGCCGATCGTGCGTCCGGCGCGCTCCAGCGCCTACTACGACTACAACCAGAAAACCGTGCAGACCGGCCTCTACGTACAGGACCAGATGGCCCTGGACCAATGGCGCCTGACCCTGGGCGGTCGTGAAGACTGGGTGCACCAGGGCACCACTTACTTCAACAAGAACGACGTGACCAACACCGACCGCAGCAAGAACTTCAGTGGCAACGCGGCACTGAGCTATGTGTTCGACTCGGGCCTGGTGCCGTACCTCTCCTACGCCGAATCGTTCCAGCCAGCCAGCAACGCCAGCGTCTCCCCCACCGAGTCGTATAAACCCACCGAGGGCAAGCAATGGGAGCTGGGCATCAAGTACCAGCCACCTGGTTCGAACACCCTGCTGAGCGCGGCGGTCTACGACCTGACGCAGAAAAACGTGCTGGTAACCAGCATCGGTGCCGGTGGCGAGTCGGTGACCAACCAGACCGGCGAAGTGAAGGTCAAAGGCCTGGAGCTGGAAGCGGTGTCCGACGTGACCGACAACCTCAAGGTCATCGCCGCCTACACCCTGGCCAAGTCCGAGGTGCAAAAAGGCATCTACAAAGGCAACCGCCTGCAACTGATGCCCAACCAGCAAGCCTCACTGTGGACCGACTACACCTGGCACAGCGGTGTGCTCGACGGTTTCGGCATTGGCGCCGGAGCCCGCTACACCGGCAATACCTATGGCGACCAGGCCAATACCTGGCTGGGCAAGGCCAATGCCTACACGGTGTTCGATGCCGCCGTGCATTACGACCTGGGCCGCCTGGACAGCAGCCTCAAAGGCGCGTCGCTGAAACTCAACGCCACCAACCTGTTCAACAAGGACTACCTGTCCACCTGCGATGGTTCCTACTGCTATTTCGGCGATCAGCGTAGCGTGGTCGCCAGTGCCACCTATCAGTGGTAATCGGCTGAGTTAACCACCGGGCCGTCCTGCCAAGGGCGGCTTTGCTGTGTCTGAAGGCTAAGAAATGAAAAGCAAAACCATCCGCCGCTGGTCCTTTATCCACACCTGGAGCAGCCTGGTCTGCACGGTGTTCCTGCTGATGCTGGCCCTGACCGGCCTGCCGCTGATCTTTCACCACGAGATCGACCACCTGCTGGGCGACGCGCCGCCGCTGCGGGAAATGCCCGCCGACACCCCGCAGTTGGACCTGCAGCAGCTTGTGCGCGCCGCCGAGGCCCATCGCCCGGGCGAGGTCATGCAGTACTTCGGTTGGGACGAGGAAGACCCCAACGGCGTGCTCACCATCATGGCCAGGACCGCCGGCACCGAGCCCAACTCGTCCCACACCTTCATGCTCGACGCCCGCACCGGCGAAGCCGTGGAAACGCCCTCGGCCAACGGCGGGCTGATGATGTTCATCCTGCGCCTGCACGTGGACCTGTTCGCCGGCCTGCCGGGCAAGCTGCTGCTGGCCTTCATGGGCCTGCTGTTCGTGCTGGCGATCGTCTCCGGCGTGATGCTGTACCTGCCGTTTATGCGCCGGCTGGCCTTCGCCACGGTGCGCCAGGACAAATCCACCCGCCTGCGCTGGCTGGACCTGCATAACCTGATCGGTGTGGTGACCCTGACCTGGGCCCTGGTGGTCGGCGTCACCGGGGTGATCAGCGCCTGCGCCGACCTGCTGATCGCCGCCTGGCGCAACGACAGCCTCAGCGCGATGATCGAGCCGTACCGCGATGCGCCGCCGCTGACCCAACTGGCCCCGGCCAGCCGCCTGCTGGAGATCGCCAAGGAGGTGGCGCCGGGCATGCAGCCGGACTTCATCGCCTTCCCCGGCACGCGTTTTTCCAGCGAGCACCACTACGCGGTGTTCATGAAAGGCAGCACCCACCTGACCTCGCACCTGCTGACCCCGGTGCTGATCGACGCCAGCACCCTGGAGGTCACCGCGGTGGCCGAACGTCCCTGGTACATGGACGCCATGGGCATGTCGCAACCGCTGCACTTCGGCGACTACGGCGGCATGCCGATGAAGATCCTCTGGGCGACCCTGGATGGGCTGACCATCATTGTCCTGGGCAGTGGCCTGTACCTGTGGATAGTCCGCCGCCGCGCGGCCAGGCCGGCCTTGGGCGAACCCGCCGGGGTGGCGCCATGAGGCCGCGGCAATCGAACTTCTGGAAGGTCTTCGGCGCGCCGCTGTTCATCGCCGTGCTCTGTGCCGCGGGGCTGTTCTCCGCGCTGCTCGGCGACGGCATCTGGGACACCCTGAGCTGGCTCGGCCTGAGCGCTCCGGCCCTGATCGCCCTGCGGGGTTTGTTCAACCGCCCGCCCCCGGCCTGACCCCGGCGGCGGGGAAACCGCGCCACAGGTACAGCGACAGCCCCAGGCCGATCGGCAATACCGGGATGAAGACGCGGTTTTCCCGCTGCGCCTCGGTAGCGACCAGCACGCAGAACAGTGCCAGCCCCAGCAGCGGTACATAGCTTGCCGCCAGGCCCCAGCGCCAGGGCCGGGTCAGCGGTTCGGGGCCCCGCAGGCTCAGCAGCGCACAGCCCAGGGCTGGCAGGGCCAGCGCCGGCAGCGCCCAGTACCAGGCCATGTAGGCGAACGCCATGATCAGCTCCGGCTCACCCTCGCCGTGGCGGCGAAACTCGTACTGCAAGGCCAGGTACACCGCCAGCGCGCCCAACAGGGTCAGGGCCAGGCTGTACAAGCCGTGTCGAAGATAGGACCTGCGCATTCATCACTCCTTGTCTGTCCTGCATGCCGCCCCTGTGGCCGGGGCCAGAGGCTGCGCTAAGATCCCCCGGGTTACGAGCCTGCGCTCCACTTCCACCCGCGAGGAATATTCATGTCCACCCCCAGCATGACGCTGTTCCACAACCCGGCATCACCTTATGTGCGCAAAGTCATGGTGCTGCTGCATGAGACCGGCCAGCTGGACCGCGTGGCCCTGCACGCCAGCCAGTTGACCCCGGTGAATCCGGACGCCGCCCTCAACCAGGACAACCCGCTGGGCAAGATTCCTGCGCTGCGCCTGGCCGACGGCAATGTGCTGTACGACAGCCGGGTGATCCTCGACTACCTCGACCAGCAACACGTCGGTAACCCGCTGATCCCCCGCGAAGGTTCGGCCCGCTGGCGACGCCTGACCCTGGCGGCCCTGGCCGACGGGATCATGGATGCCTCGGTGCTGATCCGTTACGAACTGGCCCTGCGCGCCCCCGAGAAACACTGGGAGCTGTGGCTCGATGGCCAGCGCGACAAGATCCGCCGCGCCCTGGCCGTGCTCGAGGCCGATGCGATCGCCGAACTGGCCAGCCACTTCGACGTCGCCGCCATCAGCGTCGCCTGTGCCCTGGGTTACCTCGACTTCCGCCACCCCGACCTGCAATGGCGCGATGCCCAGCCCCAGTTGGCGGCCTGGTACGCCGAGGTCAGCCAACGCCCTTCGATGCTGGCGACCCAGCCGCCAGCTTGAAGGCCCCGGGTGCGGTCATCACCTGAAGTACGCTGGTGGCCGGCCCGGCCCTATCGCGAGCAAGCTCGCTCCTACAGGTTTCGCGGTGTCCCATGTAGGAGCGAGCTTGCTCGCGATGGCCGCTCCTCGGTGCTTCAGGCAACAACCTGACTATCCATGCCAGCAAGGCCTCTGCTTGCTGCTGATCCTCGCGCAAGCCCAACGACCTACTCATGGGCCACCTCCGCTTCGAACGTCAGCGGCTGGGCCGGTTTGGCCTGGCCTACGCCGTACCAGTCGAGCTTGCGGGTCAGCACCATGAACACCCCCAGCAGGCCGAACAACAGCAGCGAACCCATCAGCAGCGCGTAATCCTCGGCGCTGAGCAAGCCGTACAACAGGCCATACAAGGCAGCCAGGCCGGCGGCGAAACTCAGGCCATGGCCCAGGCTGCGCAACACATGGCAGACGTAGAAACCGATCAGCATCACGCAGGCACCGGCCGACAGCAGGTAGGCCAGGGCAAAGCCGATGTGCTCCGACAGCGACAGCAGCAACAGATAGAAGAACGCCAGGGCCACGCCCACCAAGGCGTACTGCACCGGGTGCACCGCCAGGCTCTTGAGCACCTCGAAGAGGAAGAAGCCGGCAAAGGTCAGGGCGATGAACAACAGTGCGTATTTTATCGCCCGGTCGCTCTTGAGGTACTGGTCCACCGGGTCGATGAAACTCACGCCGAAGGAGCGGTTCTTGAAATCCTTGCACTGTCCGCTGGCCAGGCAATTGATCAAGGCGCTTTCCAGGTTGGTGGAGAAGAACGAGGTCTGCCAGTTGGCGGCGAAACCCAGGTCGGAAATCTCCCGCTGCGCCGGCAGGTAGTTGCCGATAAAGCTCGGATGGGGCCAGTCGGCACGCAGGCGTACCTTGCTGGTCTTGCCCACCGGCAGCACTCGCAACTGGCCGGTGCCTTGCAATTGCAGGTCGAAAGCGAAATCCAGGTCGGTGCTGCGCTTGCCGTCCAGCAGCGGCAGGTTAACGTGTACCCCCTCCCCCAGCCAGTCAACCCGGGTGCCGGGCGCGAAAGGCAGGTTCTGCCCGTTCAGCTCGAGGGCCAGCGCTTGTTCGATGCCGCGAATGTCGCTGATGCCCACGGCGAGAAACGGCTGCTCGAACTTGTAGTCGGCGAAGTCTTCCTTGATCCCCAATTGCTCGGGCAGCGCAAACTGCCCGCTGATGCGGTTGTTGGCATGGAACAGCCGGGCCTGGTAGATCCCCCGGGCACGCAACTCGGTCCGCACCTGGCCATCGAGTTCGAAGTGCTCCGGCAGGAAATACAGCTGCCCACGTTCCTCACCCTGTTCCTGGTAACGCGTGTTGGTCTTCTCGTTGGTTTTCCAGGTGCGCACCACCTTGCGATAAGGCACCACCAGCAGCGGGCCGCTCAGTTGTTGGCTGTAGCTGGAGCTGCGGGCGATGTCGGTCAGCACACCGTCGCGCAGTTCCTGGCGCTCCTGGATCAGCCCATCGATCATCAACAACGGCACCAGCAGCCCCAGGATCAAAAGGGCGATCGCCCCAAGCTTTATGGTCAGATTGCGGTTCATGGAGTCTCTCCCTGTTCGAATGAGGGAGAGTCTGGGCAGCCCATGTGGGGGTTTTATGGGGGGAGTGTGGAGAGTGTGTGGAGATTGGCTTTGTAGGAACCAGCCGACGCGTTTTCCCAGGTGAATCGCAGATTCAGGGGTTGCGGTCGCTACGTCGGAATGCCGCCCAGACCGAGCGCAGCCTCGCAGGCTCGGCAGCGGCTACATGGACTGCGCGCATCTTGTAGCCGCTGCCGAAGGCTGCGATCGGGTGCGAAGCAGCCGCAAACGGTGCACGCGGTGGCTCAGAGGGGAAACAGCAGCGTCACTTCAACGCCACCTTCCACATTGCCGATCTGCATCTGGCCGCCATGCAGTTGCACCACTTCTTCGACGAAGTTCAGCCCCAGGCCGGTGCTTTTACGCCCGCTGTCAGGCCGTGGCAGGGAGTAGAAACGTTCGGTCAGGCGCGCCAGGGCGTAGTCCGGGATGGGCTCGGCCTGGTTGAACAGGCTGAACCGCAGTTGGTCGCCCGCTCTGCTGGCGCTCAAGCGCAACACGCCACCGGCGGGGGTGAAATCCAGGGCGTTTTCCAGCAGATTGCCCAGGGCCTGGCGCAACAGGAACGCTTCGCCCGACAGCTTCAGCCCCGGCTCGATGCGCTGTTCGACCTGCAAGCCCTTGCCCTCAATCCGCGCCTTCTGGCTGTCCAGCACCTGGTTCGCCAGGTCCGCCAGCGGCACCGCCTCGCGCTCTTCCAGGCCGTGGCGCTGCTCGACCTGCGCCAGGTTCAGCAAGCGCTCGATCAGGTGCTGCATGCGCGCGCTTTCGCTGTCGATGTTGCTGACGAAACGTGCGCGCTGCTCGCCGGGCATCTCGCTCTGCAACAGCTCAGCCGCCCCGCGAATCGCCGCCAGCGGGCTTTTCAGCTCGTGGGTCAGGGTATGCACGTAACGCTCGACATAAGCCTTGCCCTCCAGCTGGGTGCGCATGTGCTCCACCGCCGTGGCCAGTTGCTCCAGCTCGCCGCCGCGGTAGTGCGGCAGCTCGGCGCGGCGACCCTCGCTGACCGCCTGGGCATAACCGGTCAGGCGGCGCAGGGCGACGCTCAGCCACCAGGACAGCAAGGCGCCGAACAACAGGCCGAGGCCGATCAGGCCGGCGCCGTACCACAGCAGGCGGCGCTCGGTGCGGTCGACGTAGGGCTGCAGGGAACTGTTGGGCTTGGCCACGGTGACCACGCCGATGATCCGGCCGTTGTCGCGAATCGGCGCGCCGACATGCATCACCGAGGAGCTAGGGTCATCGGCCACGCTGCGCGAGGAACGCGCGCCGTATTGGCCGCGCAGGGTCAGGTACACGTCGTTCCAGCGCGAATAATCCTGGCCGACCGCCAGACCGCTGGAGTCCAGCACCACCTTGCCCTCGGCGTCGGTAACGTAGATGCGGTGGTTGACCTGGTTTTTCGGCAGGCCCCAGATAGTCGCCGCCGGCTGCCGCTCGCCATAGGCCTTGAGCAGTTCCGGCCAGCGGTTCTCGCTGAGGGTGCCGGCCTTGAAGTCGTCGCGCAGGATTTCCGCCAGCAGGTTGGCGGTGTCCACCAGGGTTTCTTCGGTGGACTGGCGCACGCCCGGGCGGATTTCCTCCATCACCGTGCTGAGCACGAAATAGCCGGTCAGGCCGACGAACAGGACGTAGACCAGGAAAATCCGGATTCCCAACGGCATCAGCTGTGCCCCGGGCTGTAGCTGTAGCCCAGGCCGCGATGGGTCTGGATCGGCTCGGCGTCGGCCGCCACCAGGCGCAGCTTGGCCCGCAGGCTCTTGATATGGCTGTCGATGCTGCGCTCGTAGCCGGCATCCGCCGCCACCCCCAGGGCGTCGAGCAACTGCTCGCGGCTGAACACCCGCTCGGGTTGCTCCAGCAGGCAATGCAGCAGGCGGAACTCGTGGCGAGTCAGGCTCAGCAACTGGCCGCGGTAGCTGATCTGGAACTTGTCGGTATCGACCTGGAACGGCGCGGCCGGCGCCTCGACCACCGCTCGCGGCGCCATGCGCTTGAGGATGGCCTTGACCCTTGCGGCGACCTCGCGCGGGCTGAAGGGCTTGACCACATAATCGTCGGCGCCGATTTCCAGGCCCACCACCCGGTCGATTTCACCGTCCCGGGCACTGAGGAACATCACCGGCACCTCACTGAAGCGCCGCAGTTGCTTGCAGGTTTCGAAGCCGCTGATGTCCGGCAGGCCGATGTCGAGAATCAGCAGGTCCGCCGGCGTATGGCGCTGATAGTCCAGCGCCGCCTGCCCGAGGTTCAGCCAGGTGGTGCTGAACCCTTCACCCTGCAGGGCAAAAATCAGCGTATCGGCAATCGCCGCTTCGTCTTCGACAATCAGGATATGAGGCATGGCATCCAAGCACGGAAAGTAAGTGCCAGAACGGTGCCGGATGCCTCATGCGCCGTCAATCAGCAGTCGGGCTTGTCCGCGGTAAAACGCCGGGCCGGGTTCACCGCGGCGCCGAACTCGCGCAAGGCTTTGGCGCCGATCAGCAGCGGGTAATTGAAGCTGCTGCGGTCGGTCAGGTTGACCTCGACGGTGCGCTTGACGTTGCCCAGGCACATTTCCAGATCGACCACCGGACGCTTGGCCACCTGGGCCTCTTCCTTGTCTTCGTCTTCATCGGCGCGGCTCTTGATCTTGCTGATCCGCGCCACCTTGTGTTCGTAGACCTTGCCGTCGGCGTCCTTGGTCGCCAGGCGGAAGCGCACCCATTCCTCGCCATCGCGGGTAAAGGTCTCGATATCCTTGGCCGACAGCGAGGCGGTCAGGGCGCCGGTGTCCATCTTGGCCTTGAGGGTTTCGCCGATTTCCGGCAGTTGAATGTATTCGTAGCGCCCGTAGAGGGTCGGCTCGGCGGCCATGACCGGCAGCGCCAGCAGGGACAGGAGTGCAAGGACGGATTTCACGTGAGCAGGTTCCTTGGAAAGTGGGCAGCAGGATTTTAGACCGTGGCCGGGCAATTGGTTCGCCTCGCGAGAAAACCCGGAAACCGCCACGGTCGGCGAAATTGACCGCCAGCATATCCCCGTATACGTGAAACATTCGTCAGCACATCAGGATTTGGCCTGCCTGGCGAAGGTGCTTATCATGGCGCGCCCAAACGCTTGCAAGAGTTCCTTATGCGCCGCCTGCTCACCGGCTGTTTCGTCACCCTGTTGCTGTTGCTCAACACCCTGGTCCTGTTCGGGCCGCTGATGGTGTTCGCCCTGCTCAAGCTGGTCCTGCCAGGGCGCCTGCGCGACCACGCGTCGAAGGCGGTGATGTGGATTGCCGAAACCTGGGCCGAAATCGACAAACTGATCTTCGCCCTGTGCATTCCCACCCAGTGGGATATCCGTGGCGGCGACGACCTGCGGGTCGACACTTCTTACCTGGTGATCAGCAACCACCAGTCCTGGGTCGACATCCCGGCGCTGATCCAGACCCTCAACCGCCGTACCCCCTTCTTCAAGTTCTTCCTGAAAAAAGAACTGATCTGGGTGCCTTTCCTCGGCCTCGCCTGGTGGGCCCTGGATTACCCCTTCATGAAGCGCTACAGCAAGGCCTTCCTGGCCAAGAACCCGGAATTGCAAGGCAAGGACCTGGAAATCACCAAGGCCGCCTGCGAGCTGTTCAAGCGCCAGCCGGTCACCGTGGTCAACTACCTGGAAGGCACCCGCTTCACGTCGGCCAAGCGTGAGCAGCAGCAATCCCCCTTCAGCCAACTGCTCAAGCCGAAGGCCGGCGGCGTGGCATTCGTCCTGGCGGCCATGGGCGAACAGCTCGACGCCATCCTCGATGTGACGGTGGTCTATCCGCAGCAGAAGATTCCCGGTTTCTGGGACCTGATCAGCGGCAACGTGCCGCGGGTGATCGTCGATATCCAGACCCGTGAGCTGGATCCGACGTTGTGGCGGGGGGATTACGAAAACGATCCGGCGTTTCGCCAGACCGTCCAGAACTGGGTCAACCAGCTCTGGACCGAGAAGGACCAGCGCATCGACGCCTTGCGCGCCGAGCGCCGTTGATCAGCTGCCGCTGCCGACGCCCCAGATCCCACCCAGGCTGTTGAGCAGCGAACCGCCCACTCCTTGCTGACCCAGGTATTGCAGGATCACCGGGGCGAACTGGCCGATCATGCCACTGTCCATGCCCAGGGCGCTGAACGCGCTGTTCAAGTCATTGGTGTTCTGCACGTTACCCAACGCATTCTCCAGGCCGGCGGTCTTGCTGCCACCGCTCTGCCCCAGCAGGCCACTCAAGGCGCCCAGGCTGCCCAGCGCGTTGCCGCCCGAGAGCTTGTCCAGCCCCGGAACGCTTTGGCTCAGTTGCGAGTAGTCGGTGCTGCTCAGCTGGTTCTTCGCCAGGCCCAGCATCGCACCGGTACCACCGATGGCCTGCTCCGGCGTGACATCCAGTTGCGAGAGCGCACTGAGCAGATTGGCGGTCTGCGAGGTTGGAGCGGCAGCGGCGGCCTTGTCGCCCCCCTGCATGCTGGACACCGCATTGGCGGCATCGCTCAGGCTGAAGCCTGCGGCAAAAACCGGGCTGGCACCCAGGGTCAGCAACGTAGCCAGTGCAACACTGCGGGAAATTTTCATCGAGACAACCTCTTGAGCATGAAAACCACCCGATATTGGGTGGGAAAAAGCAGCCATTTGACTGATGGCCAATAGGAATGTTCCCGGTCGCGAGCAAATCCCCGAGTAACTATAACGAGGTGGAAAATGCAGTGCCCCGGACTGCAATTGAGCGTACATCATCACCAGCTCACGGTTTTGAAACTGGAGCGAATACTGCTTTTTGGAATGGTGCGATTAACCACCGGTCTCGAATACTTGTCACGTATAGATACAAAACCGGCCTTGAAAATAGATTAAGCGACGTGTGAGATCCGGGCTCGTTAAATGGGAGGGAGCCCATGTCATCAGCTGATCCACGAAAGCTAGCGTCCAAGGGAGGTCCTACCTCTACTGGCGGTGTCATTCTTGAGGGAAACGACGGTATATACATAGAGGGCCGAATTATCAGTTCGGTTGGCCAACTGGCCAGTTGCCCGGTTTGTGCCGCTGGAAAGGGCCCTATTGTTGCCGTAGGAGAAAGGACGGTCTACCTACCGGCGGGTCCCGCCGCACGGGAAGGAGACTATGTTGCCTGTGGCTGTCCCCCCTTCACCAATACCCTACTCACACAACAACACAGCGGACTTGCTGGCGTAGGTCACTCTGCTCCAGTGGGTAGCGGGATAGCTTTGCTTTCTAGCATAAGCCTTCCAAAAAGCCTACAAGTCATCATTGAGCGCCAGGATGATATAGAGAAACCTGGGCTGGCCTACAAGATAAAAGATAAAGACCAACTTACCTTATTCAACGACGATACTTGCCAAAAAACCGGAGAGGGAAAAGAACACCCCGTCGAAGACTACTCCTCCTGCGACACTGTTTTTGTGGGCGATGACTCGACTTGGGAGTTTTTCTCCTACGAAGAACCTATTGAATAAGGTGCCTCAATGAAATCAGAAATCACATTGGTTTTTAAAGACTTCCTGATGGATACGCCAGATGGCGTGCATTTCAAGCTTCTTATAGACAACAAACCCATCGATAAAAAAATCACCAACAAACAAGAGTCGACGATCACCTACACTTTGACCGCCCGTAAACTCGAGACGACTGTCAGAGGCCCTGACAATGCAGCTTTGACTACCATTGAAAGCAAGCCGAAATATGAAGTTTCCTTGCTTATCGTTAGTGCCGCTGGAAATAAGAAAGCCATAGGAAAAGCCACGCTAACCGCAGGCAATCGGTTAAATCTGGTTGCGGTATCTCCTTGGACGAAAATCCAGCTATCGGCTCAGGACACGCCATCGAATGATAACTTCTACTCAGTAGAATACGGAGTAAAGAATAATAACAATGAAATCAGAACGGTAAAAATCGCCGTTCATGACATACCTAGAAAAATATTGATGAAAGCACTTTCTCATCGTGGTTCGACCGATTGGGCAGGACCAAAAGAAAAAGAATCGCTACCTCATCCAACTCTAGAGAAAACCACCTCATTCAAGAAAAACACTAACAAATGCAACTTATTCGTTTACGACGTTCTCACTTCTGTCGGTATTTCCGTGGCGCTCATTGAACATGGTCGACTGACATGGCTTCCAGGCAATGGTAGCCTGAGTCCGCCCCTGGCTGCCGAATGGGGTAATCCTGACAAGTTACTCAATAGCTGGAAAGTAGAGACGCAACCGCTACCTGGCGATATTGGTGCTTACACCGCCAATTACTCAAACGCGAGTGGTCATGTTGGCTTTGTCGTTGCCAAGGGTGTTTGTGTATCTGCAGGCTGGTTAAAGGTTGAGGTCAATGATGCAGGTTTCCGAAACTTCAATGGCACCGCCTCCAGAGGGGACCATGACTTTACTGTTTTCCGTCGCTACAAACACAGCAAACCACAATGAAAAAAATCCTGTATCCACTCTTGACCATTGCACTCATCTCCATCGTAGCCTGGCGCGTCTGGTCGCCGGTCGATGATTTGGCCTGTGCAGGCCAAACCGTAGCCAACGGCCCGCTGAGTCGTTTCGTTACCGACTACTTCAAGCAAGGCGATGGAAGAGCCTGGCAAGAAGACACCAACGTCTTCGATATCCTCGCCGAACCCACGGCCAGCAGCATCACCCAGCAGCCGCAAGCGTATTACTGCGAAGCGCTCGGTCTGCTTGAAAGCCCGACACGCACACAGTCGGAGAAGGTCTATACCTCGATCCTGATGCTAAAGCTGCCCATCGACTATTACCTGAGCCTCATGGATCACAGCCACAGGTTTTATAAAGAGGGTCGGATTGATGACACGGTACTGGGGTTCGTTCTTAAACCAAGAGGAACCGCACTCAATTATTGGTGGCTTCCACAATGGCGCTCTCGCTTCAACCGAGATGCACCGTCTGTGTTTCCTCCACCCGACATTGCAGAAATATTGTCGGGAAAGTACTGGCTCCACTATCCGGGCACAGGTTTCTGAACATCGAAAACAGCCATAAAAAAGGGCGACCCGAGGGTCGCCCTTTTTGCTGCGCTGAAGGCTTACGCCGCGCTGAACAGCTTGTGCGGGTCGATGACGAATTTCTTCGGCACGCCGGCGTCGAATTCGCCGTAGCCACGCGGGGCGTCATCCAGGCTGATGACCTGCACGCCGACCACTTCGGCGATGTTGATGCGGTCCCACATGATGGCTTGCATCAGTTGGCGGTTGTACTTCATCACCGGGGTCTGGCCGGTGTGAAAGCTGTGGGACTTGGCCCAGCCGAGGCCGAAACGGATGCTCAGGCTGCCCATCTTGGCCGCGGCATCCACCGCGCCCGGGTCTTCGGTGACGTAGAGGCCTGGGATACCGATCTTGCCGGCGACCCGTACCACGCCCATCAACGAGTTGAGCACCGTGGCCGGCGCTTCGTGCTGGGCACCGGAATGGCCATGGCCGCGGGCTTCGAAGCCCACCGCGTCAACCGCGCAATCCACTTCCGGCTCACCGAGCAACGCGGCGATCTGTTCGTGCAGCGGGGTGTCCTTGGACAGGTCGGCGATTTCAAAGCCCTGGGCCTTGGCGTGGGCCAGGCGTACCGGGTTGACGTCGCCGACGATCACCACCGCCGCGCCCAGCAGACGGGCGGACGCAGCCGCGGCCAGGCCTACCGGACCGGCGCCGGCGATGTAGACGGTGCTGCCCGGGCCAACGCCGGCCGTTACCGCGCCGTGATAGCCGGTCGGCAGGATGTCGGACAGACAGGTCAGGTCGCGGATCTTCTCCATCGCCTTGTCGCGGTCCGGCAGTTTCAGCAGGTTGAAGTCGGCGTACGGCACCAGCACGTATTCGGCCTGGCCGCCGGTCCAGTCGCCCATATCGACGTAGCCGTAGGCACCGCCGGCGCGAGCCGGGTTGACGGTCAGGCAGACCCCGGTGTGTTGCTCCTTGCAGGAGCGGCAGCGCCCGCACGCCACGTTGAACGGCACCGAGACCAGGTCGCCGAGCTTCAGGTTCTCGACATCGCTGCCCTTCTCTACCACCTCGCCGGTGATTTCGTGACCCAGGACCAGGCCGACCTGGGCAGTGGTACGGCCGCGCACCATGTGCTGGTCCGAGCCGCATATATTGGTGGATACCACGCGCAGGATGACGCCGTGCTCAATCTTCCTGCCGCGCGGGTCCTGCATTTTTGGATAGTCGATTTTCTGTACTTCGACCTTGCCATTGCCGAGATACACGACACCACGATTACCAGACATGCTTTCACCTCGCTGTTGTTTTTATGAAACCGCGTTGCCGGAAAAAGGCAGCGCGTAGAGTGCTCGGGTACAGATGCTGTTTCGTCTTCAAAATCACTACGCTGTAGCCGCTGCCGCAGGCTGCAATAAGGTCCGAAGGGCCTTCCAGGACCCTCCCCTACGGGGTCGATCGCAGCCTTCGGCAGCGGCTACAGGTCATAGAACCACTGTTCGATTGGCGTTGAGGAACACCCGCCGTTCGATGTGATAACCCACGGCCCGCGCCAGGGTCAGGCCTTCGATATCGCGCCCCTTGGCGATCAGGTCCTCGGGGTAGTGACTGTGGTCCACCACTTCCACGCCCTGGGCGATGATCGGGCCTTCGTCCAGGTCGTTGTTGATGTAGTGCGCGGTAGCGCCCACCAGTTTCACGCCCTTGTTGTAGGCCTGGTGATAAGGCTTGGCGCCCTTGAAACCGGGCAGCAGGGAATGGTGGATGTTGATCGCCTTGCCATCGAGCTTGCGGCACAGCTCCGGCGACAGCACTTGCATGTAGCGCGCAAGGATCACCAGTTCGGCGCCGGACTCCTCGATCACCTGCCACACCTGACGCTCCTGGGACGGCTTGTCGTTGGGGTCCAGGGGGAAGTGGTAGTACGGGATCTGGTGCCAGTCGGCCAGGGGCTTGAGGTCCGGGTGGTTGGACACCACCGCCACCACCTCCATCGCCAGCTGGCCGATGCGCTGGCGGTAGAGCAGGTCGTTGAGGCAGTGATCGGCCTTGGAGACCATGATCACCACTTTCGGCCGATGCTGCGGCGGGGTCAGCTCGACGTTCATGTCGAAGGCCCGGGCGCGTTCGGCCAGACCGTCGCGCAGGCCCTGCTCATTGAAATCCTCGGGCTGGCGAAATTCCACGCGAATGAAAAAACGCGCCGAAAGCCGGTCATCGAACGAGTGGTGCTCAGTGACATAGCAGCCCTGCTCGAACAGAAAGCGGGTCACCGCATCCACCGTGCCGAGCACGCTGGGGCAGTCGGCAGTCAGAATCCAGGTATCGGGTGCGCGGCTCATGCGGGGTGACTCCTGTTCGTAAGTACACTTCTGTAGCCGCTGCCGCAGGCTGCGATAAGGTCCGAAGGACCTTCCAGCGCCCTTAAGAGCGACACCCCCTGCGGGGTCGATCGCAGCCTGCGGCAGCGGCTACAGGGATTTGTGTTACGCCTGGATGCTGAGGCCGTATTCGGCGGCGGCATCCTGCAGCCACAACCACCAGTAATCGGAGAAGCTGCGGCGGATCACCAGTTCCCAGGTGTCTTCGCCCATGCGGCGGATCACCAGTTGCGACTTGGCGAACACGGTGCCGACAGCCTTGCCCACCGGGAAGTTGTTGGGGTGCACGTCGTAGCTGGTGGACTTCATCAGCACTTGGCGCACATTCGGGCCGGACAGCTCGAGGATCTGCTGGCCGCCACTGACGTTGACGATCTGGATGTGCAGGTTGCCCAAGGCTTCGCGCAATTTTTTCTCGGCGGCGAATTCTTCACCGCTCGGCACCACCAGCAACCACTCGTCCGGCCCCATCCACTGCAGGCTGGTTTCGCCCTTGGCGACCACGGTCAGGGCCACCGGCAGTTCCAGGCCCAGGGCCTTGTGCACGCCGGAAGCGAAGGCCGGGTCATGCGCATCGCCACGGATGGTCAGGTGGCCGAGGAGTTTTTTCTCGCGCAGGGTCACGCCTGCGTTCTTGCGGCCCTTGCCCACCAGGCTGGCGAGATCGGCATGGTGCAGCGACGACTCGGCTTTGGCGCCAGTGGTCGGGCGCTGTTGGTAAACGTTGACTGCGGTCATAGAGCACCTGTCTTGAAATTCTGTTGTGCGAAAACCACCGATCCTGTAACCGCTGCCGAAGGCAGCAATAGGCAGGGGTCGCGCTCGACTCGAAGAACCTTCCAGCGCCAGTAAGAGCGGCGCCTGCTTCGCAGTCGTACGCAGCCTGCGGCAGCGGCTACATGGACCTTTGTTAAACGTTCTGGCGATCGCCTTTCGGATCGAAGAACACCGAAGAAACGATTTCCGCCTCGATCACCGTGCCGTCGGCCAATGGCGCGAACACCCGCTCGCCCATCCGCTTCAGGCCACCCTTGACCACGCCCAGGGCAAACGAATACCCCAGGGAGTTGTGGGCATAACTGGAGGTCACGTGACCGACCATGCTCATCGGGATCGCCTGCTTGGTGTTGAACACCAGTTGCGCGCCTTCCGGCAGCCACTGGTTCGGGTCGATCGGCTTCAGGCCCACCAACTGCTTGCGCTGGTCGCGCACGCAGTCTTCGCGGTTCATGCCACGCCAGCCGATCCACGAGAACGGCTTGGTGCGACCGACGCACCAGCCCATGTTCAAGTCGTCCGGGGTCATCGAGCCGTCAGTGTCCTGGCCGACGATGATGAAGCCCTTCTCGGCCCGCAGTACGTGCATGGTTTCGGTGCCGTACGGGGTCAGGTTGTACTTCTTGCCAGCCTCGACGATCTGCTCCAGCACGCCCATGGCGTAGTCGGCCTGGACGTTGACTTCGTACGACAGCTCACCGGTGAAGGAGATACGGAACACTCGCGCCGGCACGCCGCCCACCAGGCCCTCTTTCCAGGTCATGAACGGGAAGCCGTCCTTGTCCAGGTCGATGTCGGTGACTTCGCTGAGCAGCTTGCGGCTGTTCGGCCCGGACAGGGTCATGGTCGCCCAGTGGTCGGTGACCGAGGTGAAGTACACCTTGAGGTCCGGCCATTCGGTCTGCTGATAGATCTCCAGCCATTGCAGGACGCGCGCGGCGCCGCCCGTGGTGGTGGTCATGATGAAGTGGTTTTCGCCGACGCAGGCAGTCACGCCGTCGTCGAAGACCATGCCATCTTCCTTGCACATCAGGCCGTAGCGCGCCTTGCCCACGTCGAGCTTGGTCCAGGCGTTGGTGTAGATGCGGTTGAGGAACTCACGGGCGTCCGGGCCCTGGATATCGATCTTGCCCAGGGTCGAGGCGTCGAGCAGGCCGACGCTGTCACGCACCGCCTTGCACTCGCGCTTGACCGCGGCGTGCAGGTCTTCGCCGTTCTTCGGGAAGTACCAAGGGCGCTTCCACTGGCCGACGTCCTCGAACTCGGCGCCGTTCTTCACGTGCCACGCATGCAGCGCGGTGAAGCGCACCGGCTCGAAGATGTGCCCGCAGTGACGACCGGCCACGGCGCCGAAAGTCACCGGCGTGTAGTTCGGACGGAACATGGTGGTGCCCATCTGCGGGATGCTCACGTTCAGCGAACGGGCCGCGATGGCCAGGCCGTTGACGTTGCCAAGCTTGCCCTGATCGGTACCAAAGCCCAGCGCGGTGTAGCGCTTGACGTGCTCGACCGACTCGAAGCCCTCGCGGGTCGCCAGTTCGATGGCGGCGGCGGTGACGTCGTTCTGCAGGTCGACGAACTGCTTGGGTGCCCGCGCGGTGCCCTTTTCATGGGGCACCTGGAACAACGCCAGGGTTGGCTCTTCCAGACGGCTCAGGGCCTTGGGCAGTACCGCTTCCACGGCCTTGAAACCCGCTTCGCTGGCCGCGCGCACGCCGCCTTCGAAACCGTCGGCCAGGGAATCGCCGAGGCTGTAGACGCCGTTGATGCCGCCGACGCACACACGTTTCTGCGGTGCTTCGCCCGGTACGAAACCGAGGATGTCTTCACGCCAGATCGGCTTGCCGCCCAGGTGCGACGCCAGGTGCACCACCGGGCTGTAGCCGCCGGAGCTGGCAATCAGGTCGCAGTCCAGCCACTCGCCGGGGCTGGTGACTTTGTGCGCCTTGACGTCGATCGCCGCAACGCGAGCGCCGGTCACATGCTTGCTGCCACGGGCTTCGATGACCGCACTGGAGGTGAGGATGCGAATGCCCTTGGCGCGGGCTTCTTCCACCAGCGCACCGCGCGGGTTGTGACGGGCATCGGCGATGGCTACCACTTGCAGGCTGGCGTCGAGCCAGTCCAGGGCCACACGGTAGGCATGGTCGTTGTTGGTGCTCAGCACCAGCTTCTTGCCCGGTGCCACGCCATAGCGGCGCACGTAGACCGAGACCGCGCCGGCCAGCATATTGCCCGGCACGTCGTTGTTGCCGTAGACCAGCGGACGCTCGCAGGCGCCGGTGGCCAGCACCACGCGCTTGGCACGCACCCGGTGGATGCGCTGGCGTACCTGGCCGATCGGCGCGCGATCGCCGAGGTGGTCGGTCAGGCGCTCGTGAATGGTCAGGAAGTTATGGTCGTGGTAGCCGTTCACGGTGGCCCGTGGCAGCAGGGTCACCTCCGGCAGCGACTTCAGCTCGGCAACCACGGTGGCGACCCACTCGGCCGCCGGCTTGCCGTCCAGGCTTTCGCGGCTGTCCAGCAGGCTGCCGCCGAATTCTTCCTGCTCGTCGGCGAGGATCACCCGCGCACCGCTGCGCGCGGCAGCCAGGGCCGCGGCCAGGCCGGCAGGGCCGGCGCCGACGATCAGCACGTCGCAGTGCTGGTTCATGTAGTCGTAGGTGTCCGGATCGTTCTCGGTCGGCGAGCGACCCAGGCCCGCGGCCTTGCGGATGTACTTCTCGTAGGTCATCCAGAACGATTGCGGGTACATGAAGGTTTTGTAGTAGAAGCCCGGCGGCATCAGCTTGCCGCCGACCTTGCCGAGAATCCCCATCATGTCGTTGTTGACGCTCGGCCAGCCATTGGTGCTGGTGGCGACCAGGCCCTGGTACAGCGCCTGTTGGGTAGCGCGCACGTTAGGAATCTGGGTGGCTTCGGTGGCGCCGATCTGCAGCACCGCGTTCGGCTCTTCGGCACCGGCGGCGAAGATGCCGCGCGGCCGGGAATACTTGAAGCTGCGACCGATGATGTCCACGCCGTTGGCCAGCAGGGCAGCGGCCAGGGTGTCGCCTTCGAAGCCTTTGTAGGTCTGGCCGTTGAAGGTGAAGCTGAGGACTTTGTTGCGGTCGATGCGTCCGCCGTTGGACAGGCGATTGGACTGGCTCATACCTTCTCTCCCAGAGCCTGCGTGGCCGCTTTCGGGCTATCGGTCTTGTCGGTGAATTGCGGCTTGGTACCGATCTTGTAGGTTTCGAGAATCTCGTAGGTCACGGTGTCGCGGGTGGCGTTGAAGTACTGACGGCAGCCGGCGGCATGGATCCACAGCTCGTGGTGCAGACCGCGAGGGTTGTCGCGGAAGAACATGTAGTTGCCCCACTCCTCGTCGGTGCAGTTGTTCGGATCCAGCGGACGCGGGATATGCGCCTGGCCGGACGAATGGAATTCCTCTTCGGAGCGCAGTTCGCCGCAGTGAGGACAGAAGATGTGCAACATAGGGATTTCTCCTGTTAGTGGGCGACAGCTGCAGCGCCGTGTTCATCGATCAGCGCACCGTTGTGGAAACGGTCGATGGAGAAAGGTGCGGCCAGCGGGTGCATTTCACCCTTGGCCAGGCTCGCGGCGAATACGTTGCCCGAACCCGGGGTGGCCTTGAAGCCGCCGGTACCCCAGCCGCAGTTGAAGAACATGTTCGGCACTGGAGTCTTGGAGATGATCGGGCAGGCGTCCGGGGTGGTGTCGACGATGCCGCCCCATTGGCGGTTCATGCGCACCCGCGAAAGGATCGGGAACATCTCGACGATGGCCTGGATGGTGTGCTCGATCACCGGGTACGAACCGCGCTGGCCGTAGCCGACCCAGCCGTCGATACCGGCGCCGATCACCAGGTCGCCCTTGTCGGACTGGCTGATGTAACCGTGCACCGCGTTGGACATGATCACACTGTCGATGATCGGCTTGATCGGCTCGGACACCAGTGCTTGCAGCGGGTGCGATTCGATCGGCAGGCGGAAACCGGCGAGCTTGGCCATGTGCCCGGAGTTACCGGCGGTGACCACGCCGACGCGCTTGGCGCCGATGAAGCCCTTGTTGGTTTCCACGCCGATGCACACACCGTTTTCCTTGCGGAAGCCGATCACTTCGGTCTGCTGGATCAGGTCCACGCCCAGGGCGTCGGCGGCACGGGCGAAGCCCCAGGCCACGGCGTCGTGGCGAGCCACGCCGCCACGGCGCTGGACGGTGGCGCCCATCACCGGGTAGCGGGTGTTCTTGGAGCAGTCCAGGTACGGAATCTCGTCCGCCACCTGCTTGGCGTTGAGCAGCTCGCCGTCCACGCCGTTGAGGCGGTTGGCGCTGACCCGACGCTCGGAATCACGGATGTCCTGCAGGGTGTGGCACAGGTTGTAGACGCCGCGCTGGGAGAACATCACGTTGTAGTTGAGGTCCTGGGACAAGCCTTCCCACAGTTTCATCGCGTGTTCGTACAGGTGCGCCGACTCGTCCCACAGGTAGTTGGAACGCACGATGGTGGTGTTGCGCGCGGTGTTACCGCCGCCCAGCCAGCCTTTCTCGACCACGGCGACGTTGGTGATGCCGTGCTCCTTGGCCAGGTAGTAGGCGGTCGCCAGGCCATGCCCGCCACCGCCGACGATGACCACGTCGTAGACCTTTTTCGGGGTCGGCGTGCGCCACATGCGCTGCCAGTTTTCATGGTGGCTGAGGGAGTGCTTGAAGAGGCCGAAGCCCGAGTAGCGTTGCATAGTCATTTACTCCAAAACCGCACTCAGCGATAAACCGGGAAGTCCGCGCACAGGGCCGCCACGTGCTGGGCGACATTGGCCTCGACATCGGCGTCGCCGAGGTTGTCGAGGATGTCGCAGATCCAGCCGGCCAGCTCCACGCACTGGGTAACCTTGAAGCCGCGGGTGGTCACCGCCGGGGTGCCGATACGCAGGCCGGAGGTCACGAACGGCGACTGTGGATCGTTCGGGACAGCGTTCTTGTTCACGGTGATATGGGCGCGCCCCAGGGCGGCGTCCGCATCCTTGCCGGTGAGGCCCTGACGGATCAGGCTGACCAGGAACAGGTGGTTGTCGGTGCCGCCGGACACTACATCGTAGCCGCGTTTGATAAATACGCCGGCCATGGCCTGGGCGTTGTCGATCACTTGCTGCTGGTAGGCCTTGAAGCCAGGCTCCAGCGCTTCCTTGAAGCACACCGCCTTGCCGGCGATCACGTGCATCAGCGGGCCGCCCTGGGCGCCAGGGAATACCGCGGCGTTGAGCTTCTTCTCGATTTCTTCGTTGGCCTTGGCCAGGATCAGACCGCCACGCGGACCGCGCAGAGTCTTGTGGGTGGTGGTGGTGACCACGTCGGCGTAAGGCAGCGGGTTCGGGTACAGGCCAGCGGCGACCAGACCGGCGACGTGGGCCATGTCGACGAACAGCAGCGCACCGACTTTATCCGCGATCTGGCGGAAGCGTGGGAAGTCGAGGGTCTTGGAATAGGCCGAGAAGCCAGCGACGATCATCTTCGGCTTGTGCTCGACGGCCAGGCGCTCGACTTCGTCGTAGTCGATCAGCCCGGTGTTGGTGTCGATGCCGTACTGCACGGCATTGTACAGCTTGCCCGAAGACGACACTTTGGCGCCGTGGGTCAGGTGGCCGCCATGGGCCAGGCTCATGCCCAGGATGGTGTCGCCGGCTTGCAGCAGGGCCAGGTACACGGCGCTGTTGGCCGAGGAACCGGAGTGCGGCTGGACGTTAGCGTAATCGGCGCCGAACAGTTGCTTGGCGCGCTCGATGGCCAGGGCCTCGACCTTGTCCACGTGCTCGCAACCACCGTAGTAGCGCTTGCCCGGATAACCTTCGGCGTACTTGTTGGTCAGGCCACTGCCTTGCGCTTGCATCACGCGCTTGCTGGTGTAGTTCTCCGACGCGATCAGCTCGATGTGATCTTCCTGACGTTGCTCCTCGGCATTCATGGCCGCCAGCAGTGCATCGTCATAACCCTGGATTTGGTCTTGCTTGCTGAACATCGCGTCTCTCCCAGCGGCGGCGGTGCGCCTTTCGTCTCGGTGAGGCACGTACCCTGCGGTAGTGCCCTTTGGATGCGATGGTATGACCGGCGCTGACCGATCAAATGCCTATGGACGCCACGCAAAGGTGCGTTTACGACATGGCCTGGCGCAGAGAGACAAATGCTTGCGCGCGCCACAGGCCGAAGGCTCTAAATCGGTGGCTTGCCCGCGACCGCCAGACCCCGCCACCGACCAGTGGCGCGACAGCTTTCGGGCCTGCGCGCCTGTAGCCGCTGCCGAGCCCGCGAGGCTGCGCTCGGCCGCGAAGCGGTCGTAAAACCAGACAACCTGTTCTTCCAGACATACCGCATGTTCAGGTTTTGCGAGGACTGCGTCGGAATGCCGTCCACCTCGTTCGCAGCCTCGCAGGCTCGGCAGCGGCTACAGGGCGTTCGCAGCGACAACACTCGCCGTCAGGCCAGGAGATTGCGCAGCATCAGCAGCAGGAGGAAATGCCCGGGATACAGGAGATAGGCCCAGCGCCGCATCGGTGGCGGCGAAAAACCGCGCAGCCGCCGCAGGATCGCCAGCCCCAGCCACGGCGCCAGCACGCAGGCGACCAGGGCCCAGGCCGCCACCTGGTTGCCCTGGCGCGCCGCCGGCAGCAGGCTTTCCCACTGATTGGCCGCCAGGCACAGCAGCCCCGGCAGCAGCGCCCAGTACCAGCGGCGCTGCAACACTATTAACAGCGCCAGCGGCAGCAACACGCCGAACAGGCCGAACATCAGGTAGCGGTCGAACAGCCCGCCCAACAAGGCCGCGACGATCCCCAGCCACAGCGCCAGCCCGCCGCGTCGCTGCCAGGCACGGGCCACCAGCAGGCCCAGGGCCAGGGTCGGCAGCACATTCAGGGTATCGGGGTCGGGAATGTACAGCCGGTACGGTACTTCGCTGAGCAGGCTGAACAGCAGCAGCCAGCCCAGGTAACGCCATTGCCCCGCGCCCTCGCGATCCACCGCACCGGCCCGCGCCACATTGGCCGCCAGCGCCAGGCAGAACCAGGGAAACGCCAGGCGCCCGGGCACATACAGCAGATCCAGGCTCCAGCCGACGTAGCGCAGGTGATCGAGCACCATGCAAAGCAGCGCCAGCCACTTGAGCAGGTCCAGGGCGCCATCGCGCCGGGCGACCAGCGGGGTCAGCATCGGGTCTGGCATATATCCTCATGGCCTGTGCATTTTTCACCCATAAACAGAGCGTGTGCTCCCCCGTCAATCTTGGGTAAAGTGGCGCTCCACCGATCTCTGCGGGGCCTGCGCTGTCCTGCTGGCCCAGACCTCGTTGCGGACGCTTTACCCAAGGGCTCCTTACCCAGGAGCGCCTTATCCGGAGCCCTTTATCGAAGGACTCCCCTTTCGGACCCTTAGCACGGAAGACGGCCATGACCGACAAGAGCCAACAATTCGCCAGCGACAACTATTCCGGCATTTGCCCCGAGGCCTGGGCGGCCATGGAACAGGCCAATCGCGGCCACGAACGCGCCTATGGCGACGACCAGTGGACCGCGCGCGCCGCCGATTATTTCCGCAAACTGTTCGAGACCGACTGCGAGGTGTTCTTCGCCTTCAACGGTACCGCCGCCAACTCCCTGGCCCTGTCGTCGCTGTGCCAGAGTTACCACAGCGTCATCTGCTCGGAAACCGCCCACGTCGAAACCGACGAATGCGGCGCGCCGGAATTCTTCTCCAACGGCTCCAAGCTGCTGATCGCCGGCACCGAGAACGGCAAGCTGACCCCGGACTCGATCCGCGACATCGCCCTCAAGCGCCAGGACATCCACTATCCCAAGCCACGGGTGGTGACCCTGACCCAGGCCACCGAAGTCGGCAGCGTCTACACCCCGGAAGAAATCCGCGCCATCAGCGCCACCTGCAAGGAGCTGGGGCTGAACCTGCACATGGACGGCGCGCGGTTCTCCAACGCCTGCGCCTTCCTCGGCTGCTCGCCCGCCGACCTGACCTGGAAAGCCGGGGTCGACGTGCTGTGCTTCGGCGGCACGAAAAACGGCATGGCGGTGGGCGAGGCGATCCTGTTCTTCAACCACAAGCTGGCCGAAGACTTCGACTACCGCTGCAAGCAGGCCGGCCAGTTGGCCTCGAAGATGCGTTTTCTGTCGGCGCCCTGGGTCGGCCTGCTGGAAAACGACGCCTGGCTCAAATACGCCCGCCACGCCAACCATTGCGCGCAGTTGCTGGCCGAGCTGGTGGCGGACATTCCAGGGGTGGATCTGATGTTCCCGGTGCAGGCCAACGGCGTGTTCCTGCAACTCTCGGAACCGGCCATAGCCGCGCTGACCGCCAGGGGCTGGCGCTTCTACACCTTCATCGGTAAAGGCGGCGCGCGCTTCATGTGCTCGTGGGACACCGAAGAAGCGCGGGTCCGCGAACTGGCCGCGGACATTCGCCAGGTCATGGCCGGCTGAAACGCCCTCACTGGCCTGCCGTTTCCTGTCGCGACCAGGAGCGGTGGGCCGGCGCTGCGTGACATCAGTTCACAGATTCCTGAACTGATTATTTCCCTCCACTGATTCAACATCACAGGCGTATATCCGAGACTCCGGGGTCAATTTATAAAAACAAGGCAATACCCCATGACCAGCCTGCCCGCGGCAACGGAAAAAGCCCCGTCACCCAGCCTCAAGATCGAAACCCGTTCCATCGACTACGTGCCGCGCCACGAGCGCCACGGCAAGGTCTGGCACCAGGGACCGTTCTGGTTCACCGGCAACTTCGTCCTGACCACCATGGTCACCGGCTTCACCGGCGCCGCCCTCGGCCTGAGCCTGCACTACTCGATCCTGGCCATCGTCCTCGGCGTCTGCCTGGGCACCTTCTGCATGGCCTTCCACGCCAACCAGGGACCACGCATGGGCCTGCCGCAGATGATCCAGTCGCGGGCGCAATTCGGCCTGCGCGGCGCCATCGTGCCGTTCACCGCGGTGGTCTTCGTCTACATCGGCTTCAACGTGTTCAACGTGATCCTCGCCACCGATGCGATCAACACCGTGGTCCCCGGCGCGCGAGCGCCCTGGTACAGCCTGATGATCATCCTCGCGGTGATCATCGCCGTGGTCGGCCATGACCTGCTGCACGCCGTGCAGCGCTGGCTGACCTACATCCTGATCAGCGTGTTCACCGTGCTGACCATCAGCGCGCTGATGACCCTGCAGGCCGATGCCGCCGTGGCCGACGCGCACTTTTCCTGGTCGGCCTTCCTGATCCAGCTGTCGGCGGCCGCCGGCTACCAGATCAGCTACTCGGTGTATGTCTCGGATTACTCGCGCTACCTGCCGCACAAGACCTCGTCGCGCCAGGTGATTTTCTGGACCTACCTGGGCGCCGCGGGCTCGGCGCTGTGGCTGATGTCCCTGGGCGCCTTCCTGGCGTCCGCCCTGCCGTCTCCGGACGCCATCGGCAGTGTCCGCGAAGTCGGCAACCAGATGATCCCGGGCTTCGGCACCTTTACCGTGCTGATCGCCGTGCCCGCCCTGGTCGGCATCATGGCGGTCAACTGCTACGGCGCGATGCTCACCGGCATCAGCGCCATCGACGGTTTCCTGCAGATCCAGCCGAACCTCAAGAGCCGGGTGGTGGGCATCGCCCTGGTGGCGGTGGTGATTTTCCTGATCGCCATGAACATCCCCGACAGCTACCTGGCGAGCTTCAACACCTTCGTGCTGCTGATGCTGTATTTCCTGGTGCCCTGGACCGCGGTCAACCTGGCGGACTTCTACGTGGTGCGCAAAGGTCACTACGCCATCAGCGATATCTTCAACCCGGCCGGCATTTATGGCCGCTGGGCCATGCCCGGGCTGGTCGCCTATTTCCTCGGCCTGATCGCGATGATTCCGTTCATGTCCCTGAGCTTCTACCAGGGCCCGGTTTCCCGGGCGCTGGAGGGCGCGGACATTGCCTTTGTCATCGGCCTGGCCGTGGCCGGCGTGGCCTACTGGGCGCTGACCCGCGGCCTGGACCTGGACGCCGAACGCCTGGCGATCCAGGCCAGCGAACGCCAACTGGAAGGAGCCGGCCAATGACTGGACTGCCTACCCTGAAAGTCGCCTGCCAACAGATCGCCCCACGGGTAGGCGAGCTCGACTACAACCGCGACCTGGGCCAGCGGGCCATTCGCGAGGCCGCCGCCGAGGGCGCCCAGGTGGTGGTGCTGCCGGAACTGGTGCAAAGCGGCTATGTGTTCGCCGATCGGCAAGAGGCGCTGGCGCTGTCCGAGAGCCTTGACGGGCCGACATTGACCCTGTGGAAGGCCTTGGCTGCGGAGCTGCAGGTGGTGATAGTCGGCGGCTTCTGCGAGCGCCTGAATGCCGGGCAAGTGGCCAACAGCGCCGCGCTGGTCGAGCCCGAGGGGCGGGTGACGGTGTATCGCAAGGCCCATCTGTGGGACCGGGAGAAGCTGGTGTTCACGGTGGGCGACCAGCCGCCACCGGTGGTCGAGACCCGTTTTGGCGCGATCGCGATGCTGATCTGCTACGACCTGGAGTTCCCGGAATGGGTGCGCCTGCCCGCGCTGGCCGGCGCCGCCCTGCTCTGCGCCCCGGTCAACTGGCCGGACGGGCCGCGCCCCGCGGGCGAGCGCCCGGCGGAAATGGTCCGGGTCCAGGCCAACGCCGCGGTCAACCGTATGTTCATCGCCGCCTGCGACCGCTGCGGCGACGAGCGTGGCGTGGCCTGGGTCGGCGGCTCGCTGATCGTCGACGCCGACGGTTATCCGCTGGCCGGCAGCGCCCGTCACCCCCAGCAGCAATTGCTGCTCGCGGAGCTGCCCCTGGCGGACGCCCGGCACAAGCACATCAGCGCCCATAACCATGTGCACCTGGACCGCCGTCCGGCGCTGTACTGAGTCCTCCCCCTGCCGCGGGCAAGGCCCGCGGCCCAGCGCCTTTTCGCCCCCACCCCGCACACGCGCCAGACATGAACTAGATTGACTGGCGAGCCGCTGTACCCGCTCGGATAACGACAATAATCAGGAGCGCATCCATGTCCTTACAAGGCAAGACCCTGTTCATCACCGGCGCCAGTCGTGGCATCGGCCGCGAGATCGCCCTGCGGGCGGCGCGGGACGGGGCCAATATCGTGATCGCGGCAAAAAGCGCCGACCCTCATCCCAAGCTGCCCGGCACCATCTTCAGCGTGGCCCGCGAGGTCGAGGCGCTGGGGGGCAAGGCCCTGGCCCTGCAAGTGGACGTGCGTGACGAAGAGGTGGTGCGCCAGGCCCTGGCCAAGGCCGCCGAGCAGTTCGGCGGCATCGATGCGCTGGTCAACAATGCGGGGGCAATCAAGCTGACCGGGGTGCAGCACATCGAACTCAAGCGCTTCGACCTGATGCACCAGATCAACACCCGCGCCGTGCTGCTGTGCAGCCAGGCGGCCCTGCCCTACCTGAAAAGCAGCGGCGGGCACATCCTCAGCCTGTCGCCGCCGCTGAACCTGGCGAGCAAATGGTTCGCCCAGTACAGCCCCTACACCGTGACCAAATACGGCATGAGCATGCTGACCCTGGGCATGAGCGAGGAATTCAAGAACTACGGCATCAGCGTCAACTCGCTGTGGCCGCAGACCATGATCGCCACCGCCGCCATCGAGTTCCAGCTGGGTTCGCGCGAATCGTTCAAGCATGCGCGCACGCCTGCGATCATGGCCGACGCGGCCCACGCGATTCTCTCCAGCCGCCAGCGCCGCATCACCGGGCGCTTGCTGATCGACGAGGAAATACTGCGCGAACAGGGGGTGAGCGATTTCGCCCATTACCGCTTCGATCCCGACAGCAGCGAAGCGCTGATGACGGATCTGTTTATCGATTGAGCGAGCGGATCAATCTGTAGCCGCTGCCGAGCCCGCGAGGCTGCGAACGAGGTGGGCGGCATTCCGACGCAGTCCTCGCAAAACCTGAGCACGTGGTGTTCCAGAAAGAACGGGCTGTCCGGTTTTACGACTGCTTCGCAGTCGATCGCAGCCTCGTGCCTCGGCAACGGCTACGGGCTACCGGTCCGCCGCTCAATACTCGACCCGCACATCCCCCTTCGGCACGCTGCAGCAGGACAGGATGTAGCCTTCGGCTTCGTCTTCCTCGGTGATGCCGCCATTGTGGTCCATCTCCACTTCCCCACCCAGCTTGAGCACCTTGCAGGTGCCGCAGATGCCCATGCCGCAGGCCTTGGGGATCATCAGGCCAAGCTTGGCCGCGGCGGCGTGGACGGTTTCGCCCGGCGCCACGCGGATACTCTTGCCGGAAGCGGTGAACTCCACCTGGTGCAGGTCGGCGGCGTCGATTTCCGGCGCCTCGGCGGCCTGTTCGGCCTGTTCCACGGCGTCGGCACGGGCTTCCGGTGGCGTCGCGCCGAAGGATTCCTCGTGGTAGCGCGACATGTCGAAACCGCTGGCCTCGAGCAGGCGCTTGACCGCGTTCATGTAAGGGGTCGGGCCGCAGCAGAACACCTCGCGTTCGAGGAAGTCCGGCGCCATCAGCTCCAGCATCTTGTGGTTCAGGTAGCCGCGATAACCGGCCCAGGGCTCGCCCAGGCCATGTTTCTCGCAGATCAGGTGCAGGCTGAAGTTGTCGATCCGCGATGCCATGTGCTCCAGCTCGCGGTGATAAATGATGTCCTTCGGCGAGCGCGCGCTGTGGATAAACACCATGTCGACATTGCCATTGGTGTCGTAGAACCAGCGCGCCATGGACATCACCGGGGTGATGCCGACGCCGCCGCTGAGGTACAGGACTTTCGGGCTCGGGAAGTCGATGGCGTTGAACAGCCCCACCGGCCCGTGCACCGCCAGCTCCTGACCTTCGTGCAGGGTGTCGTGCAGCCAGTTGGACACCTTGCCGCCAGGGACGCGCTTGATGGTCACCGAGAAGCTGTACGGCACCGAGGGCGAGCTGGAAATGGTGTAGGAACGCATGATCGGCTGGCCTTCGATCTCCAGCTCCAGGGTGACGAACTGCCCCGGCTTGAAGAAGAACATGATCGGCTGGTCGGCCATGAAGCAGAAGGTGCGCACGTCCCAGGTTTCCTGGATGACTTTGACGCAACGGACGATGTGTCGGCCATTGGCCCAGGTCTGGGTGGTTACCGGGTTCAGGAAGTTGTTGGACATGCTGATCTCCACGGCCGACTGCCGGCCTTTATGGTGGCGATTGTGCGCAGGCCCATAAACACCCATTTACCTATCTGCGACATTCACATACTTATCGCGACCAGCCCCCAACCACCGGGGCTTGCGCGTCGGGAACAGATTGGGCCATGTCGCCCATGGATAAGGTTCTGGACCGCGCCGGCCCCACACTCGCCTCAACTGATAACCGCTGATTTTTCAGCCTTGCGTCGTAACCGTGGCCGGTGTGACGGGCTTGTGCGGAGCAAGCCCCCAGCCTGAAGTTCTGAGTCAAGGCGCCGCGACGAGTCATAGCCCGCTATGGCGAGGAGCGGTAACGCAGAATCAGGACTTCAGGCGCAGGGATTGCCCGTACAAGCCCGTTACACCGGCCACACTGCCACTTTCGCCGGCCACACAGATGGCCATGAGGACCAAAACGATGGACGTCACCGCAACCCTGAGCCTGGGCGATCCGCTGGAACCCGCACGCAAGGCCACCGCGCAAATGCTCCAAGAACGCGAGCGGACCTTCTCCCTGCCGCAGCCGTTCTACTGCGACGAGCGCCTGTTCGATATCGACATGCAGGAGATCTTCCAGAAGGAATGGCTGATCGCCGGCATGACCTGCGAGATTCCGACCAAGGGCAACTACATGACCCTGCAGGTCGGCAAGAACCCGATCATCGTGATCCGTGGCGCCGACGGTGTGGTCCATGCCTTCCACAACGTCTGCCGCCACCGCGGTTCGCGCCTGTGCACCAGCGACAAGGGCAAGGTCGCCAAGCTGGTCTGCCACTACCACCAGTGGACCTATGAGCTGGACGGTCGCCTGCTGTTTGCCGGCACCGAGATGGGCGCCGACTTCGATATGAAGCAGTACGGCCTCAAGCCGGTGAACGTGAAGACCGCTGGTGGCTACATTTTCATCAGCCTCGCGGAAAACCCGCCGGCCATCGATGACTTCCTGGCGACCCTGACGCACTACATGGAACCCTACGACATGGAGAACACCAAGGTGGCGGTGCAAACCACCTTGATGGAAAAGGCCAACTGGAAGCTGGTGCTGGAGAACAACCGCGAGTGCTACCACTGCGGCGGTTCGCACCCGGAACTGCTGAAAACCCTGCTGGAGTGGGACGACGTCACCGACCCGCGCGCCGACCAGGCGTTCAAGGACCACGTGGCCGCCTCCGCCGCCGCCTGGGAAGCCGAGAAGATCCCTTACGCCCACGCCAGCTTCGGCCTGCGTAACCGCATCGTGCGCATGCCGCTGCTCAAGGGCACCGTGTCCATGACCATGGACGGCAAGCAGGGCTGCGCCAAGCTGATGGGCCGGATCAAGAACCCGGACCTGGGCTCGATGCGCATCCTGCACCTGCCGCACTCGTGGAACCACTGCATGGGCGACCACATCATCGTGTTCACCGTGTGGCCGATCAGCGCCCAGGAAACCATGGTCACCACCAAGTGGCTGGTGCACAAGGACGCGGTCGAAGGCGTGGACTACGACGTCGAGCGCATGCGCCAGGTGTGGGACGCCACCAACGACCAGGATCGTCGCCTGGCCGAAGAGAACCAGCGTGGCATCAACTCCACCGCCTACCAGCCAGGCCCGTACTCCAAGACCTACGAGTTCGGCGTGGTCAACTTCGTGGACTGGTACAGCGAGCGCATGCTGAACAACCTCGGCGCCGAACCGGCTCCGTACCTCAAGGGCGTGCCGGTTCAAGGCTGAAGGCTTCTGCCCCGCCGATAAAAAACCGCGAGCATGCTCGCGGTTTTTTTTGGAGCTTCACGTTGTTAACAACTACCAGTTCCAGGAATGGATGATGCCCTGTGCCACACCGAAGATATCCTTGAAGTCCTCGGCATTGGGCGCGCGCTTATAGTTCGGATCGATATGTCGCAGTAAATCGTCATATAAGCCGTCGATTCTTTCCTGGGTTCTTTCCTTATCGTGCTGACGCAGTACATCGAGTCGTGCCTTGTTATCGGCCAGTGCCCTGTCTTCCTCGATATAAAAAGCCCTGTCCCACTCGAGCTTGTAAGGGTCGACAAAAGGCAGCAGGCCAACGGGTTTGACCATAAGCCACCTCCGAAGCTCAGCAGATCAAGAGAACCAACCGGTGATCCAGCTGACGACGGAGTTGAAGGTATTGGTTATTTTCTCCCAGACATTCTTCAGCCATTTGATGATGTTCTTCCCGATATCAACGAAGAAGTCGGCGATCTTGTCCAGCACGGCATTGAACAAGTTGCCGAAGGTTTCCATGAAGCCGACCACGGCATCGGCGCTTTGTGGATAATCGCTGACCAGGGCGATTGCTTCGTCATACATCTTGTCGATGCGCTTTTCCGCGGCGGCCTTGTCCCGGTTACGCAGTTCCTCGAGTTTTTTCTTGTAGTCCGTGGTATCGGTCGAGCCCGAGTTCTGGAAGTGCTCCGTGGCCTTGGTCAGCTCGGATTCCGACTGGTCGGCCTGCGCTTCCCCCGTCTTCCGGGCCTTGGGCTCGAGGGCGCGCACCGCGGGATCGTTGGAGCTGGTGGTGACGTAGAGGCTACGCAGGTGAATCTGCTGCAGGTGAGGCGAAGCCATCAGCAGGCCCCTGGCCTCGCCCCTGGATCTCTTCTTGGCGTGCCCGCGCATTTCATTGAGCAGCTCGATATAGGCTTCCTTGCTGGGCGCGGCAGCGGCCTTGGTTTTGGCTTTGGATGCTTCGGACATTTCAATAACTCCTTGTAATTGAATACATGCACACTTGTGCCTTTGCTCGCGGAATCGCAACAACTTCCAGGGCGCCCGCGACTATCCCAAGCCCATAACCCAGAACCAACCGTCGTTAAATACCGGTACTCAACAGGCTTTCGAGAAAGCCCTGAACTTCATCAACCAGGAGGGGCTTTGGAAATAGCTTCTTCACCGATCAACAGGCTCGATGTCAGCTATCGGAGAACGCTAGAGACAAACGATGTTTTTCACTTTTGACTCCTGTCATGGATTTTCTTGAGGGATTGTCGAGAACTCGACTAACGCCCTTGATAATCCGCCCACTTCTTGTGGTGAGAGCAAGTAAAGTCTTGGCCCCATTGCATGTCAAACAGCCCTCCATACCCAGAGGAAACTGTATTTATGCTGGCTGGATATATAAGCCATACCTCGTTCGGTGTTTATCGGGCGCCCCGCCGGAAACGGACGATCGCCGCCGCACGACTGTACAAAAATTGACCTGTTCTCGCCGGGGCACCACCGGCCAAGGCTTTCAGAGGTCCGCAAACAAGTTATCCACATCTCCACCCACAGCAAATGTGGGCAACTCGGCTTTAAACCGACGGATTCAGTGGCAGAACCTGAAGAAAATCCGTGACTTATCCAAAAAGGTCTTCTCCACAAGGCTTTGATCGTTTTTTGAACAACAGCCTGTAAGCCACATATTTAAAGGGCCATAGACGAAGGCGAACACCTTATCCACAGAAGCGCCAACAGACTTTGGGGGCAACTTCGCAGTGAAAGGCATCGGGCTGTGGAAAACCGCCGCATACCGCAAAATATCGAGGTTTCAGTGCTGCCGGCAGGGCAAAGTCCCACATTTGCCTATTTTTTGACCAGCGCCTTGAAGACCGCTGTTTATAAGGCTCTCAGCGGATAGCGAACATCTTATCCACAAAGAGGCCAACAGACTTTGGGGGCAACTCGCCGGCGGCAGAGAAGCGAGGGAGTTCCTTATCCACAGAAAAACCTTCGGAAAAACCTCGACTTAGCTTGATCGTTTTTCGTACAACGCGCTGCAGCGCTTGATTGGCGAGGCTTGCAGAGAGGGACGAACATCTTATCCACAGAGGCGCGCACAGGGATTGTGGGTAAACGTGGATAAAGGGGAGGAATCTATCGCAGGCAAGCCGCGCCCCTGTAGGAGCGAAGCTTGCTGGGGATAACGGTGAAGCGACAGGCCTGGCCCTAACGGACCACGCCTTCTTCGATCAGCAGCTTGAGGATGGCCTCGGCCCCGGCTTCGGCGCTGCCGCCCTTGAGCACCTGGCCGCCACCGCCGCTGGCCTTGGCGGTCGCGGCTTTCATGCGGTCGGCGCCGCTCTTGGCCTTGATCACTTTCAGGCGCTTGGGCCGGGGTTTGGCCGGTTGCAGGGTGGCGCTGGTGAACAACTCATCGTCGAGCACTTCCACCTGCCGCGCCTGTAGTACCCCACGTCGGGCCGGACCGTAGGCGCTCTGCCGTGGCTTGGGCGCGGCGTTATCCACAGTGGCGAGGAACGGCAGGCGCACCTTCAGCCGACGGCGCTGGCCACGCGGCAGGGCTTGCAGCACCAGGGCCACGCCACTGTCGATGGACTCCACCTGGGCCAGGCCCACCACCAGCGGCCAGCCGAGGTTTTCCGCCAGCAGGAATGGCAGCATGCCCGAACCTTCGCCGGTTTCCGCCTGGCTGCCGGTAAGCACCACTTGCGCCCCGGCATCGCGCAGATAATCGGTCAGCGCCGGCAGCGCATCGGCACCGGCCGACTGCTCCAGCACGTGCATCTGTTCCAGGCCCATGCCCAAGTACGCGCGCAGGGCCGGCTCGGCGATATCGCCGGCGTGCAGCACCTGCAGCCTGTCCCCGGCCAGTTGCAGCCCCAGCTCGACCGCCCGCGCATCCTGCTCGGCACGCCGTGGCCGGCCGGAAGTCGGGTGGGCGCCGATGGACACCAGGCTGATCACATTAGTACTCATAACCCTATCCTTCCCTTAAGCCGCATCGCGCTTGGCGCCGTTGCGGTAGGCCTCTACCGCCGCGATCAAGGCTTGAAGAAGCTCGGCGCTTTCGCCAATCACCGACAGGTCGGCGCGTTTGATCATGTCGCAGCCCGGATCGAGGTTGATCGCCACCACCTTGTCGCAGGCACCGATGCCCTGCAGGTGCTGGATCGCCCCGGAAATCCCCACCGCCACGTACACCCGGGCGGTGACCCAGGTGCCCGAGGCGCCGACCTGACGGTCGCGGGCCATGAAACCGTCGTCCACCGCCACCCGCGACGCGCCTTCGGTGGCGCCCAGGGCCGCGGCGGTCCTGTGGAAAAGCTCCCAGTCCTTGACCCCGTTGCCGCCGGAGAAAATGAACTCGGCCTCGGCCATGGGAATCGCCGCCGGGTCCACCGCCACCGCGCCCAGGTCCTCGATCCGCGCCAGGCTGCGCGCCACCGTTGTGGATAACTCCACCGGCAGAGCTTCGTGGCGGGTTTCGCTGACCGGCTCCGCGCATTCGGCGGCGGCCAGGATCAAGCGTGCCAGCGGCCGGGCCAGGTCCTGCAAGCCGGCACCGGCGCGGCCGATGCACTGCTCGTCCTTGACCTGCCAGACCCGCGTGGCCGGGCGTTCGCCCAGGGCCGCAGCAAACCGTCGGCCCAGTTCGCCGCCACCGGTGCGGCTGTCGGGCAGCAGCCAGTGACGCGGGCTGAACTGGTTATCCACAGCCCGCAGGCCCTGGACCCGTTGTTCCGGTGCATAACCGCTGAATTCGTTGCCTTCCAGCACCAGCAGGCGGTCGACGCCAGCCGTGGCGAAAGTGTTTTCCTTGTGCTCGCCGAACACCACCGCCAGCACCGCACCGTCCTTGCCGGCCAGTTGATGGGCCAGGCCCAAAAGATCGCGGTCGTGGCTGCTCAGGCGGCCGCCGACCATGTCCGGCACCACGCAGATGTAGAACGCCGGCTGCGCCACCTGATGCAGCGGCAGCTGGACTTCGACCGCGGCGCTGCGCTTGACCGCCCCACCCTGCTGGGCGCCGCTGCGGTCGATGCGCTTGATGCCGTTGGGGCCGATGAAACCGACCCCGTGGGGGTTCTTGCGGATGATGCCGTTGGGCCCCATCCAGCTGTGCTGCGCCGGTTGCATGGCCGCGTGCAGCGGGTGCAGGCGGTTACGGGCGATCCATTCAGCCCGCGGGTCGCGGCGGATAATGTTGCTCATCAGTGGGCCTCCGCAGGTTCACGTTTGGCCGGGGTCGCCGGCTTGCCGGGCGCGGCGTCTTCCAGCAAGGCGTCGGCCACCAGTTCGGCAATGTCCTTGATCAGCGGTCGTGGTTCGACCACGCCTTCGAGCATCGCGGTGCATTGTGGACAACCCACGGCCACCAGCTCGGCGCCGGTTTCGCGAATGTCGTCCATGCGCATGTCGGGGATCCGCTGCTTGCCCGGGATGTCGGTGATCGGCGCGCCGCCGCCACCGCCACAGCAGCGCGAGCGGAAACCGGAGCGTTGCATTTCCTTGACCTCGATCCCCAGCGCCCGCAGCACTTCCCGCGGCGCTTCGTACTCGCCGTTGTAGCGGCCCAGGTAGCACGGGTCGTGATAAGTCACGCTGTTGCCTTTGTGCTGGCCCAGATTCAGGGCGCCGCCGGCGATCAGCTCGGCCATGTAGGTGCTGTGGTGCAGCACCACGTACTCGCCACCGAGGGCGCCGTATTCGTTTTTCAGCACATGGAAACTGTGGGGGTCGCAGGTGACGATGCGCTTGAAGCTGTACTTGGCCAGGGTCTGGATATTGCGCTTGGCCAGCAGCTGGAAGGTCGCCTCGTCGCCCAGGCGCCGGGCCACGTCGCCGCTGTCGCGCTCTTCCAGGCCCAGTACCGCGAAGTCGACCTTGGCCGCTTTCAGCACTTTGACGAAGGCGCGCAGGGTGCGCTGGTTGCGCATGTCGAACGCGCCGTCGCCAACCCAGAACAGCACGTCGGTGGTTTTCTTCTCGCCGAGCAGCGCCAGGTTGAGGTCCGCCGCCCAGTTCATCCGCCCGCCCGGGGCAAAACCGCCCGGGTTGTCGGTGGCGATCAGGTTTTCCAGGACTTCGGCGCCCTTGTTCGGGGTGGCGCCCTTTTCCAGGGTCAGGTGACGACGCATGTCGACGATGGCATCGACGTGCTCGATCATCATCGGGCACTCCTCGACGCAAGCGCGGCAAGTGGTGCAGGACCACAGGGTCTCGGCGTCCACCAGGCCGTTGACGATCGGCTGGTGCGGATTGCCGCTGTGTTCGCCAATCGGCTTACCCGGATACGGGCTGCCAGCGAACTTGGCATCGGTACCGCCCGCCAGGCCAACCACCATGTCCTGGATCAGCTTTTTCGGGTTCAGCGGCTGGCCTGCGGCAAAGGCCGGGCACGCGGCTTCGCATTTACCGCACTGCACGCAGGCGTCGAAGCCCAGCAGCTGGTTCCAGGTGAAATCCTTGGGTTTTTCCACACCCAGCGGCGCGTTCGGGTCTTCCAGGTCCAGCGGCTTGAGGCCGGTGGAACGGCCGCCGCCGAAGCGCTCGGCGCGGCGGTGCCAGGCCAGGTGCAGGGCACCGGCGAAGGCGTGCTTCATCGGGCCGCCCCAGGTCATGCCGAAGAACAGCTCGGACACGCCCCACAACACGCCGATGCCGAGGATCACCGCCAGTACCCAGCCACCGAAGTTTTCCGGGAGGATCCCGGCCACCGGCAGGGTCACCAGGAAGAACGACGCCGAGAACGCCAACAGGCTTTTCGGCAGGCGCATCCACGGACCTTTCGACAGGCGCGACGGCGGGTTGCGGCGGCGCAGGTAGACGAAGATCGCGCCGACGAACATCACCGCCGACATCAGCAGCAAGGCGTAGCCGAGGATGCGGTTATGCAGGCCGAAACCGTGCACCAGAATCGCCAGCACGATGGACGCCACCGCGCCACCGGCCGTGGCCACGTGGGTGTTGGCGATGTATTTGTCCCGCGCCACCACATGGTGCAGGTCGACCATGTAGCGCTTGGGCATGGCCAGCAGGCCGCCGATCAGGTCGACCTTGGACGCACGGCCCCGGCGCCACATGGCCACCCGCCGCAACGCGCCCAGGACAGCCAGGCCGATGGCTGCGAACAGCAGGATGGGAAGAAGGGTGTTCAACATGGTGGAGCTCCCAAAGACCAGCTCGGTCGTTGTAGCCGCTGCCGCAGGCTGCGATGAAGTCCGCAGGACTTTCCTGCGAACTCAAGAGCACGACTGCTTCGCAGTCGATCGCAGCCTTCGGCAGCGGCTACAGGTATGGCTTAGAAATCCTTGCAGATCCGCAGGGCGTCATAGATGGCCGCGTGGGTGTTGCGCTGCGCCACGCAGTCACCGATGCGGAACAGCAGATAACCGTCGCCCGCCTGGCTCAACGAAGGCTGCGGCTTGATCGCGAACAGCGCTTCGACGTCGACCTGGCCCTTGTTGCGCGAACCTTCCTTGAGCGCGTAGTAGATCGCTTCGTCAGGCCGCACGCCGTTCTCCACCACCACCTGGTCGACCACCCGCTCCTCTTTGGCGCCGGTGTATTCGTTCTCCAGCACCGCCACCAGCTTGTCGCCTTCGCGGTAGACCTTTTCCAGCATCATGTCGCCGGTCATGATCACTTCTTTGGGGTACATGCTGCGGTAGTAGGTCGGGAACGACGTGCCACCGATGGCCACGCCCGGCTTGATGTCGTCGGTGACGATCTCGACCTGGCTGCCCTTGTCGGCGAGGAAGTCGGCCACCGACATGCCGGTGAACTCGCAGATAGTGTCGTAGACCAGCACGTTCTTGCCCGGCGCCACCTTGCCGTCGAGCACGTCCCAGCTGCTGACCACCAGCCCTTCGGCGGCGCCCCAGTGTTCGTTCTGCTCGAGGAACGGATGCCCGCCGACGGCCAGCACCACGATGTCCGGACGCAAGTCGAGGATGGTCTCGGCATCGGCCGCGGTGCCCAGGCGCAGATCGACCTTCAGCCGTGCCAGCTCCAGCTGGTACCAGCGGGTGATGCCGGCGATCTGGTCGCGCTGCGGTGCTTTCGCGGCGGTGGTGATCTGCCCGCCGATGGCGTCCTTCTTCTCGAACAGGGTCACGTCGTGGCCACGTTCGGCCGCCACCCGCGCCGATTCCATGCCGGCAGGGCCGGCGCCAACCACCACCACCTTGCGTTTCGGCCCGGTGGATTTCTCGATGATGTGCGGCACGCCCAGGTATTCACGGGAGGTCGCGGCGTTCTGGATGCACAGCACGTCCAGGCCCTGGTACTGGCGGTCGATGCAGTAGTTGGCGCCCACGCACTGCTTGATCTGGTCGATCTGGCCCATCTTGATCTTGGCGATCAGGTGCGGGTCGGCGATGTGCGCGCGGGTCATGCCGACCATGTCGACATAGCCGCCTTCCAGGATGCGCGTAGCCTGGTTCGGGTCCTTGATGTTCTGCGCATGCAGCACCGGAACCTTGACCACTTCCTTGATGCCGGCGGCCAGGTGCAGGAACGGCTCCGGTGGATAACTCATGTTCGGAATCACGTTGGCCAGGGTGTTGTGAGTGTCGCAACCCGAGCCCACGACGCCGATGAAATCGAGCATGCCGGTGTCGTCGTAATACTTGGCGATCTGCTTCATGTCCTCGTGGGACAGGCCGTCCGGGTGGAATTCGTCACCGCAGATACGCATGCCCACGCAGAAATCGTCGCCGACTTCGGCGCGCACCGCCTTGAGCACTTCCAGGCCGAACTTCATCCGGCCTTCGAAGCTGCCGCCCCATTCGTCGGTCCGCTTGTTGACCCGCGGGCTCCAGAACTGGTCGATCATGTGCTGGTGCACGGCGGACAGCTCGACGCCGTCCAGGCCTCCGGCCTTGGCCCGGCGCGCGGCCTGGGCGTAGTTGCCGATCACCCGCCAGATCTCTTCCGGCTCGATGGTCTTGCAGGTGGCGCGATGCACCGGTTCACGGATGCCTGACGGCGACATCAGGGTCGGCCAGTTGAAACCGTCCCAGCGCGAGCGGCGGCCCATGTGGGTAATCTGGATCATGATCTTGGCGCCATGCTTGTGCATGGCGTCGGCCAGATTCTGGAAGTGCGGGATGATACGGTCGGTGGACAGGTTCACCGAGCTCCACCATTCCTGCGGGCTGTCGATGGCCACCACGGACGAGCCGCCACAGATCGCCAGGCCGATACCGCCCTTGGCTTTCTCTTCGTAATATTTCACGTAGCGGTCGGTGGTCATGCCGCCATCGGTGGCGTAGACCTCGGCGTGCGCGGTGCTGAGCACCCGGTTGCGGATGGTCAGTTTGCCGATCTGGATCGGCTGGAACATCGCTTCGAAAGCCATTTTTCTTAACTCCGCTTACAACGGCTTGACGGTGAACAGGCCATCGTCGTGGCCTTCTTCGGAACCGCCGTAGACCTGTTCGGCGACGGTGCGGATCTTGCTGCCGCGGGCGGCCAGGATCTGGTCCATGGCGCCGGCGAACCAGCCGGTGAACATGTAGTCGACCTTGCGCCCGACCTTGCCGTACACATAGACGAAGGCCGAGTGTTCGAGCTTGACGCTGGCGGTGCCCTTGTCGAGGTCGATGTCCTGGATCTTGAACAGGCCCCAGCCGCGCTGCGACAGGCGCTTCATGTAGTGCTCGAACACCGCGACGCCTTCCAGGCCGTGGCATTCGGCTTCTTTTTCGCACCAGTGCCAGGCGGACTTGTAGCCAGCCTTGTAGAGGATCTCGGCATAGGCTTCGGCGCCCAGCACTTCCTCGATGCCCATGTGGTTGTTGACGAAGAAGTGACGCGGCACGTACAGCATCGGCAGGGCGTCGGAGGTCCAGACACCGGTTTCGCTGTCGACTTCGATGGGCAGTTGCGGGGCGATCTTGGCCATGGAAACTTAACTCCAGAAAATTCGTTGTGTTGCCCCCGGCGCGGACGGCCGGGGGAAAGGATTCAGAGGTTGCGGCTTATTCGCCCCAGACGTCCTTCAGGACATTCACCCAGTTCTCGCCCATGATCTTGCGCACCACACGCTCGGAGTGACCGCGCTTGAGCAGGGTCTCGGTGAGGTTGGGGAACTCGCCCACGGTGCGGATGCCCAGCGGGTTGATGATCTTGCCGAAGTTGGTCAAGCGACGGGCGTAGCCCTTGTCGTGGGTCAGGTATTCGAAGAAGTCCTGGCCATGGCCCTGGGTGAAGTCGGTGCCGATGCCGATGGCGTCTTCGCCGACGATGTTCATGGTGTACTCGATGGCTTCGGCGTAGTCGTCGATGGTCGAATCGATGCCCTTGGCCAGGAACGGCGCGAACATGGTCACGCCGACGAAACCGCCGTGGTCGGCGATGAACTTCAGCTCTTCATCGGACTTGTTGCGCGGGTGCTCCTTGAGACCCGACGGCAGGCAGTGGGAGTAGCAGACCGGTTTCTTCGATTCGAGGATGACTTCCTCGGAGGTCTTGGAGCCGACGTGGGACAGGTCGCACATGACGCCGACGCGGTTCATCTCGGCGACGATCTCACGACCGAAGCCCGACAGGCCGCCGTCGCGCTCATAGCAGCCGGTGCCCACCAGGTTCTGGGTGTTGTAGCACATCTGCACGATACCCACGCCCAGCTGCTTGAAGACCTCGACGTAGCCGATCTGGTCCTCGTAGGCGTGGGCATTCTGGAAGCCGAAAAGGATGCCGGTCTTGCCCAGCTCCTTGGCCTTGCGGATGTCGGCGGTGGTACGCACCGGCATCACCAGGTCGCTGTTCTCGCGGATCAGCTTCTGGCTGGAGGCGATGTTGTTGACCGTGGCCTGGAAGCCCTCCCACACCGACACGGTGCAGTTGGCCGCGGTCAGGCCGCCCTTGCGCATGTCTTCGAACAGCTCACGGTTCCACTTGGCAATGATCAGCCCGTCGATAACGATGCTGTCGGCGTGCAATTCGGCTGGGCTCATCAGGCAGTCCCCTTATTGGCAATTCATGCGCCGAATCGTCTGCCGGCGCTTTGGGGTCAGCATATGCCTCGGTGCCTGGGCAGCCGGGTGCAAAAACGACAGGGGAATTGCCGAAAGCGTCAATCCGCGACAAAGGGTCTGCCGGGCGTCCCTTGCCCCATCTGTTCTTTGTCATGCGCATGGGCCAGAATCCGCCGCATCACTGGATTAGAGGGGTCTGCGACGCAATGAAATCGATCTTCCTGGCTTTGGCACTGCTGGCGACTGGCGCACAGGCGGCTGAAGAAGCCGACAACTCCCCGTGCGACAGCGTCGAACAGGACCAACAGACCCTGGAATGCGCCACTTTCAACAAAACCACCGCCGAGCAACTGCTGAGCGACAACCTGCAGAGCCTGCTCGAACGCCTGGGCACACTGTACGGCAGCGACAAGGCGCAGCTGGCCGACATCACCGCCAAGGTCCAGAGCGCCCAGCAGCTGTGGCAGAAACAGCGCGACGCCGACTGCGCCATCGACACCTTCCCCGCCAAACCCGGCAGCAAGGCCTACGCCATTGCCCAGGCCGATTGTCTGGCGCGCATGAGCGATGAGCGGTCGGAGTTTCTCGAGTCGATCGGGCAGGAGTAACCGCCCTGGCCGCAGGCTTTATCTGCGACAACAACACCGCCATCGCGGGCAAGCCTCGCTCCTACGCCGGTAGGAGCGAGCGGCGACACTCGATACACCCCTGAGTACCCTCCTCCTTTCACGGCTGTAACAAGCCATGAGCAATACCCGGACAAGGTTCTCGCCTTGGCCCGCAGGCTGATATAAGCAAAGATTGATTAATCTTATAAAAGACTTATATTCGTTCATGAACAGCATCCTGCGGACCCGTAAGGCCGTCAAACAACTGCTGCGATTGCACAGCGCCCATCAGGTACAGATCCGCGATGCGGTGACCTTGCTCGGCGACATGCCCGATACCGGCAACGTCAAGGCACTCAGCGGCCATACCTATGCCTACCGCCTGCGAGTGGGCAACTATCGAATCCTGTTCGACTGGGACGGCGCTATCCGAGTGGTCAGTATTCAAGAGGTCAAGAAACGTGACGAACATCCAGATCATCAATGGCACGGATGGCAAGCCGGCGTTCGTGGTGATTCCTTATGCGCACTATGTGGCACAACAGCAGGAGCCGGACCTGATCCCCCACGACGTGGTCAGCCGCATCGTTGACGGCGCCACGCCAATCCGCGCCTGGCGCGAACACCTGCACCTGACCCAGGACGAGGTCGCCAGGCGCCTGGGGATTTCCCAGCCGGCCTTCGCCCAGCAGGAAAGCGTCGCCAAGCCCCGTCGCGCCACCCGCGAGAAGATCGCCGCGGCCTTTGGCATTCGCGCCGACCAGCTGGAACTGTAAGCTGCACGCCATTCACCGAAAAAAGGTCTTCCCATGAGCATCTGCGGCATCGAAATCAAAGGCAGCGAAGCCATCTTCGCCATGGCCACCCTGCAAGACGGCACAGCGCAACACCTGGCCAACGCCTGCAAGAAAATCACCCTGGACGACGATGACGAAGCCGCCAACGTCAAAGCCTTCGCCACCCAGGTCGCAGCCTTCGTCCGCGACAACGGCATCAGCCGCATCGCCATCAAGAAACGCAGCAAAAAAGGCGAATTCGCCGGCGGCCCGACCACCTTCAAGATCGAAGGCGTGTTCCAGTTGCTGGACAACTGCGAGGTGACCCTGCTGTCGCCGCAGACCATCAACGCGCAGAACAAAAAGCACAACTTCGACCTGCCGGCGACGCTGAACAAGTATCAGCATGAGGCGTACAAGACCGCCTGTGCGGCGTTGCTGAAGAAATAAGCGCCCTCTGCTTCTTGTAGGAGCAGGGGCGAGTCCAGTCCTTGCTCGCGATGCAGGCAACGCGCTGTGTCAGACAGGCCGCCATCGCGGGCAAGCCTCGCTCCTACAGAATCAGCAGCTCAGGCCTTCAGGCTATGGCGCCGGTCTTCCCGCGGGCACTGGGCAAAACGCGCGCGATAGCTGCGAGTGAAATACGAGGGTGATTCGAAGCCACAGGCGATGCTGACTTCCAGCACGCTCATGTCGGTCTGGCGCAGCAGTTGCCGGGCCTTTTCCAGGCGCAGCCCCAGGTAGAAGTTGCTCGGGGTGTCGTTCAGGTGCAGGCGGAACAGGCGTTCGAGCTGACGCCGGGTGACCTTGATCGACTCCGCCAGTTGCAGGGTGCTCAGGGGCGGCTCGCTGTGCTGCTCCATCTCGCCGATCACCTGCACCAGCTTCTTGTTGCGGATGCCGTAGCGGGTGGCGACTTCCATGCGCTGGTGGTCCTTGCGCGGGCGGATGCGCCCGAGCACGAACTGCTCGCTGACCTGGATCGCCAGCTCCGGGCCGTGGGCCTGGCCGATCAGGTCGAGCATCATGTCGATGGACGCGGTGCCGCCGGCCGAGGTGATGCGCCGCCGGTCGATCTCGAACAGCTCCTGGGTCACGCTGAGTTGGGGATAGGACTCCTTGAATGCCTCGATCGCTTCCCAGTGCAGGGTCACGCGGTGGCCTTCGAGCAGCCCGGCTTCGGCCAGGACCACGCTGCCGGTGTCGATGCCGCCCAGGGGCACGCCCTCCACATCCAGGCGGCGTAACCAGTGCACCAGCGCCGGGGTGACGAACTTCAGCGGCTCGAAGCCGGCCACCACCAGCAGGGTCGCGCCCCTCTTCAACGGCTCCAGCGCCGCATCGGCGTTGACCGACATGCCGTTGCTCGCCAATACCGCGCCGCCATCGGCGCTCAGCACATGCCAGCGATACAGCTCGCCGCGAAAGCGGTTGGCCACGCGCAGCGGCTCGATGGCCGAGATGAACCCGATGGCCGAGAAGCCCGGCATCAGCAAGAAATAGAAATCCTGGGACATGGAACGCACTCGGATGACGGGCAGCGTGGCCACTGTGATACGCCGTTTCCACGCCGGGTTCAAGACGAAGGTCGCTGCAGTGCAAGAGCCGGTCGCCGCTGTGCGTTTTCAGCGCTCGCCGGCTGCGTAACGTGGCATCACCGGCGCACATAGACGTCGGGCCCCACAATAACGACCTGCCGAGGAAACCTTCATGAAACGACTGATCAGCAGTTGCGTCCTTGCACTCAGCGGTACCGTCTTTCTCAGCTCCGGCGCCATGGCCGCCGACGCCGCCAGTTGCCAGAACGTGCGCCTCGGCGTGGTCAACTGGACCGACGTGATCGCCACCAGCGCCATGGCCCAGGTGCTGCTCGACGGCCTCGGCTACAAGACCAAGCAGACCAGCGCCTCGCAGCAGATCATTTTCGCCGGCATCCGCGACCAGCGCCTGGACCTGTTCCTCGGCTACTGGAATCCGCTGATGACTCAGACCATCACCCCGTTCGTCGACGCCAAGCAGGTCAAGGTGCTGGCCGAGCCCAGCCTCAAGGACGCTCGCGCCACCCTCGCGGTGCCCACCTACCTGGCGGACAAGGGCCTGAAGACCTTCGCCGACATCGCCAAATTCGAGAAGGAACTGGGCGGCAAGATCTACGGTATCGAGCCTGGTTCGGGCGCCAATACCCAGATCAAGGCGATGATCGCCAAGAACCAGTTCGGCCTGGGCAAATTCCAGCTGGTCGAATCCAGCGAGGCTGGCATGCTGGCGGCGGTGGATCGCGCGGTGCGGCGCAAGGAAGCCGTGGTGTTCTTCGGCTGGGCGCCGCACCCGATGAACGTTAACGTGCAGATGACCTACCTCACCGGCAGCGACGACGCCCTGGGCCCGAACGAAGGCATGGCCACGGTGTGGACCGTCACCGCGCCGACCTACGCCGAACAGTGCCCGAACGTCAGCCGGCTGCTGAGCAACCTGACCTTCAGCGCCGAGGACGAGAGCCGCATGATGCAGCCGCTGCTCGACCACAAGGACGCCCTGGAGTCGGCCAAGCAATGGCTGGCCGACCACCCGCAGGACAAGGCGCGCTGGCTCGAAGGGGTCACTACCTTCGATGGCAAGCCGGCCGCCGACAACCTGAAACTGACCAGCCAATAACCCCCCCTGACTCCCTCTGCGCAGCGCCAAACGGCTGCGCAGCGACTCACCACGCCTGTAAGGAACCGCACCATGAACCACGACGTCATCATCACCTGCGCACTCACCGGTGCTGGCGACACGACCGCCAAGAGCCCCCACGTGCCGGTCACCCCGAAACAGATTGCCGCCGCCGCGGTGGAAGCGGCCAAGGCCGGCGCCACCGTGGTCCACTGCCACGTGCGCAACCCGCAAACCGGCAAGTTCAGCCGCGACGTCGCGCTGTACCGGGAAGTGATGGAGCGCATCCGTGAAGCGGACGTCGACATCATCGTCAACCTCACCGCCGGTATGGGCGGCGACCTGGAGATCGGCGCCGGCGAAAACCCAATGGAATTCGGCCCCAATACCGACCTGGTCGGCCCGCTGACCCGCCTGGCCCACGTCGAGGAACTGCTGCCGGAAATCTGCACCCTGGACTGCGGCACCCTGAACTTCGGCGACGGCGACACCATTTACGTGTCCACCCCGGCGCAATTGCGCGCCGGCGCCAAGCGCATCCAGGAACTGGGGGTGAAGGCCGAGCTGGAAATCTTCGACACCGGCCACCTGTGGTTCGCCAAGCAGATGATCAAGGAAGGCCTGCTGGACGACCCGCTGTTCCAGCTGTGCCTGGGCATTCCCTGGGGCGCGCCGGCCGACACCACCACCATGAAGGCCATGGTCGACAACCTGCCGGCGGGCGCGGTCTGGGCCGGTTTCGGTATCGGCCGCATGCAGATGCCGATGGCCGCGCAGGCGGTGCTGCTGGGCGGCAACGTGCGGGTCGGCCTGGAGGACAACCTGTGGCTGGACAAGGGCGTGCTGGCGACCAACGGCCAGCTGGTGGAACGCGCCAGCGAGATCCTCAGCCGCCTCGGCGCCCGCGTCCTGACCCCGGCCGAGGGCCGGGCCAAGATGGGCCTGAGCAAGCGCGGCTGACCCCGAAGGCGGCTACAGATACGTCCACTTTTGACTTTCAGGAAACCTGTCATGAGCTTTATCACCGAGATCAAAACCTTCGCCGCCCTGGGCAGCGGTGTCATCGGCAGCGGCTGGGTATCGCGCGCCCTCGCCCACGGCCTGGACGTGGTGGCCTGGGACCCGGCGCCCGGCGCCGAGGCGGCCCTGCGCAAGCGCGTGGCCAATGCCTGGGGCGCCCTGGAAAAACAGGGCCTGGCACCGGGCGCCTCCCAGGATCGCCTGCGCTTTGTCGCGACCATCGAAGAGTGTGTGAAAGACGCCGACTTCATCCAGGAAAGCGCCCCGGAACGCCTGGAACTGAAACTCGAGCTGCACGCCAAGATCAGCGCCGCGGCCAAGCCCGATGCGCTGATCGGCTCCAGCACCTCCGGCCTGCTGCCGAGTGAGTTCTACGAGAGTTCCACCCACCCGCAACGCTGTGTGGTCGGTCACCCGTTCAACCCGGTGTACCTGCTGCCGCTGGTGGAAGTGGTCGGCGGCAAGAACACCGCGCCAGAAGCCGTGCAGGCCGCGATCAAGGTCTATGAATCCCTCGGCATGCGCCCGCTGCACGTGCGCAAGGAAGTCCCGGGGTTTATCGCCGACCGCCTGCTGGAGGCGCTGTGGCGCGAGGCCCTGCACCTGGTCAACGATGGTGTCGCCACCACCGGCGAAATCGACGATGCGATCCGCTTCGGCGCCGGCCTGCGCTGGTCGTTCATGGGCACCTTCCTGACCTACACCCTGGCCGGGGGCGATGCCGGCATGCGGCACTTCATGGCCCAGTTCGGCCCGGCCCTGCAGCTGCCGTGGACCTACCTGCCGGCCCCGGAACTGACCGACAAGCTGATCGACGACGTGGTCGAAGGCACCGCCGAGCAGCTCGGCACACACAGCATTTCGGCGCTGGAGCGCTATCGTGATGACTGCCTGCTCGCCGTGCTCGAAGCGGTGAAAACCACCAAGGCCAAACACGGCATGAGCTTCAGCGAGTAACCCTGACGCCCACCCTGTAGCCGCTGCCGCAGGCTGCGATAAGGCTCGAAGAGCCTTTCGAAAGCCGCAAGAGCGCGTCTCCTTCGGAGCCGATCGCAGCCTGCGGCAGCGGCTACAGGTTCAGCCCGCCATTTTCGTGAGCCCATGACATGCCCGCACTCACCACCTACACCACCCGCATCAGCCCCGACTGGGTCGATTACAACGGCCACCTGCGGGACGCCTTCTACCTGCTGATTTTCAGCTATGCCACCGACGCCCTGATGGACCAGTTGGGCATGGACAGCAACCACCGCGAAGCCAGCGGCAATTCGCTGTTCACCCTGGAGCTGCACCTCAATTACCTGCATGAAGTGAAGCTCGATACCGAGGTCGAAGTGCGCACCCAAATCATCGGCCACGACCGCAAGCGCCTGCACCTGTATCACAGCCTGCACAAGGTTGGTGATGACCTGGAAGTAGCCGGCAACGAGCAGATGCTGCTCCACGTCGATCTCGCCGGCCCGCGTTCGGCGCCGTTCAGCGAGCCGGTGCTGAACAGGCTGCGAGCCATCGCCGCCGAACAGGCCGACCTGCCCGCCCCCGCCTGGATCGGCCGGGTGATTGCCTTGCCGCCGGAAAAATAATCACCCCATAAAAAAGGACCGCACCGTGAATACCGCCACCACTTTTGCCGACTTTCGCAGTTACCCGTTGATCAGCGCGTTGACCGCCGTACAAGCCCTGGCGGACCGTGTTCAGGTGCAGTGGGCCGACGGTCGCTCGAGCCCCTTTCATCATCAGTGGCTGCGCGACAACTGCCCCTGCTCGCAATGCGTCTACAGCGTGACTCGCGAGCAGGTGCTGGAGATAGTCGACGTCGCCGAAGACCTGGCCCCGGTGTCCAGCCGGATCGACGCCCAGGGCTGCCTGAGCATCGACTGGCAGGACGGCCACCTCAGCCGCTTCGACCCGGGCTGGCTGCGGGCCCACGCCTACGACGATGAAAGCCGCGCCGAGCGCCGCGCCCGTCGGCCGCAAAGCCAGCTGTGGGACAGCCGGCTGCAACTGCCGGTGTTCGAGTACCAGGCGCTGATGGAGGCCCCGCAGGCGCTGCTGCAATGGCTGCTGGCGGTGCGCGATATCGGCCTGACGCAGGTCCGCGGCGTGCCCACCGCACCGGGGTCGCTGGCCCAGGTCGCCAAGCGCATTGCCTTTATCCGCGAGAGCAATTTCGGCGTGCTGTTCAACGTGCAATCCAAGGCCGACGCCGACAGCAACGCCTATACCGCCTTCAACCTGCCGCTGCACACCGACCTGCCGACCCGCGAGCTGCAACCGGGTTTGCAGTTCCTGCATTGCCTGGTGAACGACGCCGAAGGTGGCGAAAGCATTTTTGTCGACGGTTTTGCCATCGCCGACGCTTTGCGCCGCGAGGACCCCGAGGCGTTTCGCGCGCTGTGCGAGATCCCCGTGGAGTTTCGCAACAAGGACCGCCACAGCGACTACCGCTGCCTGGCGCCGGTGATCGTCCTGGATGCAGTGGGCGACGTCGCGGAAATCCGCATGGCCAACTTCCTGCGCGGGCCGTTCGAGGCCTCGGTGGACGACATGCCCCGGCTCTACCGCGCCTATCGACGTTTTATCGCCATGACCCGCGAGCCGCGCTTTCGCCTGACCCGGCGCCTCAACCCCGGCGAACTGTGGTGTTTCGACAACCGCCGCACCCTGCACGCGCGCAACGCCTTCGACCCCGCCACCGGCGCGCGGCATTTCCAGGGGTGCTACATCGACCGCGACGAGTTGCTGTCGCGGATTCTGGTGTTGCAGCGCTAGACCGCGTCGCCAGCGAAAAACCCATCTGGCAGCGCATTTTTCCCAGGCCAAAAAAGACCCCGATCAAGCCGTGACAGGATCGGGGCAGAGGAGGTTTTCTGAGGAGCCGACACGAGGGTGACCAAACCTTCGATGACCGAGCTGGAGTCCAGTGTGCCCAGTCGCCCTCAAGCCAAGTTAGCCGAAAACGACCTGTTCATAGGCATCCCGGCCATTGCGACAATTCGCCCTTGCCGACTGTCCGGGCGGCTACCAGAATCGACTCACGACCACGCTCCCTGAACAAGGATAAGAGTCATGATGCACGCGGATCTGATTGACCAGGACGACCTGCTCGGCCAACTGAGGGCCCTGGGTTTTGAAATGCCGGCCGGCGCCACGGCCGACCAGGCCTGCGAGTGCGCTGTGCGCGGCTTGAGCGATGCCCGGGCCAAGGCCCTCAAGGGCATGGTCGAGCAGATACTCACCGGTAATGCGACCATCCTGCCGGCCGTGCGCCAGGCCATCGACAAACAGCTGTTGCCGGCCCTGGCCCAGTTCCAGAACAGCCGCGCCTGAGCCTTCGCCGGGAGCGGATCCCGGCGTAGAGTGCGGTGCTTGCAAGCCAAGGAACCGCCCCCATGATTCGAATCGAACCCTGCCAGTCAGCCCGTCAACCGGGCTGGCTGTCATTGCGCCAGGCACTGTGGCCCGACTGCCCGGCCGAGGAACATCTGGACGAAATCGCCAGCTTGCTGGACGACCCGCAGCGCTATATCAACCTGCTCGCCTATACCGCCGACGGCCAGCCAGTGGGATTGGCCGAAGCCTCGTTGCGCCGCGACTACGTGAACGGCACCGAACATTCGCCGGTGGTGTTTCTGGAGGGTTTGTACGTCAGCGCCGAACTGCGGCGCCAGGGCATTGCCGAACGACTGATCGACGCCGTCGCCCAATGGGGACGGGATCAGGGCTGCGTGGAAATGGCTTCGGATACCGGCCTGGAAAACCTGTTGAGCCAGACCGTGCACAAGGCGCTCGGTTTCGAGGAAACCGAGCGCGTCGTGTACTTCAGGAAAAGCCTGTGATTACAACCTGACGCTGGCGAAGGTCGATTCGTTGCGCGCCTGGCTCAGCGAGGACATCGGGCCGGCCAGCACCAGCGCCTGCGGAATCGGCATCATCGCCACCTGCTGGGCGGTGTTGGAGCCCACGCGTTCGTCACGCGGCGGAATGCCGAAGTACTCGCGGTAGCACTTGGAGAAGTGCGGCGTGGAGACGAAACCGCAGACCGAGGCCACTTCGATGATCGACATCGGCGTCTGCTTGAGCAACTGGCGGGCGCGGATCAGCCGCAGCTTCAGGTAGTAACGCGATGGCGAACAGTGCAGGTATTTCTGGAACAGCCGCTCCAGCTGACGCCGCGATACCGAGACGTAGACCGCCAGTTCGTCGAGGTCGATCGGCTCCTCCAGGTTGGCTTCCATCAGCGCGACGATTTCCTGCAACTTCGGCTGATTGGTGCCGAGCATGTGCTTGAGCGGCACACGCTGGTGATCCTGCTCGTTGCGGATACGTTCGTAGACGAACATTTCCGAGATCGCCGCCGACAGCTCGCGGCCGTGATCGCGGCTGATCAGGTGCAGCATCATGTCCAGCGGCGCGGTGCCGCCGGAGCTGGTGAAGCGGTTGCGGTCGAGGGTGAACAGGCGAGTGCTCATGGCCACCCGTGGGAAAGCTTCCTGCATCGAGGCCAGGCATTCCCAGTGCACGCTGCAATCGAAGCCGTCGAGCAGGCCGGCGCAGGCCAGGGCCCAGCTGCCGGTGCAGACCGCGCCGAGACGACGGGACTGGCGCGCCTGGCTTTGCAGCCACGACACATGCTCGCGGGTCACGGTGCGCTGGATGCCGATGCCGCCGCAGACGATCACGGTGTCCAGGGCGGGGGCTTTGTGCATGGAGGCGTCGGGGGTGATCTGCAGGCCATCACTGGCCCAGACCTGGCCGCCGTCGACGCTGAGGGTGGTCCAGCGATACAGCTCGCGACCGGACAACTGGTTGGCCATGCGCAGCGGCTCGACCGCGGAGGCCAGGGAAATCAGCGTGAAATTGTCCAGCAGCAAAAAGCCGATGGATTGAGGCGCACGGTTCTGGGGTTGAGCCCCGGAGTTGAACGTCGTCATCGCGGTATCTCCTCACACAAAGCAGGTGATGGCCTCAGGCGGAGGCTCTTGTTATTGCCATCATTCTCACGCGGGAGACGGGCTTTGTGATGACAGAGCAATTGCCATGCCTAAAATTGAATGGCCATTCAATAACTCCTGAAAACGACGTCGCGATGCGTCTATATAAGCCGCGCGCAATGTGCGGGTTATCAGTGCCGAATCGGCCGTGGAGGGCCCTGGGCCGGTGGCTGTGAGCAAATCGGTAGCACTTGTGGGAACGGCGATAAACGTCCCGGGAAAAGAGTGTCACCGCAAGCACAGGTGGGCGCTCAGCCGAGGTCAGTGAAAAACCTGACCGATGAGCCCTTGGACTTACCTGTTTGCGACGCTCCAAAAGGTGGCGAGGGCGTCGCTGGGTGTTCAATTTATGAGCAGGACGCTGCTGCGGCTTGCCTTGAAAAGAGTGGTGAGTCTCCTGGCGCTATCGCGGGCAAGCCTCGCTCCTACACTCCTACAGATGCACGCGTTCTTCTGTAGGGGCGAGGCTTGCCCGCGATGGACTGCGCAGCAGTCCCGCTGTTTAAGCCCTCAACACTCGACGGCGCTGACCGCCAGTCCGCCGCGCGATGTCTCCTTGTATTTGTCATGCATGTCGGCGCCGGTATCGCGCATGGTGCGGATCACCCGGTCCAGGGAAATGAAGTGCTGGCCGTCGCCGCGCAGGGCCATTTGCGCGGCGTTGATGGCCTTCACCGCGGCAATCGCGTTGCGCTCGATGCACGGCACCTGCACCAGGCCGCCGACCGGGTCGCAGGTCAGGCCAAGGTTATGCTCCAGGCCGATTTCCGCGGCGTTGCACAGCTGCTCCGGCGACGCCCCGAGAATCTCCGCCAGACCAGCGGCAGCCATGGCGCAGGCGGAACCCACCTCGCCCTGGCAGCCGACTTCGGCACCGGAGATCGAGGCGTTCTTCTTGCAGAGAATGCCCACCGCCGCCGCGCCGAGGAAAAAGTCCACCACGTTGGCGTCGGTGACATCCTCGCTGAAGCGCATGAAGTAATGCAGCACCGCCGGGATGATCCCCGCCGCGCCGTTGGTCGGCGCCGTCACCATGCGCCCGCCGGCGGCGTTCTCTTCATTGACCGCCAGGGCGTACAGGTTGACCCACTCCATGGCGCTCAGGGTCGAGCCGATCACATTGGGTTTGTTCAGCTCTTGCAGGCTGCGGTGCAGCTTGGCCGCGCGGCGCCGCACATTGAGCCCGCCGGGCAGGATGCCTTCATGCTTGAGGCCCTGCTCGACGCAATCCTGCATGGCCTGCCAGAGCTTTATCAGGCCCGCGCGGATCTCCTCCTCCGAACGCCAGACCTTCTCGTTGGCCATCATCAGTTCGGCCACCCGCAGGTTGTGCTTCTGGCACAGGCCCAGCAGCTCCACGGCGCTGGAAAAGTCATAAGGCAATTCGGTGCGATCCAGGTCCACCACGCCGCTGCTGGCCTGGGCCTCATCGACGACAAAACCGCCGCCCACGGAATAATAGGTATCACGGTGCAGCTCCCCGGATTCGCCTTCGGCCACCAGGGTCATGGCGTTGGGGTGAAACGGCAGGTTCTCGTCGAGCAGCAGCATGTCGCGCGCCCAGACGAAGGGAATCGGCAGGCGGTTGTCGAGCAGCAGGGTATTGGTTTCGCGCAGGGTCTCGATGCGACCGCCGATCTGCGACGGATCGATCGCATCCGGCCATTCGCCCATCAGCCCCATGATCACCGCGTTGTCGCTGCCGTGCCCGATGCCGGTGGCTGACAGCGAACCGTAGAGCCTTACCTCGATGCGGCGCACCTGCTCCAGCAGGTCTTTTCCCCGCAGTGCCTGGACGAACAGCACCGCGGCGCGCATGGGCCCGACGGTGTGGGAACTGGAGGGGCCGATACCGATTTTGAACAGGTCGAAAACACTGATAGCCATTACTGCGAAACTCCTCGATGAGCACACGCCGGGCGCCCAAACGCCCGGTGGCGAAGCTGCTACGCTCAAGCAGTAATCCGCCGAGATACGCGCATCATCAGGCTTTTGCAGTGTCGCTCAACGTCTCACACCGACTCACTCATGCCCACCAACGCCGTGGCCCGCCGACCTCCGGTTCTGGCCGTTTTTTTTGCGGTTCAGCCGGGCAAAAAGTGCTGAAAAAAGCTGTAAGCGACCTCACCGACACTGGATGCGACCCTCCCTGTACTGGATACGACGCACCCTGTAGGCGTCAGATTTTCACTGGTACATGATCAGTCTCGACTCGATTGCAAGGCACTGTGGTAGAGCTGTCCCACTCGCCCCAACCGCAACACTTATAAGTGCGGTCAGACACACCGCCAGAAAACACCCAGGAGTCCACCCCATGAAAGGTTCCCCGTCGTTGTTGTTGGCCGCCATGCTGAGTCTGCCGCTTCTGGCGCACGCCGCAGAACCGGCGCAATGCAGCACCGTAAACTTCTCCGATGTCGGCTGGACCGACATCACCGTCACCACCGCGACCACCAGCGTGGTTCTCGAGGCACTTGGCTACAAGACCAAGACCACGATGATTTCCGTGCCGGTGACCTACAAGTCCCTGGCCGACGGCAAGAACATGGACGTGTTCCTCGGCAACTGGATGCCGACCATGGAAAACGACATCAAGCCCTACCGCGATGCCGGCACCGTGGAAACCATCCGCGCCAACCTGGAGAACGCCAAGTACACCCTGGCGGTCCCGGAAGAGCTGTACAACAAGGGCCTGAAGGATTTCGCCGACATCGCCAAGTTCAAGAAAGAACTGGACGGCAAGATCTACGGCATCGAGCCGGGTAACGACGGCAACCGCATGATCCAAAGCATGATCGACAAGAACGCCTTCGGCCTGAAAGACGCCGGCTTCAAGGTGGTCGAATCCAGCGAGGCGGGCATGCTGTCCCAGGTCGAGCGCGCGCAACGGCGCAGCACCGCGGTGGTGTTCCTGGGCTGGGAACCGCACCCGATGAACACCCGTTTCAAGATGAAGTACCTGACCGGTGGCGACGAGTTCTTCGGCCCCAACTACGGCCAGGCGACCATCTACACCAACACCCGCAAGGGCTACGCCGAGGAATGCAGCAACGTCGGTCAGTTGCTGAAGAATCTGTCGTTCACCCTGAATATGGAAAGCGCCCTGATGGGTAACGTCCTGGACGACAAGATGAAGCCCGAGGCGGCCGCCAAGGCCTGGCTGAAGAAAAACCCCGAGGTACTCGATACCTGGCTCGCTGGCGTGACCACCATTGACGGAAAACCAGGCCTGGAGGCCGTGAAAGCCAAGCTTGCGCAGTAAATCGCTTACGCCGGGTGGGTTCGCCCGCCCGGGCTGTTTATTCCTTGCATGCGGACGTTCAATACCATGCTCATTGATCAGAAAATCCCTTTAGGCCAGTACATCGCTGCCTTCGTTGAATGGTTGACGCAACACGGCGCCAACACATTTGATGCGATCGCATCGACCCTGGAAACGATGATCCACGGCGTGACGTTTGCGCTGACCTGGTTCAACCCGCTGGCCTTGATCGGCCTGATTGCCTTGCTCGCGCACATCATTCAACGCAAATGGGGCCTGACGGCCTTTGTCGTGCTGTCCTTCCTGCTGATTCTCAATCTGGGTTACTGGCAGGAAACCATGGAAACCCTGGCCCAGGTGCTGTTCGCCACCCTGGTCTGCGTGCTCATTGGCGTGCCGCTGGGCATCGTCGCCGCGCACAAGCCGATGTTCTACACCATGATGCGTCCGGTGCTCGATCTGATGCAGACCGTACCGACCTTCGTTTACCTCATTCCTACCCTGACCCTGTTCGGTCTGGGTGTGGTGCCAGGCCTGATCTCCACGGTGGTGTTCGCCATTGCCGCGCCGATCCGCCTGACCTACCTGGGCATCCGCGATGTACCACAAGAGTTGATGGACGCCGGCAAAGCCTTTGGCTGCTCGCGCCGTCAACTGTTGTCGCGTATCGAGCTGCCCCACGCCATGCCGAGCATCGCTGCCGGCATCACCCAGTGCATCATGCTGTCGTTGTCGATGGTGGTGATCGCGGCCCTGGTGGGCGCCGATGGCCTGGGCAAACCCGTGGTCAACGCACTGAACACCGCCGATATCGCCCTGGGCTTCGAAGCAGGCCTGGCAATCGTACTGCTGGCGATCATGCTCGACCGTATCTGCAAACAACCCGAAGCCAAAGTAGGGGGTGACGCATGAGCATAATCCGCTTCGATAACGTCGACGTTATCTTCTCCAAGGATCCACGCGAGGCGCTCAAGCTGCTGGATCAGGGCATGACCCGCAACGAGATCCTGAAAAAGACCGGCCAGATCGTCGGTGTGGAAAAGGCCAGCCTGGACATCGAGAAAGGCGAAATCTGCGTGCTGATGGGCCTCTCCGGTTCCGGCAAGTCAAGCCTGCTGCGCTGCATCAACGGCCTCAATACCGTCAGCCGCGGCAAGCTGTTCGTCGAGCATGACGGCAAGCAGATCGACATCGCCTCCTGTACCCCGGCGGAACTGAAGATGATGCGCACCAAGCGCATCGCCATGGTGTTCCAGAAGTTCGCCCTGATGCCCTGGCTGACCGTTCGCGAGAACATCAGCTTCGGCCTGGAAATGCAGGGCCGCCCGGAAAAGGAACGGCGCAAGCTGGTGGACGAGAAACTCGAGCTGGTGGGCCTGACCCAATGGCGCAACAAGAAACCCGACGAACTGTCCGGCGGTATGCAGCAACGTGTCGGCCTGGCCCGCGCCCTGGCGATGGACGCCGACATCCTGCTGATGGACGAACCCTTCTCCGCCCTCGACCCGCTGATCCGCCAGGGCCTGCAGGACGAACTGCTGGAACTGCAACGCAAGCTGAGCAAGACCATTGTGTTCGTCAGCCACGACCTCGACGAGGCCCTGAAACTTGGCAGCCGCATTGCCATCATGAAAGACGGCCGGATCATCCAGTACAGCAAGCCGGAAGAGATCGTGCTGAACCCGGCGGACGACTATGTGCGCACCTTCGTCGCCCATACCAACCCGCTCAACGTGCTCTGCGGCCGCAGCCTGATGCGCACCCTGGACAACTGCAAACGTATCAACGGCTCCGTGTGCCTGGATCCGGGTGGCGATTCCTGGCTGGACCTGGCCGAGGGCAACACCATCAAGGGCGCACGCCAGAACGGCGCCAGCCTCGACCTGCAGAACTGGATCCCGGGCCAGGCGGTGGAAGGCCTCGGCCGCAAGCCGACCCTGGTGGACTCCAGCATCGGCATGCGCGACGCGCTGCAGATCCGCTACCAGACCGGCAACAAGCTGGTGCTGCATGACAACAACAAGGTGGTGGGGATCCTTGGCGACAGCGAGCTCTACCACGCGCTGCTCGGCAAGAACCTGGGGTAACAGCGACACGCAAACACAAACGCCGCGACATCGATCGCGGCGTTTTTGTTTTATCGGGAATAAAGGGTGCGGATTGCTCCCTGTTGCGGGAGCGGGTGTTGCTGATGTTGCGGTGATCCAGACAGATCGCTTCGCGGGCAAGCCTCGCTCCTACAGAAGCAGGTCAATCCTTGCTGGTCCGCGATGAATGCGACGCGGTACCCGGTGAATTCGGGCCCGCGTCTTCTTCAGACCTTAGCTGTAGACCCGGCCAAGGAGCTGCCGATGGCTTTCGAACTGATCGAGCACGTCACGGGTGATCTGCTCCTGAGTGAAGCCCATCAAGTCGTATTCCTGGCTGCCGTTGTGCAGGTAGACCTCGGCGCGGTAGTAGCGCGCACGCTCCTCTGCCGCATCGGCCGATTCGCTCGGCGCCGCCAGATAGCCGTCCAGGCTCACTTCATAGACGAAAGGGTTGCCCTCTTCCATCTCGATCCGCACCCCCATGCAGCGCTTGGACTTGCCCAGCAGGGTTTGCACATCCAGGCCCTGGTTGCGCAACTGGGTAGCGGCCTCTTCCAGTGCCGGCGTCACGTGCTTGTCCATGAAACGCTGAACCACCGCCTGGGTCGGCTGCAGGTCCAGCTGGGTCAGGCGCTCGCTGAAACCACGACGACCACGGGCCGCCAGTTCCGCTTGCTCCTGTTCGATCTGCGTGTCCTGGCGCATGGCCTTGTGCAGGCCGAACATGAAGCACACCAGCACCACCGAGAACGGCAGGCCGGCCAGCACCACCATGGTCTGCATGGCCTCGAAGTTACCGGCGAACAGCAGGCCGACGGTCACCAGGGTGATCACCACCGACCAGAAGATCCGCAGCCAGTGCGGGGCGTCTTCATCGACGTTGCCGCCCTTGCAGGACAGGTTGGCCATCATCACCGCGCCGGAGTCGGCCGGGGTCAGGAACAGGACGAAGCCGACGAAAATCGACACGCCGATGACAATCTTCGACGCCGGGTAATGATCCAGCAGTTGGTAGATCGCCATGGACGGCTGTTGCAGCGCCGTCTTGCCGAGCTCTACCGCGCCGTGGTTCATCACCAGGTCCAGGGCCGAGTTACCGAACACCGACAGCCAGGCCAGGGTGAAGCCCAGCGGAATCAGCAGCACGCCCGCCACCAGTTCGCGCACGGTACGGCCACGGGAAATACGCGCGATGAACATGCCGACGAATGGCGCCCAGGAAATCCACCACGCCCAGTAGAACAGGGTCCACAGGCCCAGCCAGCGGTCGGACTTGGCGCTGTCGCCTTCGTACACATAGAGGTCAAAGGTCTTGAGCACCACACCGTTGAGGTAATCGCCGACGTTTTGCACGAAACCGTTGAGCAGGTGCAGGGTCGGACCAAACAGCAGCACGAAGATCAGCAGGCCGCTGAACAGCACTATGTTCAGGTTGGACAGGCGGCGGATGCCGTTTTCCACACCCGATACCGCGGCGATGGTGGCCACGGTGCTCATGACGATGATCACGATCAGCAGGTTGGTGTTGCTGTGTTCCATGCCGAACAGGTTTTCCAGGCCGGAAGACACCTGCATCGAGCCGATGCCCAGGTTGGTCACCAGGCCCAGCAGGGTCACGAACATGCCGAAACCGTCCACCGCGTGGCCGGCCGCGCCCTTGACCCAGCGCTCGCCCACCAGCGGGTACAGCGCCGAACGCAGCGCCAGCGGCTGGTTATGGCGGTAGGCAAAGTAAGCCACGGCCAGGCCGACCAGGGCGTAGATCGCCCAGCCGTGCAGGCCCCAGTGCAGGAAGGTCAGCTGCAGCGCCTGGCGCGCGGCCTGGTTGCTGCCCGCTACGCCTTCAGGCGGGTTGAAGTAGTGGTCCAGCGGTTCGGAAGCGCCGAAGTACAGCAGTGAGATGCCGATACCGGACGAGAACAGCATGCCGGCCCAGGCGCCATAGCTGAAATCCGGGGTGTCTTGCTTGGTTCCCAGCTTGAGCTTGCCGTAGGAGGAAAACGCCAGGCCGACGACGAATACCAGGTAGGCGGCGATCACCACCATGTAGTACCAGCCGAAGCTGCGGGACAACCAAGCCTGGGCAATGCCGAGCAGTCTGCCGGCCTCTTGCGGGGCGATGATCAGAATGGCGGTCAGCAACAGGATCAGCGCGGTAGAGGTGTAGAACACCCAACCGTTGACCCGCACCTTTTCCGGTGGGGTCTTTATAAGAGAGGCAGAACTCATGGCACAGATGCTCCAGGCAGTGCGAGAGAAGAACACAAGGCAACACGGCACCCGACCAATCGGTTAGTTGGCAGCCGACCGACGGGTGATATAAAGACACCCCGAAAAAGCCCGAACCTGCAGGAGTTGCGTTGAGAACCAGCGTCGAAGGCCGAGTGCAAACGTGCAGTTCGTCACCTGGCCTTAAGCGTCTTGCCCACTCAACACATCCGTCCTCGCTGGCTCACGCTATGTCCTGCTTGGGTTTCAGGCTTTTTTCGGAGGTCGCTTTTCCGCCATCTACACGCAGGAAGGACCTGGAGGCAGCGACGATTTGTCGCAGATCTTATTCTTTGTTGATTGAACGTTCAATCAAAACAAAATAGACTGGCCCTCACGCCGGTAGCCGTTTCACGACTGCCAGCAGGCCTAAGGAGATGTGCAAGATGCCCAAGGTCGGTATGCAACCCATACGCCGCCAGCAGTTGATCGAAGCCACGTTGCTGGCGGTCGATCAGGTCGGGATGGGGGACGCCAGCATTGCGCTGATCGCCCGTTTGGCCGGTGTCTCGAACGGCATCATCAGTCACTACTTTCAGGACAAGAACGGCCTGATCGCCGCCACGGCGCAGTATCTGATGAGTGTCCTCAGCGAGAACGTCACCGCGCGCCGTCAGGCGCTGGAGGACAACAGCCCGCGGGCTCACCTCCAGGTGATCATCGAAGGCAACTTCGACGCCAGCCAGGTCAATGGCCCGGCAATGAAAACCTGGCTGGCCTTCTGGGCCACCAGCATGCACCACCCGTCTTTGCACAGGTTGCAGCGGATCAACGATCACCGCCTGTATTCCAACCTGTGCTGCCAGTTCCGCCGCGTCCTGCCGCTGGATGATGCACGCAGCGCAGCGCGAGGCCTGGCAGCCCTGATCGACGGTTTGTGGTTGCGCGGCGCGCTGTCGGGAGACGCTTTCGACACCGAGCAGGCGCACCGGATCGCTTACGAATACATGGATTTCCAACTGGCTAAGCAGGAGCGCTAGAGCACATTACAAGACGCTCGGTCCCCTGAACTGCCACTGACCAGCGCGCCCAGGCTACACGGCGCACCCAGTGGTGAACGCCAACCACTTATGCACTTGCGAGGACTATCAACATGGCCCGTTTCGAACTGCAAAAACTCTACATTGACGGCGGCTACACCGACGCCGGCAGCGACGCCACCTTCGACGCCATCAACCCGGCCAACGGTGAAGTCCTCGCTCAAGTGCAACGTGCGACCTTTGATGACGTCGAGCGCGCCGTTGTCAGCGCCGAAAAAGGCCAGAAGATCTGGGCCGCGATGACCGCTATGGAGCGTTCGCGCATCCTGCGTCGCGCCGTGGACATCCTGCGCGAGCGCAACGATGAACTGGCTGCCCTGGAAACCCTGGACACCGGCAAGGCCTACTCCGAAACCAAATATGTCGACATCGTCACCGGCGCCGACGTACTGGAATACTACGCGGGCCTGGTACCGGCCATCGAAGGCGAGCAGATCCCGCTGCGCACCACTTCGTTCGTCTACACCCGTCGCGAGCCGCTGGGCGTCGTGGCCGGTATCGGCGCGTGGAACTACCCGATCCAGATCGCCCTGTGGAAATCCGCGCCAGCCCTGGCGGCCGGTAACGCGATGATCTTCAAGCCAAGCGAAGTCACCTCGCTGACCACCCTGAAACTGGCCGAGATCTACACCGAAGCCGGTGTTCCGGCTGGCGTGTTCAACGTCCTGACCGGTAGCGGCCGCGAAGTCGGCACCTGGCTGACCGAACACCCGCGCATCGAGAAAGTCTCCTTCACCGGCGGCACCGACACCGGCAAGAAGGTCATGGCCAGCGCTTCCAGCTCCTCGCTGAAAGACGTGACCATGGAACTGGGCGGCAAGTCGCCGCTGATCATCTTCGACGACGCCGATCTGGATCGCGCCGCCGACACCGCGATGATGGCCAACTTCTACAGCTCCGGCCAGGTCTGCACCAACGGTACTCGCGTCTTCGTACCGAGCCACCTGAAAGCCGCTTTCGAAGCCAAGATCGTCGAGCGCGTCGCACGCATTCGCGTTGGCAACCCGGAAGACGAAAACACCAACTTCGGCCCGCTGGTCAGCTTCGCCCACATGGAAAGCGTGCTGGGCTACATCGCCAAGGGCAAGGAAGAAGGCGCCCGCCTGCTGTGCGGCGGCGAACGCCTGACCGACGGCGCATTCGCCAAAGGCGCATTCGTGGCACCGACCGTGTTCAGCGACTGCACCGACGAGATGACCATCGTCCGCGAAGAAATCTTCGGCCCGGTGATGAGCATCCTGACCTACGAAACCGAAGAAGAGGTGATCCGTCGCGCCAACGACACCGACTTCGGCCTGGCCGCCGGTGTGGTAACCCGTGACCTGAACCGCGCGCACCGCGTGATTCATCAGCTCGAAGCCGGTATCTGCTGGATCAACGCCTGGGGCGAATCCGACGCCAAGATGCCGGTCGGTGGCTACAAGCAGTCGGGTGTTGGCCGTGAGAACGGCATCAGCTCGCTGAACAACTTCACCCGCATCAAGTCGGTACAGGTCGAGCTGGGCGACTACGCCTCGGTGTTCTAAGACACCCAGCCTGAACGACAACCTGTAGCCGCTGCCGAGCTTGCGAGGCTGCGATAAGGCCCGCAGGGCCTTCGAGGGCCTCAAGAGCGCGTCCCGTTCCGGGCCGACCGCAGCCTTCGGCAACGGCTACAGGCCTATTGCTCGTCCGACCTGACCACACTCAAGAGGGTGCATTCAATGTCCCAAGAATACGATTACATCATCATCGGTGCCGGCTCCGCCGGTAACACCCTGGCGACCCGTCTGACTGAAGACGAAGGCGTCACCGTGCTGCTGCTCGAAGCCGGCGGCCCGGACTACCGTTTCGACTTCCGCACGCAGATGCCGGCAGCCCTGGCGTTCCCGCTGCAAGGCCGTCGCTACAACTGGGCCTACGAGACCGATCCAGAGCCACACATGAACGGTCGCCGGATGGAATGCGGCCGCGGCAAGGGCCTGGGCGGTTCCTCGCTGATCAACGGCATGTGCTACATCCGCGGCAACGCCATGGACTACGACGGCTGGGCAAAACTGCCAGGCCTGGAAGACTGGACCTACCTGGACTGCCTGCCGTATTTCCGCAAGGCGGAAACCCGCGACATCGGCCCGAACGACTACCACGGTGGCGACGGTCCGGTCAGCGTGACCACGCCGAAAGCCGGCAACAACCCGCTGTTCCACGCCATGGTCGAAGCCGGCGTGCAAGCCGGTTACCCCGCTACCTCCGACCTCAACGGCTACCAGCAGGAAGGTTTCGGTCCGATGGACCGCACCGTGACGCCTAAAGGCCGTCGCGCCAGTACCGCCCGCGGCTACCTCGACGTGGCGAAGAAGCGTTCGACCCTGAACATCGTCACCCACGCCCTGACCGACAAGATCCTGTTCGAAGGCAAGCGTGCCGTTGGCGTGCGTTACCTGGTCGGCTCCGCCGAAGAGCGCGTCGAAGCCCGTGCCCGCAAGGAAGTGCTGCTGTGCGCCGGCGCCATCGCCTCGCCACAGATCCTGCAACGTTCCGGCGTCGGCCCGGCCAAGCTGCTGGAAAGCCTGGACATTCCGGTGGTCCACGACCTGCCGGGCGTCGGCGAGAACCTGCAGGACCACCTGGAGCTGTACCTGCAGTACGCCTGCACCCAACCGGTCTCGCTGTACCCGTCGCTGCTCTGGTACAACCAGCCGGCCATCGGTGCCGAGTGGCTGTTCAACGGCACCGGCATCGGCGCCAGCAACCAGTTCGAAGCCGGCGGTTTCATCCGCACTCGCGAAGAGTTCGAATGGCCGAACATCCAGTACCACTTCCTGCCGGTGGCGATTAACTACAACGGCAGCAACGGTGTGAAGGAGCACGGCTTCCAGGCGCACATGGGCTCCATGCGTTCGCCAAGCCGCGGCCGGATCCAGCTCAAGTCCAAGGACCCGCGCCAGCACCCGAGCATCCTGTTCAACTACATGGCCACCGAGCAGGACTGGCAGGAATTCCGCGATGGCATCCGCCTGACCCGGGAAATCATGCAACAGCCGGCACTGGACGCCTTCCGCGGCCGCGAAATCAGCCCGGGCATCGAGGTGCAGACCGACGAGCAGCTGGATAAATTCATCCGCGAGCACGCCGAAACCGCGTTCCACCCATCCTGCTCGTGCAAGATGGGCACCGACGAAATGGCCGTGGTCGATGGCCAGGGTCGCGTGCATGGCATGCAGGGTCTGCGAGTGGTCGATGCCTCGATCATGCCGATCATCACCACCGGCAACCTGAACGCGCCGACAATCATGATGGCCGAGAAAATCGCCGACAAGATCCGTGGCCGTCAGCCTCTGCCACGCAGCAAGGCGGCCTACTACGTGGCGGGCGATGCCCCGGTACGTGGCAAGCCGGTACGTGAAGTGAGCGCTACCGCGCAGTAACGTCGAACGGCGCCGATCGCACGATCGGCGCCGTTTTGCTGTATCCGGCCTGTAGCCGCTGCCGCAGGCTGCGATCGGTCTGGGCGGCATTCCGTGCGCAGCCGACGCAAACCAGCCACCACGGTTCACCAGGCAAGAACCCGATTGCCGAATCACAGCCCTTGGCAACAACTACAGTTCTCCAACATTTCCCTGCCCCTTCCCGCTTGATACCGCCCACCGCACGGGCCTAATCTAGGCGCTCGCAGCATCCCCCAGCACCTTTTCCGACCTGGCTTCAAAGCCCTTCGGGCTTTATCGCGAGCACGCTCGCTGCTACAGAAAAACACTGGCCCGACGCTCGCTTGCTCTCGATAAGGCCTGCAACAGCCGGACGGTTCACATGGAGGCTCCTCACATGTTCGATTTCCACCCCCAGCTCAAGCAGCGCTTCGCTGCCTTGCGCACGGGCGCCGAATTCTTTTCCCTGCGTTACGTGCGCGAATCCGGCCAGTACCTGTCGGTGCGCAAGAACGTCGCGGAGCCGCCGAGCCTGAGCCGTGACGAAGGCGCGATGCTCACCGTGCGGGTCAATGGCGTCGAGGCCTACGCCGCCACCAACGACCTGTCGCAAAACGGCCTGCAGGCCGCGCTGCAACGCGCCGAGCAACAAGCCCGGCTGATCGCCGCCCACGCCCTGCTCGACCTGCGCGAACAGGCGGTGTCCAGCGACCGCGCCGATTACTTCTCGCCCAACCTCGAGCAGCCCTTCCCGTCCCTGAGCGACTGCTACCAACTGCTCGGCGACGAGTCCGCGGCCGTGCCCAAGGACGAGCGCCTGGTGAACTGGCAGGTCAGCCTCGGCATCACCCACGTCGAGCAGATCTACCTCAACAGCGCCGGCGCCGAACTGCGCCAGGCCCAGCGTTTCGTCTACCCGGGCATGGACGTCACCGCCTACGATGGCAATGACAGCCAGACCCGCAGCCTGGGCCGCGAGAACTTCGGCCAGCAGGGCGGCGCCGATGTGATCAGCCGCTGCGGCCTGATCGGTGCCGGCGCCCAGGTCGCCGACCAGGCGCTGCAACTGCTGCTGGCGCCCAATACGCCCCAGGGCCCGCGCGACCTGTTGCTGATGCCGGACCAGATGATGCTGCAGATCCACGAATCCATCGGCCACCCGCTGGAGCTGGACCGCATCCTCGGCGACGAGCGCAACTACGCCGGCACCAGCTTCGTGAAAAGCAGCGACTTCGGCAGCCTGCAATATGGCTCCAGCCTGCTCAACGTGACCTTCGACCCGGACATTCCCGAGCAGCTGGCCAGCTACGGCCATGACGACGACGGCACAGCCGCCAGCAAGCAGTTCCTGATCAAGCAAGGCCTGCTGCTGCGCCCGCTGGGCGGCGCGCTCTCGCAATTCCGCGCCGGCCTCGACGGCGTGGCCAACAGCCGCGCCTGCAGCTGGAACCGCCCGCCCATCGACCGCATGGCCAACCTCAATATCGAGCCCGGCGACCAGCCGCTGGCGCAGCTGATCGGCGGCATCGAGAACGGCATCCTGATGTCCACCAACCGTTCCTGGTCCATCGACGATGCGCGCAACAAGTTCCAGTTCGGCTGCGAATGGGGCCAGCTGATCGAGAACGGCGAACTCAAGGACGTGGTGAAAAACCCCAACTACCGGGCGATTTCCGCGCAGTTCTGGAAAAACCTCAGCGCCGTCGGCGACGCCAGCACCTTCAAGGTCCTGGGCACGCCGAACTGCGGCAAGGGCGAACCGAACCAGGTGATCCGCGTCGGCCATGCCTCGCCGGCCTGTGTTTTCAGCAATGTCGATGTATTTGGAGGAGACGCCTGATGAGTACGTCCCTGAATCAGGCCGAACAGTTCAAGACCCTGGTGGACTGGCTGCGCGACGCCGTGCGCGAGCCCGAGCAGTTCACCCTGAGCTACGCCGCCGAGTCTTCGCAGTTCATCCGCTTCAACCACGCCAAGGTGCGCCAGGCCGGGCAGGTGCAGCAGGCCAGCCTCGGCTTCAAGCTGATCGACGACGGGCGCCATGCCGATCTCAGCATCACCCTCGCCGGCGACCCGCAGGTCGACATCCAGCGCCTGGCCGAAGGCCTGCAACAGTTGCGCGAGACCCTGCCGCTGCTGCCCCAGGACCCGTACCTGCTGCTCAACCACGACGCCTGGAACACCCACAATGTGCAGGAACACCCGCTGCCCAGCAGCGAGCAGGTGGTGGCCGAAATCGGCCAGGCCGCCGCCGGGCTGGACCTGGTGGGGTTCTACGCGGCCGGCCCGATCAGCCGGGGTTTTGCCAGTTCCTCGGGAGCCTTTGGCTGGCACCAGGCCAACAGCTTCAACTTCGACTTCAGCCTGTTCCACGAGAATGGCCAGGCCGTCAAAGCCAGCTACGCCGGGCACGAATGGAGCAGCCAGGGCTTCGCCCAGCGCTTCCAGCAGGCCCGGGAACAGCTGGCGTTTCTCGGCCGACCGCTGCGCACCCTGGCGCCCGGGCAGTATCGCGCCTACCTGGCGCCGGCGGCCCTGGAGGAAATCATGGGCATGCTGAGCTGGGGCGGGTTTTCCGCCCAGTCCATCGCCAGCAAGCACAGCCCGCTGCAAAAGCTCTACGCCGGCGATGCCCGCCTGAGCCCCCTGGTGTCGCTGGACGAGCAGGTCACCGGCTCGTTGAGCCCGGCGTTTTCCGATGAAGGCTACCCGCGCAGCGACCTGTCGCTGATCGCCGGCGGCGTCGCCCAAGGGCAGTTGATCAACTCGCGCAGCGCCGCCGAATACAGCCTGACCACCAACGGCGCCGGTAGCGGCGAATACCCCAGCGCGTTGAACATGGCGCCCGGGCAGTTGTCGCAGCAGGACATTCTCCAGCAACTGGGCACCGGCCTGTACATCAGCAACCTGTGGTACCTGAACTACTCGGACCAGCCGGCGGCGCGCCTGACCGGCATGACCCGCTTCGCCACCTTCTGGGTGGAGAACGGCGAGATCCAGGCGCCAGTCAGCACCATGCGTTTCGATGACAGCGTCTACAGCCTGCTGGGTTCGCACCTGGAAGGCCTGACCCGGGAGCGCGAGCTGCTGCTGTCGGCCAGTACCTACAGCCAGCGCCAGACCGCCTCGGCGCAGCTGCCGGGCGCGCTGGTGAGCCGGCTGACCCTGACCCTGTAACCGCTGTCGCGGGCAAGCCTCGCGCTTCCGTAGGAGCAGGGGGGACGCCCAGTCCTTGCCCGCGATGTGGTTGCAGGGGGATAGGTGCTCACAACAAGAAAGAGGTCCCATGCCCAACCGTGCCGAGCTTGACGCCAACACCGCCCACTGGCTGCCCTGGGTGGTGGCCATCGCCTTCTTCATGCAATCCCTCGACGGGACCATCCTCAATACCGCCCTGCCGGCCATGGCCCGCGACCTGGCGGAAGACCCATTGCGCATGCAGGGCGTGGTCATCGCCTACATGCTCACCGTGGCGCTGCTGATCCCGGCCTCCGGCTGGATCGCCGACCGCTTCGGCACACGCAAGATTTTCTTCGGCGCCATCTTGCTGTTCAGCATCGGCTCGCTGCTCTGCGCCCTGTCCAACTCCCTGAGCCTGCTGGTCGGCGCCCGGGTGATCCAGGGCCTGGGCGGCGCCCTGATGCTGCCCGTCGGCCGATTGGTGGTGCTACGCGCCTACCCGCGTTCGGAACTGGTGCGGATCATGGGTTTCATCACCATCCCCGGGCTGCTCGGCCCGCTGATCGGCCCGACCATGGGCGGCTGGATGGTGCAGTACCTGACCTGGCACTGGATCTTCCTGATCAACCTGCCGGTGGGCGTGATCGGCTGTTATGCCGTCTGGAAGCTCATTCCCGACCTGCGCGGCAGCGAACGCACGCGTTTCGACGGCCTGGGCTTTTTGCTGTTCGGCGCGGCGATGGTGCTGATCACCATTGCCATGGAAGGCTTGGGCGAACTGCACCTGCCGCACCTGCGGGTGATGTTGCTGCTGTTCGGCGGCCTGGCCTGCCTCGCGGCGTACTGGCTGCGGGCCGGGCACATCGACAATCCGCTGTTCGCGCCTTCGCTGTTCAAGGTGCGGACCTTCGCCGTGGGCATCCTCGGCAACCTGTTCGCCCGCCTCGGCAGCGGCGCCCTGCCGTTCCTGGTGCCCCTGCTGCTGCAAGTGGCCCTCGGTTATTCACCGTCCCAGGCCGGGATGAGCATGCTGCCGCTGGCCGCCGCGGCGATGCTGGCCAAGTCCATCGCCCGCCCGCTGATCGAACGCCTGGGCTACCGCATCGTCCTCACCGGCAACACCCTGGCGCTGGGGATCATGCTCGCCAGCATGGGCCTGGTCACGCAGCAGACGCCCTACCCGCTGCTGCTGGGCATGCTGGCGGTGCTGGGGGCGATCAACTCGCTGCAGTTCACGGCGATGAACACCGTGACCCTGATCGACCTCGACGACGCCTCCGCCAGCAGCGGCAACGGCCTGCTGTCGGTGGTGGCGCAACTGTCCCTGAGCCTGGGGGTGGCCTGCGCCGGCGCGCTGCTCGGTGGCTTCACCGCCGAAGTCGGCAACGACGGCGTGAACACCGTGCTCGGCGCCTTCCAGCTGACCTTCCTCACGGTGGGAATCATGGCGATGCTGGCGGCGGCAATCTTCCTGCAGCTATCACCCAAGGACGGCCGGCGGGTACGCAAGGTCGAGGAGCAACATATCGAGCACTGATTTCCCACGGGGCGCGCAGGCTTCTGCGGGGAATCTGGCTACTTTTCGTCCAGAAATTGCAGGTAAAGGGGGCGGGGCTGATACACTGCGCGACATTTTGTTTTGCAGGCCCGTCCCGTGACCACCATCGCCACCGCTTTTAATACTTTGCCGCTGTCCGCCGCCATGCTGGCTAACCTCGACTCACTCGGTTATGCCCAGATGACGCCGGTCCAGGCGCAAAGCTTGCCGGTGATCCTCAAGGGGATGGACCTGATCGCCCAGGCCAAGACCGGCAGCGGCAAGACCGCCGCGTTCGGCATCGGCCTGCTGAACCCGATCAATCCGCGCTATTTCGGTTGCCAGGCCCTGGTGATCTGCCCGACCCGCGAGCTGGCCGACCAGGTGGCCAAGGAAATCCGTCGCCTGGCCCGCGCCGAAGACAACATCAAGGTCCTGACCCTGTGCGGCGGCGTGTCCTTCGGCCCGCAGATCGCCTCGCTGGAGCACGGCGCGCACATCATCGTCGGCACCCCCGGCCGCCTGTCCCAGCACCTGCGCAAGGGTTCGCTGAAACTCGACGGCCTCAACACCCTGGTCCTCGACGAAGCCGACCGCATGCTGGATATGGGCTTCTACGACCCGATCGAAGAAATCATCGCCTACACCCCCGAGCGCCGGCAGACCCTGCTGTTCTCCGCCACCTACCCGGTGGGCATCAAGCAGCTTGCTTCCAAATTCATGCGCGACCCGCAGCAGGTGAAGGCCGAAGCCCTGCACGCCGACAGCCAGATCGAGCAGCGTTTCTACGAGATCTCACCGGAAGAGCGCATCGACGCGGTGGTCAAGGTGCTGAACCACTTCCGTCCGCAATCCTGCGTGGCCTTCTGCTTCACCAAGCAGCAGGTCCAGGAAACCGTCGACCACCTGACCGCCAAGGGCATGTCCGCGGTGGGACTGCACGGCGACCTGGAGCAGCGCGACCGCGACCAGGTATTGGCGATGTTCGCCAACCGCAGCACCTCGGTGCTGGTGGCCACCGATGTGGCCGCCCGCGGCCTGGACATCGATGCCCTGGACATGGTGATCAACGTCGAGCTGGCGCGGGATTCGGAGATCCACATCCACCGCGTCGGCCGCACCGGCCGCGCCGGCGAGAAGGGCCTGGCGGTCAGCCTGGTGGCACCGTCCGAAGCGCACCGCGCCCAGGCTATCGAGCAACTGCAGAAGTCGCCCTTGAACTGGGAACAGATCGACAGCCTGAAATCCCAGGGCGGCGGCCCGCTGCTGCCGGCCATGAGCACCCTGTGCATCGGCGCCGGGCGCAAGGACAAAGTGCGTCCGGGCGACATCCTCGGCGCCCTGACCGGTGAAGCCGGCATCCCCGGCACCCAGGTCGGCAAGATTGCGATTTTCGACTTCCAGGCCTATGTCGCCGTGGACCGCGGCATCGCCAAGCAGGCCCTGCAACGCCTGAACAGCGGCAAGATCAAGGGCCGCTCGCTGCGCGTGCGCATCCTGTAATACCACCGCTTAACCTGTAGCCGCTGCCGCAGGCTGCAACCGATCTGGGCGGCACTCCGTACGAAGGGGTGCGGGATCTTGAGATCGCTGAAGGCCTTCGGCCTTATCGCAGCCTGCGGCAGCGGCTACAGGGTTGTTTGCCCCCTATCGAGGACACCGTTTTGCGCTCTACCGAAGTCGTGATCATTGGCGCTGGCGCCGCAGGGTTGATGTGCGCGCTGACCGCGGCCGGTCGTGGCCGCCAGGTGATGCTGCTGGACCATGCCAACAAGGCCGGCAAGAAGATCCTCATGTCCGGCGGTGGGCGCTGCAACTTCACCAACATGTATACCGAGCCCGGCAACTTCCTTTCGCAGAACCCGCATTTCTGCAAGTCGGCCCTGGCTCGCTACACCCAGTGGGACTTCATCGGCCTGGTGGCCAAGCATGGCGTGCCGTACCACGAGAAAAAGCTCGGCCAGCTGTTCTGCGACAACAAGTCCAGCGACATCCTCGGCATGCTGCTCGACGAGTGCGACCAGGTCGGCGTCCAGCTGCACCTGGACACCTCGATCCAGCAGATCGAGAAGCTCGACGCCGGCTACCTGCTGGAAACCACCCTCGGCCAGCTCCAGTGCGAATCCCTGGTGATCGCCACCGGCGGCCTGTCGATTCCGACCCTGGGCGCCACCGGCTTCGGTTATCAGATCGCCAAGCAGTTCGGCCACGAGCTGCTGCCGACCCGCGCGGGCCTGGTGCCGTTCACCATCACCGACCAGCTCAAGGAGCTGTGCGGCGAGCTGTCCGGCACCTCGGTGGACTGCCTGGTGAGCTGCAACGACATGAGTTTTCGCGAGAACATCCTGTTCACCCACCGAGGCCTGAGCGGCCCGGCGATCCTGCAGATTTCCTCATACTGGCAACCCGGCGACACGCTGGAGATCAACCTGCTGCCGGACCACGACGTGCCGGGCTGGCTGCAACAGCAGCAGGCCGAGCGTCCCAACAGCGAGCTCAAGACCCTGCTCGGCGAGATCTTCACCAAGAAGATGGCCGGCCTGCTGGCCGACAGCTGGTTCGTCTCCAAGCCGATGAAGCAGTACACCCACGCCGAGCTGGCGGACATCGCCAGCAAGCTGGCGAGCTGGCAGCTGGTGCCCGCCGGCACCGAGGGTTATCGCACCGCCGAGGTGACGCTGGGCGGCGTCGACACCCGCGAGGTGTCGTCCAAGACCATGGAATCGCTGAAGAGCCCGGGCCTGTATTTCATCGGTGAGGTGCTGGACGTCACCGGCCACCTGGGCGGCTTCAACTTCCAGTGGGCCTGGGCCTCCGGCTACGCGGCCGCGCAGTACGTCTGATCCGCTTCCTGGCGCTCACCCGATCCCTGTAGCCGCTGCCGAAGGCTGCGATAGGTCCGCAGGACCTCGGGGGACGCCAGATCGCTGTGCCCCTTCGGGTCGATCGCAGCCTTCGGCAGCGGCTACAGGTACCGATGAACATCAGCGGGAACAGAATTTGCTGGCGGATGTGACGCCCCCATTGCGCGGGCGTCAATACTGGCTCAATTTAGCGGCATCGCCCCGGAAGGCTTTCTCACTTCATGTCATCGACCAGCTTTCGTCAGTCACTGCGGCGCCTTTGGGCGCTGGATAAATTCAGCTACAGCGTGCGGGTGTTCATCGCTCTGACCGGGAGCATGGCGCTGTGCTGGTACCAGGACGAAATGGCTTTGCTGATCCCCTTGTTCCTGGGGATTATCGCCAGCGCCCTGGCCGAGACCGACGACAGCTGGCAAGGCCGGATCAATGCCCTGGCCGTGACCCTGGTGTGCTTCAGCGTCGCCGCCCTTTCCGTCGAACTGTTGTTCCCCTACCCCTGGATCTTCGTCATCGCCCTGGCGCTGGCCAGCTTTGGCCTGACCATGCTCGGCGCCCTGGGCGAACGTTACGGGGCGATCGCCTCGGCGACCCTGATCCTGTCGGTCTACACCATGATCGGCGTGGACCAGCGCGGCGGCGCCGTCACTGACTTCTGGCATGAACCGCTGCTGCTGGTGGCCGGCGCCGCCTGGTACGGCCTGCTGTCGGTGCTGTGGCAGGCGATGTTTTCCAACCAGCCGGTGCAGCAGAGCCTGGCGCGCCTGTTCCGCGAGCTGGGCTATTACCTCAAGCTCAAGTCGTCGCTGTTCGAACCGATCCGCCAACTGGACGTGGAAGCGCGCCGGCTGGAGCTGGCGCAGCAGAACGGCCGGGTGGTGGCGGCCCTGAACGCCGCCAAGGAAATCATCCTGCACCGGGTCGGCAACGGCCGGCCGGGCTCGAAAGTCAGCCGCTACCTGAAGCTGTACTTCCTCGCCCAGGACATCCACGAACGCGCCAGCTCGTCCCACTACCCCTACAACGCCCTGGCCGATGCGTTCTTCCACAGCGACGTGCTGTTCCGCTGCCAGCGCCTGCTGCGCCAGCAAGGCAAGGCCTGCCGGGCCCTGGGCGAATCCATCCAGCTGCGCCAGCCCTTCGTCTACGATGCCAGCTTCGCCGAGGCCCTGAGCGACCTGCACGCCTCCCTGGAACACCTGCGCATCCAGAGCAACCCGGCCTGGCGCGGCCTGCTGCGTTCGCTGCGAGCGCTGGCCGCCAACCTCGGCACCCTCGACCGCCTGCTCAGCGACGCCAGCAACCCCGACGCCCTGGCCGACGCCACCGACAGCAGCCTGCTGGACCGCTCGCCGCGCAACCTCAAGGACGTCTGGACCCGCCTGCGCACCCAGCTGACCCCGACGTCGCTGCTGTTTCGCCACGCCCTGCGCCTGCCCCTGGCCCTGAGCATCGGCTACGGCATGGTGCACCTGATCCACCCGTCCCAGGGCTACTGGATCATCCTCACCACCTTGTTCGTCTGCCAGCCGAACTACGGCGCCACGCGGCGCAAGCTGGGCCAGCGGATCATCGGCACCGCCATCGGCCTGGTGGTCGCCTGGGCGCTGTTCGACCTGTTCCCCAGCCCGCTGGTGCAGTCACTGTTCGCCATCGCCGCCGGGGTGGTGTTCTTTACCAACCGCACCACCCGCTACACCCTGGCCACCGCCGCCATCACCATCATGGTGCTGTTCTGCTTCAACCAGGTGGGCGACGGCTACGGGCTGTTGCTGCCGCGCCTGTTCGATACCCTGCTGGGCAGCCTGATCGCCGGCCTGGCGGTGTTCCTGTTCCTGCCGGACTGGCAGGGCCGGCGCCTGAACAAGGTGCTGGCCAATACCCTGACCTGCAACAGCATCTACCTGCGGCAGATCATGCAGCAGTACGCGGCCGGCAAGAGCGACGACCTGGCGTACCGCCTGGCCCGGCGCAATGCCCATAACGCCGACGCGGCGCTGTCCACCACCCTGGCCAACATGCTGATGGAGCCCGGGCATTTCCGTAAGGAAGCGGACGTCGGCTTTCGCTTCCTGGTGCTGTCGCACACCTTGCTCAGCTACCTCTCCGGCCTCGGCGCGCACCGGGAAACCCAGTTGCCGGCGGAAGTCCGCGAGCACCTGATCGATGGGGCCGGGGTCAGCCTCGCCAGCAGCATCGATGAAATCGCCCAGGGCCTGGCGAGCAAGCAGCCGGTGGCGATCCAGAGCGATGCCGAAGAAGCCCTGGCCAACGAGCTGGAGCAGATGCCGGACGAGATCGATGAAGGTCAACGGCTGGTGCAGACCCAACTGGCGCTGATCTGCCGCCAACTGGGCCCCTTGCGGACCCTGGCGGCGCACCTGATCAAGGACACCGGCGAAGAACAGGCCGCGTAGCCGCTGCCGCAGGCTGCGATCGCCTCCGCAGGAGGCGCAAGCTTTCAAGCACGCCGCAGGTTTCGGCCTTGGCGCCCAGCCTTCCGCAGTAGCTTTAATGGCGCCGCTTTACATCCCGTGCTGGCGCAGCAAGCGCTCGTAGCTACCGTCGGCTTTCATCGCCTCGATCTCCCGGTCGAACTTCGCCACGATCTGCGCATGCGCGGGGTTCTTCAGGCTGACCAGGATATGCAGGCCGTTCTCGCTCAGGGAATTGGGCAGGAACTCCACCGCATTGCGCACCCGCGGCGACTCCCGCGCCAGGTAATAACGGGCAACGTATTCGTCCTCCAGGGTCAGCTTGACCCGGTCGGCCGCCAGCATGCGCACCGCCATCGCGAAGTTATGCACCAAGACCTTCTGCAGCTCTGGATCGCTGTCGAAATCGGGCGAGTAGGCATAACCACGCACCACCGCGATGGGGTACCCGTGCAATTGCTTGAGGTTGGTGTATTCGATGGAGGCATCCTTGCGCCGGATGAAACGCACCCGATTGACCAGGTACTCCGAGGAGAACTGCCCCAGCTGGGTGCGCGCCTCATTGAACCAGGCATTCACCAGCACGTCGTAACGGCCCTCGCCGACGCCGAGCAGGGCCCGCGCCCAGGGCACCTGTTCGAACTCGCTGGCGTAACCGGCCCGGGCCAGCGCGGTGCTGACGATGTCGGTGGCCAGCCCGCCGTTGACCAGCGTCGCATCCGTGAAGGGCGGCCAGGCGTCGGCCACCAATCGCAATTTTTCCGCATAAGCGCTCTGGCCCAGCAACAGCAATCCGATCAAAGCAAAAGCTCGATGCAATCGCGGCATGCTAAAAGATCCTTAGCGGGCGGACAGCCCTGCGTGTTTTTTGCCCAGACTCGAGGTTCTCCGGCCGGTAGACGGCCGCGATCCAGCTCCTAACAGTAGCTTATGGGCGCCACTGCACAGCGCGTCAGCGCAGATTACACAAAGAAGACACACGTGAACCAACGCGATGATGGCATTTTGATCTGCCTCACAGAATCGCCACGCCACTGCCAGGCAAGACAAGCTACCCGCCAGGCGCTTAACATCCGGTCACAGCTTTCCAAAGGATGAAACGATGACAATCGAATGGGTCTGCAAACACCACACCGATCTGGGCAAGGAGCAGCTGTACGCGATCCTGCAGTTGCGTACCGAAGTCTTCGTGGTCGAGCAGAAATGCGCCTACCAGGAAGTCGATGGCCAGGACCTGGAAGGCGACACCTGCCACCTGATGGCCTGGGACGATGACCAGCTGGTGGCTTACCTGCGCCTGCTCGACCCGGTCTCCCAGGGCGGCGACGTGGTCATCGGCCGCGTGGTGATCGCCCCGCAGGCACGGGGCAAGGGGCTGGGCCATGAACTGATGGAGCACGCGCTGAAACAGGCGCAGAAACACTGGCCGCAAACGCCGATCTATCTGTCGGCCCAGGCGCATTTGCAGGGGTATTACGAGCGCTACGGCTTCAACGTCGTGGGCGAGGAGTACCTGGAAGACAATATCCCGCATATCGGCATGCGCCGCAGCTGATATCGCGATCGCGAGCCTGCTGCAGCCAGCAGGTTCGCATTCACACCGATGGGCTGCCGGGATCCCTCAGGGATACTCCAGCACCGCCTTGATCCGTGACAGATTCGCCTCGATCCAGCCCTTGTCGATCGCGCCCCAGCTTTTGATCCGATAGCTGCCGGCATGATTGCGCGCGCCGTCCTGCTGCTCGAACTCACAGACGATATCCAGATCCGCCAGGGCCGCAATGGTGTCCTGCGCCGTGCGCCGCGGCATGCCGGTCGCCTCGGTCAGGGCCGGGACATTGCTGGCCAGGCCGCTGTCGATCAGGTAGGCCACGTACAGCCGGCGGTAAAAACTGCTTTTGGTCTTGCTCACGTCCATCGCCCGCTCCTTGTGCCCAGGGTCACTCAGCCCCGCCCGGACGCGCTTGCAGCTCGCGCCAGGTCAGGTAGACCCGCAGGTCGAATTCCAGTTGGTGATAGCCCGGCAGCATGTGCTCGCAGAGCTTGTAGAAGGCCTTGTTGTGCTCGCTTTCCTTGAAGTGCGCCAGCTCGTGGACGACGATCATGCGCAGGAATTCCGGCGCCGCCTCCTTGAACAGCGAGGCGATGCGGATTTCCTTCTTGGCCTTGAGCTTGCCGCCCTGGACCCGCGAGATCGTGGTGTGCAGGCCCAGGGCGCGGTGCGTCAGGTCCAGGCGGTTGTCGAACAGCACCTTGTCGATGGCCGGGGCGTTGCGCAGGTACTCCTGCTTCAACTCCAGGGCATAGCCGTACAGCGCCTTGTCGCTCTGTACCCCGTGCTTGCCGGGATAACGCTGGCTCAGGTAGTCGCCCAGCCGCCCTTGCGCAATCAGCTGGCGCACTTGCTCTTGCAGGGTGGCGGGATAGGCCTGGAGGTATTTCAACGCGGTCATGGGGCGGCAACGCAATCACGAAAGGCCGCCAGTGTAGCGAATTCAACCCGGCAACGCGCTCCAGTCGAAGGGCTCGGCGAAGCGCTCGGCATCCGCGGCGATCAACGGCCGCGCCACCAGGAAACCCTGCACGTACTCGCAGCCGTTGGCCTGCAGCCAGCGGTACTGTTCCAGGGTTTCCACGCCTTCGGCGATCACCAGCACACCGAACGCCTTGCACAAGTCGATCACGCAGCGCGCCAGCGCCGCATCCCGCGTCGAGCCCGGCAACCTGGCGATCAGGTGGCGGTCGAGCTTGAGGGTATCGAGCTCCAGGTCCCGCAGGTGAGCCAACGAACAGTCGCCCGACCCGAAGTCGTCCAGCGCCACCCGCACCCCGAGGCTGCGTAACAGGCGCAGTTGCTTGCGCGACTCATCGAGGTTCTGGGTCAAGGCGCTTTCCGTAACCTCGACTTCCAGTTGCCACGGCTCCAGGCCGTGACGCTCCAGGACCTGGCGCAGTTCGGTGACCAGGTTCGGCATGGCGAACTGGGTGCCGCTCAAGCTCACGGCCAACACGGTCTGCTCGGCGAACAGCGTTTTCCAGGACGCCCGCTGGCTCGTACTCTGCTGGTAGATCCAGCTGCCCAGGCGACTGATCAGCCGCGCTTCCTCCAGCAGCGGCAAAAACAACCCCGGCGGCACATCGCCGACGCTCGGATGCCGCCAGCGCAACAGGGCTTCGAAACCGCGCAGGTGCCCGTCGGCAATCGCCACCTGGGGCTGGTACACCAGGTTGAACTCCTTGCGCTCGACCGCGCTGCGCACACTTTCCTCGAGCATCAGCCGCGAGCGGGCTCGGCCATTCATTTCGTGGTCGTAATAACGGTATTGCTGGCGCCCGGCACGCTTGGACTCATACATGGCGATATCCGCCGCGCGCATCAGGCCATCCAGGTTGGAACCGCAATCGGGGTAGATGGCGATGCCGATGCTGGCCCCCAGGGCGACATCCAGACCGTCGATCTGCTGACAGATCGATATCCGCTCGATGAGCTTCTCGGAAATCTTCGCCGCCTGTTCCGGGAACTCCAGTTCCAGCAACGCGGTGAACTCGTCGCCGCCCATGCGCGCCAGGATGTCGAAGGAGCGCAGGCAGGCTTTCATCTGCTCGGACACCCAGCGCAGCACCCGATCCCCCGCGTCGTGCCCCAGGGAATCGTTGACCCGCTTGAAACCATCCAGGTCCAGGTACAGCAGCACCAGCGACTTGTCCGAGCGCTCGCTGCGCAGCAACACGCTTTCCACGGTCTGGTAGAAGCCGCGCCGGTTGAGCAGGCCAGTCAGCGGATCGGTCACCGCCTGGTATTCCAGTTGCTGGTGCAGGTGGCGGACTTCCGACATGTCGAGCAGGGTCACCACCATCGCCTTCTGTTCGCTCGGCAGCGGCGCGCAGGACAACGCCACCGACACCTGCTGGCCCGGCAGGGTACGCAAGATGGCGTCGTGCAGGCGGTAGGTCTCGCCCTTGCGATAGCAGGCATATAGCTCGGATTCGGCCCACTGCGGCACATGGGGTTTTTGCAGATAGTCGAGCAGCGCCGAACCCTCCAGCTCGCTCACCGGAGCGTCGAGCAAACGCGAGACCGCCGGGTTGGCGAAACGGACGATCCCACCTTCATCCACCACCAGAATCCCTTCCGCGGCGTTCTCCAGCACCGAGGCGTTGAAGGCCCGGGCGTTCTCCAGGTCGTGGCTCAGACGCTGCAGCGCGCGGCGATTGCGCTGCTGCTCCAGCAACGCCTGGACCTTGGGCTTGAGGATCTGCGGGTCGAACGGCTTGAACAGGTAATCCACCGCGCCGCTGGCGTAGCCCTTGATCACGGCGTCCTTGGACTGCTCGTTGGCGGTAAGGAAGATGATCGGGGTCAGGCAGGTTCGCTGGCTGCCGCGCATCAGGCGGGCGACTTCGAAACCGTCCATTTCCGGCATCTGCACATCCAGCAACACCAGATCGATGTCGTGTTCCAGTAACAGACCCAGGGCCTCGACACCCGAGGCGGCGGTCATGACCTGCCAGTCGTGGCGCTGCAGGAGTGCTCGCATGCTGAGCAGATTTTCGGGGTAATCATCAACAATCAGTAAGACCGAGCTGGCTTCACCTGGCCGAGTTTGCGCGCATTCCATGCTGCTTCTCTTGTCTGTGTAGGGCCGGCCTGCGAAGAAGACCGGACAAAAACTGAGCCTTCACTCTAGACCCGGAACCCGCAAAGCAGAAGCTGTCACAGCGCCAGCATTTAGCCAAAGCCCCAGGCACCCGACTAACGGTCAGCCCCATAGGCGCTGAAAGCGGTGGCGGCAGCTTTTCGACAGATGGTTGACGCCAATTATCCGCCAGGCGGGCATTAACAAAAGCGGCTTCTACGCTTATAAAGACCGCCTTCAAAAGCGCAGGCTAAAGCCTTTGTCGGCTTTCATCCGGCATCAAATCGGGAAGCTTTGACTATGATCGACCTCGCAACCTGGAATCTGAGCATTCCCGAAGGCAGTCCACCGGCGACCATCGACACCCCCCAACTGGTGGATGGCTTCAAGAACCAGTATTTCCATTCCGACACCGGCACCCTGTTCTTCTGGTCGCCCGTCACCGGCTCCCGTACCGCCAATGCCATCTACCCGCGCAGCGAGCTGCGTGAAACCTACGCCAACGGCACCCTGAAGAACTGGACCTACCCGGAAGCCGACAACCTGCTCTATGCCACCCTGGCGGTGAACCAGGTGCCGTCCACGGGCAAGATCGTCATCGGCCAGATCCACGCCTACAACAGCACCAGGCCGCTGGTGAAAGTCGAGTACCAGTACAAGACCACCACACAGAGCGGCAACATCGTCGCCAAGGTCCGCATGCACCCGGACGATGCCGAAAGCCGGGTGATCATCGTCGCCGAGAACGTGCCGCTGGACCGCGAGTTCTCCTACCTGATCCACCTCAGCCCCGGCGGCGCGCTGGGCGTCAGCGCCGCGGGCTACCAATGGGACACCCAGCTCAGCAGTTCCTGGCGCGACAAACCGCTGTACTTCAAGGCCGGGGTGTACGTGCAGGACAACACCGGCTACACCACCGAAGGCGGCAAGGTGACCTTCTACAAGCTGGATATCGATCACAACGAGACCTGAGCCGCCGACTCCCGAGCACTGTTGTTTATGCTGGAGCCGCTTCTGCCTGCGTATCGGCGATGATGCGCTCGAGCATGTGCTCGGGAGTGTGCTTGGACAACACCTCCCGCTCGATCAAAACCGGCTCCTTCTCGAGGAAGGCTTCCAGCCCCACAAACGAACCCTCGTCTGCGATAAAAATGTTTTCTGGCCGGTAGAAGTCGCATGCCCTGGCTTCAACGTTGCTGGTGATCAGCTTCTTGTTGAAGAACGCCGCCTCCAGCGTCCTGAGCGTCAACCCCGACTGGCCTTCCTGGTTGATTTCCACCAGAACATCCGCAGCCACCGACTTCTCGATGTTTTGCTCATAACTCAGGATATCGTCGATATAAAAACGGGAATGCGCATTCGACGTGCAGTCCCTGACGATCGCAAAGTCGACCTCGCTGCCTTTAGCCTCAAGCACCCGCGCCAGTGCCTCGATTTCATCGGTACGACCTTTGTCCCGCCCCAGAAAAAAGCAGCGCTTTACCTCCCGGCGGCAAGCTCGGGCCTCGACCATCTGTCGAGCTTCGAAGTAACCGAATGGGAAAAACTGCGGAAGGTATTCCATGCCAAACGCGGCACATTGATTGCGGTCGTAGCTGTAGATGATGTCGAAACTGCCACGCATCTGCTCCACGAAGTCCCGGGTGACCAGGTCCCGCATCAACAACACTTTCCTGCCGGAAAAGCTGTCGATCACACTGGGAATCAGTCCGCGCCTGACCTGCCCTTCGTTACAGACCAGAATATCCTCGCTGCTGACCCGGTTGAGCGACAGCACCAGCTTCCCCAGCCACTCAGTACCAATCCCGAGGAACGGCAGGCACTTGTTGATCGACTTTACATAGCGCACCGCACGCTTGGCCGATGAAGGCAGAGACATCATGGCAACGTTGTGTCGGGTAGACAGGTAATCGATCATTCGGCGCTCGTACTGCGCTGTCCACCCCAAGAAAAAAACCTTCATCCGAACTTCATGGCCCTTAACTTGAGTAATCAATCGCAAGCTCCGCTTGATAGCGGTCGCTTGAACCTAGCGTTTCCTACAAAACGGCTCCAATGCTATCACGCCCCACCCGACCAAAATCCCAAGAAATGGCGATTAGCCATTACCCACACCAAACAACAGCCACAAAAAAGCCCGCATGGCTGCGGGCTTTCTCGTAAAAACGCTAAGGCTTAGTTGACCTTGGCGTTCAGCTCACCCTTGAGGTAGCGCTGGAACATCGCTTCCAGGGAGATCGGCTTGATCTTCGAAGCGTTGCCGGCGGTGCCGAAGGCTTCGTAACGGGCGATGCACACGTCGCGCATGGCGGTTACGGTGGCGCCGAAGAACTTGCGCGGGTCGAACTCGCTCGGGTTGGTGGCCATCAGGCGACGCATCGCACCGGTGGACGCCAGGCGCAGGTCGGTGTCGATGTTGACCTTGCGCACGCCGTACTTGATGCCTTCGACGATTTCTTCAACCGGCACGCCGTAGGTTTCTTTGATGTCGCCGCCGTACTGGTTGATGATCGCCAGCCACTCTTGCGGAACCGAAGACGAGCCGTGCATCACCAGGTGGGTGTTGGGGATGCGCTTGTGGATCTCTTTGATGCGGTCGATCGCCAGCACGTCGCCGGTAGGCGGCTTGGTGAACTTGTAGGCTCCGTGGCTGGTACCGATGGCGATGGCCAGGGCGTCGACCTGGGTCTTCTTGACGAAGTCCGCGGCTTCTTCCGGGTCGGTCAGCATCTGGCTGTGGTCCAGCACGCCTTCGGCGCCGATGCCGTCTTCTTCACCGGCCATGCCGGTTTCCAGGGAACCCAGGCAGCCCAGCTCGCCTTCTACCGAAACGCCACAGGCGTGAGCCATGGCCACGGTCTGCTGGGTCACGCGAACGTTGTACTCGTAGTCGGTCGGGGTCTTGCCGTCTTCGCCGAGGGAGCCGTCCATCATGACCGAGGAGAAGCCCAGCTGGATCGAGCGCTGGCAGACATCAGGGCTGGTGCCGTGGTCCTGGTGCATGCACACCGGGATGTGCGGGAATTCTTCGATCGCCGCCAGGATCAGGTGGCGCAGGAAAGGCGCGCCGGCGTATTTGCGGGCACCGGCCGAAGCCTGGACGATCACCGGAGAGTCAGTCTTGTCAGCGGCTTCCATGATGGCGCGCATCTGTTCAAGGTTGTTGACGTTGAAGGCTGGAACGCCGTAGCCGAACTCGGCTGCGTGGTCCAGCATCTGGCGCATGCTGATGAGTGCCATTGTGTGTATCTCTCCCGGTCGAGGGTCGTTAATCGTGCAAGCCTGCCGTAGCGGCGGCTGCTATTCAAGTGATTGCAGATCGGGGGTCAGCCCGGCCTGCCGATTCGTTACTGCATCAATCTCAAGAGCCGCGCCTCTCTCTGTAGGAGCGAAGCCTGCTCGCGATCAGGGTCATCACATTCAACATCTCTGTTGACGGTTGGATCGCTATCGCGAGCAAGCTTCGCTCCTACAGGTTCAACATCGGCTCCCGGCCTACGGCGCTTTACAGCCGCGGCCGATCAAATCGTTGGTGGCAACCCAGTAAACCAGGCCTTCGTCACCTTTTTCGTGAAACGCCAGCATGTCGTTGCTGTACAGCGAACCGGAACCGCTCGGCTCCAGCTTCAGGCGATAGACCTGGTCGGCCCCGCCCAGCCGCACATCGACTTCCTTGCGGCTGCTGTCGGCGTAGCGCCAGACCACTTGCGCCTGGCTGTCGCACACCCAGGTCGTCCAGTTGTCCGTCTCGGCCGGCTTGAACAGGTCGAAGTTGGCGCAACCTGCCAGCAATCCCAGCGCAGCCACGGCGATAAAGCCTTTCATCGGTGTTCCTCGGCTGACGGCCCACGGCCGCCAGCACAGCGCGTTATCGAATCAGACCCGTCAAGGGCAACCATGTTCCTTGGCCTTGGCTGGCGTCTCGTACTTATCCAGAGCATCGGGTCCCATGCGCTTGTTGATCACAGGCGCGGTCTCGGCCTGCCAGTCGGCCTGATAGCAGCCTCTCTCCGGCTCTCCCGACTCGGGCTCCGGCTGGGCAGGCTGGCTGCCGCAACCGGCCAGCAAGCCCGCAACGATCAACAGCGGTAACGTCTTGACCATATGAACACTCCTTTGCCTGGCCATTGGGACTTCAGGCTTTGGCCCGGCTTTCCAGGACTTCGACCGCCGGCAGCACCTTGCCCTCGACGAATTCGAGGAAAGCGCCACCGCCGGTAGAAATGTAGGAGATTTGCTCGGCTACGCCATATTTATCGATGGCCGCCAGGGTGTCGCCGCCGCCGGCGATGGAGAACGCCGCACTTTCCGCGATGGCCTGGGCCAGCACCTTGGTGCCGTTACCGAACTGGTCGAACTCGAACACACCGACCGGACCGTTCCACAGGATGGTCTTGGACGACTTCAGCAGCTCGGCGAAATTCGCCGCGGTTTGCGGGCCGATGTCCAGGATCATGTCGTCGGCGGCCACCTCGGCAATCAGCTTGACGGTGGCGGTCGCGCTTTCGGCGAACTCCTTGGCCACTACCACGTCCACTGGCAGCGGCACGCTGACCTTGGCGGCGATGGCACGAGCGGTATCCAGCAGGTCCGGCTCGTACAACGACTTGCCGACCGGGTGACCGGCAGCGGCGAGGAAGGTGTTGGCGATGCCGCCGCCGACGATCAGCTGGTCGCAGATCTGGCTCAGACTGTTGAGCACGTCGAGCTTGGTCGACACCTTGGAGCCGGCAACGATAGCGGCCATCGGCTTGGCCGGGGCGCCCAGGGCCTTGCCCAGCGCTTCCAGCTCGGCGGCCAGCAGCGGACCGGCAGCGGCGACCTTGGCGAACTTGGCCACGCCGTGGGTCGAACCCTCGGCGCGGTGCGCGGTGCCGAAGGCGTCCATCACGAACACGTCGCACAGGGCGGCGTATTGCTGGGCCAGTTCGTCGGCGTTCTTTTTCTCGCCCTTGTTGAAGCGCACGTTCTCGAACAGCACGATGTCGCCGGCCTTGATGTCGACGCCGCCCAGGTAGTCGGCCACCAGCGGCACTTCACGACCCAGGGCACGGCTCAGGTAGTCGGCCACTGGCTTGAGGCTGTTCTCGGCGGAGAACTCGCCTTCGGTCGGACGACCGAGGTGCGAGCAGACCATCACGGCCGCGCCTTTTTCCAGGGCCAGCTTGATGGTCGGCAGCGAAGCCAGGATACGCGCATCGCTGGTGACAACACCGTCCTTGACTGGGACGTTGAGGTCTTCGCGGATCAGTACGCGCTTACCTTGCAGATCGAGGTCGGACATCTTCAACACGGTCATGGGTCGCAATTCCTGGGTTACTGTTTTTTGGAAACGGGAAGTTAAGAGACGGCTTTGGGTACAGCGGCTTGCAGATAGTGTCCTGCAACATCCAGCATTCGGTTGGCAAAACCCCATTCGTTGTCGAACCAGGCCAGGATGTTCACCAGCCGCGGGCCGGAAACACGGGTCTGGCTGGCATCGACGATCGCCGAATGCGGATCATGGTTGAAATCACAACTGGCGTGCGGCAACTCGGTGTAGGCCAACAGGCCCTTGAGCGGACCGCTGGTGGCAGCCTCGCGCAGGATCCGGTTGACTTCGCCGGTGTCGGTATCGCTCACGGTCTGCATCGTGATGTCGAGGCAGGACACGTTGACGGTCGGCACGCGCACAGCTTTGGCCTGAATTCGCCCGGCAAGTTCCGGCAGCAGCCGTTCGATGCCACGCGCCAGACCAGTGGACACCGGGATCACCGACTGGAACGCCGAACGGGTGCGGCGCAGGTCTTCGTGGTGATAGGCGTCGATCACCGGCTGGTCGTTCATCGCCGAGTGGATGGTGGTGATCGACACGTATTCCAGACCGATGGCCTGGTCCAGCAGGCGTAACAGCGGCACGCCGCAGTTGGTGGTGCAGGACGCATTGGACACCAGCAGCTCGTCGCCGGTCAGGCAGTCCTGGTTGACGCCGTAGACGATGGTGGCGTCGACATCCGCCTCGCTGGCCATCGGCTGGGAAAACAGCACCCGCGGCGCGCCAGCGTCGAGAAAACGCTGGCCGTCTTCACGGGTGTGATAGGCACCGGAACATTCGAGCACCAGGTCGACGCCCAGGGACGCCCAATCGATGCCTTCGGGGGTGGCACTGCGCAGGACCTTCACGCAGTTGCCATTGATATGCAGACAGTCGCCGTCGACCTTCACTTCGCCGGGAAACCGGCCGTGGGTGGAGTCGAAACGTGTCAGGTATTCCACGCTGGCCATGTCGGCCAGGTCGTTGATCGCGACAATCTCGAACCCGGCCGCAGCCCCCCGTTCGAACAGGGCACGCAAGACACAACGACCGATCCGGCCGTAGCCGTTGAGTGCAACTTTATAGGGACGCGGTTGAGGCATGGGGTTCTCGATTACCGGGGTGAATCCATCACTGTCGTGTTGCCTGTTCCATTGTCATCGCGGGCAAGCCTCGCGCCTACCGATCACGAAGATCCCGTAGGCGCGAGGCTTGCCCGCGAAGAACAACAGACAACGCGACTGGCGGACTTAGTCTTCCAGCAGCTCTTCAGCCTGACCCAGGATGTTCTCCAGGGTGAAACCGAACTCTTCGAACAAGGCCGGCGCAGGCGCCGACTCGCCGTAGGTGGTCATGCCGATGACGCGACCTTCCAGGCCGACGTACTTGTACCAGTAGTCCGCGTGAGCGGCCTCGATGGCGATACGGGCGCTGACCTGCAGCGGCAGGACCGACTGCTTGTAACCGGCGTCCTGAGCATCGAACACGCTGGTGCATGGCATGGACACCACGCGCACCTTGCGGCCCTGCTCGGTCAGTTTGTCGAAAGCCTGCACCGCCAGGCCGACTTCGGAGCCGGTGGCGATCAGGATCAGCTCAGGCTCGCCTGCGCAGTCCTTGAGCACGTAGCCGCCACGGCTGATTGCGGCGATCTGCACGGCATCGCGGGCCTGATGCTGCAGGTTCTGGCGGGAGAAGATCAGCGCCGAAGGGCCGTCCTTGCGCTCGATCGCGTTTTTCCAGGCCACCGCCGATTCCACGGCATCGGCTGGACGCCAAGTGTCGAGGTTCGGGGTGCAGCGCAGGCTGGCGATCTGCTCGATCGGCTGGTGCGTCGGGCCGTCTTCGCCCAGACCGATGGAGTCGTGGGTGTAGACGTGGATCACGCGCTGCCTCATCAGGGCCGACATGCGTACTGCGTTGCGCGCGTATTCCATGAACATCAGGAAGGTCGCGCCGTAAGGCACCAGGCCGCCGTGCAAGGCCACGCCGTTCATGATGGCGGTCATGCCGAACTCGCGAACGCCGTAGTACATGTAGTTGCCGCTGGCGTCTTCGGCGCTGACGCCCTTGCAGCCTTTCCACAGGGTCAGGTTGGAACCGGCCAGGTCGGCCGAACCGCCGAGGAATTCCGGCAGCAGCGGGCCGAACGCGTTCAGGGCGTTCTGGCTGGCTTTACGGCTGGCGATGGTTTCGCCCTTGGCCGCGACTTCGGCGATGTAGGCATCGGCCTTCTCGGAGAAATCGGCCGGCAGGTCACCGCTCAGGCGACGCACCAGTTCGTTGGCCAGCTCAGGGAATTCGGCGGAGTAGGCGGAGAAACGCTGGTCCCACTCGGCTTCGACGGCGCGACCGGCTTCCTTGGCGTCCCACTCGGCGTAGATGTCGGCCGGGATTTCGAACGGACCGTGGTTCCACTTCAGCGCGGCGCGGGTCAGGGCGATTTCCTCGGCGCCCAGTGGCGCGCCGTGGCAATCTTCCTTGCCTTGCTTGTTCGGCGAACCGAAGCCGATGGTGGTCTTGCAGCAGATCAGGGTCGGCTGCTCGCTTTTGCGCGCGGTGTCGATCGCGGTCTTGATCTCTTCAGGGTCGTGACCGTCGACGTTGCGGATCACCTGCCAGTTGTAGGCTTCGAAACGCTTTGGCGTGTCGTCGGTGAACCAGCCTTCGACTTCGCCGTCGATGGAAATGCCGTTGTCATCGTAGAAGGCGATCAGCTTGCCCAGGCCCAAGGTGCCGGCCAGAGAAGCAACTTCATGGGAAATGCCTTCCATCATGCAGCCATCGCCCAGGAACACGTAGGTGTGGTGGTCGACGACGTTGTGGCCTGGGCGGTTGAACTGCGCCGCCAGGACCTTTTCCGCCAGGGCGAAGCCCACGGCGTTGGCCAGGCCCTGGCCCAGCGGGCCGGTGGTGGTCTCGACGCCCGGGGTGTAGCCGAACTCCGGGTGGCCCGGGGTGCGGCTGTGCAGCTGGCGGAAGCTCTTCAGGTCGTCGATGGTGACGTCGTAGCCGGTCAGGTGCAGCAGCGAGTAGATCAGCATCGAGCCGTGGCCGTTGGACAGCACGAAGCGGTCACGGTCGGCGAAGGATGGATTGCTCGGGTTGTGCTTCAGGTAGTCACGCCAAAGTACCTCGGCGATATCCGCCATACCCATAGGGGCACCGGGATGGCCGCTGTTGGCTTTTTGCACGGCATCCATGCTGAGGGCACGAATGGCGTTGGCACGCTCACGACGGCTTGGCATCGCTGATCTCCTGGGGGTTATCTAAGTCGAGTTGGATAAAACGAATCGGAAAAAGGCGTGCATTTTCCCTCAGCGGTAGGCCGGGGGCAATGACAGATAATGACTCTGGCGCGTTTTTCCGGTCGATAAAGGGGCATTCGCCTGATGAAACCATTCCGCAGTTCGTCTGTAGAACACCACGACCTGCGTTAAGTGCCATCTATCGAGCAATATCAAAACTTTTTGATATTGGTCTTGCGAGGTTGGGGGTGCGTCACTAGACTGCTGGCCTTATGAATTTACGCGCGCCCTCCATTAGCCACGATGACTGCGATGAGCTGGCGGCCCTGTGCAAGGCCGGCGGCGATCCGCTGCGGCTGAATGTATTGCGCGCGCTGGCCAACGACTCGTTCGGCGTACTGGAACTGGCGCAGATCTTCGCCATCGGCCAGTCCGGCATGAGCCACCACCTGAAGGTCCTGGCCCAGGCCGAGCTGGTGGCGACCCGCCGCGAAGGCAACGCAATCTTCTACCGGCGCGCCCTGCCCCACACCGAACTGCTGGGCGGCCGGCTGCACGCCGCCCTGCTGGATGAAGTGGATAACCTGACGCTGCCCGGCGAAGTGCAATCGCGTATCGGCCTGGTGCACCGCCAGCGGGCGGCCGCCAGCCAGGACTTTTTCTCACGGGTCGCGGAGAAGTTTCGCGCCCAGCAGGACCTGATCGCAGGACTGCCCCAGTACCGCGAAAGCGTGCTGGCACTGCTCGACAAACTGAACTTCACGGACACCGCCACGGCGATCGAAGTCGGCCCCGGGGATGGCAGCTTCCTGCCGGAACTGGCCCACCGCTTCACCCGGGTGACCGCGCTGGACAACAGCCCGGCCATGCTCGAACTGGCACGCCAGATCTGTGAACGCGAAACGCTGGCTAACGTCAGCCTGCAACTGGCCGATGCATTGAATGGCGTGAGCCTGACGGCCGATTGCGTGGTGCTGAACATGGTCCTGCACCATTTCGCCGCGCCGGCCGATGCGCTGAAGCGCCTGGCCGGCTTGCTGCAACCGGGTGGCAGCCTGTTAGTGACAGAGTTGTGCAGCCACAACCAGAGTTGGGCCAGGGAGGCCTGCGGTGATCTCTGGCTGGGGTTTGACCAGGACGACCTGGCCCGCTGGGCCACCGCTGCGGGACTGGTTCCCGGAGAAAGTCTGTATGTAGGTTTACGTAATGGTTTCCAGATCCAGGTCCGCCACTTTCAGCGACCGGCTGGCGACACTCACCATCGGTAAATTTTAGGAACCCGTCGAGATGAGCGAATACTCCCTTTTCACCTCCGAGTCCGTGTCTGAAGGGCATCCGGACAAAATCGCCGACCAGATTTCCGATGCGGTGCTGGACGCCATCATTGCCCAGGACAAGCACGCCCGCGTAGCGGTGGAAACCCTGGTCAAGACCGGTGTGGCCATCGTCGCCGGCGAAGTCACCACCTCGGCCTGGGTTGACCTGGAGCAGATCGTTCGTGACGTCATCACCGACATCGGCTACACCAGCTCCGACGTCGGTTTCGACGGCGCGACCTGCGGCGTGATGAACATCATCGGCAAGCAGTCCCCCGACATCAACCAGGGTGTCGACCGCGCCAAGCCTGAAGACCAGGGCGCTGGCGACCAGGGCCTGATGTTCGGCTACGCCAGCAACGAAACCGACGTGCTGATGCCAGCCCCGATCACCTTCTCGCACCAACTGGTGCAGCGCCAGGCCGAAGCCCGCAAGTCCGGCCTGTTGCCGTGGCTGCGTCCGGATGCCAAGTCCCAGGTCACCTGCCGCTACGAAGGTGGCAAGGTGGTCGGCATCGACGCCGTGGTCCTGTCGACCCAGCACAACCCTGACGTGTCGTACAAAGACCTGCGCGAAGGCGTGATGGAACTGATCGTCAAGCACGTGCTGCCGGCCGAACTGCTGTCCAAGGACACCCAGTTCCACATCAACCCGACTGGCCAGTTCATCATCGGCGGCCCGGTCGGCGACTGCGGCCTGACCGGTCGCAAGATCATCGTCGACAGCTACGGCGGCATGGCCCGTCACGGCGGCGGCGCGTTCTCCGGCAAGGACCCATCGAAGGTCGACCGTTCGGCCGCCTACGCCGGTCGTTACGTGGCCAAGAACATCGTCGCCGCCGGCCTGGCCGAGCGCTGCGAGATCCAGGTGTCCTACGCCATCGGCGTGGCCCAACCGACTTCGATCTCGCTGAACACCTTCGGCACCGGCAAGATCAGCGATGACAAGATCATCAAGCTGGTGCGCGAAGTGTTCGACCTGCGTCCATACGCGATCACCACCATGCTCGACCTGCTGCACCCGATGTACCGCGAGACCGCGGCCTACGGCCACTTCGGCCGCACCCCGCAAACCAAGACCGTGGGTGACGATACTTTCACCACCTTCACCTGGGAAAAGACCGACCGCGCCGAAGCCCTGCGCGCCGCTGCCAACCTGTAATCCCGGCAGCACTTACCCAAGCCCCGCACGGTTCGCCTTGCGGGGCTTTTTTGTGGCTGAAGGTTTCATGATTTGCAGGGCCCTCTTACGGGAGCAAGCCTGATTCCTGCGGGTACAAGCTGGCTCGCGAAAAAACCGGCCCATCGTCAAACCAGCCCGCGAAATACCCGGCAACCCATACGCCCTTTCTCCCTCCCGCCCACCCCTCTAGCCTGCAACCTGACTCCCCCCGAGCAAGGATGCTCCCCATGCCCGACTACAGAGCACTGCCCATGGCCGGCCTCCTCCTGAGCGCCATCGCCCTGCCGAGCGTCGCCAGCCCATGCCCCGACTGGACACCCGCCCAGGCGCAAGCCGAAACGGCCACCCTGCAACAGCACATCAACCGCTGGGACGACAGCTACCACCGTGAAGGCCTGTCGCAGGTGACTGACGAACTCTACGACCAGTCCCGCGCCCGGCTCGAACATTGGCAAAGCTGTTTCCCCGCCGTCGGCGCAGAGCGCGCCAACCCGCTACGCACCGCACGCGGCACTGTCCCGCATCCCATTCCCCATACCGGCGTGGAGAAACTGGCCGATGAAAGCGCCGTACGCCAGTGGTTCGCCGGGCGCGAGGAGGTCTGGGTACAGCCCAAGATCGACGGCGTGGCCGTGACCCTGATCTATCGCCAGGGACGCTTCCAGCAAGCCATCAGCCGTGGGGATGGCCTTCAGGGCCAGGACTGGACCAGACCCGCGCAGCAGATAAGCGCCATCCCCAAACGCCTGCCCGAACCTCGGGACCTGCTGCTACAGGGCGAGCTCTATTGGCGCCAGAACGATCACATACAAGCCAAGGCCGGCAGCCTGAATGCCCGTGGCCAAGTCGCCGGCCTATTGGCCCGCAACCAGCTGGATCCCCGGCAGGCCAGCCAGATCGGCCTGTTCGTCTGGGACTGGCCCCAAGGCCCGAGCACCCTGGCGCAGCGCCTGGACGGCCTCAGGGCCCTGGGTTTTCCCCACAGCAGCGAATACAGCCAGCGCGCCAGTACGTTCGCCGAGGTCCAGCGCTGGCGAGAGCACTGGTATCGCTCGGCCCTGCCCTTCGCCAGCGATGGCATCGTCCTGCGCCAGAGCCGACGCCCGGAGGCGCAACGCTGGCAGGCCAAGGCGCCCTATTGGATCGCCGCATGGAAGTACCCGTTCGCCCAGGCCCTGGCCATGGTACGCAAGGTCGACTTCAAGATCGGTCGCACCGGCCGGATCACCCCGATGCTCGAACTGGAGCCGGTCCAGCTCGACGACCGGCGGATCAGGCGGGTCAGCGTCGGCTCGCTGCCGCGCTGGCAAGAACTGGATATCCGCCCTGGCGACCAAGTATCGATCAGCCTAGCCGGCCTGACCATCCCGCGCCTGGACAGCGTGATACTGCGCACGCCCCAGCGTGTTCCGCTGCAAGTCCCGGACGCCTCGGCCTTCCATGCGCTCAGTTGCTGGCAACCCCTGCCCGGCTGCAGGAGCCAGTTCCTCGCGCGCCTGACCTGGCTGAGCGGCAAGTCCGGGCTGGACCTGCCCCATGTCGGCGCCGGCACCTGGGAGAAGCTGCTGGATGCAGGGTTGATCAACGGGCTGGTCGATTGGTTGACCCTCGATCCTGCAGAGCTTGCTAACATTACCGGCCTTGGCGAACGCAGCATCGCGCGTTTGCTGAGCAGCCTGCACAGCGCCCGCCAGCAGCCGTTTCAGCGCTGGCTCAAAGCCCTTGGACTGCCACCGACCGGCAACGCCAGGCTCGAGGATGACTGGGCGGTGTTGGCGGCCAGAACCACCGAACAGTGGCAGACCCAAAGCGCTATCGGCCCGGGACGCGCCGCTCAGTTGAGCGCCTTTTTCCGCGATCCGCAGGTCCTGGCCTTGACTGAAGAATTACGTGCCGCCGGAATCGAAGGCTTCTGAAGCCTTTACAACCGGCGGCGTTGAACCCCGGGGACGCAGATGGCTCAAACAGCCCATCGCCCCACTCCTGCTATTCATCTTTTCACATGGAGCCTTTATGAAATTCCTTGCACCGCTCACCCTCTTCGCCGCGTTCAGCCTGACAACCCCAGCCCTGGTGGCCGCCGAGCAAGCCCAGGAACTCACCGGCTGCGCCGCCAAGCGCCAGGCCATCAGCACCCAGATCGAACAGGCCAAGGCCCATGGCAACAGCGAGCAACAGGCCGGCCTGGAAAAGGCCCTGAGCGAAGCCACCACGAACTGCACCGACGCCTCGCTGAAAAAGGAACGCGAAAACAAGGTGCTGGAAGCCAAGCACGAGGTCAGCCGGCGCCAGACCGACCTGGACAAGGCCATGAAAAAAGGCGACGCCGAGAAGATCAATAAGCGCAAGGACAAGCTGGCCGAGTCCCGCAAGGAATTGCAGGAAGCTCTCGACGAACTGGACAAGTAAGGTCGGGCCGTTGCGGCAGATGTGCCTGCCACAGCCACCTCAGGCGACGGGATCAGTGATCGCGAAACTCTTTATGGCAGGCACTGCAGGCATCTTCGACTTTCTGCACCGCCGGCCCCAGGTTGCTGGCCTTGTACGGCTGGATCTTGCTGGCGATGACCAATTCACCGGTGGCCGCCTCGAGGGCACGGGCCAGTTCCTGGAAGCGTGCCTGCTTCTGCCAGACATCGTCAGTCGCGCTGGTGTGTTCCTGTTCCTTGACCTGCGGGAAGTGCTTCCAGGGTTCGTGGGACAGGCTGTCCAGCTTGGTCGCGCCTTCGGTAAAACGCGGGCCATCGAACGGGATACGCCCACGGAGCATGCCGCCCAGATCCTCACCGGTCTTGAGCATCTGTTTGAAGATCGCCTTGCGCTGGCCCAGCGGGGAGTTCGGATCGACACCGCCGCAGGCGGACAACGTCAGGCAGGCCAGCAATACAACAGAGAGTCTTTTAAGAATCATGGTGGCTTCGGGTCACGGGAAACGGCCGCCAGTATCCTCGCCTGTCCGGCAAAGACCAATAGCCCTATTAACAATATGGATTGCCTGAAGTTGCCATGCGCCCAGGCAAGCCACAAAGGAACTACCCAATGAGCACCCGTTTCAAACTGTGGCGTCGACACCTGGCCTGGGCCTTGCCGACCGCGATCCTGCTGGCCGGTTGCAATGGCGGCGAAGTCGGCAAGCCACCCCAACCCCACGCTGTCGCGACCTATACCAGCGCCAGCTGGGAAGCCTTGCCCACTGTGTCCGACAACGACCTGCTGGCCGGCTTCGGCTCCTGGCGCAGCGCCTGCACCCGACTGAAAGCCGACCCGGTGTGGGGCTCGACCTGCGCGACGGCGGCCAATGTGCCGCTCACCGCACTCGATGTCCGCAGCTTCCTCAAGGAACACCTGGATGTCTACGGCCTGCGCTCGGCCAGCGGCAGCAGCAACGGCCTGATCACCGGCTACTACGAGCCGGTCTATCCGGGCAGCCTGACCCAGACCCAGGCCGCGTCAGTGCCGGTCTACGGCGTGCCGGAAGACATGATCATCGTCGCCCTCGACAGCATTTATCCCGAACTCAAGGGCAAGCGCCTGCGTGGCCGCCTCGAGGGCCGGGTACTGAAACCCTACGACGATGCCGCCACCATCGAGGCCAAGGGGGTCAAGGCGCCGGTGATCGCCTGGCTGACCGACCCGATGAACCTGCAATTCCTGCAGATCCAGGGCTCGGGCCGCATCCAGCTGGAAGACGGGCGCCAGCTACGCATCGGTTATGCCGACCAGAACGGCCACCCCTACCGCCCCATCGGCCGCTGGCTGGTGGATCAGGGCGAGCTGAAGAAAGAGGACGTGACCATGGGCACCATCGCAGCCTGGGCCAAGGCTAACCCCAATCGCATCCCGGAACTGCTGGGCAGCAACCCCAGCTACGTGTTCTTCAACCGCAACCCGGACAGCAACGAAGGCCCGCGCGGCTCGCTGAACGTACCGCTGACGTCCGGCTACAGCGTGGCGGTGGACCGCAAGGTGATACCGCTGGGCAGCCTGTTGTGGCTCTCCACCACCCGGCCCGATGGCAGCAGCCTGATCCGCCCGGTGGCGGCGCAGGACACCGGCGGCGCGATCGCCGGCGAGGTTCGCGCCGACCTGTTCTGGGGCACCGGCGACGCGGCCGGGCAACTGGCGGGGGACATGAAGCAGCAGGGCCAGATCTGGATGCTCTGGCCCAAGGGCGCCACGCTGCCGAAAGTGCCTGAAGTCACCGACAGCAAATGACCCTGTAACGCTGCCGCCTCGTCGAGAGGCGGCAGCGGCTACGAAAGCCGGTCAGATCGATACGAAAAAGAAGCTGGCAATCAGCGCGATACCGACGAGCCACACCAGCGACCGCAGGGTCGCCCAGTCCGCCAGGTAGCAGATGATGTACAGCAGGCGACTGGTGATGAACAGCACCGCCAGCACATCGATGGTCACCAGTTCGGCGACGTTGGCGATGTGGGCAATGATCACCCCTGCCGCGAAGGCCGGGGTCACTTCAAAACTGTTGAGCTGCGCCGCGTGCGCCCGCCGGGCGAACCCCTCGAGGGTCTCGAGATAGGCCCGTGGGTCATGGTTCTGCCGCAGGCCAAAGTTGCCCCCGCTGAACTTGGCAATGCTGTTACACAGGTAAGGCAGGAAGATGGCGATCAATACACACCAGAAAGCAACGGTCATGGCAGAGTCCTTTTTAAAGTCATGAGGGGAGCGGGGTCAGAACTTCATCACCAGCATGCCGATCAGCACCAGCCCACAAGCTAAGAGCCGAGGTCGGCCGAAAGGTTCTTTCAGGTAACGCATGCCGAACAACACCACCAGGATCACGCTGATTTCCCGCAGCGCCGCCGCCTCGGCGATCGATCCCAGCTGCATGGCCCACAGCACCAGAGCGTAGCTGAACAATACGCAGAACCCGACACTCAACCCCAGCTGCCATTGCTCGCGCCAGAACAGGGTGAAGGCCGCACGCTTGCGCAGCAGCGCCAGCAACGGGAAAGGCCAGGCGCTGAGCAGCGTCATCCACACCAGGTAATCCAGCGGATGGGACCAGCGGCGCAATGCCTGACCGTCGATAAAGGTGTAGCAGCCGATGCACAGGCCGATCAGCGCCACCACCGGCAACATCGACCACGGCAGGCGGTCGCCGCCACCGCCCTGCCACAGCAGGCACAGCATGCCGAAAGGGATCAGCAGGATGCCGAGGATCTGCTGGGGGCTGAGTACCTCGCCCGCGAAGATCAGGGTCAGGGCCAGCACCACCAGGGGCGAAAGACCGCGCATCAGTGGATAGACCAGACCCAGGTCGCCGACTCGATAGGCCTGGATCAGCAGGTAGCGGTAGAGCAATTCGAAAACCGCCGAGGCCAGGATCCACGGCCAGATCTCCAACGGCGGCCATGCGACGAATCCCAGCATCAGCGCCACGAACAGCAAGGCGACACTGTCCATGCAGGCCACCACCAACAAGCGCTCGCCGCTGAACTTGATCAGAGTATTCCATGCCGCATGCAGCAGCGCCGCCACCAGAACCAGAGCTGTCGCCAGCACCTCACACTCCCTGTTTGCGATGAGAGAATCGATTCACCTAGGCACTACGGCTGTCTATACTGACGCCGACCACGCCGCACTCAGTTGCGCATATCTATTCCAATAATTTTTGCTGCTGCCCGATCCGCCGGACCTGAGCCGATGGAGGAGCAAAGCCGGCATGCGTATGCCTGATCAAGGCGTCAAGACTACAGACAGAGAATCCTCGCATGCCACTCGCCTTGCTCGCACTGGCTGTTGCCGCCTTCGGCATCGGCACCACCGAATTCGTCATCATGGGCCTGCTGCCCGATGTCGCCCGCGACCTGTCCGTCAGTATTCCCCATGCGGGCCTGCTGATCACCGGTTACGCCCTGGGCGTGGTGTTCGGCGCGCCGATCCTCGCCGTCGGCACCGCCAACATGCCGCGCAAGGCTACGTTGCTGGGCATGACCCTGATGTTCATCCTCGGCAACGTGCTCTGCGCGCTGGCGCCGAACTACGCCACGCTGATGGCCGCGCGGGTGATCACCGCACTGTGCCATGGTGCGTTTTTCGGCATCGGCTCGGTGGTCGCCGCCAGCCTGGTGGCGCCGAACAAACGCGCCCAGGCGATCGCCATGATGTTCACCGGCCTGACCCTGGCCAACGTGCTTGGCGTGCCGCTGGGTACAGCGTTGGGGCAGTACGCCGGCTGGCGCTCGACCTTCTGGGCGGTGTCGGTGATCGGGGTGATCGCCGCCATTGCCCAATGGCTCTGGCTGCCCCGGCATATCGCCATGGACAAGGCCAACCTGGCCAGCGAGCTCAAGGTCCTGGGCAAGGCCAACGTGCTGCTGGCCCTGGGCATGAGCGTGCTGGCCTCCACCAGCCTGTTCAGCGTCTTCACCTATATCGCGCCGATCCTGCAGGACGTCACCGGCGTCAGCCCCCATGGCGTGACCATCATGTTGCTGCTGTTCGGCGTCGGCCTGACCGCCGGCAGCATGCTCGGCGGCCGCCTGGCCGACAGCCGCCTGCTGCCGTCGCTGGTGGCCATGGCGCTGGCTGTGGTGCTGGTGCTGGCTGCGTTCAGCCAGACCAGCCACCTGCTGATTCCGGCGGCGATCACTTTGCTGTTGTGGGGGATTTTCGCCTTCGCCCTGTGCCCGATCCTGCAACTGCTGATCATCGACCAGGCCCATGAGGCCCCCAACCTGGGCTCGACCCTGAACCAGAGCGCCTTCAACCTGGGCAACGCCGCCGGCGCCTGGATCGGCGGCCTGGTGGTCGCCAGCGGCGCCGACCTGGCCGACCTGCCGTGGACCGGAGCGCTGGTCGGCGGGCTGACGGTGCTGACCGCGCTGCTGTTCATTCACCTGCAACGCCGCCAGGCAGCCGCGGTCAATGTATCCGGCTGAGGCCGCCGAGCGCGCGACTGGCCGACAGTCGCCTCTAGAACCACACACCGACCGGCTCACCGCCAGAAGAATCTGAACTTTCCTTGTCGGTGTGCCCCGGGCCGCCAGCGGCCCATCCAACCCTTGCCCGATGGCTTTCGGGCTTTCTTTTCACGTTTCTATCCAAGGGACTCCGGATGCTTGAACTCGTTGCCGCCTTCATCTGCCTGACCACCCTGCTCACCTACGTCAATTTCCGCTTCATCGGCCTGCCACCGACCATCGGTGTGATGGTCACCGCCCTGCTGTTTTCCCTGCTGCTGCAAGGCTTGAGCTTCCTCGGCTATCCCGGCCTGGAAGAGCATGTGCAACAGCTGATCGGCCAGATCGACTTCGGCGACCTGCTGATGAACTGGATGCTGTCGTTCCTGCTGTTCGCCGGCGCCTTGCACGTCAACCTCAACGACCTGCGCAGCTACCGCTGGCCCATCGGCCTGTTGGCCACGGTCGGCGTGCTGATCGCCACGTTCGTCATCGGCAGCCTGGCCTACTGGATCTTCGGCCTGTTCGGCTGGCACGTGAGCTTCCTCTATTGCCTGCTGTTCGGCGCCCTGATCTCGCCGACCGACCCGATCGCGGTGCTCGGCGTGCTGCGTACCGCCAACGCGTCCAAGCCACTGAAAACCACTATCGTCGGCGAATCGCTGTTCAACGACGGCACCGCGGTGGTGGTGTTCACCGTGTTGCTGGGGATCGCCCAGCTCGGCGAAACCCCGACCCTCGGCGCCACTGCCCTGCTGTTTGCCCATGAGGCCATCGGCGGCGTGGTGTTCGGCGGACTGATCGGCTACCTGGTGTACCTGATGATCAAGAGCATCGAGCAGCACCAGATCGAGGTGATGCTGACCCTGGCCCTGGTGATCGGCGGCTCGGCGATGGCCAGCGAACTGCACGTCTCGGCGCCGATCGCGATGGTGGTGGCGGGCCTGATCATCGGCAACCTGGGGCGCAACCTGGCGATGAACGACATGACCCGGCGTTACCTGGACGGCTTCTGGGAACTGCTCGACGACATGCTCAACGCCCTGCTGTTCGCCCTGATCGGCATGGAGCTGTTGCTGCTGCCGTTCAACTGGCTGCACTTGCTGGCCGCGTGCCTGCTGGCGGTGGCGATCGTACTGTCGCGCCTGCTCACCGTGGCCCCGGCCATCGTCCTGCTACGCCGCTGGCGCAGCGTGCCGCGCGGCACTATCCGGGTACTGACCTGGGGCGGCCTGCGCGGCGGGGTTTCAGTGGCGCTGGCCCTGGCCCTGCCATTGGGCCCGGAGCGCGACCTGGTACTGAGCATCACCTACATCGTGGTGCTGTCATCGATCCTCCTGCAGGGCCTGACCATCGGCAAGCTGGTACGCCATGTCACCCAGGATGAGCCAGCGGTCACCCAGGACGCTCACTGATCCTTTTCTGATCGATCGCGGACCCGCTCGGGGTCCGCAGTCGTTTTTGGCAGGCCACTTTCACTGCGCACCTGGGCATGGCTGATCAGGGCGAAGATAAAACTGCCGCCGACGATGTTCCCCACCAACGTCGGCCCGGCGAACACCCACCAGAAATCCCGCCACGGCAATTCGCCGGCAAACACCAGGTACGAAACCTCCACCGAACCGACCACGATATGGGTGAAATCCCCCAGGGCCATCAGGTAGGTGATCAGGATGATGATCCACATCTTGGCGCTCTCCATGGACGGGATCATCCAGACCATGGTGGCGATCATCCAGCCGGAAATGATGCCCTTGGCGAACATCTGCCCGGCATCGTTCTCCATGACCTTGCGCCCGATATCGAGGAAGGCCAGGTCGGTCTTGCCGTCGAAAATCGGCAGGTGCAGCATCACGTAGGCCACCAGCAGCGTGCCGCACAGGTTGCCCACCAAGACCACGCCCCACAGGCGACACAGGCGCGCGAAGTTGCCCAGGGTGGGTTTGCTCATGACCGGCAGCACGGCCGTCAGAGTGTTTTCGGTGAAGAGTTGCTGGCGCGCCAGGATCACCGCCAGGAAGCCCGCGCAGTAACCGAAACTGGCAATCACCTTGAATCCTTCGCCGTCGGGCAGGCGCGAGTTGAGCAGGCCCATGCCCATCAGCGACAGGCCCATGGTCAGGCCGGCGGCCAGGGCCGACCACCAGAGCGCCGCGACGCTGCGCTCCAGCTCCTTGTCGCCCTGGGTGCGGATGATCTCGTGCAAGACCGCCGCGCGGGGCGGCTGGTTCTTGTCTACGTCGTGCTGTTCTTCGGGAGAAAGGCCCGGGGTCTTGCCGTCTGTCTGCACGTTAGTGGCTCCTGAACCTGTGGGTACCTTGTCAGGTACGACATCCCGGGTTCAGGGCTCGTTCAGTGCCCTCATGCAGGAATGGACAGGCTCGATACCTACCGTGGAGAGGATCGGCTCAGCCGATCGGCTCGTCATCCTTGAACTGGTCTTTCACGTACCTGATCTCGGTACGACCGTGGGGAGCCGGCAAGCCGTCCTCGCCCAGGTTGACGAAAACCATCTTCTCGACGGTGAGGATGCTTTTGCGTGTGATCTTGTTGCGCACTTCACAGGTCAGGGTGATCGAGGTGCGGCCGAATTCGGTGGCGGTGATGCCCAGCTCGATGATGTCGCCCTGGCGCGAGGCGCTGACGAAGTTGATTTCGGAAATGTACTTGGTGACCACGCGCTGGTTGCCCAGCTGGACGATGGCGTAGATCGCCGCTTCTTCGTCGATCCAGCGCAACAGGCTACCGCCGAACAGCGTGCCGTTGGGGTTGAGGTCTTCGGGTTTTACCCATTTGCGGGTGTGGAAATTCATACTCACTCCTGACCGTCTTGCCGATTGATGCCGGCATCATGGCAGACCCCGGCGCAGAGCTCTATTGAGCTTCTACTATGGTCGCGATTACCGTTCGATCATCGTCCGACAGAAATCCTTGGGAAGTCGCAGGCAGACGGCTATAATCGCCTCCGTTTCAAAACGGTAACGATCACCTGATACCGTTTTCCCGCCACCTGTCCGAGGGGCGCTGCAGCAGGTTCGACCTGTCAGGCTCGGATGGGGCGTTGTCTGGCCGTGATGGTTCGGTCAGTCACTAAACGCACAACGGCGCCCATTCGCATACTTACGAATGGAGGCTCTTCATGAGCGCTGTCATCACGCCTGCAGATTTTACCGACTACAAAGTCGCCGACATGTCCCTGGCCGCCTGGGGCCGTCGTGAAACCATCATCGCCGAATCGGAAATGCCGGCCCTGATGGGTCTGCGCCGCAAGTACGCCGCTGAACAACCGCTCAAGGGCGCGAAGATTCTCGGCTGCATCCACATGACCATCCAGACTGCCGTGCTCATCGAAACCCTGGTTGCCCTGGGTGCCGAAGTACGCTGGTCGTCCTGCAACATCTTCTCGACCCAGGACCAGGCCGCTGCCTCCATCGCCGCCGCCGGCATCCCGGTATTCGCCTGGAAAGGCGAGACCGAGCAAGAGTACGAGTGGTGCCTGGAGCAGACCATCCTCAAGGATGGCAAGCCTTGGGACGCCAACATGATCCTCGACGACGGCGGCGACCTGACCGAGCTGCTGCACAAGAAGTACCCGCAGGTGCTGGATCGCGTCCACGGCGTGACCGAGGAAACCACCACTGGCGTGCACCGCCTGCTGGACATGCTGGCCAAGGGCGAACTGAAGATCCCGGCCATCAACGTCAACGACTCGGTGACCAAGAGCAAGAACGATAACAAGTACGGCTGCCGTCACAGCCTGAGCGATGCGATCAAGCGCGGTACCGACCACCTGCTGTCCGGCAAGCAAGCGCTGGTCATCGGCTACGGTGACGTGGGCAAGGGCTCGGCCCAGTCCCTGCGTCAGGAAGGCATGATCGTCAAGGTTTCCGAAGTCGACCCGATCTGCGCCATGCAGGCCTGCATGGACGGTTTCGAACTGGTTTCGCCGTTCATCGACGGGATCAACACCGGCACCGAAGCGAGCATCGACAAGGCCCTGCTGGGCAAGATCGACCTGATCGTGACCACCACCGGTAACGTCAATGTTTGCGACGCAAACATGCTCAAGGCCCTGAAGAAGCGCGCCGTTGTCTGCAACATCGGTCACTTCGACAACGAAATCGACACCGCTTTCATGCGCAAGAACTGGGCATGGGAAGAAGTGAAGCCCCAGGTGCACAAGGTTCACCGCACCGGTCCGGGCGCTTTCGACGCCCAGAACGACGACTACCTGATCCTGCTGGCCGAAGGCCGCCTGGTGAACCTGGGCAACGCCACCGGTCACCCAAGCCGCATCATGGACGGTTCGTTCGCCAACCAGGTCCTGGCGCAGATCTTCCTGTTCGGCCAGAAGTACGCCGACCTGTCGCCAGCCCAGAAAGCCGAGCGCCTGACCGTTGAAGTACTGCCGAAGAAACTCGACGAAGAAGTGGCCCTGGAAATGGTCCGCGGCTTCGGTGGCGTGGTCACCCAACTGACCAAGCAACAGGCTGACTACATCGGCGTGACCGTCGAAGGCCCGTTCAAGCCGCACGCTTACCGGTACTAAGAGCAGTTGCAAGCCTTGAGCTTCAAGCGGCAAGCAAGGGCCACAAGCCCTGCTTGCCGCTCGAAGCTTTCGGCTTCGTCCCTATTTGCTTAAACAGTTTCAAGCAGCCCGTTCCAGGCACAAGAGCTGAGCGCACCTCCGCTACTCTTGCAGCTTGTGGCTTGCAGCTTGTAGCTGGAGGTTTCCTCCATGTCCCAAGACCGTCGCTACAGCTTCGAGTTCTTCCCGACCAAGACCGATGCTGGACATGAAAAACTGCTCGCCACTGCCCGCCAGCTGGCCAGCTACAACCCCGATTTCTTCTCCTGCACCTACGGTGCCGGTGGCTCGACCCGCGACCGCACGATGAACACCGTGCTGCAGCTCGAAAGCGAAGTGAAGATCCCGGCCGCGCCGCACCTGTCCTGCGTGGGCGACAGCAAGGCCGACCTGCGTGGCCTGCTGAGCCAGTACAAGGCCGCCGGCATCAACCGTATCGTTGCCCTGCGCGGCGACCTGCCTTCGGGCATGGGCATGGCCAGCGGCGAGCTGCGTCACGCCAACGACCTGGTGAGTTTCATTCGTGAAGAGACCGGCGATCACTTCCACATCGAAGTGGCGGCGTATCCGGAAATGCACCCACAGGCGCGCAATTTCGAAGACGACCTCAACAACTTCGTGCGCAAGGCCAACGCCGGCGCCAACAGTGCGATCACCCAGTACTTCTTCAACGCCGACAGTTATTTCTACTTCGTCGAACGCGTGCAACAAATGGGTGTGAACATCCCGATCGTGCCCGGCATCATGCCGATCACCAACTACAGCAAGCTGGCGCGTTTCTCCGACGCCTGCGGCGCGGAAATCCCGCGCTGGATCCGCAAGCAACTGGAAGCCTACGGCGACGACAGCCAAAGCATTCAGACGTTCGGCGAACAGGTCATCACCGAAATGTGTGAACGTTTGTTGCAAGGCGGGGCGCCAGGGCTGCATTTCTATACCCTGAACCAAGCCGAGCCAAGCCTGGCCGTCTGGAACAACCTGAAGCTACCGCGTTAACCGCCCGGCAGCATCAGAAAAGGCCTTGGCGAAATCCAGGGCCTTTTTTTTAACCCCCAATACATCCGAAGGATCGCCGTAGATGTCCACAGGCAGCACCGCAGCACGCCCACAATTGATCTATCTGGTTTACGGCGCCGCGACCTATCACCAGGAAGCCGCGTTCAGTATTGCCAGCGCCCTGGCCGGGCTGCGCGAAACACCGGGCGAGGCCCTCGACATCCAGGTCTTCACCGACAATGCCGCGCCTTACCGCGACCTGCCTGTGCGCGTGCGCCCCTTGGATGAAAGTACCCGCCAGGCCTGGATCGCCCCACACGGCTACCACTTTCGCGCCAAGCACGTGGTGATGCAGCAGGTGCTGCAAGAATCCGAACTGGCGTTGCTGATCGATACCGACACCTTTTTCCACTGCTCGCCGCTGGAGCTGTTTCGCCGCATCCAGCCCGGCACCCTGCTGTGTAACGCCTTCGGCATGTGCTACGGCGCCAACAAGGAATCCGGCCTCTACCAGTCCCTGGCTGGCTTGCTGCGGGAACGCAAACTCGCTGACGACCAGATGCCGTTGCTGAACTCCGGCGTGATCGGCCTGCACCGCGCGGACGCCGATGTGCTGGACCGTTCCATCGCCCTGATGGACGAGCTGTACCCGCTGGCCAACGGCGCCTACACCCTTGAAGAGTTCTGCCTGGCAGTAGCGGCCTATCGCACCAAACAGGTCCGCGAATGCCCCGACCTGATCCACCACTACTGGAGCCGCAAACAGCTGTTTCGCGCCAAGATCAAGGCCTGGCTGGACAAGCACGGCGCAGCGCCCACCAGCAGCGTCGCCCTGGACGAAACCCGCCTGGTCACCGCGACCCTGCCACGCCCGCCGGCGTTGCAACGCTTGGCCTACAAGATCGTGACCCTGGCCCTGCCTGGGCACCAGCGGCAGTTCATGCGCGAAATCCTCTACGGCTGCTACCGCCATACCAACGAATTCGATCAGGCCTGCGCCCCGGTCTGGTGGGAGAAAGCCCGGGAAAACGCCGAAGGCCGCCTGAAAAAGCCGCTCAACAGCCATCAACTCGAGCGCTGGTTCAACCACCCGGTGATTCGCCTGGTACTGGGCCAGCGACGCAAGGCCATCTACCTGCATCTGATCGAGACCAAGGCTGACTGAGGCTTGAGCTAGACAGCCTCTGGTATTGGACGACCTCTCGTCGTAATCTCCAGCGATGCCCCTCATCGCCCAGCTGCTGACAGCCTTTATCTGCGCTTGCCTGAGCCTCGCCGCCCATGGCGAGAAGCTGCGCATTGTCACCGAGCCCTGGGCCCCTTATGTCTATGAGGAACAGGGCAAGGCCCGGGGGCTGGATTACGAAACCACGGCCATTGTCTTCCAGCGCCTGGGGATCGAAGTCGAATGGCAGTTCCTGCCCTGGAAACGTTGCCTGGCCATGCTCGAACAGGGCCAGGCCGACGGTGCCCTGGACATCTTTCACAGCAACGAACGCGAAAGCAGCCTGCTCTACCCCAGCGAGCCGCTGTCGGACGTCGAGTTCGTGATGTTCTATGCCAACGCCCGGCCCTTTCCGTTCCGCACCCTGGAAGACTTGCGCGGGCTGACCGTGGGCACCTCCCCCGGCTATCTGTACAGCCAGGACTTCAGGGAATCCACGCTGTTCAAGCACGAGCCGGCGCCGACCCACGAGGCCAACTTCGGCAAGCTGCTGCGCGGCCGCATCGACCTGCTGATCACCGATCGGCGGGTCGGCCAGCATCTGCTCGACCAACTGAACATTCGCCAGCAGATCACCGAGAACCCCGTAGTCATCAGCCGCCAGAGCCAGTTTCTGGCGGTACGGCGCAATGCCGGCATGGACTTGCTGGTGCAGCGTTTCGGCGCCGAACTCAAGCGCTTCAAGCGCGAGCCGGCCTACGCCGAACTGAGCGCCCGCTACGGCGCGGCCCCGGCCATCGCCGACCCAAGCGCAATGCCGCCCGGCACACCGCTGAAAACCGTTGAGCAGCAGGAACGCAGCGCACGCTGATTGCTCTGTTATACTCCGGCCTTCCCGCCAGGCTCACGCCCGGACGCTCGATCCTGTTCAAGGCATCTCGATACCGCTACAGCGCAGCCACAAGGCCCGCGCGAGCCCTCGCCGATGAGCCTTCAGGAGCCAGCAGGACCGGACGGGATTGCGTCCTCTTAAACGCCATTCGCGCCAGGCAAGACTATCCCTCTGGGCCAAGCCCTCACTAAAACAGGATTACTCATGTCCTTTGCTTCCCTCGGTCTCTCCGAGGCTTTAGTCGGCGCCATCGAAGCCGCCGGCTACACCCAGCCTACTCCGGTGCAACAGCGGGCCATTCCCGCCGTGTTGCAAGGTCGCGACCTGATGGTCGCGGCACAGACAGGTACTGGTAAAACCGGCGGTTTCGCCCTTCCGATCCTGGAACGGTTGTTTCCCAACGGTCACCCGGACAAATCCCAGCGTCACGGCCCGCGCCAACCGCGCGTCCTGGTCCTGACCCCAACCCGCGAACTGGCCGCGCAAGTGCACGAGAGCTTCAAGGTCTATGCCCGCGACCTGAAGTTCGTCAGTGCCTGCATCTTCGGCGGCGTCGGCATGAACCCACAGGTTCAGGCCATGGCCCGCGGCGTCGACGTGCTGGTGGCCTGCCCCGGCCGCCTGCTCGACCTGGCCGGCCAGGGCAGCGTCGACCTGTCCCACGTGGAAATCCTCGTGCTCGACGAAGCCGACCGCATGCTCGACATGGGCTTCGTCCATGACGTGAAGAAAGTCCTCGCGCGCCTGCCCGCCAAGCGCCAGAACCTGCTGTTCTCCGCGACCTTCTCCAAGGACATCACGGACCTGGCCGGCAAGCTGCTGCACAACCCCGAGCGCATCGAAGTCACGCCGCCGAACACCACGGTCGAGCGTATCGAGCAACGGGTGTTCCGCCTGGCCGCCAGCCACAAGCGTGCCTTGCTGGCCCACCTGATCACCGCCGGCGCCTGGGAACAGGTGCTGGTCTTCACCCGTACCAAGCACGGCGCCAACCGCCTGGCCGAGTACCTGGACAAGCACGGCCTGACCGCCGTCGCCATTCACGGCAACAAGAGCCAGAACGCCCGCACCAAGGCCCTGGCCGACTTCAAGGCCGGTGAAGTGCGGATCCTGGTCGCCACCGACATCGCCGCCCGCGGCCTGGACATCGACCAGTTGCCACACGTGGTCAACTTCGAACTGCCGAACGTTGACGAAGACTACGTGCACCGTATCGGCCGTACCGGCCGTGCCGGTCGTTCGGGCGAAGCGATCTCGCTGGTCGCGCCGGACGAAGAGAAGCTGCTCAAGAGCATCGAGCGCATGACCAAGCAGAAGATCCCCGACGGCGATCTGATGGGCTTCGACGCCAGCGCCGTGGAAGCCGAGAAACCGGAAGTGCGCGAGCGTCCGGACGTGCGTAACCCGCGCAACTCCCGTGGCCCGCGTGGCGACGGTCCGAACGGCGGCGGTGGTGGCGGCGGCCGTAAAGACAAAGGCAAGGACAAGGGCAAGGAAAAACCGACCGCTCGCGGCGACCGCCCGGCCCGTGAGCAGAAGCCTCGCGAAGGCACCCCGGCCCGCGAACAGCGCCAGCCGACGCCACGCGCCGACCGTGCCCCGGACGAGTTCCTGGACGACGACGTGGACAACTTCGGCAATCGCGCTGACTACGTCAGCCCGTACCAGAACAAGAACAACCAGTCGGGCCGCGGCCGCCGTCCAGGCGCGCCAGGCCAGGGCGCAGCCAACAGCAATGCGCCACGCGGCGGCCAGGGTCGCTCCGGCGGTCCGCGCAACAGCAGCGGCGCCAGCACCGGCACCCCGCCTGCCAAGCGCAACGGCCCACGCAGCGGCGCTCCACGCGACGGCCAGGCCCGTCGCGAAGAGTCGCGCAATCGTCGTCCGGCCCGTGACGACCAGGCACGTCAGGAGCCGGCGGTGCAGAACCCGCGTGGCAACCAGCCGAAGATCATGCACAAGGAATCGAAAGCCGACCGCTTCCCGACACCCGAGCAGCTCGATCAACTGCCAAGCCGTCCACGTGGCGAGAAACCAGCCTTGCTGACCCGCAATCGCTGAAGTTTACGCGGCAATAAGAAACGCCCCTGATCGCGAGATCAGGGGCGTTTTTTTATGGCCTCTGTAACCGCTGCCGAAGGCTGCGATCGACCGGGAACCGGTCGCTGGCCTCAAGGGCCATGAAGGTCCTGCGGACCTTGTCGCAGCCTCGCGGGCTCGGCAGCGGCTACGGGCGAAGCATTACTTCGCTTTCACACCTTCGAAGGTGATGTACAGGTCGACATTGTTGGAGGCCGGGCCCAGGTCCATCATCTTGCCGAAATCCTGGCGATTGATGCTGGTGGTACCTTCGAAGCCGGCACGGTAGCCGCCCCATGGGTCCTTGCCTTCACCCAGGAAGGTCGCCTTGACCACGACCGGCTTGGTTACGCCGTGCAGGGTCAGGTCACCGGTCACGTCGGCAGTCTGCTTGCCATCGGCGTTCTTGCCGGTTGGCTTGACGCTGGTGGAGACGAACTTGGCGTCAGCGAACTTGCCCACGTCCAGGAAGTCTTTGCTGGCGATGTGCTTGTCGCGCTCGGCGTGGTTGGTGAACACGCTGGCGGTGCGCACATTGACTTCGATCTTGGCGTCTTCAGGCTTGGCCGCGTCGAAGCTGAATTTACCGTCCAGGTCCTTGAAGGTACCGGTGATGAAGCTGTAGCCCAGGTGGCTGATCTTGAAGTCGACGAAGGCGTGCTGGCCTTCCTTGTCGATCACGTAATCAGCGGCCATCGCCTGACCGGCAGACAACAGAGCAGAACCGATTGCCAGAGCGGCGAGAGTCTTTTTCAACATGCTTTCTATTCCTTTTGAGTCGAGGTTGAGCATCAGGCTTTGCGTCCCAGCATTCGAGCCAGGGTCGCGTCACGATCGATAAAGTGGTGTTTCAAAGCCGCCAGAGCATGCACTCCGGCAAAGATCACCAGAGCCCAGGCCAGGTACAGATGCACCTCGCCGGCCACATCCGCCTGGTCCGGTAGTCCGGAAACCAGGGCGGGAATTTCAAACAAGCCAAACACCGGAATCCCGACACCGTCTGCGGTTGAAATCAGGTAACCGGCAATCATCACAGCGAACAGACTGAGATACAGGAAGGCATGGCCGAAGGTGGCGCCCAGGCGCGTCAGGCGACCATGGTTGGCCGGTGCCGGTGGCGGCGGGCTGACAAAGCGCCACAGCACCCGCAGCAGCATGACCGCGAACAGCGTCAAGCCAATGCTCTTGTGCAGGTCCGGCGCATCTTTGCGCCAGGCACTGTAGTAATCCAGGCCGACCATCCACAGGCCCAGGGCGAACAATCCAAAGACTGCCAGCGCCACACTCCAGTGCAGGAAAATGCTTATCCAGCCGTAGCGGGAAGAAGAGTTACGTAGCTGCATCACTTATATCCTGTAAGAACTGCTGCCCAAGACTATCGATTTAACTATCGAATTAAAGCGGAAATTTTCGCTTTGAAATATCGAGAAATACGATGTTGATCTTACGAACACTAAATTAACCAGGCATTAAGGTCTACGTGGGGAAAACGTGACAGACCGTCCTGCGACTGCAATCAATTCGCCCTTCCAGGCATGCAATGGGTTGTGACACGGCCTGGCATTGCATAGGCTTGCGCGATTGTTTGCTCGCGTACTTAGAGCCGCCTCCAGGAGACTGAACATGGGCCTCAACAACCAGTGGATGCAACGCGATCTCGCGGTGTTATGGCATCCCTGCACCCAGATGAAAGACCACGAGCAGCTGCCGCTGATCCCGATCAAGCGCGGCGAAGGCGTGTGGCTGGAGGACTTCGAAGGCAAGCGCTACCTCGACGCGGTCAGCTCCTGGTGGGTCAACGTATTCGGCCACGCCAACCCGCGCATCAACCAGCGCATCAAGGATCAGGTCGATCAGTTGGAGCACGTGATCCTTGCCGGCTTCAGCCATCAGCCGGTGATCGAGCTGTCCGAGCGCCTGGTGAAAATGACTCCCGAAGGCCTGACCCGCTGCTTCTATGCCGACAACGGCTCGTCGTGCATCGAAGTGGCGATGAAGATGAGCTTCCACTACTGGTTCAACCGCGGCCAGAAGGACAAGAAGCGCTTCGTCACCCTGACCAACAGCTACCACGGCGAAACCATCGCCGCGATGTCGGTGGGCGATGTGCCGCTGTTCACCGAGACCTACAAGGCCCTGCTGCTGGACACCATCAAGGTGCCGAGCCCGGACTGCTACCTGCGCCCCGAAGGCATGAGCTGGGAAGAACACTCGCGCAACCTGTTCGCGGCCATGGAACAGACCCTGGCGGAACACCACGCCACCCTCGCCGCGGTGATAGTCGAGCCGCTGATCCAGGGCGCCGGCGGCATGCGCATGTACCACCCGGTGTACCTCAAGCTGCTGCGCGAGGCCTGCGACCGCTACGGCGTGCACCTGATCCATGATGAGATCGCCGTCGGCTTCGGTCGTACCGGCACGATGTTCGCCTGCGAACAGGCCGGCATACGCCCGGACTTCCTCTGCCTGTCCAAGGCCCTGACCGGCGGCTACCTGCCGCTGGCCGCGTGCCTGACCACCGACGAGGTCTACAGCGCCTTCTACGACGACTACCCGACCCTGCGCGCCTTCCTCCACTCCCACAGCTACACCGGCAACCCGCTGGCCTGTGCGGCGGCACTGGCGACCCTGGATATCTTCGAGCAGGACAACGTCATCGAGAACAACCGGGCGCTGGCCCAGCGCATGGCCAGCTCGACCACACACCTGGCGGACCACCCGCACGTTGCGGAAGTTCGCCAGACCGGCATGGTCCTGGCCATCGAGATGGTCCAGGACAAGACCAGCAAGACCGCCTACCCGTGGCAGGAACGCCGTGGCCTGAAAGTCTTCCAGCATGCCCTGGAGCGTGGCGCCCTGCTGCGTCCGCTGGGCAGCGTGGTGTATTTCCTGCCGCCCTACGTGATCACTCCGGAACAGATCGACTTCCTCGCCATCGTTGCCAGCGAAGGCATCGATATCGCCACCAGCGACAAGGTCAGCGTGGCGGTGCCCAAGGACTTCCACCCAGGCTTCCGCGATCCGGGTTGAGCCCCTCGCCGACAAGCCCGCCGCTTTATAGAGGCGGGCTTGCCGACGCAAAGATCCATTGACCCACCTCGAACCGAATTTTCCCCAGAGAACCACCATGAGACTGTCCCGCTTCTTTATCGACGCCCCCCTGAGCCTCGGCGAGCACGAACTGCCGGAAGCCCAGGCCCACTACATCGGGCGCGTGCTGCGCATGGCCGAGGGCGACGCGCTGCAGTTGTTCGACGGTTCGGGCAACGAATTTCGCGGCACGCTGCTGGAAGTCGGCAAGAAACGCGTGGTGGTCCGGCTCGATGAAAGCTTCGCCGGGCAGGTCGAGTCGCCGCTGCAGATCCATCTCGGTCAGGGCTTGTCCCGGGGCGAGCGCATGGACTGGGCGATTCAGAAAGCCACCGAACTGGGGGTGAATGAAATCACCCCGATCTTCAGCGAGCGCTGCGAAGTGCGGCTCAAGGACGAACGCGCCGACAAGCGCCTGGCTCACTGGCGCCAGGTGGCCGTCAGCGCCTGCGAACAATGCGGGCGCTCACGGGTGCCGGTGATTCATCCGCCGGTGCCGCTGGCCGACTGGATCAAGCAGACCCAGGCCGACCTCAAGCTGGTGCTGCACCCGGTGGCCGAGCCGCTGGTAAGCCATGCCAAACCGGCGACCCTGGCATTCCTGATCGGCCCGGAAGGCGGTTTGTCCGATGCCGAAGTGGACCAGGCCCAGGACGCGGGCTTCCTGCCGGCGCGCCTCGGCCCGCGGGTGCTGCGCACCGAAACCGCGCCAGTGGTAGCGCTGGCGGTGGCCCAACAGCTGTGGGGCGACTTCTGACTCGCCTGACACACCACGCCGCGCTCATCGCCGGCAAGCCCTGGCTCCTACAGAAGCGGACCGGTGTTTACTCCACCGGATCGCTCACCGGCTTGGCGATGATCGCCTTCAACTCGCTGGTCATCGGGAATTCCAGGTTCAGGCCCTTGGGCGGAATCGGCTGTTCGAACCAGCGCTGGTAGATCCCGTTGATCTCCCCTGAGCGGTACAGGTCCGCCAGGGTGCTGTTCACCAGTTCCAGGAACTGCGGATCGTCCTTGCGCACCATGCAACTGTAGATTTCCCGCGACTGCTCCTCGCCGACCACCACCCAGTTGTGCGGATCGCGGGCCTTGGCCCGTTCACCGTAAAGCAGCGCGTCGTCCATGTAGAACGCCGCGGCGCGACCCGATTGCAACATCTGGAAGGCTTCGCCGTGGTCCTTGGCGCTGATCACGAACATGTCGATCTTGTGCTCGACGTTATAGCTCTTGAGGAAGCGCTCGTTGGTGGTGCCGGCGGTGGTCACCACGTTCTTGCCGCGCAGGTCGGCGAAACTCTTGATCCCGCTGTCCCTGGCGGTCAGCAACTGGCCCTTGACGTAGATGAAGCCGTAGGAGAACGCCACCTGCTTCTGCCGTTCGGCGGTGACTCCGGTGGAGCCGCATTCCAGGTCCACGGTGCCGTTTTGCACCAGAGGGATGCGGGTCTGGGACGTCACCAGGTTGTACTTCACCGCCAGTTGCGGCAATGCCAGTTTGTCGCGGATGCGCTCGACGACCTTGCTCGCCAGGTCCACCGAGTAGCCCATGGGTTTGCCGCTGTTGTCACCCACATAGGAAAACGGCACCGACGCATCGCGATAACCCAGGGTAATACTGCCGGCATTGGCGATCTTGCCCAGGGTGCCGGTCAGCGGCGCCTCGCTGGCGTACAGTGGGGAGCCGAGCAACAGGCCCAGGGTGCAGCCGAGCAACGTGATTTTTTGCATTGTTATTCTCCGTTGTGGGTGAAGGCGTTAGCGGCGAACCGCGATGACAGTGATTTCCACCAGGATTTCCGGGCGCGCCAGCGCGGCCTGCACGGTGGTGCGGCTCGGCGCCTGGCCAGGGGACAACCAGGCCGACCAGACCTCGTTCATCGCGGCAAAGTCCTGCTGGATGTCTTTCAGGTAGAGGGTCGCACTGAGCAGATGATCCTTGTCGCTGCCGGCCTCGGCCAGCAAGGCGTCGATCTTCGCCAGCACTTCACGGGTCTGGCCGCCGGCATCGGTGGCCGGGCCCGGCACCTGGCCGGAGAGGAAGATCAGATCGGCAAAGCTCACGACAGCGCTGAGGCGGTCATTGCTGTGGAGACGCTGGATGGTCATGGGACAGCTCCTTGTACGCGAAAGAAATCAGGCGGCATGGGGCGCGAGCCCCTGCATGTCGATGGAAGGACGGCGCTGGCCGATCAGCTCGGCCAGCAGGCGCCCGCTGCCACAGGCCAGGGTGAACCCCAGGGCGCCGTGGCCAAGGTTGAGCCACAGGTTGCGGTAGCCGGTGGCGCCAATCAGCGGTACGCCGCTGGGAGTCGCCGGACGCATGCCGGCCCACTCGATGGCGGCATCGTAGTCGCCGGCGTTGGCGAAGGTTTCCCGGGCCTGGCGCTGCATCAGGGCCAGGCGCCTGGGGTCCAGGGACGGGTCGAAACCGACGATATCGACCATGGCCGCCACTCGCAGCTGCTGGCCGATCCGCGCGTAGACGATCTTGCGGTTGTAGTCGGTGATGCTGATCTCCGGAGCCCGATGCCCCGCGCCGATCGGCACGCTGAGACTGTAGCCCTTGAGCGGATACAGCGGCAGCTTCAGCCCGGGCAACGCCAGCTCGCCACTGCGATGACCGGCGGCGAGTACCAGTTGATCCACCGCCAGCACCTCGTCGCCCAGCTCGATGGCCTGCACCTGGCCGCCCGCCTGACGAATACCGGTGACCTGGCGCCCCGTCAGCAGCTGGCAGCGGCCGGAAGCCTGCAGCCGCGCCACCAGTTGCTGGCAGAAGGCATGACAGTCGGCCACCTCTTCGTCCGGGGTGAAGATGCCGCCGACAAAGGGCGCGCCGCCGAGGGTCGGCTCCAGTTGCGCGCATTCGCCAGCGGACAGTACCTGCTGCTGGCGAGGATCGGCCAAGCCATGGCGGGCATGCTCGAAACTGGCGGTTTCGCGAAAGGTCACCAGCTTGCCGTTACGCCGCCAGTGAAAACCCTCGAGCCGATCCTCCTCGCGCCAGCTCTGCAAGGTGGCCTGACTCAACAGCGCCAGGCGCAGCAGGTGAGCGCCGTTGCGCCGGTTGACCGAACTACGACAGGCCGCCAGGAACCCGGCCATCCAGCGCCACTGCGCCGGGTCCAGGCGCGGGCGCAGCTTCAGCGGCGAGTCGCCCCGCAGCATCCAGCCCAGGGCCTGCCAGGGCACGCCGGCATCGGCCAGCGGCGCCACGTAGCGGTACGACAGCTGGCCGCCATTGGCGAAGCTGGTCTGGCTGGCGAAGGATTCGCGCGCCTCCACCAGGCTGACGTCGAACCCTTCGCGAACCAGGGCGTAGGCGCTGGCGAGGCCGATGACCCCGCCGCCGATGATGCAAACCCGCTGTGCCATGTCAGTCCTTAAACCTTGTTGAGCGGGCTTCAGGTTAGGACCAGGTGACAGGCCCGGGACAATGAATAAAGATGGACCACCCATAAACAAAGGTTATGGACTCATCATGCGACTGCGTCATATCGAGATTTTCCAGGCCATCCGCCAGACCGGCTCGATCAGCGGCGCGGCGCAACTGCTACACGTCTCCCAGCCGGCGGTGACCAAGGTCTTGCAGCACGCCGAGCAGCAGCTGGGGTTCCCGCTGTTCCTGCGGGTCAAGGGCAAGTTGCAGGCCACCCCGGAAGCCCTGGAGCTGGAGCGCGAAGTCGACAAGGTCAGCGAAAGCCTGCAAGGGGTGCGGCGCCTGGCCCGGAGCCTGCGCCGCGAACCGGGCCACAGCCTGCGGATCGGCGCCACGCCGGCGCTGGCCCTGTCCTTGCTGCCGCCGGCCATCAACCAGTGGACCCGGCGCTACCCGGACATCGTCTGCGAGCTGTCCAGCGCCCACAGCCGCGAGCTGGTGCAGAACCTGCTGATGCGCGAGATCGACGTGGCCCTGACCCTGCAACGCCCGGATCATCCGGGGCTGACCGCCCAGGCCCTGGCCAGCGGGGTGCTGGTGGCGCTGGCGCCGCTGGATTACTGGCCCCAGGCGGCCAGGGGCACGCCGCTGCCCTTGATGGAATTGGCAGGGGCGCCCTTGATCGGCCTGTCCAGCGCCGACCCGCTGGCGGCGAAACTCGACGGTTACCTGAAAGCCGTGGAGCCCGCGCCACGGGTCAGCATTGCCGTGCAGACCTACTCCCTGGCCCGGGCCATGGTCGAATCCGGGGCCGGGCTGGCGGTGATCGACCCCTTCACCGCCCTCGGCGCCTCCCCCGCCAGCACCGCGATTCGCCCGCTGACCCCGGCGCTGCCAATCACCCTGTATGCCGTGACCCGCGCGGTGGAGGCCCTGCCCCATACCTTGAGCAGCCTGCTGGAGATCTTCGGCGGCCGGGCCCAGGAACAATTGGATAGGTTGATGACTGGGGATTGAGGCGGCCCTGCCCGGCCTTAACGCCCCTCACAACACATAGAAGAAGATCGCCACGAAGTGCAGCAGGCTGCCGGCGATCACGAACAGGTGCCAGATCCCGTGGGCGTGGCGCAAACGGCTGTCGAGGGCGAAGAAGACGATGCCGACGGTGTAGAGCACCCCGCCCGAGGCCAGCCAGGCGAAGCCGGCGAGGCCCAGGGCCGCCAGCAGCGGCTTGACCGCCACCAGCACGATCCAGCCCATCACCGCGTAGATCACGATGGACAGGATGCGCGCCTCGGAACGCGGCTTGATCTCCTGCAAGATACCGATCAGCGCCAGCCCCCAGACGATCCCGAACAGCGTCCAGCCCCAAGGCCCGCGCAGGGTCACCAGGCAGAACGGCGTATAGCTGCCGGCGATCAGCAGGTAGATGGAGTAGTGATCGACCTTCTGCATGATGCTTTTCGCCCGCCCGCGCACGCTGTGGTACACGGTCGAGGCGCTGTACAGCACCAGCAAGGTGAAGCCGTAGATCGCCACGCTGACGATTTTCCACGGGCTGCCGTCGAGGCAGGCCAGCACCAGCAGCCAGATCCCCCCGACCAGTGCCGCAATCGCTCCCACCAGATGTGTCCAGGCGTTGAGTCTTTCCCCGTAATACATGTGCCACTCACCTCCCAAGGCGGAAAATCTGCGCAAGGCTCAGGCCTGTAGCCTGAAAGCGCAATGTTTCCGAATAAAGCCATGGACGAAAAAACCTCCAGCCAAGTCATGACCCGGCAGGCACAATCGGAGCATTCGAATAAGAGTGCCCGTCATGCTGATCGATGAAGAGTTGACCCTGAAAAAGCTCGAAGTGTTTCTGGCGTTCATGCGCACCGGCAACCTGGCACGCGCCGCCGCCGAGTTGCAGACCAGCAATGTCAGCGTGCACCGGGCCATTCACTCCCTGGAAAGCGCCCTGCGCTGCCCGCTGTTCAAGCATGAAGGGCGCAACCTGACGCCGCTGGAAAGCGCCTTCGTCCTTGAGGAACGGGCGCAGAAGCTGATCCAGGACGTGCTCGAGAGCGTGCGCCTGACCCGCGAAGCCGCCGGGTTCTCGGCGGAACGTTTCAAGCTCGGTTCCCTGTACTCATTGACGGTGAAAACCGTGCCGCAGTTGATCATGGGCCTGAAGCTGCGCCGCAGCGAGCTGAATATCGACCTGATCCTCGGCTCCAACATCGACCTGCTGTACAAGCTGAAGAACATGGAGGTCGACGCGATCCTGGTATCGCTGGACGACAGCGTCAGCGACCCGGACTGCGAGCAGATCCCGCTGTTTTCCGACGATATCTACCTCGCCACGCCAGCCGACTCGCCGTTCGCCCAGCAGGCGGAAGTCGACCTCAGCGATGTGCGCGACGCGACCTTCATCACCCTGACCCAGGGCTTCGCCACCCATCAGGACGGCGTGCGGGTGTTCAAGCAGGCGGGGTTCGAACCGAAGGTGGCGATGCAGGTCAACGACATCTTCACCCTGCTGAGCATGGTCAGCTCGGGGGTGGGCTATGCCCTGCTGCCGGGAAGGATTGCCGCGGTGTACGAAAACCGCGTGAAGCTGATTCCGCTGCAGGCGCGCTACCGGCTGCAACAGCATATCGGCGTGGTGTTCCTCAAGGCCAAGGAGCGCGACCCGAACCTGCTGGCGCTGCTGGCCGAGTGCCGGATGTACGCCAACCGGCAGAGCGAATCGCCACGGTAACCGTCGGCCTCAGCCCAGCAGGCCGCGCATCAGCAGGAACAGCAGCGACGGTCCCAGCAGGCAGCCCAGGGCGGTGTAGAACGCCGCCGTCAGGCAACCGTAGGGCACCAGCTTGGGATCGGTCGCCGCCAGCCCCCCGGCCACGCCGCTGGAAGTGCCCATCAGGCCGCCAAAGATCACCGCGCTGCGCGGGTTGTCGAGGCCGATCAGCGGCGCCACGAAAGGGGTCATGACCATCACCAGGATCGCCTTGATCAGACCGGCGGCAATCGACAGCGCCATGACTTCGGAACTGGCGCCAATGGCCGCCCCGGTCACCGGACCGACGATATAGGTCACCGCCCCCGCACCAATGGTGGTCAGGCTGACCGCATCGGTATAACCGAAGGCCATGGCCACGCCGACCCCGGCCACGAAGGACGAGCCGACCCCGACGAACAGCGCCAGCACGCCGACGAAACCGGCGCGCTTGAGCTCCTCGACGCTGACCCCGAACGCCGTGGCGACAATCGCGAAGTCCCGCAGCATCGCACCGCCCAGCAGGCCAATGCCCGACAGCAGCGGGATATCCACCACGCCCTTTTGCCCGCCGGTAAAGGCGCCACCGACATAGGACAGCACCAGCCCCAGCAGGATGGCGATGGCCGAGCCATGCAGGCGGCCCTTGGTAAAGGTGTTGGAGATCCAGTAAGAGACCCACATGGTGATCCCGATCACCGCGAAACCACTGATTAACCCGTAGCCGGTAATGACCTTCATCATCGCTTCGTACATGGCGCTCACCCCACACTTTTCTGAGGGGCGGCCACGTCCGGCGCCTTGTTGCCGATGCGCACCAGCACCGGAACCAGGGCAAAGGCGATCACGACCGCCAGGGTTCCCGCGAGAATCGCCATGGGCCCACCCTTGAGCGCGCCATAAACGTTCTGCTGGGCGGCCATGGCTACCACTATGGGGATATACACCGCGCCCCAGAACTCCACGCCCTGCTCGGACTTGCCAGTGAACAGGCCGCGTTTGTTCAGGTAGCTACCGAGACCGATCAACAGCAGCATGGCGATACCCACACCGCCGACATTGGCCGGTACGCCGATCAGTTTGCCCAGCAGCTCACCGATGAAAATACCCGCCAGGGTACAAAAGGCCAGAAAGGCCACACCGTAGATAATCATTGTTGTAGTCCTCAAAGTGCATCGTCGAAGTTGTTGTTCTTGTGCTTCGCCAGCTTGAGTCGGTGTCTAGGGTTGGCGGTTTCCCTCCTCGCGCAACAGCGCTTGCAGGGTGTCGAGCCGGGCACCGTCGCAGGCCATCACGGTGCCCTGCTCGAACACCCGACGCGCCAGAGCGGTCAACACCGCACCGGGCGGCAGTTCGATCTGTAGCCGCACGCCGCGCTCGTAGGCGCTTTGCACAGTGCCGCGCCAATCCACCACCCGGCACATGTTGAACGCCAGGTCGTCGCGCAACTGCTCTGGCGTGCGCAGCGGCCGCGCGCGGCTGCCGCTCAGGTAACCCAGGCGCGGCGGCTGCAGCGTCACCCTGGAGAAGGCCTCGGCCAGGACCTGGGTCGGCTGCTCCAGCAACGGGCAATGGGACGGCACGCTGACCGCCAGACGCTTGGCCACCCCGACACCGCAACTCCGGGCCAGCTCGGCGACCTGGGCCATGGCGGTATCGCTGCCGGCGATCACCACCTGGCTATCGGCGTTGATATTGGCCAGGTACACCGGGTTGTCCGGGCGGTGCACCCGGGCCAGAAAAGCCTCCACCGTCGCCAGTTCCAGGCCGATGATCGCGGTCATGCCATAACCCTGCGGATAGGCCTGCTGCATCAGCTCGCCGCGCAGGCTGACCAGACGCAGCGCATCGCCAAAATCCAGGGCCCCGGCGACCACTGCGGCGGGATAGGCTCCAATCGACAAGCCCGCCACGTAATCCGCGCCCGGCCCGTTTTCCAGCAACACCCTGGCATTGGCCACGCCGGCGATCAGCAGGCACAGCTGCACCGCCCGGGTGCTCGCCAGGGCCTGGGACGAGTCCAGGGCCAGGGCATCCTCGCCCAGGACTTCGCTGGCCTGTCGCAGGCAGGCGTCCACCAGGGCGCTGGTCGGCAGGCGATGCAACATCCCCGGCTGCTGCGCGCCCTGGCCTGGGAACACCAGCAGGCTGCTCACGCCACCTGCTCCAGGGCCTGCCACGGATCGCTGACCAGACGCGCGCCACTGGCGCTTTTCAGCAGCACCCGCGCCGATGTCCCGGCCCACTCGCGCAGGGCCACCGCGCCGTTGGGTGTCTGCAATTGCAGGTCCACCGGGCAGACGGCGCCATCGAGCCGCGCCAGCAACGCCCGGGCCTGAACCCGGTCCATGGGCTGTGCAGTGCGCAGGATCAGGTCCAGGTCGCTCTGCCGATGCAGCGCCGGCACGCCGCTGGCCAGTTCAAAACCGGCACTGCCGCTGACACCCCAGGCCAGGCCAAGGGCATCCAAGGGTTCACGCAACTGAGCCAGCGCCTGGAGCGCTGGCCAGGCCCGATCCGACTCGACATAACGCAGCTCTTCCGGGCGCACCCGGCGCTCGATGGCTGCCACCGCCATCAGCGTCCCGTAGCGCTGCTCGCGCAGCCGCCCACGCACGCCCACCGCCACTTGCCCGGCCGCGGTCAAGGCACGGCGCACCACCACCGGTTGCCCGGCGGCCATGGCCGTCACTGCCCAGGCCGGGGCATCGGCGGGCAACTGTTGCGGGGTCAGGCCCCACAACAGGTCATGGGGCAGCAAGGCGCTGGTCATGGCGCTCACCATTGCTCGCGCAACAGCTGGCGGACCCGGTTCGAAGCACCACGGTTAGTGGCGCCCAGGCGTCCCGAAAGATCGCGGCCATGGCTCCGCACATCGACAATCGCCTGGCTCAGGCATTGCCGCACCTGGGCCAGATCGTCGGCGGTCGGCTGTTCGATCTGGCTGACCGACAGGGTCTCCCAGAGCAAACCGAGGCTGGCATAGCTGTCGATGTCATAGGCCATGGGCGGCACGCTGGCCGCCAGGGCCTCCAGTTCCTCGACGCTGCGCAGGGTGACCCGCGCCGCCGACACCTTGCCCATGGCGTGCACCATCACCCCCGGATCGCGCAGGGCGATCAGGCGGTTGGCCTGATAACCGTGGGCCAGGAAGGCCCCGGACATGGCCTTGCCCACCAGCAGGCCGATCACCGGATGCCCGGCCAGCCGGGCCCGGGCATAACTGTCGGCGGCCGCGGCCAGGGCCTGATGGATACCCAGGGCTTCTTCGCGACGCCCATAGGCCTGGCTCGGCACATCGACTATGGCGATCAGCGCGCGCTTGACGCTCTGCTCGCGGTCGGCCTCGATCGCCTCGTCCACCGCCTTGGCCAGGCCCCAGCCTTCCAGCAGGCCGACCTCACCGTTGCGGGCGCGCACAAAGGGGTTGGCCGGGTCGGCGACCACGGCGATAAAGCGCACCGGCTGCTGTTCCAGCGTGGCGTCCGCCACCTTCAACGAGGCGGGCAGGCCCGCGACCGGGGCAGCGACCGCGCTCAGGGCCGTGAACCAATGCAGGCCCCGCAGGGAATAAGCACTCATCAGTGATCTCCTCGATACAGCTGGCGAACCGTCGCCGGATCGATCTGTGGATGGCTGTCCAGCCGTGCCAGGCGTTGCAGGTACAATTCCGCCTGACGGCTGCGCTGCCCGTCGGGCAGGCCCTGGGCCAGCAGCTCGCCGACCTGTTGGCGGATCTGCGCCACGTCGTCGGCCACATAACGGTCCGCCAGGCCGCTGGCGAAACGCTGCTCGCCGCCGGTCAGGCTCCAGATAAAGGGCCGGTCGCGGGAGTCGTATTCCTCGAGGCCGGCTTCCTGTTCGATCACCTGCGGGCCATTGAGGCCCAGACGCGCCTCCTGGGTCACCAGCAGGTAACTGCACAGCCCGGCGGCAATCGACATACCGCCAAAACAGCCGACGCTGCCGGCCACGATACCTATCACCGGCTGGTACTGGCGCAGGTCGACAATTGCCGCGTGGATGTCAGCTATGGCTGCCAACCCGAGGTTGGCTTCCTGCAGGCGCACGCCGCCGGTTTCCAGCAACAGCACGGCGCGGGTGGGAATGCCCTTGCGGTTGTCTTCGGCCGCCAGTTCCAGGGCGCCGGCAATCTTCGCCCCGCCGACCTCGCCGAGGCTGCCGCCCTGGAACGCGCCTTCGATGGCGGCGATCACCACCGGCAGGCCATCGATGCTGCCCTTGGCGATCACCACCCCGTCGTCGGCCTGGGGCACCACGCCCTGGCGGGCCAGCCACGGCGACATGACGCGCTGGAACGGATCAAGCAACTCGCGAAAGCTGCCGGCGTCGAGCAGGGCCTTGGCCCGCTGCCGGGCACCGAGTTCGACGAAGCTGTGTTTGTTGAGCAAACGGGCGCTGTCAGTCATGGCCGATCTCCTCGAAACCCTGCTCCAGGCGCAGGCGGACCACGCCGGGAGTGGCGCCGAAGTCATGGATGTCGATGCTCAGGGCTGGCGGCGTCTGGCCGCCGAACATGCGCTCGAACAGATGCTGCCAGCGCGACGCGCTGCCGTTGACCGAGGTCTGCACTTGAATGCTCAGCTTGCCGGGCTGCCCGGGTTCGAGCAGCACTTCCAGGTCGCCCGAGCCGACACAGCCCACCAGCGCCCGGCCCCGGGCGGGTTGCCCGGCGGGAAATTCGAAAGACAAGGTTTCCATCACACTGCTCCCTGGATGAAGGCGGCGCCGGAGGCGATCCGGTCAATCAGCAGGCAGGCCGCGAGCAAGTCCGCGGCGCCACCGGGCGAGGCATTCAAGGCCACCAGGCACTGGTCCAGCTCATGCAGGCGGCGACGCCCGGCCAGGCTGGCGCTGCCACCGGCATCGAGCACCGCCTGGGCGCCCCGTTGCATGGCCTGCAGGCCCACCTCGCCAGCGCGATAGAGCACGCAGGTGTCGGCCAGGCCGGTCATGATCGCCAACAGCGCATCGAGCCGGGCGTTCTGTTCGCCATGCCCCTGGGCACGGCTGCGTTCGAGTTGCGGCAGGCCCCGTTGCAGCACGGCCGGAAAGCCCAGCTGGGCTTCTTCCCGGGCGCCACGCACGCCATAGCGCAGCGCCACCTGCGCGCCGTGGCTGAGGGGCCGCGGCGCATGACGGTCGTCCAGCAACGCCAGGCGCGCGGCCCGCAGGCACAGGGCTCCTGCCGTGTTGGCTTGCGGTTTCAGCGCGGCGGCGGCCACCAGCAGGCCCAGGGCCCAGATCGCGCCACGATGGGTGTTCACCCCATTGGTAGTGGCGAGCATCGCCGCTTCGCCTTCACGACCAATGCAGCCCAGGGCTTCGCGCAGGGGCAGGCCGACCGTGCCGAACTCGCTGGCGGCTTCGGCCATTTCCCTGAAGGCTGGCCACAGCGACAGCGCCGAGGCATGCATCAGCCCCAGGTGCAGGTCGCTGTGGGCGCCGTTGCCACGGCGGTCGACCAGGGCCGGTTTCGGCGACAGGTCGGCTTCGTCGATCAGCGCGTCCACCGCCAGGTCCGCCAGGCGCTCGGCCAGGCTCAGGGGTTTGCTTTGCAGGTTGAATGCGTGCATTTACCAGCTCCTGAACTTGGCGGGCGGGTTGTACAGGCCACCCGACCACTCCACCAGATCGGCGACGCTTTTCGCCGCCAGCAGCTCGCGGCTGGCGTCGGTGCGGCGAATGCCGAGGTCTTCGGGCAAGGCGATCAAGCCTTCGCGGCGCATGCGCGCGGTGTCTTTCGGGTTGTGGCGCAGGCCGATGGCGGTCACCCCGGCCACCGCCGCGATCATCGCCTGGCGCTCTTCCAGGGAACGCGCCTTGTACAGGTAGGCGATGCCCTCCTCGGTCAGCAGGTGGGTGACGTCGTCGCCGTAGATCATGATCGGTGCCAGGGGCATGCCGCTTTTCTTCGCCACTTCCACGGCATCCAGGGTTTCGACGAAGGTCGGTTTGCCGCCTTCCTGGAAGGTCTCGACCATCTGCACCACCAGCTTCTTGCCGCGTTCGAGCATGGCCGCCGGCGCGTCGCTCTGATCCTGGCGCATATCCAGCCAGGCCGGGGTGCAGTGGCGCCGGCCGCGAGGGTCGTGGCCCATGTTCGGCGCACCGCCGAAGCCGGCCAGGCGGCCGCGGGTCACGGTGGAGGAATGACCGTCGCCATCGACCTGCAAGGTGGCGCCGATAAACAGGTCCACCGCGTATTGCCCGGCCAGTTGGCAGAACATCCGGTTGGAACGCAACGAACCGTCGCGCCCGGTAAAGAACACATCCGGCCGCTCGGCGATGTAGCGTTCCATGCCCAGTTCGGTGCCGAAGCAATGCACGCTTTCCACCCAGCCGCTTTCGATGGCCGGGATCAGGGTCGGGTGAGGGTTGAGGGTCCAGTTGCGGCAGATCTTGCCTTTCAGGCCGAGGGATTCGCCGTAGGTCGGCAGGATCAGCTCGATGGCCGCGGTGTTGAAACCGATGCCGTGGTTCAGCGACTGGACCTTGTGTTTCTCGTAGATGCCGCGGATCGCCATCATCGCCATCAGCACGTGCACCGGCTTGATGTGGCGCGGGTCGCGGGTGAACAACGGCTCGATGTAGAACGGCTTGTCGGCCACCACCACGAAATCGACCCAGGACGCCGGGATATCCACCCGCGGCAGTTCGCCGACGTCGTCCACCAACTGGTTGACCTGGACGATGACGATGCCGTCGCTGAACGCCGCCGGCTCGATCAGCGCCGGGGTGTCCTCGGTGCTCGGCCCGGTGTAGATGTTGCCCACGCGGTCGGCCATAAAGCCGGCCGAGAGCACCACGTTGGGGATCAGGTCCACCACCAGCCGTGCATAGAGCTCGATGTAGGTATGGATCGCGCCGATTTCCAGCAGGCCGTCTTCCAGCAGCTGGCTGATGCGCAGGCTCTGGGTGCCGGCGAAGGAGAAGTCGAGCTTGCGGGCGATACCGCGTTCGAACAGGTCCAGGTGCTCCGAACGGCCGACGCTGGGCATGATCATGTGCAGGTCGTGCAGGCGGCCCGGGTCGACCTTGGCCAGGGAGCGGGACAGGAAGTCCGCCTGCTTCTGGTTGTTGCCCTCCAGCACCACACGGTCGCCGGGCAGAATCAACGCCTCCAGTGCCGCGACTATCTTGTCGGTGGGCAACACCGCGCCATCGGCAAGACCCCGCACCTGCTCGAGACGCCGCTGCTTTTCAGCGCGCCGCCGCGTCCAGCGCGAGTCGGGGGATATTGTTGTTGTCATGCTCACTCCACGGGTTCGCTGTCGTGGCAGCTACCTTAGGAGCGAGGATGCGTGGCATCAATCAAGCAGAGTGGTGGATCGTTACGGTGAGGGTAATGATCAAGGATGCAGGCCTTCACACCTACGCCCCATAGACAACCTTGTGCTTAACCCTCAATCCGCCACTGCAACGCATCCAGCGCATCGCAGCCATCCTGCAACAGCAGATGGGCCGCATTGACGATGTGCTGCACGTCCTGGAAACCGCGTAGCCGCTGCCGCAGGCTGCGATCGACCGCGTAGCGGGCGCAAAGCAGACGCCAGAGCAGGTCAGCTATACCGCGTCGCCAGATTTACGGGGCTGCGCCCCGATCGCAGCCTGCGGCAGCGGCTACAGGGTTAGCGCCGACCGGCATGTCGCGTCTGGCCTTGGCTTTTGATCTTGATCCACCCGCCCCACCGGAGCGAAGGCCGTACGCAGGGGCAAGTGAACGGGACAACCACATAGGTGACAGAAAAATACAGGCACATGGGTAACACCACATCAGGGCGGAACCATAAGTGGCCGTTACCGCAGAAACGGATATGTACCCCGTCCAACATCCCCAGCGCCGCCATCGTGGGCAATCGAGCGTCGACCGGCCGCTCCTACGGATCCGTGGCGTCCCAAAAACAATCGCTACGTCGTCGAACGAGCGTGCCGACATGATTGACACCATCAGTCCCTTTCTGGGACCGATCAAGCCACTCGGCAGGATCTAGGACAGCCCCGCTTCCACCAGCATCGCCTCCAACCCCAACAGATCCGGAATCTTCGCCACCTGCTCCCCCACCTGTACCGCGGCCTTTTCCAGCCGGCACAGCGGCACATCGACGTAGCTCAGCTGGCTGTCGAGCCGGCAGGAGCGCGGGATGCCCTGGATCACCAGGGCGATGAACTTCAGGCGCTCGCGGCCGCCCAGGGTGTTGAGCACCACGATGCGGGCGCGTTCGCCGATGGCGAGGGGCTGGCCGCAGGCGGCCTCGAAGCTGATCAGCGGCAGCTGGCGGTCGCGCCAGGCCACGGAGCGCAGGTACCAGGGCGGCGCGTCGCTGGCGGGCTCGCCGCGCTGGTAGTCGATCAGTTCGGCCACCGCGACGTTGGGCAGGATCAGGGTGCGGTCGGCCAAGGGCAGCAGCAGTCCGGTGAGGAAGCTGGCGCGGTAGTCATGCATGGGGTCTGCTCCACTGGGCGATGCTCTCCAGCAATACCGACTCCTGGTAAGGCTTGCCAAGGTAGTCGTTGACGCCAATGGCCATGGCCCGGTCGCGGTGCTTCTGGCCGGTGCGCGAGGTGATCATGATGATCGGCAGCTGTTGCAGGCGCGGGTCGGCGCGCACCTGCATCGCCACCTCGAAGCCGTCCATGCGCGGCATCTCGATGTCCAGCAGCATCAGGTCCGGGGTGTGCTCCTGCAACAGCGCCATGGCGTCGACCCCGTCCTTGGCGGTCAGCACGTTCATGCCGTGGCGTTCCAGCAGGCGGCTGGTGACCTTGCGCACCGTCACCGAGTCATCGACCACCAGCACCAGCCTCGGCCGCAGCGGTTCGACCTCGGCGCTCACTTCATCGCCGGCCGCCATGCGCGGCACCGGCAAACGCGTTTGCAGGGCGCGGATATGCGCCAGCAGATCGAGGATCAGCACCACCCGGCCATCGCCGAGGATGGTCGCGCCGGACAGCCCCTGCACCGCCGCGAACTGCGGCCCCAGGCTCTTGACCACGATCTCCCGGGTGCCGGCCATGGCGTCCACCTGCACGGCGATCCGGTGTTCGTTGTAGTGCACCAGCAGCACCGGCAGCGGCAGGCTCTGCCCCAGCAGTTTCGGCCGGGCCACGGTGTGCAGCAGCTCGCCGAGGTAGCACAGCTCATAACGCTGGCCGGCGTATTGGTAATGGGGCGGGTCGAGCTGGTAGTAGCTTTCCAGTTCGTGGGGCAATACCCGGACGATGCCCTCGATGGTGTTCAGCGGGATCGCGTACTGCTCCTCCAGGCACTGCACCATCAGCGCCCGGTTGACCGACAGGGTGAACGGCAGGCGAATGCGAAAATGCACGCCCTGCCCAGGGATCGAGTCGATGGTCATCGAGCCGCCGAGCTGGCGCACCTCTTCATGGACCACGTCCATGCCCACACCGCGCCCGGAAATCTGGGTGATTTTTTCCGCCGTGGAAAACCCCGGCTGCATGATGAATTGCAGCACGTCGCGGTCGCTGATCTCGACATTGGGGGCGAGCAGGCCACGCTTGATCGCCTTGCGCCGCACCGCCTCCAGCGGCACCCCGGCGCCGTCGTCGCGCATGTCGAAGACGATATCGCCACCTTCGTGGGACAGGTCCAGGGTGATTCGCCCCTGCTCCGGCTTGCCCGCGGCGCGCCGCACCTCGGCGGACTCCAGGCCATGGTCGACGGCGTTGCGCAGCATGTGTTCCAGGGGCGCGACCATGCGTTCCAGCACATTACGGTCCATCTCGCCCTCGGCGTTGCCGACGCTGAACGACACGTCCTTGCCCAGCTCCTCGGCCACCTGGCGGACGATACGCTTGAGGCGCGGCACCAGGCGCTCGAACGGCACCATGCGCGTGCGCATCAGGCCTTCCTGCAGCTCGGTATTGACCCGCCCCTGCTGCTGCAACAGGTTTTCCGCGTCCTGGTTGCGCCGGTCCAGGGTTTCCTTGAGGTCGAGCAGGTCGGACGCCGACTCGAACAAGGCCCGCGACAGTTGCTGCAACTGCGAATGGCGATCCATCTCCAGCGGGTCGAACTCCTCGTACCCCAGGCGCTCGGCCTCGACCTGCTGGCGGCTGAGGATCCGCCCCTGGGTTTCGGTGTCCAGGCGGCGCAACTGGTCGCGGATGCGCTCGATGGTGGTTTCCATTTCGCTCAGGGCCACCCGCGCATCGTTGACCTGCTGCTCGATGCGCCCCCGGAAGATCGAGGTCTCCCCGGCCAGGTTGACCAGGTCGTCCAGCAGCTCGGCCGAGACCTTGACCATGTCCCCGGCCACCGCGGCCTCCGCCGGTATCGCCGGCGGCTCGGGTTTGCTTGGCGGGATAAGGTCGGGCAGCAACAGAGGCGGGGCTTCGGCCTGGGTCGGATGAGTAAAGCCGCGAATCGCCTCGATCAGGCTGTCGGCCGGCTTGATCGGTTGTTCGGCACGGGCGGCGTCGAGCATCTGCGCCAGGCGGTCCTGGCTTTTCTGCAACAGGCCGAACAGCGCCGGGGTCGGTTGCAACAGGCCCGCGGACAGGCCTTCGTAGAGAAACTCCAGTTCATGGGCCAGGTCGCCGATCGGCACGATCTCCACCATGCGCGCGCCGCCCTTGAGGGTGTGCAGGTCGCGCAGCAGGGTTTCCACTTCCTGGCGGCTGGCCGGTTCGGCCTGCCAGCGCGTCAGCGCCGCCCCCGAACTGTCGAGAATGTCGAAGCCTTCTTCGAGGAAGATCTCCAGCAGCTCCGGATCGTGGGCCGCCGAATCGTCGGCCACCGCGGCCTCGGGCACCTCGCTGGTGACCCCGCTGCGCTGGCGAAAACCGCGGATCGCTTCGATCAGCGCCTTGGGATCGCTCAGCGCTTGCTGCGCCTGCAACTGCTGCAACAGCAGCGCCAGTTGCTCATGGCTGCGTTGCAGCAGGTCGGCCAGGGCCTCGCCATGCTGGTAACGGCGATCCACCAGGCCTTCGTAGAGGTTTTCCAGTTCCTGGGCCAGGTCGCCCACCGGGCCGACTTCGGCCATGCGCGCGCCGCCCTTGAGGGTATGCAGGTCGCGTTGCAGGGAAGACAGCGGCGCGCCGTTGTCCGGGTCGGCCAGCCAGCGCTGCAAGGCCTGGCCGGCGCTTTCGAGAATATCCACCGCCTCTTCGAGGAAGATCGCCACGATTTCATCGTCCGGTCCGTCCACCTCGATCGGCGCCTCCTGCTCCATCTTGGCGGTGGCGCTGGCCAGGTCGGTGATGCTCAGGGTGCGGCTGCCGTCGCTGCGGATCAGACCCATGGCCGACGGGTCGAGGCTTTCCTCGAGCAGTTCGCGCAAGGCCCGGACCATGGCCGGTTGCGGGCTGACTTCCTGGCCGGCGGCCAGTTCGTCGAGCATGTTGATCAGGGCTTCGTGGGCGTTTTCCGCCTCATGGAAAAACCGCTCGCCGACCGCCAGGCTGCTTTCTTCCACGGCGCCGTACAGGTCCAGCAGCGCTTCGCACAGCTCGTCCATCGGTTGCAGGTCCGCCAGGTGCGCACCTTCGCCGAGGGTGGTCAGTTCGTCCAGCAGGGCGCTGAGCTCCTGGCGCTCACCGGGGTGCTGCCGCCAGCGGCGCAGCAGGTTTTCGGCGTCCAGCAGGATGTCCATGCCCTGGGCCAGGAAGCTGCTGATCAATTGCGCATCGCGCTTGACCCGCAGCCCGGTATTGGGTGCGTTGAGCAGGGTTTCCAGGCGCTCGGCGGTCAGCGCCTTGACCCGTTCGATCAGGTCGGCGGCGCCTTCTATGGGCGCCAGCGGATCGTCGCCCAGCTGTTGCAGGCCACGACGAAACAGGCCTTCGGCTTCCAGCAGCAGCTCGACTTCGTCCAGGTCCAGGGCCATCAGGTGCGCGCGGTATTCCCGGGCCAGCAGGTCCAACGGCGCCGCTAGCTCGGCGATCGACAGCACGCCGGCCATGTAGGCGCTGCCCTTGAGGGTGTGCAAGGCACGCTGCAATTCGTCGCTGGCCTGCAGAGGCAGGTGCTCGGCAGCCTGCTCGAGAAAACGCTTGATGCTCTCCAGATGGGTTTCGGCCTCGTTGCGGAAGATCTCCAGCAACTGCGGATCGAGCCCGCCTTCCAGCCCGTCCACCAACGCCGTGTCGCCCTTGGCCAGGGCATGCGCCCGGGCAGCCAGGCGGTCGACATCGTCGCGCTGGCGCTGGGCCTGGGCGGCGAATTCGGCGACCAGCTCCGGCAGCAGTTGCAATACCTCTTCGAGCAATTGCCGCACCTGCGGCCCCGGTTCCACGCTGTGTTCCAGGACGCGGTTGAGCAGGTTTTCCACGGCCCAGGCCAGCTCGCCCAGCACCAGTGCGCGAACCATCCGCCCGCTGCCCTTGAGGGTGTGGAAGGCCCGGCGGATTTCGCCCAGCGCCGCCTTGCCGTGGGGGTCGGCGGCCCAGCGCGGCAGATACTCGCGCAACACGTCGAGCACTTCGTCGGTCTCTTCTAGGAAGACTTCACGCAGCTCGTCGTCCACCGGCGCTTCATCGCCCGGCGGCGGCAACAGGCTGCCCGGCGTATCCAGCGCCGGTGGATTGAGCGCCGAGACCGGGCTGGCCAGCACGTCGGCCAGGGACTGCACCACTTCCGGGCTGTCCAGCTCCTGCAGGTCCCGCATCACCAGGGCCTCGTTGGGGCTGAGCACATCGCTGAGCAGCGGCACCTGTTCGCTCGTCACCCACTCGTCCGGTGCCTGCTTTTGTGGCATATAGCCCAGCGCGGCCAGGCCCTGCTCGGCCACGTCGAGAATCTTTTCCCCCGGCGCCTGGTGATCGTCGCTCAGGCGCTCCAGGTAATACTCGATGCTGGTGATCACATCGGCCAGATTGTCCAGCTGCTGCCAGCCGGGCTGGCGCGGGTCCAGCAGCAGGTGTTCGCGCACAAAACCATTGCAGGCTTCCAAAAGACCCGCCGCCCGGCTCAGGGGAATCATCGCCAGGGCGCCACGCACCTGGGTCAGCAGCTCTGGCAGCGCCTGCAAGTGTTCGCGGTCCCAGCCGGCGTCGATGTAGTCGACGATCAGGTCCTTGGCCTGTTGCAGGCAGATCCGCGCCTCCTTGATCACCAGTTGGTGGATCTGGGTCAGGTCGGTGGTCGGCAGGCGGCTTTCTTCGCGGCTCTCGGGTTCGGCCGGACCGACCATGCCGGCCAGGGTCGCCTCGACATACAGCAGGGCCCCGGCCACATCCATCAGCACCGCGTCGTTCGGTTCGCGTTGGCCCTGGGCCAGGCTCAGCACCACCGCCAGTTGGTCGATGATGACCTTGCGCGGCTGGCCGAAACCCAGCACCGCCAGGGTGTCGGCGATCTGCCGCAGGGGCGCCAGCAGGCTGTCCAGGTCCGACGCGTGCTGGCGGTCGCTGCGCACGAACAGGTCCAGGCGCTCCTTGACCCGCACCAGTTCCTCGCACAGGGCCGCCAGCACCGAGCGCATGGCGTCGCGGTCGGGGCCGGCCATGCGGGCCCGTTCCTGGTCGACCAGCGCATTGTCGGGCAAAGCGTCATCGAGTCCGTAAGCGTCTTTCATGGTCTGCATCTGCGCGGTGGGATAGCGGGCCTTGGCGATATAAAACAGCAGGCTTTTGAGCAGTTCTTCGGGGGCCGGCTGGTTGATCCCGGCGATGCCCTGTTCATAGAGGCGCTTGAGTTCGCGGTCGGCATCCTTGAGCAGGCTGCGCACCGCCGGGCTGTTGGCGATCGCCCCGCTGCCCATGCCTTCCACCAGGGCCAGGGCGATCTGCCACAAGGGCCCCAGCGGGGCGTTCTGGCACAACACCTGGAGGCGCTCGAAGACCTTGGCCATATAGCCCAGGCTGTTTTTCACATCCTGCTCGCGCAGCAGATCGACCAGCGCGGTTTGCAGCATGTGCCGCAACTTGCGCAGCAGGATGGTCAGGTCGGGGGGCGCCAGGCGGTTCAGCGTCGCCTCGTCCAGCGCCGGCAGGTCCGGCAGCTGCGGGCTGAACAGGCTGGTTTCGCTCAGCAGGCTTTCGCCCCGGGCGCTGCGCAGGTCGTTGAGCAGCGGCAAAACCACCAGCGGCAGGTCGCGGCGCGCACTTTGCACCCGGTCGAGGTACTGCGGCAACTGGCTGATGGCTTGGCGCAGCAGGTAAATGGCCTCGTCGCGCTGGGCCACGCGGTACTCGCGCAAGGCCAGGGCCAGGGCTTCCATTTCTTCGGCGAGCAGCGCCGCGCCATAGAACTCGACCATCTGCAGGCTGCCGTGGACCTGATGGATGCAGTCCAGGCACTGGTCGAGGGCCTCCACCGCCTGCGGCTCGTCGACCAGGTGATCGAGCGCCTGGTGGGCCTGCTTCAGCGTTTCGGCAATTTCGCCCTTGACCCATTCCAGGGCCACATAGTCGTGCCGATCACCCATTACCATTCCCATCAAAGTCGTGCTCCGGCCTCAGCGGTTTTCCCGCGGCGTCTGCTCGCGACCGGCCGGCAAGGTGAAACCGGACACCGAGCGCCGCAGCTGGCTGGCCATTTTCGCCAGGTTGCCGATGCTTTCGGCCGTCGCGGTCGAGCCGGACGAAGTCTGTGAAGTAATCTGCTGGATCACGTTCATGGTCAAGGATATCTGTCCGGCCGACGAAGTCTGCTGCTGGGCGGCATTGGAGATGCTCTGGATCAGCGCCGCCAGGGTCTTGGAGACACCTTCGATTTCTTCCAGGGCCACCCCGGCATCCTGCGCCAGCCGGGCGCCGCGCACCACTTCCGAGGTGGTCTGCTCCATGGAGATCACCGCCTCGTTGGTGTCGGTCTGGATCGCCCGCACCAGGGTCTCGATCTGCCGGGTCGCCGCCGAAGAACGTTCCGCCAGGCGCTGCACCTCATCGGCCACCACCGCGAACCCGCGCCCGGCATCCCCGGCCATAGAGGCCTGGATCGCCGCGTTGAGCGCGAGGATATTGGTCTGGTCGGCAATGTCATCGATCAGGCTGACAATGTCGCCAATTTCCTGGGAAGACTCGCCCAGGCGCTTGATGCGTTTGGCGGTGTCCTGGATCTGCTCGCGAATGTTGTCCATGCCGTGGATGGTGTTATGCACCACCTCGTTGCCCTTGTTGGCGATCTCCACCGAACGCTCGGCCACCGCCGAGGACTCGGCGGCGTTGGCCGACACCTGGTCGATGGACTGGGCCATTTCGTTGATCGCGGTGGAGGCTTCGGAAATCTGTTGGGCCTGATGCTCCGAGGCTTCGGCCAGTTGCATGGCGGTGGCCTGGGTTTCCTGCACCGCGCCGGCGACCTGGCCGGCGGTGAGGTTGATGGTCGCCACCAGGTCGCGCAGCTGGTCGACGGAATAGTTGATCGAATCGGCGATGGTGCCGGTGAAGTCCTCGGTCACCGAGGCGGTCACGGTGAGGTCGCCGTCGGCCAGGTCCTCGATCTCGTCCAGCAGGCGCATGATCGCGTTCTGGTTGCGTTCGTTCTTCTCGGCGGTCTCGTGCAGCTGGCGATTGGTTTCCCGCACCATCACCAGGCCGATCAGGATGATCGAGGCCAGCGCCGCCAGGCCCAGGACATAACCGCCGATGGTGTCCAGCGAACGCCCGCCGGCCAGGTTCTCGAAGCCGATGGCCAGGTGCGAGGCTTCGTCGAGCAGGGTCTGCGACAGGCTGAAGATATTGCTCGCCGATTCGCGGACCTGGAACAGTTCGGGAGAGGTTTCGAGGATTTCGTCCACCGAGCCGGAGACGAACTGGAACAGCTCGCTGATCTCGGTCAGCCGCGCCCGCGCATCGCGGTCCTCGACCTGGCTGATCTTCAAGGTCGGGTTGCCCTGGAGCATGCCGCTCAGCACCTGGCCGAAGCGCGCCGCATCACGGCCAAAGGCATCGGCGGCCTGCACCGCGTTCTCGTCGCCGGCCAGCACGGTATTCACCGCGCCGAGAATCCGTTCGGCCAGCAGCGACTGGCGCTGCGCCATGGCCACCTGGGCGGCCGGAGCGCCACGCTGCAGGAGGATTTCCACGACCTTTTCATACTCGACCTGCAACTGCGGCACGGTTTCCGCCAGGGTCGCGGCTACTTGATGCAAGGACAGCACGGTCTGTTCGCTGGCCAGGATCGCGTCGGCGTTGTGCAGCAGCTTGTCCCAGTCCTGCTGCACCGCGTGCATTTCCTGGCGCACCGCCACGGGCGCGGCGGGCAGCCCGGTGGCCGGGTCGCCTTTTTTCAGGTAGCCCCAGCGCTGGGCGAAATCGTTGCGCGCATCGCCCAGCAGCTTGAAGGCCGCGGCCTTGCCCGCCGCGGCTTCCGTGGCGTTCTTGGCGATGCGCTGGGACAGCACCCGCAGTTCGCCGGCGTGGCCGATGTACTGCTTGTCGTAAGTGGCCTGGGTGTTGAGGTAAGCGAAGTTGGCGAACAGCAGCATGATGAACACGATCAGGGCGATGAACAGCACAATGATCTGTGAGCGGCTGCGCGATCCTTCCATTGGCTTGCCTGGGTTGGCTTTTAGCATCTGCACACCTGAATTCCGGTTGTTCTGTTGCCCGCGCAAGGGGCGGCGCGGTTCTGCAGGTTCATTGCGCAATATTCATCGCGAGCAAGCCTCGCGCCTACAACGCTACGTCCAGGAACCCCGGCGACTGCGCCAGGGCGAAGGGACTGAATACCCACCAGACCTGCTCGCAGGGGAAATACCCACGCAGGTACGGCGTGATGGCGCCCTGTTCGCTACCGCTGGCAGCCGTCTTCAGGCTGCTCTGCTCGAAGTGCTGCATGCCGGCCACTTCGTCCACCATCAAGCCGGCGAACACTTCCTTGTGCTCGACCACCAGCACCCGCCGCTGCTTGCGCAGCGCCGACAGCTCATGGCCGAAGAAGCCGCACAGATCCATGATCGGCAGCAGCCGTCCGCGCAGGTTGGCCACGCCCTTGACCCAGGGCTTGACCCCGGGCAGCAGCGTATAACGGGGCTCGTGCAGGACCTCGCTGACTTCGCCCATCGGCGCCACGTACCAGTGCTCGCCGATGCGAAAACCGATCCCGCTCCAGCCGTGCTGGCGGGTCTCCTGGGAGGGCAGGTCGGCCGCCAGCAGGCGACAACGCTGGTCGATCTCGAGCAGCAGTTCGAAGGCGGTTTGCGACTCGGCCATGGCGCGGGCGGTCAGCCGGCCAGGACGTTGTTCAGGGTCTTGATCAGGGTGTCTTCGTCGACCGGCTTGGTCAGGTAATCCTTGGCGCCCTGGCGAGTGCCCCAGACCTTGTCGGTTTCCTGATCCTTGGTGGTGATGATGATCACCGGGATATGGCTGGTTTCCGCGTCCTTGGTCAACTGACGGGTGGCCTGGAAGCCATTGAGGCCGGGCATGACGATATCCATCAAGACCGCGTCGGGCTTTTCCTGGCGCGCCAGGGCCACGCCGTCGGCGCCGTTTTCGGCCTTCAGGACTTCATGACCGTGCTTTTCCAGCATGCCGGTCAGTTTGTACATTTCAGTCGGCGAGTCATCGACGATCAGAATACGAGCCATGGTCTTCCCCATACGAATAGGCGTGCGGCCCGCTGGCCGAACCTCAATGTGCTTGTTCTACTGCGGCGAACCCCGGCACATGGGCCTTGATCGCGCCCAGCAGCTCTTCCTTGCTGAAAGGCTTGGTCAAAAACTGGTCAGAGCCGACGATGCGACCCTTGGCCTTGTCGAACAGGCCGTCCTTGGAGGACAGCATAATCACCGGCGTGGACTTGAACGCGCTGTTGTTCTTGATCAGCGCGCAGGTCTGATAGCCATCGAGCCGCGGCATCATGATGTCGACGAAGATGATGCCCGGGTGGTTGTCGGCGATCTTGGCCAGGGCCTCGAAACCGTCGACCGCGGTGATGACTTCACAGCCCACATTCTTCAGCAGCGTTTCGGCCGTGCGGCGAATCGTCTTCGAATCATCGATCACCATCACCTTGAGGGCGCTGGATTGCTGTTCCATATCTGCTCTACCATCGCCACAGCGAATCGATTTTCTGCCCGTACTGGTGGCCAATGCCTCAAGCCCTTGATGTTCAAGGCCTGAGCACGGCATGCGAGCCTTTTTAGCATACTCTCCCCATGCAATCTATCGGCCGGCCGGCGCGGTGGTTTTTCCTTGACCGGGAACCGCCCGGGCGCCACTCTGACGCCACTTTTTCAAGCCATTGCGCCCACTAATTTTCGAGGAAACCGCCCATGAGCGTTCGCGTCGGGATTGTCATGGACCCTATCGCCAGCATCTCCTACAAGAAGGACAGCTCGCTGGCCATGCTGCTGGCCGCCCAGGAGCGCGGCTGGACCCTGTTCTATATGGAACAGCGCGACCTGTACCAGGCGACCGGTGGCGTGGCCCGGGCGCGGATGCGCCCGCTGAAGGTGTTCGCCGACCCGCACAAGTGGTTCGAGCTGGAGGCCGAGACCGACAGCGCCCTGAGCGAGCTGGACGTGATCCTGATGCGCAAGGACCCGCCGTTCGACATGGAGTTCGTCTACTCCACCTACCTGCTGGAACAGGCCGAGCGCGACGGCGTGCTGGTGGTCAACAAGCCGCAGAGCCTGCGCGACTGCAACGAAAAACTGTTCGCCACCCTGTTCCCGCAGTGCACGCCGCCGACCATCGTCAGCCGTCGCCCGGACGTGTTGCGCGAATTCGCCGACCATCACGGTGACGTGATCCTCAAGCCGCTGGACGGCATGGGCGGCTCGTCGATCTTCCGTCACACCGCCGGCCACCCGAACCTCTCGGTGATCCTCGAAACCCTGACCCTGCACGGCAAGCAGCAGATCATGATCCAGGAGTATCTGCCGGCCATCGTCGATGGCGACAAGCGCATCCTGATGATCGACGGCGAGCCTGTGGATTATTGCCTGGCGCGGATTCCCGCCCACGGCGAAACCCGTGGCAACCTTGCCGCCGGTGGCCGTGGCGAAGCCCGTCCGCTGACCGAGAAAGATCGCTGGATCGCCGCACAGGTCGGCCCGACCCTGCGCGAAAAAGGCCTGCTGTTCGTGGGGCTCGACGTGATCGGCGAACACCTGACCGAAATCAACGTCACCAGCCCGACCTGCATCCGCGAGATCGACAACGCCTTCGGCACCAACATCGGCGCAATGCTGATGGATGCCATCGATCAGAAGCTCAAGGCTCGTTGATCCAGAACCGCCAAGCACAAACCAACATTGCGTTATCATGCGCCGCCTGTGAAACGCGCGATGTTGGTCTTGTGATGTTTTTTGTGATGTTGAGCCGCTGATGACACTCCCTTCCGATCTGCCCCCCGAGCTGGCCCACAGCGGCGTGCGCCCGGCCGATCGCCTGGGGTTTACCCTGTTCCTGGCCGCCCTGCTGCACATCGCGCTGATTCTCGGCCTGGGTTTCTCCTTCGCCGAACCCAAGCAGATCAGCAAGACCCTGGAAATCACCCTGGCCACCTTCAAGAGCGAGACCAAGCCGAAGAAGGCCGACTTTCTCGCCCAGGAAAACCAGCAAGGCAGCGGCACCCTGGAGAAGAAGGCGATCCCGAAGACCACCGAAGTGGCGCCGTTCCAGGAAAACAAAGTCAACAAGGTCACCCCGCCGCCTCCGGCCAAGACCGAGGTCAAGGAAGCCGCGCCCAAGGCCGCAGTCGCCACCACCGCGCCGAAACCGAAAAAGACCGTCACCAAGCGTGAAGAGGTCAAGACCGAGGCCAAACCCAAGGTGCCCGTGCCGACGTTCGACAGCGAGCAGTTGTCCAGCGACATCGCCAGTCTGGAGGCCGAGCTGGCCCAGGAACGGCAGCTGTACGCCAAGCGCCCGCGCATCCACCGCCTGAGCGCGGCCTCGACCATGCGCGACAAGGGCGCCTGGTACAAGGACGAGTGGCGCAAGAAGGTCGAGCGCATCGGCAACCTCAACTACCCGGAAGAAGCCCGGCGCAAGCAGATCTACGGCAACCTGCGGCTGATGGTCTCGATCAACCGCGACGGCTCGCTGTACGAGGTACTGGTGCTGGAGTCCTCCGGCCAGCCGCTGCTGGACCAGGCGGCCCAGCGCATCGTGCGCCTGGCGGCGCCGTTCGCGCCCTTTACCGGCGACCTGTCGGATATCGACCGGCTGGAGATCATCCGCACCTGGAAGTTCGCCCGCGGCGACAGGCTGTCCAGCAACTGAATGAGAGCATCCCCAGCTTGTCAGTTCGCCCCTCCACCGCCACACTAGCGCTCATGAAAAACGTCAGCCCCAGCTACCTCAAGCATCACTTCCTGATCGCCATGCCGCACATGGCCGACCCGAACTTTGCGCACACCTTGACCTACATCGTCGAGCACAATGCCAATGGCGCCATGGGGTTGGTGGTCAATCGTCCGCAGGACCTGAACCTCGCCGACATCCTCGAGCAATTGCGCCCCGAGATCGACCCGCCGGCGCTCTGCCAGCATGTGCCGATCTTCATCGGTGGCCCGGTACAGACCGATCGCGGTTTTGTCCTGCACCCCAGCGGCCCGACCTTCCAGGCCACGGTCGAGCTGGACGGCCTGTCGCTGTCGACGTCCCAGGACGTGCTGTTCGCCATCGCCGACGGCGTCGGCCCGGCCAAAAGCCTGATCGCCCTCGGTTATGCCGGCTGGGAAGCCGGGCAGCTGGAAGCCGAACTGGCGGACAACGCCTGGCTGACCTGCCCGTTCGACGCCGACATCCTGTTCAACACCAGCAGCGAACTGCGCCTGGAAGCGGCGGCCAAGCACCTGGGCATCAACCTCGCCCTGCTGACCAGCCAGGCGGGCCACGCCTGATGGCCCTGCGACTGATCCTCGGGTTCGACTACGGCACCAGACAGATTGGCGTGGCGGTCGGCCAGGCCATCACCGGCCAGGCCCGCGAGCTGTGCACCCTGAAGGCGCAGAACGGCGTACCGGACTGGAATCAGGTCGAAGCCCTGATCAAGGAATGGAAGCCGGACGCGGTGGTGGTCGGCCTGCCATTGAACATGGACGGCACCCCGAGCGAGATGTGCGTGCGCGCCGAGAAGTTCGCCCGGCGCCTCAATGGCCGCTACAACCTGCCCTTCTATACCCATGACGAACGCCTGACCACCTTCGAGGCCAAGGGCGAACGCCTGGCCCGGGGCGGGCAGAAAGGCAGTTACCGCGACAACCCGGTCGACGCCATCGCCGCCGCCCTGCTGCTGCAAGGCTGGCTCGACGAAAACGCAGCGCTGTTGAACAACTGAAACGCCGAATCCTGAAGATGTGTGGCCACCCCCCGGCCACGCGCCTCCTGGCCACAACACCAGCCGTAAGACCCTGCGCCTCGCTGCACGCAACCAGGCGCGGGCCCACGAAGGAGCAATCATGAGCCTGCCCAATCCCGCCGAACTGATCAGCCAGATGGCCGTGCGTCTCACCGCCCACCTGGAACAACGCGCCATCAGCGAGCCCCGCTATATCGGCATCCGTACCGGCGGCGTCTGGGTCGCCCAGGCCCTGCTCGCCGAACTGGGCAGCGACGCGCCGCTGGGCACCCTGGATGTGTCCTTCTACCGTGACGACTTCAGCCAGAACGGCCTGCATCCGCAGGTGCGCCCTTCCGAGCTGCCGTTCGAGATCGAGGGCCAGCACCTGATCCTGATCGACGACGTGCTGATGAGCGGCCGCACCATCCGCGCCGCCCTCAACGAGCTGTTCGACTATGGCCGCCCGGCCAGCGTGACCCTGGTCTGCCTGCTGGACCTGGACGCCGCCGAGCTGCCGATTCGCCCGAACGTGGTCGGCGCCACCCTGTCGCTGGCCGCCCACGAGCGGGTAAAATTGTCCGGTCCTGCGCCGCTTCAACTCGAGCTTCAAGACCTCGCCCTTTAATTCGCCCCTCTAAAGAGTCCATTGCGATGACGCCTCTAGACGCCAAGCGCCCGCTGCAGCTCAACGATCAGGGCCAACTGCGCCACTTCCTCTCGCTCGACGGTCTGCGTCGCGAGCTGCTGACGGAAATCCTCGACACCGCCGACTCCTTCCTCGAAGTCGGCGCCCGGGCGGTGAAGAAAGTCCCTTTGCTGCGCGGCAAGACCGTGTGCAACGTGTTCTTCGAAAACTCCACCCGCACCCGCACCACCTTCGAACTGGCGGCCCAGCGCCTGTCGGCGGACGTGATCACGCTCAACGTGTCCACCTCCTCGGCCAGCAAGGGTGAAACCCTGCTCGATACCCTGCGCAACCTCGAAGCCATGGCCGCCGACATGTTCGTCGTGCGCCACGGCGACTCCGGCGCCGCGCACTTCATCGCCGAACATGTGTGCCCGCAGGTGGCGATCATCAACGGCGGCGACGGCCGCCACGCCCACCCGACCCAGGGCATGCTCGACATGCTCACCATCCGTCGGCACAAGGGCGGCTTCGAAAACCTCTCGGTGGCCATTGTCGGCGACATCCTGCACTCGCGGGTCGCGCGCTCGAACATGCTGGCCCTGAAAACCCTGGGTTGCCCGGACATCCGCGTGATCGCGCCCAAGACCCTGCTGCCGATCGGCATCGAGCAATACGGGGTGAAGGTCTACACCGACATGGCCGAAGGCCTGAAAGACGTCGACGTGGTGATCATGCTGCGCCTGCAGCGTGAGCGCATGCAGGGCGGCCTGCTGCCGAGCGAGGGCGAGTTCTATCGCCTGTTCGGCCTGACCACCGCGCGCCTGGCCGGCGCCAAGCCGGACGCCATCGTCATGCACCCGGGGCCGATCAACCGCGGCGTGGAGATCGAATCGGCGGTGGCCGACGGTCCGCACTCGGTGATCCTCAACCAGGTGACCTACGGCATCGCGGTACGCATGGCCGTACTGTCCATGGCCATGAGCGGGCAGACCGCCCAGCGACAATTCGAGCAGGAGAACGCCCAGTGAAGCTCAGCATTCTCGGCGCCCGTGTCATCGATCCAAGCAGCGGCCTGGATCAAGTCAGCGATATCCATCTGGAAGCCGGCAAGATCGTCGCCATCGGCGCCGCGCCCGCCGGTTTCAACGCGGTTGAAAGCCTCGACGCCAAAGGCCTGGTGGCCGCGCCCGGGCTGGTGGACCTGAACGTCTCCCTGCGCGAGCCGGGCTACAGCCGCAAAGGCACCATCGCCAGCGAAACCCGCGCCGCCGCGGCCGGTGGCGTCACCAGCCTGTGCTGCCCGCCGCGCACCAAGCCGGTGCTGGACACCTCGGCGGTGGCCGAGCTGATCCTCGATCGCGCCCGCGAAGCCGGCAATACCAAGGTGTTCCCGATCGGCGCCCTGAGCAAAGGCCTGGACGGCGAACAGCTGGCCGAGCTGATCGCCCTGCGCGACGCCGGTTGCGTAGCCTTCGGCAACGGCCTGGAGGGTTTCCGCAGCGCCCGCACCCTGTGCCGGGCGCTGGAATACGCGGCAACCTTCGACCTGACGGTGATTTTCCACTCCCAGGACCGCGACCTGGCCGAAGGCGGCCTGGCCCACGAAGGCGCCACCGCCAGCTTCCTCGGCCTGCCGGGCATTCCGGAAACCGCGGAGACCGTGGCCCTGGCCCGCGACCTGCTGCTGGTGGAGCAAAGCGGCGTGCGCGCGCACTTCAGCCAGCTGACCAGCGCCCGCGGCGTGGCCCTGATCGCCCAGGCCCAGGCCCGCGGCCTGCCGGTGACCGCCGATGTGGCGCTGTACCAGTTGATCCTCACCGACGACGCGCTGATCGACTTCTCCAGCCTCTATCACGTACAGCCGCCGCTGCGCTCGCGCGCCGACCGCGAAGGCCTGCGTGAAGCGGTGAAGTCCGGGGTGGTCCAGGCCATCTCCAGCCATCACCAGCCCCATGAACGCGATGCCAAGCTGGCGCCTTTCGGGGCTACCGAGCCGGGCATCAGCAGCGTCGAGCTGCTGCTGCCGCTGGCCATGACCCTGGTGGAAGACGGCTTGCTCGATCTGCCGACCCTGCTGGCACGCCTGAGCAGCGGCCCGGCCGATGCCCTGCGCCTGCCGGTCGGCAAACTGGTGGTGGGCGCTCCGGCGGACCTGGTGCTGTTCGACCCGAGCACGTCCACCGTGGCCGGCGAACACTGGCTGTCGAAAGGCGAGAACTGCCCGTTCCTCGGCCATAGCCTGCCGGGCGCGGTGCGCTACACCCTGGTGGATGGGCGGATCAGCCACAAGGGCTGAGTCCTGCGGCGCCTGTTATCGCGGGCAAGTCGGATCGCCGCCTGCTCGCTCCTACGGATGTCCTGTATCTGTAGGAGCGGAGCTTGCCCGCGATGACGATCTCGAAACTCAACGCCGCTGCGCGTTACGCAACGACACCTGGTCGTTCAGCGTCCAGAAGTCATACAAGACCCCCAGGAAGAACACTCCGCCAGTCAGCAGGTACAGCAGGCCGCTGATCCACTTGCCCTGATACATGCGGTGCACGCCAAAGACCCCGAGAAAGGTCAGCAGGATCCAGGCGACGCTGTATTCGATAGGTCCCGGGGTAAAACGCAGGTCGGCCTCGCGGTCCATGGCCGGGATCAGGAACAGGTCGATCAGCCAGCCGATACCCAGCAAGCCCAGGGTGAAAAACCAGATAGTCCCGGTAATCGGCTTGCCGTAATAGAAGCGGTGAGAGCCGGTAAAACCGAAAATCCACAACAGGTAACCGATCACCTTGCTGTGGGTGTCATGGGTCGAACCGTCCGGGCGATAGGTGTTCATTGAGTACCTCGTTCCACGCAATAGATAAATTTTCTTTAATTCTTTGTGACTTTTTTACAGGCAGCCGACGTGTGGCAAATGTTAAGGTCGCTGCCGTGAAACCCTTGCACTGCCTGACTTCTGTCAGACAATTGCGTCAATTTGCCGCCTCTTCAGCGAATTTGACCTCCAGGTTGAATCGACCAACGGCCTGAGAAGTGACAAAAAAGCTGTTATAAAGTTGCGCGCTAACCCATATGAGCCTTGCCTAATGCGTCCATTTTTCAAGACATGGCTAACCATTTGCCTATTGATGCCACTGGCCGCCCACGCCACCAATCGTGAGCAACGTCTTCCCAACGTGAACGGCTTCACTCCAAAAGCCCACGTTACCCAAGTCAGCAAGAACAGCTCCAAGAACAAGCTGTCGGTCAAACGCCCGACTCACTTGAGCAGCGTCAGCAGCAAGCCGGTGCCGCAGATGGCGGCCAAGCAGAGCAGCACCGTGCTCAGCCGTGCCGTCAACGTACTGGGTACCCCTTACCGTTGGGGCGGCAGCAGCCCCAGCAAAGGCTTCGACTGCAGCGGCCTGGTGAAATACGCGTTCAACGACGTCGCCGCCGTCGATCTGCCGCGCACCTCCAACGCCATGGCCAGCGGCCATGGGCAGAAAGTCGAGCGCAAGGACCTCAAGCCTGGCGACCTGCTGTTCTTCAACCTCAAGAGCCGTCGGGTCAACCACGTCGCCATCTACCTGGGCAACGATCGCTTCATCCACGCGCCGCGCCGCGGCAAGTCGGTGACCATCGATACCCTGAAGAAGCCGTACTGGGACAAGAACTACGTAGTGGCCAAGCGGGTCCTGCCAAAAGAGCAGAACACCCTGCGCATCGTCCAGCGCTGATCGGCCCCTCCGATCGCGAGTCATCGAGCCACCACGCTCGATGGCTCGCGATTGCATTTACCGCCTCGAACCCTCTCCAGCCTCAAAGACTGTCCGGCGCCCGCGCCTTTTCCCGGGCGTGCTCCCGGCTGACCAGCCCTGCATCCACCAGCGCCTTCAGGCTCATGTCCAGGGTCTGCATCCCCAGCGCCCCGCCGGTCTGGATCGCCGAGTACATCTGCGCCACCTTGTCTTCGCGGATCAGGTTACGGATCGCCGCGCTGCCCAGCATGATCTCGTGAGCCGCTACCCGGCCACCGCCGATCCGCTTCACCAGTGTCTGGGAAATCACCGCCTGCAGCGATTCGGAGAGCATGGAGCGGACCATCGCCTTCTCCTCGGCCGGAAATACATCTACCACCCGGTCCACGGTTTTCGCCGCCGAGGTGGTGTGCAGGGTGCCGAACACCAGATGCCCGGTCTCCGCGGCGGTCAGCGCCAGGCGAATGGTTTCCAGGTCGCGCATCTCTCCGACCAGGATCACATCCGGGTCTTCGCGCAGGGCCGAACGCAGCGCCGTGGAGAAGCTGTGGGTGTCGCGATGCACCTCGCGCTGGTTGATCAGGCACTTCTTCGATTCGTGGATGAACTCGATGGGGTCCTCGATGGTGAGGATGTGCTGGTGCCGGCTCTGGTTCAGGTGATCGATCATCGCCGCCAGGGTGGTCGACTTGCCCGAACCGGTCGGCCCGGTCACCAGCACCAGGCCGCGGGGCACTTCGCTGATCCGGCGAAACACCTCGCCCATGCCCAGTTCATCCATGCGCGGCACCTTGGCCGGAATGCTGCGAAAGACCGCGCCACCGCCGCGCTGATGATTGAAGGCATTGACCCGAAAGCGCGCCAGGCCCGGCACCGCGAAGGAAAAGTCGATCTCCAGCGCGGCCTTGAACTCGGCCCGCTGCGGGTCCGTCATGCTGGCCAGGATCAGCTCGTGCACCTGTTGCGCCTCCAGCACCGGCAGGTTGATCCGGCGAATATCGCCGTCGATGCGAATCATCGGCGGCAACCCGGCCGAGAGATGCAGGTCCGAAGCGCCCTGTTTGACGCTGAAGGCCAGCAACTCAGTGATATCCATAGCGTTCCCCAATTCCAGTAGAATGCCGCGAACCCAAGACCCGCTGGCGTACATCGAATGTCCACGATAGCAGACAACATCGCCCTGGTTAGCGCACGGATCCGTGCCGCGGCTCAGGCCTCGCAACGTGACGAAAGCAGCATCCATCTGCTGGCCGTGAGCAAGACCAAGCCTGCCGCGGCGCTGCGTGAAGCCTACGCCGCCGGCCTGCGTGATTTCGGCGAGAACTACCTGCAGGAAGCCCTCGGCAAACAGGCGGAACTCGGCGACTTGCCCTTGAGTTGGCACTTCATCGGCCCCATTCAGTCGAACAAGACGCGAGCTATCGCCGAGAACTTCGCCTGGGTGCATTCCGTGGATCGCTTGAAAATCGCTCAACGCCTGTCCGAGCAACGCCCGGCCGACTTGCCGCCGTTGAATATCTGCATTCAGGTCAATGTCAGCGGCGAGGCCAGCAAGTCTGGCTGCACGCCGGCCGACCTGCCCACCCTGGCCAGCGCCATCAGCGCCTTGCCGCGCCTGAAACTGCGCGGGCTGATGGCGATTCCCGAGCCGACCGACGATCGTGCCGCCCAGGACGCCGCCTTCGCGGCCGTGCGCCGCCTGAACGAAAACCTGCGCGCCAGCCTGGACCTGCCAACCGACACACTTTCCATGGGCATGAGCCACGACCTCGAAGCGGCCATCGCCCAAGGCGCCACCTGGGTACGTATCGGTACCGCCCTGTTTGGTGCCCGCGACTATGGCCAGCCATGACCGTGGCGGCCCCACCTCTGAATAAGGACCTGTCATGAGCAAGACTCGTATCGCCTTTATCGGCGCCGGCAACATGGCTGCCAGCTTGATCGGCGGCCTGCGCGCCAAGGGCCTGGACGCCAGCCAGATCCGCGCCAGCGACCCGGGCGCCGAAACCCGCGCCAAGGTCCGGGCCGAGCACGGCATTGAACTGTTCGCCGACAACGCCGAAGCCATCGACGGTGTCGATGTGGTGGTGCTGGCGGTCAAGCCACAGGCCATGAAGGCCGTGTGCGAAGCCCTGCGCCCCAGCCTGAAGCCGCACCAACTGATCGTCTCCATCGCCGCCGGCATCACCTGCGCCAGCATGAACAAATGGCTCGGCGAGCAGCCGATCGTGCGCTGTATGCCCAACACCCCGGCCCTGCTGCGCCAGGGCGCCAGTGGCCTGTACGCCACCGCCGCGGTGAGCGCGGAGCAACGCCAGCAGGCGCAAGAGCTGCTGTCGGCCGTGGGCATCGTCCTGTGGCTGGAACAGGAGCAGCAACTGGACGCGGTGACCGCGGTGTCCGGCAGCGGCCCGGCGTATTTCTTCCTGCTGATCGAAGCCATGACCGCCGCCGGCGAGAAGCTCGGCCTGCCACGGGAAACCGCCCGGCAACTGACCCTGCAGACCGCGCTGGGCGCGGCGCACATGGCGGTGTCCAGCGACGTCGACGCGGCCGAACTGCGCCGCCGCGTGACCTCGCCGGCCGGTACCACGGAAGCTGCGATCAAGTCGTTCCAGGCCAGCGGCTTCGAAGCCCTGGTGGAAAAAGCATTGGGTGCCGCCGCGCACCGCTCGGCCGAGATGGCCGAACAACTGGGCCAATAAGGAGCCAATGATGATTGGATTGAACACTGCGGCGGTGTACGTGCTGCAAACCCTGGGCAGCCTGTACCTGCTGATCGTTCTGCTGCGCTTCGTGCTGCAACTGGTACGCGCCGACTTCTACAACCCACTGTGCCAGTTCGCCGTGCGCGCCACCCAGCCGCTGCTCAAGCCGATGCGCCGGGTCATCCCGAGCCTGTTCGGCCTGGACATGTCGTCGCTGATCCTGGCGATCGTCGTGCAACTGCTGCTGATGGCCCTGACCCTGCTGCTGACCTACGGCACCACCGGCAACCCGGTGCAACTGCTGATCTGGTCAATCATTGGCGTAACCGCGCTGTTCATGAAGATTTTCTTCTTCGCCCTGATTATCAGCGTGATCCTTTCCTGGGTCGCCCCGGGCAGCCATAACCCGGGCGCCGAACTGGTCAACCAGATCTGCGAGCCGGCCCTGGCGCCGTTCCGCCGTATCCTGCCGAGCATGGGCGGCCTGGATATATCGCCGATCCTGGCGTTCATGGTGCTCAAGCTGATCGACATGCTGGTGATCAACAACCTGGCAGCGATGACCATGATGCCGGAAATCCTGCGCCTGCTGATCTGACCCGGCCTCTGTGATGAGCTACTTTCGCTGGGACGGCGACGACCTGATCCTGGAGTGTCACCTGCAACCTGCGGCCCGTAGCGATGACTTCGCCGGGCTGCATGGCGAGCGCCTGAAGATCCGCCTTACCGCGCCGCCGGTGGAGGGCAAGGCCAACGCCTACCTGATGGCGTTCCTGGCCAAGGCGTTCGGCGTGTCCAAGAGCCAGGTCAGCCTGATCAGCGGCGAGCTGAACCGGCAGAAACGGGTGCGGATCAACGCGCCGAAGAAGCTGCCGGACCTGCCCGGATTACAGCGTCCGTCCTGATCACTCTCTGTAGCCGCTGCCGTAGACTGCGATAAGGGCCGAAGGCTCTTCGAGGCCCTCAAGAGCACGCCTCCTGCGCAGCCGATCGCAGCCTGCGGCAGCGGCTACAGGGATCGCCACAATCCGAGACAGAATCAGCCCCGGCCTTTGCTTGCCGCTGGGGGCAGCGGTCTTTAGACTTACGCCTCATTTAAACGAGAGCAGGGTCGATGCCAACTGCCTTTCCCGCCGATTCCGTTGGTCTGGTGACGCCGCAAGTGGCGCATTTCAGCGAGCCCCTGGCCCTGGCCTGCGGCCGCTCCCTGCCAGCCTATGATCTGATCTTTGAGACTTACGGCCAGCTGAACGCCATGGCGAGCAATGCCGTGCTGATCTGCCACGCCCTGTCCGGCCATCACCACGCCGCCGGCTACCACAGCCCCGACGACCGCAAGCCGGGTTGGTGGGACAGCTGTATCGGCCCGGGCAAGCCGATCGACACTAACAAGTTCTTCGTCGTCAGCCTGAACAACCTCGGCGGCTGCAACGGCTCCACCGGTCCGAGCAGCATCAACCCGGACACCGGCAAGCCGTTCGGCGCCGATTTCCCGGTGCTGACCGTGGAAGACTGGGTGCACAGCCAGGCACGCCTGGCCGACCGGATCGGCATCAACCAGTGGGCCGCCGTGATCGGTGGCAGCCTTGGCGGCATGCAGGCCCTGCAATGGACCATCACCTACCCGGACCGGGTGCGCCATTGCCTGGCCATCGCTTCGGCGCCCAAGCTGTCGGCGCAGAACATTGCCTTCAACGAAGTGGCGCGCCAGGCCATCCTCACCGACCCCGAATTCCACGGCGGTTCGTTCCAGGAACAGGGCGTGATCCCCAAGCGCGGGCTGATGCTGGCGCGGATGGTCGGGCACATCACCTACCTGTCCGACGACTCCATGGGCGAGAAATTCGGCCGCGGCCTGAAGAGCGAAAAGCTCAACTACGACTTCCACAGCGTCGAGTTCCAGGTCGAAAGCTACCTGCGTTATCAGGGCGAGGAGTTCTCCGGGCGGTTCGACGCCAACACCTACCTGCTGATGACCAAGGCCCTGGATTACTTCGATCCGGCGGCGAACTTCGACGATAACCTGGCGAAAACCTTCGAAGGCGCCAAGGCCAAGTTCTGCGTGATGTCCTTCACCACCGACTGGCGCTTCTCCCCGGCCCGCTCGCGGGAGCTGGTGGACGCCCTGATGGCCGCGCGCAAGGACGTCAGCTACCTGGAAATCGATGCGCCACAGGGCCACGACGCTTTTCTGATTCCGATCCCGCGCTACTTGCAGGCGTTCGGTAATTACATGAACCGAATTACGGTGTGAACAAGCCATGAGAGCTGATCTGGAAATCATCCAGGAATGGATCCCCGCCGGCAGCCGCGTGCTCGACCTCGGTTGCGGCAATGGCGAACTGCTGAGCTGGCTGCGCGATCACAAGCAGGTCACCGGCTATGGCCTGGAAAACGACCCGGACAACATCGCCGAGTGCGTGGCCAAGGGCATCAACGTCATCGAACAGGACCTGGACAAGGGCCTGGGCAACTTCGCCAGCAACAGCTTCGATATCGTGGTCATGACCCAGGCCCTGCAGGCCGTGCACTACCCGGACCGGATCCTCGACGAAATGCTGCGGGTCGGCCGCCAGTGCATCATCACCTTCCCCAACTTCGGTCACTGGCGCTGCCGCTGGTACCTGGCCAGCAAGGGGCGGATGCCGGTCTCCGAATTCCTGCCGTACACCTGGTACAACACGCCGAACATCCACTTCTGCACATTCGAGGACTTCGAAGAGCTTTGCCGCGAACGCGAAGCCAAGGTCATCGATCGCCTTGCGGTGGATCAACAGCACCGGCACGGGTGGGCCAGTAAGCTATGGCCTAATCTGTTAGGTGAGATCGGCATCTACCGCGTCAGCAGCCCCGGCCTGCAGGATCACCAGATCGCGGTATAAACCAGGTTCAAAGCAAGGAGAACGATCATGGGTCGCTTGGTTACTTTTCTATTGGCAGCGTGCCTGAGCGCGTCGGCGATGGCCGCCGAGCCCATCAAGGGCGAACGCCAGGAAGTGTTCGGTGACGTGACCGTGCACTACAACACCTTCAACTCCACCTTCCTGCAACCGGATATCGCCAAGGCCGCGGAACTGGTGCGCAGCAAGAACCAGGGCGTGATCAACGTTTCCGTGCTCAAGGCCGGCAAACCGCTGGTCGCCCAGGTCACCGGGACCGTCAAGGACCTGACCAGCCAATCGGTGCCGCTGAAATTCAAGCAGGTCACCGAACAGGGCGCGATCTACTACATCGCCCAGTACCCGGTGGAACAGCAGGAAACCCGCACCTTCGAAATCAAGGTGCAGACCGGCGACACGATCAACACCATCAATTTCAACCAAGAGCTTTTCCCCGGCGAATGATGACTTTTACCCAACTCGTACTGGCCAGCCATAACGCCGGCAAACTCAAGGAACTCCAGGCCATGCTCGGCGACTCGGTGCACCTGCGCTCGATCGGCGAGTTCAGCAGCGTCGAGCCGGAAGAAACCGGCCTGTCGTTCGTCGAGAACGCCATCCTCAAGGCCCGCAACGCTTCGCGCATTTCCGGCCTGCCGGCGCTGGCGGACGATTCGGGCCTGGCGGTGGACTTCCTCGGCGGCGCGCCGGGCATCTACTCGGCGCGTTACGCCGACGGCCAGGGCGACGCGGCGAACAACGCCAAGCTGCTGGACGCCCTGAAGGACGTCCCCGAGGCCGAGCGCGGCGCGCAGTTCGTCTGCGTGCTGGCGCTGGTGCGGCATGCCGAGGATCCGTTGCCGATCCTCTGCGAAGGCCTGTGGCACGGACGCATTCTCACGGCCGCCAGCGGTGAGCACGGTTTCGGCTACGACCCGCTGTTCTGGGTGCCGGAGCGCAACTGCTCCAGCGCCGAACTGGACCCGATCCAAAAGAACCAACTCAGCCATCGCGCCCGCGCCATGGCCATTCTGCGGCAACGCTTGAGCCTGCAATGACCATTGATTCGTCCGCGCAACCGCTGATTCTCGGCGGTGCGCAAACGCCCCGGGCGGCCCTGCCCCAGCTGCCGCCCCTGGCGCTGTACATCCACATCCCGTGGTGTGTACGCAAATGCCCTTACTGCGACTTCAACTCCCACGCCGCCAGCCCGGTACTGCCGGAAGAAGAGTACGTCGACGCCCTGCTGGCCGACCTCGACCAGGACCTGTCCGCCGTCTATGGCCGCGAGCTGAGTTCGATCTTCTTCGGCGGCGGTACGCCGAGCCTGTTCAGTGCCCAGGCCCTGGGCCGGCTGCTCAAAGGCGTGGAGCAACGCATCCCGTTCGCCCACGACATCGAGATCACCCTGGAAGCCAACCCCGGGACCTTCGAGCAGGAGAAGTTCACCGCCTATCGCGCCCTGGGCATCAATCGCCTGTCGATCGGCATCCAGAGCTTCCAGGAGGACAAGCTCAAGGCCCTGGGCCGCATCCATAACGGCGACGAAGCGGTCCGCGCCGCCGGCATGGCGCGCCAGGCCGGGTTCGACAACTTCAACCTGGACCTGATGCACGGCCTGCCGGATCAGTCCCTGGACGACGCCCTGAGCGACCTGCGCCAGGCCATCGCCATGAAACCGACCCACCTGTCCTGGTACCAGCTGACCCTGGAGCCCAATACGGTGTTCTGGAACCAGCCGCCGACACTGCCGGAAGACGACACCCTGTGGGACATCCAGGAAGCCGGCCAGGCGCTGCTGGCCGAGCACGGCTACGCCCAGTACGAAGTCTCGGCCTATGCCCAGCCCGGCCGGGCGGCACGGCACAACCTCAATTACTGGAGCTTCGGCGACTTCATCGGCATTGGCGCCGGCGCCCACGGCAAGCTCAGCCATCCGGACGGGCGCATCGTGCGCACCTGGAAGACCCGCCTGCCCAAGGACTACCTCAACCGGGCGAAAAACTTCAAGGCCGGCGAAAAGGACCTGAGCAACGAAGAACTGCCGTTCGAATTCCTGATGAACGCCCTGCGTCTGACCGAAGGCGTCGAGGCCCGGCTGTACCCGGAGCGCACCGGGCTGCCCCTGGAAAGCCTCGCCGAAGGTCGCCGCGACGCCGAACAAAGCGGCCTGTTGCAGGTCGAACCGTCACGCCTGGCGGCCACCCCGCGTGGCCAACTCTTCCTCAATGACTTGCTGCAGAAATTTCTGAGCTGATTTCAGCCCTAAGGGAAAACGAATGGATTTGATACTCGACCTGCTCGCTACCGTGTCCCGCTGGAGTCGCAGCAACCTTTCAGAAATCTCCCTGGCCCTGGTCGGCTGCCTGTTGGTGCTGTTCGGCGCCGATATCAAAGGCTGGGTCGAAGCGCGCCTGGGCGGCCTCGCCGGCGCCCTGCGCGTACCGATGATGGCGCTGCTGTGCATGATCGGCAGCGGCGCGGCGCTGATCTACGCCACGCCGTGGATCGTCCGCGGCCTGAGCCAGTTCAACAACTACAGCCTGGCGCCGGTGCTGCTGGTGGTGCTGGTGCTGATCGGCGTCGTCGCCGACCGCCGATAAACCGCGCCCCGTAGAATCGAAGGTTGCGCGCGATGAACGACGCGCTGTGCCAGGCATTGCGCGTGGCGACCATCGTGGGCAAGTCGGATCGCCGCCCGCTCGCTCCTACAGAAGACGAATGCAGGGATATGCAGAACATGAGCAAAAAGCGCCTGGACGATACCAGCAAGTTCCTCAGCTACGTGCTGCGCCACGAGCCGCAGGCGATTGGCCTGCAACTGGACAGCGAAGGCTGGGCCGGGATCGATGCCTTGATCGAGGGTGCCGCCAGGGAAGGACGCGAGCTGACGCCCGAACTGATCGCCGAGGTGGTCGCCAGCAATGACAAGAAACGCTTCGCCCTCTCCGACGATGGCCAGCGCATCCGCGCCGTGCAAGGCCACTCCAGCAAGACCGTGAGCCTGCAACTGGCCGAGCAGCCACCACCGGCTGTGCTTTACCACGGCACCGCCACGCGATTCATGGACTCGATCAACGAGAAGGGCCTGGTCCCAGGCGCACGCCATCACGTGCACCTGTCACAGGACCTGGCGACCGCCGAAGCCGTGGGGCAGCGCTACGGGAAGGTGGTGATACTCAAGATCGCCGCACAGGACATGCAGGCGCAGGGATTCAAGTTTTATCAGGCGGAGAACGAGGTCTGGCTGACCGATCACGTTCCCGTTGGTTTTATCGAAGCGTTGTCGTAAGAGCGAAGCTTGCTCGCGAGCAAACTCCGCTCCCACAGATTGGCTCAAGCCAGCTTTTCGAACTTCAGATCCCACACACCATGGCCCAGGCGCTCGCCGCGGCGCTCGAACTTGGTGATCGGACGCTCGGCAGGACGCGGCACGCACTTGCCGTCCTCGGCCAGGTTGCGGTAACCCGGCGCGACATTCATCACTTCCAGCATGTACTCGGCATAAGGCTCCCAGTCGGTGGCCATATGCAGGATGCCGCCGACCTTCAGCTTGCTGCGCACCAGCTCGGCGAAGGACGCCTGCACGATACGACGCTTGTGATGACGGCTCTTGTGCCACGGATCGGGGAAAAACAGCATCAGGCGATCCAGGCTGTTATCGGCGATGCAGCGGTTGAGCACTTCGATCGCATCGCAATCGTAGACCCGCAGGTTGGTCAGGCCCCGGGTCAGCACGCCGTTGAGCAGCGCGCCGACACCCGGACGGTGCACTTCCACACCAATGAAATCCTGCTCCGGCGCGGCCGCGGCCATTTCCAGCAGCGAGTGGCCCATGCCGAAGCCGATTTCCAGGGAACGTGGCGCCGAGCGGCCAAACACCTGATCGAAATCCACCGGCGCGTCGGCCAGCGGCAGCACATACAGCGGCGCGCCCTGCTCCAGGCCGCGCTGCTGGCCTTCGGTCATGCGCCCGGCGCGCATCACGAAACTCTTGATGCGGCGGTGTTGGCGCTCGTCGCCGGCTTCCGGCTGGATTGGCGTGTCGTTTGATTCAGTCATCAATGGCTCTTACTTGATCAGACCATCCAGCGGCGAGGAAGCGCTGGCATAGAGTTTCTTCGGCATGCGGCCGGCGAGGTACGCCAGGCGGCCTGCCACAATGGCGTGCTTCATGGCTTCGGCCATCAGCACCGGTTGTTGCGCATGGGCGATGGCCGAGTTCATCAGCACCGCTTCGCAGCCCAGCTCCATGGCGATGGTGGCGTCGGAGGCAGTGCCGACACCGGCATCCACCAGCACCGGGACCTTGGCTTCTTCGAGGATGATCTGCAGGTTGTACGGGTTGCAGATCCCCAGGCCAGTACCGATCAGGCCAGCCAGCGGCATGACCGCGATGCAGCCCATTTCCGCCAGTTGGCGGGCGATGATCGGATCATCGCTGGTGTACACCATCACGTCGAAACCTTCCTTGACCAGCACTTCGGCGGCCTTGAGGGTTTCCAGCACGTTGGGGAACAGGGTTTTCTGGTCGGCCAGCACTTCCAGCTTCACCAGGTTATGGCCGTCGAGCAGTTCACGGGCCAGGCGGCAGGTGCGCACGGCTTCGACCGCGTCATAGCAACCGGCGGTGTTCGGCAGGATGGTATAGCGATCCGGCGGCAGGATATCCAGCAGGTTCGGTTCGCCCGGGTTCTGCCCGATATTGGTCCGGCGCACGGCGACGGTGACAATCTCGGCACCCGAGGCTTCGATGGCCAGGCGGGTTTCTTCCATGTCACGGTACTTGCCGGTGCCTACCAGCAAACGCGACTGGTAAGTACGACCGGCCAGGACGAAAGGCTTGTCGCTGCGAACGTTGCTCATCGGAAATCCTCTATTGGGGTGAGGTTCTTGCAGAATGCGTGGGTGGGGCCAACCCTGGCCCGGGTGGCTAGCCGCCGCCGATGGCGTGTACGACTTCGACCCGATCGCCCTCGTTGAGGGTGGTCTCGGCGTGCTGGCTGCGCGGGACGATATCCAGGTTGAGTTCAACCGCGATCCGGCGTCCGGTCAGGTCCAGACGGGTCAGCAGGGCCGCAACGGTTTCGCCGTCGGGCAGTTCAAAGGATTCGCCGTTCAACTGAATGCGCATGCCGAATGCCGCCATCATTTTTAGGGGTCAGCATTCTAGCCCGATCATGACCTAAAGGTCAGCTACAAGCGTCAAGCGGTCAGTTGCAAACGCCAGGCGGCAAGACCCAGGCACAACCAGCCGATCAGGAAGGCCAGGCCACCGAACGGGGCGACGATGCCCAGCTTGCTGAAACCGGTGAGGGTCAGCAGGTAGAGGCTGCCGGAAAACAACAGGATACCGATGGCGAACGAAGCACCGGCCCAGGTCACCAGGCGGCCGGGGATCTGCGTGGCCAGCAGCGCCACGCCCAGCAGTGCCAGGGTGTGCACCAGCTGGTAGGTGACGCCGGTATGGAAAATCACCAGGTATTCCGCGCTCAGGCGACTTTTCAGACCGTGGGCAGCGAATGCGCCCAGGGCAACGCCGGTAAAGCCGAAAAAGGCGGCCAGCATCAGGAAGCCACGCAGCATGAGGAACTCCAGTCAGAATCGTCGATCGGGCCTGTATAATGGCGCGCTCAACGGGTTCGGCCAAGCCATCTCTATGCTGCGTTTATTTTTCCGTCGTTTATCTAAAGCCCTGCTCTGGTTCGCCGCCGGCAGCGTTTTGCTGGTGCTGGTGTTCCGTGTCGTGCCGCCTCCGGGCACGGCCTTGATGGTCGAACGCAAGGTCGAATCCTGGATCGACGGCGAACCCATCGACCTGCAACGCAGCTGGAAACCCTGGGACGAGATCTCCGACGACCTGAAGGTGGCGGTGATCGCCGGCGAAGACCAGAAATTCCCTGAACACTGGGGGTTCGACTTCGGCGCGATCCAGGCCGCCTTCGCCCACAACGAGCGCGGCGGTTCGATTCGTGGCGCCAGTACCCTGAGCCAGCAAGTGGCGAAAAACCTGTTCCTGTGGTCCGGACGCAGCTGGCTGCGCAAAGGGCTGGAGGCTTGGTTCACCGGGCTGATCGAGATCTTCTGGCCCAAGCAACGGATTCTCGAGGTCTACCTCAACAGCGTCGAGTGGGACGAAGGCGTATTTGGCGCCGAAGCCGCGGCGCGGCATCACTTCGGCGTCAGCGCGGGCTCGCTGTCGCGGCAGCAGGCCAGCCTGCTGGCCGCAGTCCTGCCCAACCCTCGGGTATGGAGCGCCAGCCATCCGAGCAGCTATGTGGCACAACGGGCCGGCTGGATCCGCCGGCAGATGAGCCAGCTGGGCGGCGACAGCTACCTGCTGGGCCTGAACGATTCGCGCAAGGCGCTGTGGGCGCAGTGAAGCTCAAGATCTGATCGCGCTACAGGCCCACGCATTCTTCTGCAGGCGCGAAGCTTGCTCGCGATAGCGCCCTTACAGACACCGCCGCCCCAACGCCACAAACAAAAACGCCCCGATCGGATCGGGGCGTTTTTTATTGCGTGGCGTATTACGCGGCAATCGACAACTTGAGCTTGTTCATCGCGCTCTTCTCGAGCTGACGGATACGCTCGGCCGACACGTTGTACTTCTGCGCCAGATCATGCAGCGTGGCTTTCTCTTCCGCCAGCCAGCGCTGGTAGAGAATGTCGCGGCTGCGGTCGTCCAACACTTCCAGCGCCTCGTGCAGGTTGCTGGTGGAGTTGTCGGTCCAGTCGGCGTCTTCCAGCTGACGGGCCGGATCGTAACGGTGGTCTTCCAGGTAGTTGGCCGGCGATTGGAAGGCGCTGTCGTCATCCGCTTCGGCGGCTGGGTCGAAGGCCATGTCATGGCCGGTCAGGCGGCTTTCCATCTCGCGCACTTCGCGCGGCTCCACACCAAGGCTTTCCGCCACACGATGGACTTCTTCGTTATTCAACCAGGCCAGGCGCTTCTTCTGGCTGCGCAGGTTGAAGAACAGCTTGCGCTGGGCCTTGGTGGTCGCGACTTTCACGATGCGCCAGTTGCGCAGGATGAACTCGTGGATTTCCGCCTTGATCCAGTGCACGGCGAACGAAACCAGACGCACGCCCATTTCCGGGTTGAAGCGTTTTACAGCCTTCATCAGGCCGACATTGCCTTCCTGAATCAGGTCGGCCTGGGCCAGACCGTAGCCGGAATAGCTACGGGCGATATGTACGACAAAACGCAGGTGGGCGAGCACCATCTGCCGAGCCGCCTCAAGATCCTGCTCATAGTAGAGACTCTCGGCCAGTTCACGCTCCTGCTCGGGCGTCAGCAATGGAATGCTGTTCACCGTGTGCACATAGGCCTCCAGGTTCGCACCCGGGACCAAGGCATAAGCAGGTTGCAAAGAAGTGGTCATACGAAAAAACCTCCGACTCACATAACTCGTGCTTATTCAGCACTGCTGAAAATTGACCGGGAACCGCAAAACAAGTTCCCAAAAGTTCTAAAAGGTCAATACAAGCAAAAAGACACTATTTCGGCGCCAGCTCCCGCAAGTGGCGGGCGACCGCAATCCACGCACCGATATACCCCAACAACACCGCGCCAAGCAAGAGTGATAGACCATCGGCGACCGGCACGCCAGCCAGGGCGAAATCACTGCCGTACAAGCCGGCCAGCCCCACTACCGCATCATTCAGCCAGTCGAGGCCGAACGCCAGAACACCCCAGGACAGAATCCCCGCACCGAAGCCATACAAGGCGCCCATATAAAGGAAGGGACGCCGCACATAACTGTCCGTGCCGCCGACGAGTTTAATCACTTCTATCTCGGTGCGGCGGTTTTCAATATGAAGACGAATGGTATTGCCTATCACCAAAAGTAATGCAGAAACCAGCAACACCGTCAGGCCGAAGACAAAGCGGTCGCCCAGCTTGAGGATCGCCGCCAGCCGCTCGACCCACACCAGGTCCAGTTGCGCCTGCTGCACCTTGGGCATTTCCGCCAGGCGCTGACGCAAGGCTTCCAAGGTCGCCTTGTCCACTTCGTTCGGCGTGACCAGGACCACGCCCGGCAGCGGGTTCTGCGGCAACTCCTTGAGCGCCTCGCCCAGCCCGGACTGCTGCTGGAACTCGTCCAGGGCCTTGTCCTTGCTGATGAACTCGGCATCCGCCACGCCCGGCATGGCCTTGATCTGCCCGCTCAGGCTTTCGCCCTCGGTGGCGCTGGCGTCGAGCTCCAGGTACAGGGAAATCTGCGCCGCGCGCTGCCAGGAACCGCCCAGGCGCTCGACGTTGTTGAGCAACAACGACAAGCCCATCGGCAGGCTCAGGGCCACGGCCATCACCAGGCAGGTGAAGAAGCTGCCGATCGGCTGCTTGCCCAGGCGGCGCAGGCTATCCAGCAGGCTGGCGCGATGGCTTTCGATCCAGGCATGCAGCAGGGTGCTGAAATCCGGGCCGTCGTCCTCGTCGCGCTTTTTCTTCTGTGGCGGCTGGTCCGAGGCTTTCGGAGCCACACGTTCGGCCACTTTGGGGCTGCGAGTCGCACTCATACGCCAGCCTCCCCGTCGCCGATCAATCGGCCGCGTTGCAGGGTCAGCATGCGGTGGCGCATGCGTGCGATCAGCGCCAGGTCGTGACTGGCGATCAGCACGCTGGTGCCCAGACGGTTGATATCTTCGAATACGCCCATGATTTCCGCCGCCAGACGCGGGTCGAGGTTACCTGTGGGTTCGTCCGCCAACAGCAAGGCCGGACGGTGCACGATGGCGCGGGCAATGCCGACGCGCTGCTGCTGACCGGTGGACAGGTCACCCGGGTAGAGATCGGTCTTGTCCGAGAGCGCCACGCGCTCCAGGGCCGAGTCCACGCGCTTGGCGATTTCGACCTTGGACAGGCCGAGGATCTGCAACGGCAAGGCGACGTTGTTGAAAACGGTGCGATCGAACAGCAATTGGTGGTTCTGGAACACCACGCCGATCTGCCGCCGCAGGAACGGAATCTGCGCATTGCTGATGGTGCTCAGGTCCTGGCCGGCCAACAGCAGCTTGCCGCTGGTTGGACGCTCCATGGCCAGCAACAACCGCAGTAGCGTGGACTTGCCGGCACCAGAATGACCGGTGACGAACAGAAACTCGCCCCGACGAACCCGGAAACTCAGCTCGTGCAAGCCGACGTGGCCGTTCGAGTAACGCTTACCGACCTGTTCGAAACGAATCATGAACGCTCCCGCTCGGCAAACAGTGCCTGGACAAAGGGTTCGGCTTCAAAGGTACGCAGGTCGTCGATGCCCTCACCGACGCCGATGTAGCGGATCGGCAGGCCGAACTGCTTGGCCAGGGCGAAGATCACCCCGCCCTTGGCGGTGCCATCGAGCTTGGTCAGGGCCAGGCCGGTCAGCTCGACCGTCTGGTTGAACTGCTTGGCCTGGTTGATGGCGTTCTGGCCGGTACCGGCGTCGAGCACCAGCAGCACTTCGTGCGGCGCGTCGGCGTCGAGCTTGCCGATCACCCGGCGAACCTTCTTCAGCTCTTCCATCAGGTTGTCTTTGGTGTGCAGGCGACCGGCGGTGTCGGCGATCAGCACATCGATGCCACGGGCCTTGGCGGCCTGCACGGCGTCGAAGATCACCGAAGCCGAGTCGGCGCCGGTGTGCTGGGCGATGACCGGGATCTTGTTACGCTCGCCCCAGACCTGCAGCTGTTCCACCGCCGCGGCGCGGAAGGTATCGCCCGCGGCGAGCATGACCTTCTTGCCTTCGAGCTGCAGCTTCTTGGCCAGCTTACCGATGGTGGTGGTCTTGCCGGCGCCGTTGACGCCCACCACCAGAATCACGAACGGCTTGGTTTGCGAAGCGATCCGCAGCGGCTGCTCCACCGGCTTGAGCATGCTCGCCAGCTCGGCCTGCAGCGACTTGTACAGCGCATCGACGTCGGTCAGCTGTTTGCGCGCGACCTTCTGGGTCAGGTTCCGAATGATCACCGCAGTGGCTTCCACGCCCACGTCGGCGGTCAGCAGGCGGGTTTCGATATCTTCCAGCAGCTCGTCGTCGATGGTCTTCTTGCCCAGGAACAGGCTGGCCATGCCTTCGCCGATGCTGGCACTGGTCTTGGACAGGCCCTGCTTGAGGCGGGCGAAGAAGCCGACCTTGTTTTCTTCGGCACGGGGCGCCTCGACGGCAGCGGGCGCTTCGACCGCCGCGACTGGAGCAACTGGAGCAACGACAACCGGGGCAGGCTCCGGTGCTCGGACAGGCTCGGGCTGCACGAAGGCCGCGATCACCGGTTGCGGCACGTCCTTTTCTTCGATCGGCGCCTGGGCCGCAGCTGGCTCGCTGTGTGCCAACTCGGCCACCAACAGCTCGGCGGCTTGCTGCACATCAGTCGCGGCCGGAATCGGCGGAGTGATGTGCGGCGCCTGCTCGTCTTCCACCAGCGCCACCGGCTCTTCCGCCACCGGAAGGGTCAGCCAGGGCTTGTGCTCGGGATCGGGGGTCAGCGGCAGCTCCGCCGCGGCAGCAGGCTCGACCGCTGGCGCAGGTTGTTCAGGCTGCAGGATCGGCTCGGCGATCGGCAACACCACAGGCGCCACAACTTCGGCAACCGGGGCTTGTTCTATAACGGGAGTGGGAGCCGAGACAGGCTCGACAGGGACTTGTGGCTGTTCGACGACGGTTTCCTGCGGCTTTTTGCGCAGCCATCCGAACAGGCCTTTCTTCTCGCCAGCCGCGGCTGGGGTCTTCTTGTCGTCGTTGGAACCAAACATGGAGGACGGCTATCTCAAGGTAGCGACGCGCCATCAAGGCGCACCGGCAAATAAATATTCGATGCAGAACAGACTGCGTTTCCGCCGGCTTGTTCACGCGCAACATTTTGTCGAGGTGCCCAATGGCATCTCAAGGATCGATTTTACTAAAGGACTGAAACGGCAAAATCGGCGAAAAGTCGAAGTCTAGTCGATAAAACAGCGCTTCTTGCCGGGAACCCATACAACCTGCTCAAGCACACGTTGATCCATGCGAGCCTGATAGGCGTGGCCGCCAGTAAAACGGATCAGTATCCTAGGGCGTGTCATCAATCATTACCAGTACCGCGTGGCCGCCTGAAAACGGGCCAGGCAAGGCGCAGTCCGCCGGAAATGTGTTTTCCTTTCCAAGGACTGCAACGCAGCATGGCCCGTTTTCAGGCGCCACCCGGAGGGCCGGGCCTGCCAGTGCGCAGGGCTGCGTTGCTCGGAGTTTATTTGGAATGACCAAACCACACTCCTCGCGCCTTGCCCTGCGTACTGGCAGGCTCCGGCGCGGTACTGGTAATGATTGATGACGCGCCCCAACCTCTCGCCCGTAGGCTAAGACCAAGCGGGCAGTCCAACAGGTTTAAAAAACGAATGAATGCTCTAGCCCGCCGCGCCGCAGGCCTGCTGCTCAGTACGGTTTGTCTGCCCCTTTCAGCCTTGGCTGCCGATCCACAACCCACCCACGAATTCACCCTCGACAACGGCCTCAAGGTCGTGGTCCGGGAAGACCATCGGGCTCCGGTCGTGGTCTCCCAGGTCTGGTACAAAGTCGGCTCCAGCTACGAAACCCCGGGCCAGACCGGCTTGTCCCACGCCCTGGAACACATGATGTTCAAGGGCAGCGAAAAGATCGGCCCCGGCGAAGCCTCGCTGATCCTGCGCGACCTGGGCGCCGAAGAGAACGCCTTCACCAGCGACGATTTCACCGCCTATTACCAGGTGCTGGCCCGCGACCGCCTGGGCGTGGCCTTCGAGCTGGAAGCCGATCGCATGGCCAGCCTGCGCCTGCCGCCGGATGAGTTCAGCCGCGAAATCGAAGTAATCAAGGAAGAGCGCCGCCTGCGCACCGACGACAAGCCGATGTCCAAGGCCTTCGAACGCTTCAAGGCGATGGCCTACCCGGCCAGCGGCTACCACACGCCGACCATCGGCTGGATGGCCGACCTCAACCGGATGAAGGTCGAGGAACTGCGCCACTGGTACGAGTCCTGGTATGTGCCGAACAACGCCACCCTGGTGGTGGTCGGCGATGTCACCCCGGACGAAGTCAAAACCCTGGCCCAACGTTATTTCGGCGCCATTCCCAAGCGGGCCGTGCCCGCGGCGAAGATTCCCCTGGAGCTGGCCGAGCCTGGCGAGCGGCAGCTCACCCTGCGGGTGAAGACCCAGCTGCCGAGCGTGATGCTGGCCTTCAACGTGCCGAGCATCGCCACCGCCGAAGACAAGCATTCGGTGCACGCCCTGCGCCTGATCGCCGCGCTGCTCGACGGCGGCTACAGCGCCCGTATCCCGACCCGCCTGGAGCGCGGCGAAGAGCTGGTGTCCGGCGGCTCGTCGAGCTTCGACGCCTACACCCGCGGCGACAGCCTGTTCCTGCTTTCGGCCATGCCCAACAGCCAGAAGAAAAAAACCATCGCCCAGGCCGAAGCCGGGTTGTGGCGTTTGCTCGAAGAGCTGAAAACCACCCCGCCGACCGCCGAAGAACTGGAGCGCGTGCGCGCCCAGGTGATCGCCGGCCTGGTCTACGAGCGTGACTCCATCACCAGCCAGGCTACCGCCATCGGCCAGCTGGAAACCGTCGGCCTGTCCTGGAAGCTCATGGATACCGAACTTGCCGAACTGCAAAGCGTGACCCCTGAAGACATCCAGAAGGCCGCTCGTACCTATTTCACCCGCGAACGCCTGAGCGTTGCCCACGTATTGCCTGAGGAGTCCGCTCATGAGTAAGCGCAAAAGCGCCAGCCCGGTCCTGCTCGGCCTGGCACTCGTGGCCCTGATCGCCGCCGCCGGCCTTTATCTGCTGCGCGCGGCCCCGTCCGACGCCAGCCAGTCGCTGGACAAGGCCAAGAGCAGCCAGAAGCTGCAATCCCTGGCCGAGCTCGACGGCAAGGCCCCAAGCCACCGCAGCCTCGACATCAAGACCTGGAGCACCGCCGAAGGCGCCAAGGTGCTGTTCGTCGAAGCCCATGAGCTGCCGATGTTCGACATGCGCCTGACCTTCGCCGCCGGCAGCAGCCAGGACGGCGACGCGCCGGGCCTGGCGATGCTGACCAACGCCATGCTCAACGAAGGCGTGGCCGGCAAGGATGTCGGCGCGATCGCCGAAGGTTTCGAAGGCCTGGGCGCCGATTTCGGCAACGGTGCCTACAAGGACATGGCCATCGCTTCCCTGCGCAGCCTGAGCGCGCCGGACAAGCGCGCGCCGGCCCTGCAACTGTTCGCCGATGTCGTCGGCAAGCCGACCTTCCCGGCCGATTCCCTGGCGCGCATCAAGAACCAGATGCTCGCCGGCTTCGAGTACCAGAAACAGAACCCCGGCAAGCTGGCGAGCCTGGAGCTGATGAACCGCCTGTACGGCAGCCATCCGTATGCCCATTCCAGCGACGGCACCGCGCAGAGCGTGCCGCCGATTAGCCTGGCCCAGCTGCGGGCGTTCCACGCCAAGGCCTATGCCGCCGGCAACGTGGTGATCGCCCTGGTGGGCGATCTGTCGCGCAGCGATGCCGAGGCGATTGCCGCGCAGATCTCCGCCGCCCTGCCCAAAGGCCCGGCGCTGGCGAAAATCCCGCAACCGAGCGAACCACAGGCCAGCATCGGCCATATCGAGTACCCGTCCAGCCAGACCAGCCTGCTGCTGGCGCAACTGGGCATCGATCGTGACGATCCGGATTACGCGGCGCTGTCCCTGGGCAACCAGATCCTTGGCGGCGGCGGTTTTGGCACCCGGCTGATGAGCGAAGTACGCGAGAAGCGCGGCCTGACCTACGGCGTCTATTCCGGCTTCAGCCCGATGCAGGCCCGTGGCCCGTTCATGATCAACCTGCAGACCCGCGCCGAAATGAGCGAGGGCACCCTCAAGCTGGTGCAGGACGTACTCGCCGACTACCTCAAGACCGGCCCGACCCAGAAGGAACTCGACGACGCCAAGCGCGAGCTGGCCGGCAGCTTCCCGCTGTCCACCGCCAGCAACGCCGACATCGTCGGCCAACTGGGCGCCATCGGCTTCTACAACCTGCCGCTGAGCTATCTTGAAGACTTCATGCAGCAGTCCCAGAGCCTGACCGTGGAACAGGTCCGGGACGTACTGAACAAGCACCTGAGCGCGGACAAGATGGTCATCGTCACCGCCGGTCCGACCGTGCCGCAAAAGCCGTTGCCGGCCCCTACTGACAAACCCGCCGAGCAGCCGCTCGGGGTTCCGGAGCACTAATGGCCAGCCCATCGCGTCCCAGCAAGAAACCCGTCCACAACCAGCACAACGGTGTGGGCCAACTGCGCATCATCGGCGGCGAGTGGCGCAGCCGCCGCCTGAGCTTCCCCGATGTGCCGGGCCTGCGCCCGACGCCGGACCGGGTGCGCGAAACCCTGTTCAACTGGCTGGCGCCTTATGTCGCCGGGGCCAAGGTGCTCGACCTGTTCGCCGGCAGCGGCGCGCTGTTTCTCGAAGCCCTGTCCCGTGGCGCCGCCATGGGCCAGGCGCTGGATGCCAGCAACCTGGCCGTGTCGCGCCTGCGCGAACACCTGGGCACCCTGCGCTGCACCGTTGGTCAGGTACAAACCGCCGACGCCCTGCGTTATCTGGAAAGCCAGCCGGCCAGCCGTTTCGACCTGGTTTTCCTCGACCCGCCGTTCCATCAGAACCTGCTGCCGGCCGCCTGCGCCCTGCTGGAAGAACGCGACTGGCTGGCCGACGACGCCTGGGTCTATACCGAAAGTGAAACCGCGCCGTCGACCCTCGGCCTCCCGGCGAACTGGCGCCTGCACCGCGAGCAAAAATCCGGGCAGGTGTACTACGCCTTGTGGCAACGTATGGCAGAGATCGCCGGTTAAACCACTGGCCTGAAAAGGTGCGCAGCCCCGCCGGGGACGCGCACCGCTGCTACGAGAATCACCGTGCCTACTCCGTCAGATCGCTTCATTCCCGCCTTCGGCCTCGGCAACCCGCACCTGCAAACCCTGTGGGGCCCGCTGTGGCGCAAGACCACTCATCTCGACCGCCAGCGCGAACGCCTGTGGCTCGACGACGGCGACTTTCTCGATCTCGACTGGCACGGCCCGCACACCGCCACCGCGCCCTTGGTGCTGGTGCTGCACGGCCTGACCGGTTCCTCCAACTCGCCTTACGTGGCCGGCCTGCAAAAGGCCCTGGCGAGCCAGGGCTGGGCCAGCGCGGCGCTGAACTGGCGCGGCTGCTCGGGCGAGCCCAACCTGCTGCCGCGCAGCTACCACTCGGGCGCCAGCGAAGATCTGGCCGCCGCCATCGACCACCTGCGCAGCAAGCGCCCGCTGGCCCCGCTGTTCGCGGTGGGCTACTCGCTGGGCGGCAATGTATTGCTCAAGCACCTGGGGGAAAGCGGCAGCGCCAGCCAGTTGCAAGGTGCCGTCGCGGTGTCGGTGCCGTTTCGCCTGGACCAGTGCGCCGACCGTATCGGCCAGGGCTTTTCCAAGGTCTACCAGGCGCATTTCATCCGCGAGATGCTGGCCTATATCAAGGACAAGCAGCGCCAGTTCCAGCACGACGGGCGCCATGAGGGCCTGGCCGTGCTGGAGCGGCTCGGGCCGCTGGAAAAAATGCGCACCTTCTGGGACTTCGACGGCCGGGTCACCGCGCCGCTGAATGGCTTTGCCGACGCCCAGGACTATTACCGGCGTGCCTCCAGCCGCTATTTCCTTGGGGAAATCCGCACACAAACCCTGATCATCCAGGCCGCGGACGATCCTTTCATATTCCCCCACAGCCTGCCGGAAGCCCGCGAGCTGTCCAGCAGCACCCACTTCGAGCTGCAGGCCAAGGGTGGGCACGTCGGTTTTGTCGAGGGTTCGGTGAAGACGCCGGGTTATTACCTGGAACGGCGCATTCCCCAGTGGCTGTCCGGCCTGGGGCGCGAGCCGCGATGAACAGCGGCCGGGGCGAATCGATCCGTTTCTGGCAAACCGCGCCCCTGGCCGGCGTGGAGTTGCTGGCCGCGCGTTATATCGAGCATCGCTTCGTGCCCCATGTGCATGACGGCTATGTGATCGGCATGATCATGGACGGTGCCCAGCGCTACCGTTATCGCGGCGCCGAGCACCTGGCGGGGCGCGGCACCCTGGTGCTGATCAACCCGGACGAGTTGCACACCGGCCACAAAGGCACCGAGGACGGCTGGCTGTACCGGGCGTTTTATCCGGACAACGCACAGATCCTCGCCATGCTGGGCGAGCTGGAATTGCCCACCGACAGCCTGCCGGCCTTCGGCGCCACGCTGTATCGCGACCCCGATCTGGTCAGCGGCTTCTGCCAGTTGCATCAATTACTGGAAAGCCCGGCCACCGCCCTGCAACAACAGACCCTGTGGCGGGAAATGATGCTCTTGCTGCTGCGGCGTCACGCCGGGGTCAAGGCGCCGGGCGAACCCGGGCGGGAACACCGGGCGATCGTCCAGGCCAAGGAGTTGCTGCAAGCACAGCTGGCCGCTCCGCCGTCCCTGGAAGAACTGGCCGCGGCGGTCAATCTCTCGCCCTTCCATTTCGCCCGGGTATTCCGTCGCGCCACCGGCATGCCGCCGCACACCTGGCTGATGCAACAGCGCATCGCCCAGGCCCGGGCACTGCTGCGCGACGGCTGCCTGCCGCTGGAAGTGGCGACGCAATTGGGGTTCTCCGACCAGAGCCATCTGAGCCGGCAGTTCAAGCAGGTCTATGGCGTAGGGCCGGCGGCCTATCGCAGCGCCCGCCAGTCCCTCTGAAACAACGCCTGCCCCTGTAGAAGCGAAACTTGCTCGCGAAAACTGTCTCAGCCGATGCGGTCCAACAGAAACAACGCAGCGCCTGGATCGCGAGCAAGCTTCGCTCCTACGGTGAGGGGGCTCAGTCGCCCGTGGCGACCGCGCGCTGCGGATCGGTGATCCATTCGCTCCAGGAGCCGGCATACAACTTGCCCAGGGGATAACCGGCCAGGCACAGGGCGAACAGGTTGTGACAGGCGGTCACGCCCGAACCGCAGTACGCCACCAGTTCGGTCGGCGAACGCTCGCCCAGCTTCGCGGCAAAACGCTTCTTGAGCTGATCGGTCGGCAGAAAACGGCCGTCGCTGTCCAGGTTGTCGGTGAAAGCCGCGCATTGCGCGCCGGGGATATGCCCGGCCACCGGATCGATCGGCTCCACTTCGCCGCGAAAACGTGACTGGGCGCGGGCATCGAGCAGGGTCAGAGTCGGCTGGCCGAGGCGTTTTTGCAGCTGCTCGGCACTCAGCAGCAGGGTTTTATCGGGCTGGCCCGTGAAGTGGCCGAGAACATTGGTCGGCGGATCCAGGCTCAACGGCAGGCCCGCGGCGTGCCAGGCTTTCAGGCCGCCATCGAGAATGAACACACCGTCGCGCTTGCCCAGCCAGGCCAGCAGCCACCAGGCGCGGGCGGCATAGGCACCGGGGCCATCGTCGTAGAGCACGATGTCGCTATCGGCGTCGATGCCCCAGGCCTGCAGGCGCGCGTTCAGCGTCGCCGGTTCGGGCAGCGGATGACGCCCGGTCACGCCCTTGACCACCCGGCCACTGAGATCGCGCTCCAGGTCGGCAAAATGCGCGCCGGCCAGATGCCCGCTGGCATAACTGCGCTGGCCGTAATCCGGGTCTTCCAGGGCAAAACGACAATCGAGAATCACCAGCCCGGGCTGCTCCAGGCGAGCGGCCAATTGCTGTGGACTGATCAGTTGCGCGATGGGCATGACGGGCTCCAGTAATTGAACGATGACTTGATCCAGATCCTACTGCACTTCTTCCAGGGCTTGCGCCAGGGGCACGTAAAACTCGTCGTATAGCGCGTCGACCGCCTCCCGGGCAGGGTCGGTGACAAATCCAGCCTCCAGCACCAGCACCTGGTACACGCCGCGCTTGATGGCTTCTTCGCTCAGGTGCGCGGAGTTTTCCCGGGTGGTACACAAAAAACGCACCCAGGAGGTAAGGATGATCCAGGCATTGAGGGTCAGGGACTCGATCTGCACCTTGTCCATCCGCAGGATGCCGGCTTCGACGAAACCTTCGTAGATCGCCGTGCCGTGGATCAGGCAGCGCTGGGAGAAACGCCGGTAACGGGCGGCCAGTTCGGCGTCGCTGTCGAGCAGGTGTTCCAGGTCGCGGTGCAGGAAGCGATAACGCCACATGGCGGCCAGCAGTTCCTGCAGGTAATAGCGCTTGTCCTCCACGGTCACGCTGCGGCCCTGGGGCAGGCGCAGGAAGCTGTCGACCAGGGCTTCGTACTCGCAGAACAGCACGGCGATGATCGCCTGCTTGTTGGGGAAGTGGTAATACAGGTTGCCCGGCGAAATCTCCATGTGGGCGGCAATATGGTTGGTGCTGACACTGCGTTCGCCTTGCTGGTTGAACAGCTCCAGGCTGTTCTGGACGATACGTTCGCGGGTTTTTATGCGTGGGGCCATGAGCGTGGGCTTTAATCGAGAAGGCATTGCCCGGCATCTTACGACCTATCCCCGATGGGATAAATCAAAGCTGGCCCGGGATCTCATTTGACATTTTAGAGTATAAACTCTAAAAATCTCCCACCCACAAAAACCGGAGCCGCCCATGTCTGCCGAAATCGCCTACTTGCCGGAAGCCCACCAGCAACTGGATGAGCTCCACCGTCTGTTCGCTGTTCAGCGCCAGGCCTTCGCGGCCAACCCCATGCCACCGGCCGCCCAGCGCCAGCAATGGCTCAAGAGCCTGCGCGACCTGCTCGACAGCGAACGCCAGGCCCTGATCGATGCCATCAGCGAAGATTTCAGCCATCGCAGCGCCGACGAAACCCTGCTCGCCGAAATCATGCCCAGCCTGCAGGGCATCCACTACGCCAGCAAACACCTCAAGGGCTGGATGAAACCTTCCAGGCGCAAGGTCGGCGTGGCCTTCCAACCGGCCTCGGCCAAGGTCGTCTACCAGCCGCTGGGCGTGGTCGGGGTGATCGTGCCGTGGAACTACCCACTGTTCCTGGCCATCGGCCCGCTGGTCGGCGCGCTCGCCGCCGGCAACCGGGTATTGCTCAAGCTCAGCGAATCGACCCCCGCCACCGGCCTGTTACTCAAGCGCCTGCTGGCCAAGGCGTTCCCCGAGGACCTGGTCGCCGTGGTGCTGGGCGAAGCCGACGTGGGCGTGGCCTTCTCCCGGCTGCCTTTCGATCACCTGCTGTTCACCGGCGCCACCAGCATCGGCAAGCACGTGATGCGCGCCGCGGCGGAAAACCTGACCCCGGTGACCCTGGAGCTGGGCGGCAAGTCCCCGGCCATCGTTTCCGACGACGTGCCGCTCAAGGACGCCGCCGAACGCATCGCCTTCGGCAAGACCATGAACGCCGGCCAGACCTGCGTCGCCCCGGACTACGTACTGGTCCCGGAACACCGCGTCGGCGCCTTCGTCGACGCCTATCGCCAGGTGGTCCGGGGTTTCTTCCCGACCCTGGTCGACAACCCCGACTACACCGCGATCATCAATCCGCGACAACTCGCGCGCCTGAACAGCTACATCAGCGACGCCACCAGCAAGGGTGCGCTGCTGATCCCGCTGTTCGAGGAGAACCAGGAGCGGCGCATGGGCCACAGCCTGATACTCAATGTCAGCGACGACATGACGGTGATGCAGGACGAGATCTTCGGCCCGATCCTGCCGATCGTGCCCTACACCGGCCTGGACCAGGCCTTCGCCTATATCAACCAGCGCCCTCGCCCCCTGGCGCTCTACTACTTCGGCTACAACAAGGCCGAGCAGGAACGGGTGCTCAACGAAACCCACTCGGGCGGGGTCTGCCTCAACGACACCCTGCTGCACGTCGCCCAGGACGACATGCCGTTCGGCGGCATCGGCCACTCGGGCATGGGCCATTACCACGGTCACGAAGGTTTCCTGACCTTCAGCAAGGCCAAGGGTGTGCTGAGCAAGCAGCGCCTGAATGCCGCTCGGCTGATCTACCCGCCCTATGGCAAACCGATCCAGAAGCTGATCCAGAAGCTGTTCATCCGCTAACCAGACCATTGCCGGGTACTAACAATAATGCCCCCCAGCCTGCCTGCAGCACCCACACTGTCGCGCCGTGGCCTGTTGAAAATCGGCCTGTGCGCCAGCGCGTTCCTGACCACTGCCGGCCTCGGCGCCAGCCTCAGCGGCTGCTCGTCCGGCACCGCGGCCAGCGGCTTTGCCGCATTGCGCAGCAGCGACCTGCCGGTGCTGCGGGCGCTGATCCCGGTCATGCTCGACGGCGCCGTGGCCGCCGAGAAGCTGCCGGCGGCGCTCGACGCCACCCTGAAAAGCCTGGATCACAGCCTCGACCACCTGTCGCCGGAGATGCTCAAGCTCACCCGCCAGCTGTTCGACGTGCTGGGCATGGGCATCACCCGTGGCCCCCTGACCGGCATCTGGGGCAGTTGGGAAAACGCCAGCGCCGAAGACATCCGGCACTTTCTCGAACGCTGGGAAAACAGCTCCCTCAGCCTGCTGCGCATGGGCCACGCGTCCCTGCTGCAACTGGTGATGATGGCCTGGTACAGCCGCGCCGAATCCTGGGCCCATTGCGGTTATCCCGGGCCGCCCAAGATCTGATACCCGTAGCCGCTGCCGCAGGCTGCGATAAGCCCCGCAGGGGCTTGCTTTGCAGTCGATCGCAGCCTGCGGCAGCGGCTACAGAAATGCAGAACAACAAGAGAGCGCCTGATATGCCCGTACCCGATCTGTTTCGCGAAGGCCTGGCCCGAGGCTGGAAAACCTACAACGGCTCGCAATTGCAGGAGGACCTGACCCTCGAAGCGGATGTCGCCATCATCGGCAGCGGCGCGGGCGGCGGCACCAGCGCCGAGATCCTCAGCGCCGCCGGCTACAAGGTGCTGCTGATCGAAGAAGGGCCGCTCAAGACCAGCGACGACTTCAAGATGCTCGAGGACCAGGCCTACGCCAGCCTCTATCAGGAAGGCATCGGCCGCATGAGCAAGGACGGCGCCATCACCATCCTGCAAGGCCGTGCGGTCGGCGGCACCACCCTGATCAACTGGACGTCCAGCTTCCGTACCCCCGACCTGACCCTGGAGCACTGGGCCAAGGAACACGACGTCAAGGGCCACAGCCCGGTCGAGATGGCGCCCTGGTTCGAAAAAATGGAGCAGCGCCTGGGGGTCGCTCCGTGGGTCATGCCGCCCAACGCCAACAACGACGTGATCAGGCTCGGCTGCGAGAAGCTCGGCTACAGCTGGCACGTGATCCCGCGCAACGTGCGCGGCTGCTGGAACCTCGGCTATTGCGGCATGGGCTGCCCGACCAACGCCAAGCAGTCGATGATGGTTACCACCATTCCCGCGACCCTGGAAAAAGGCGGCGAACTGCTGTACCTGGCCCGCGCCGAGCGCCTGCAAATCAAGGGCGACCAGGTCGAAAGCCTGCTCTGCCTGGCCATGGACGAACGCTGCGTGGCGCCCACCGGGCGCATCATCAAGGTCAAGGCCCGGCACTACGTGCTGGCCGGCGGCGGCATCAACAGCCCGGCCCTGCTGCTGCGCTCCGACGCGGCCGACCCGCACAAGCGCCTGGGCAAACGCACCTTCCTGCACCTGGTGAACTTCTCCGCCGGGCAGTTCGACCAGGTGATCAACCCCTTCTACGGCGCGCCGCAGTCGATCTATTCCGATCATTTCCAGTGGCAGGACGGCGCCACCGGCAAGATGTCCTACAAACTCGAGGTGCCGCCGCTGCAACCGGCACTGGCCGCCACCCTGCTCGGCGGTTTCGGCCTGCAAAGCGCCCTGAACATGCAGCAATTGCCCCACACCCACGCCATGCTCGCGCTGCTGCGCGACGGTTTTCACCCGGACAGCAGCGGCGGCAGCGTAGAACTGCGCGGCGACGGTTCGCCGGTGCTCGACTATCAGGTCTCGGACTACGCCTGGGACGGCGTGCGCCGGGCCTTTCACAGCATGGCGGAGATCCAGTTCGCCGGCGGCGCCAAGGCGGTCATGCCGATGCACAGCGATGCCCGCTACGTGAAGACCCTGGCCGAGGCCAAGACCCTGATCGACAGCCTGAACCTTGCGCTGTACCGCACCCGCCTGGGCAGCGCCCATGTGATGGGCGGTTGCGCCATGGGCGAAGACCCGAAAAACGCCGTCACCGACAGCCTGGGCCGGCATCACCAGTTGGCCAATCTGTCGATCCACGACGGTTCGCTGTTCCCCACCAGCATCGGTGCCAACCCGCAATTGTCGGTCTACGGCCTGACCGCGCAACTGGCCACGGCCCTGGCCGAACGGCTGAAAAGCAGGTGAAAACGCCGCTTATTTTCGTCGTCTATAGTGCTTTCTTCCGTTACAGGCGACTTGGCCGACCGGAAAGGCTGCGATACCATCCGACTCCCCAACGGACTCCCGCCAGGACGACGCGATGAACCGAGTGTTGTACCCAGGTACCTTCGACCCTATTACCAAGGGCCATGGCGATCTGGTCGAACGCGCCTCGCGCCTGTTCGATCATGTGATCATCGCCGTCGCCGCCAGCCCGAAGAAAAACCCGCTTTTTCCCCTGGAACAGCGTGTGGAACTGGCTCGCGAGGTCACCAAGCATCTGCCGAACGTTGAAGTCGTCGGTTTTTCCACGCTGCTGGCGCATTTCGCCAAGGAGCAGAACGCCAATGTCTTCCTGCGGGGGCTGCGGGCGGTTTCGGACTTCGAATACGAATTCCAGCTGGCCAACATGAACCGCCAACTGGCGCCGGATGTGGAAAGCCTGTTCCTCACGCCGTCTGAACGTTATTCATTCATTTCCTCGACCCTGGTCCGGGAAATCGCGGCATTGGGCGGTGATATCAGCAAGTTCGTGCATCCAGCCGTGGCCGACGCCCTGACCCTGCGCTTCAAGAAATAACCCCCGCGGGAGCTGGCGCGGCCCACGCCAGCTCCCGCGCGGCCGACCTGCAAACGCCCCTCCCATCGAGCCCCGCGTGCACTGCGCTCGCCAATGCGGCACAATTGCGCCATTGGTTTTTCAAATGCCTGGGCCCGCCGCCCCGGCCGGAGTGCCCCATGTCCCTGATCATCACCGACGATTGCATCAACTGCGACGTCTGCGAACCCGAGTGCCCGAACGCCGCGATTTCCCAAGGCGAAGAGATCTACGTGATCGACCCGAACCTGTGCACCCAATGTGTCGGCCACTATGACGAGCCGCAGTGCCAGCAGGTCTGCCCGGTGGATTGCATCCCACTGGACGAGGCCCACCCGGAAACCGAAGAAGAGTTGATGGCCAAGTACCGGAAGATCACCGGCAAGGCATAACACAGCCATCGAGACTTGCGACCGTAGCCGCTGCCGAAGGCTGCGATCGGCCGAAACGGCCGCGACGCCAGTAAGATCGCCACAGGTCCTGCGGACCTATCGCAGCCTTCGGCAGCGGCTACAGGCAATCAGCTCTGGCATTTAGGGCAGAACACGCTCGCACGCTGCCCCAGCTTGATCTCGCGCAGCCCCGTGCCACAGACCTTGCAGTGCTCCCCGCCACGCCCGTAGACGAACAGTTCCTGCTGGAAATAGCCCGGCTGCCCGTCGCCGCCGATAAAGTCGCGCAGGGTGGTGCCGCCGCGTTCGATGGCCGCGGCCAGGATGCGTTTGATCTCGATCGCCAGCTTCAGGTAGCGCGCCCGGGAAATCCCCTTGGCTTCGCGACGCGGGTCGATGCCGGCGGCGAACAGCGCTTCGGTCGCGTAGATATTGCCCACCCCCACCACCACCGCGTTGTCCATGATGAACGGCTTGACCGCCATCGAACGTCCCCGCGACAGCTGATACAGGCGCTCGCCGTCGAACAGGTCGGTCAGCGGCTCCGGCCCCAGGCGGATCAGCAGCTCGTGATTGAGCGGGTCGAGGCTCCAGAGCATCGCACCAAAGCGCCGCGGATCGGTGTAGCGCAGGGCCAGGCCTGACTCCAGCTCGATGTCGACGTGCTCGTGCTTGGCCGCCGGCAGGCCGACCTCTACCAGGCGCAAGTTGCCCGACATGCCCAGGTGACTGATCAGGGTGCCGACTTCGGCATTGATCAGCAGGTACTTGGCGCGACGCTCGACCTTGACGATCTGCTGGCCGGACAGGCGCACATCGAGGTCCTCCGGAATCGGCCAGCGCAGGCGCCGGTCGCGCACGATCACGCGACTGACGCGCTGCCCTTCCAGGTGCGGCGCGATACCGCGCCGGGTGGTTTCGACTTCCGGTAATTCAGGCATGTGCGCCTCGTGTTCTCTATAACGTGGTCGGGAATCAGTGCGCGCCCAGTTCGCGCACGGTTTCCTTGAGGTTCTCGAAGTCATAGTCGGACAGGCCGACGTAATCGAGGATCAGATGGCCGATGCTGTTCCATTCATGATCATCGACCTGATTGCCCAGCACCCGGTAGGACGCGCAGATATGCTCGGCCATTTTCAGGATCGCCAGCAGGTTCTTCAGTTGGCTGTTGCGCGACGACTCGTCGCTGAAGATCGCCAGGGCGTTGTGGTGATTGGCGATGGCGTTGGTCACGTGCTCCGGCAGGCGCCAGGACTTGGCCGTGTAGTAACCGACCACCGCGTGGTTGGTATTGAACACACGGTTTTCCGTATCCACCACCCGGTTCTCGGGGCCCGCGCTGGCGTAGGCCTCTTCCAGCACCGTCATGTAGTCGGGGAAGCGCTTGAGCATCAGCGGCACGCCGCAATCGTGGAACAGCCCCAGGGCATAGGCTTCGTCGACCGCTTGCGAGCCGGTGCGCTTGGCCAGGGTCAGGCAGGTCATCGCCACATCCTGGGCGGTGTCCCAGAAACGGTTGAGGGTAACGATGGTTTCGTCGCTCATCTCGCCCTTGATCGACTGCGCGTTGATCAGGTTGATGATCGAACGGCTGCCCAGCAGGTTCACCGCGCGCTGGATCGAGGCGATCTTGTTGCTCAGCCCGTAATACGGCGAGTTGACGATTTTCAGCAGGGCGCCGGAAAGGCCCGGGTCCTGGGAGATCAGCCGCGCGATCACTTCCAGGTCAGGGTCGGGCATGTACTGCTCCATCTGCAAATCCACCATGATTTGCGGTTGGGGCGGCACGCTGATGCCTTGCAGGGCCTGTTGAATCTGTTCGGCGGAAAGCTCTTGGGACATAGATACGCACTCTGGACTAGGCGGCGATTCTAACCCTTTAAAAGGCGCCCATGGCCACCCGAAAGGAACTTTACAACAGGCGCCTCGGGGCAACGCCGGGCCAGGCGCGGGTTATCCATGGCGGGTCTGCCCTGTCACCGCATATCCACTCGCCAGCCTCTCGGCGAGCGCAACACGTTATACTCCCGCTCTTTTTTCCGGAGCGACGTCATGTCCCTGCCAAGCCTGCGCCTCAAAGCCAACGCCGATCGCCGCCTGCGCGCCGGCCACCTGTGGGTCTACAGCAACGAAATCGATGTAGCCGCCACCCCACTCCACGGCTTCAAGGCAGGCGACCAGGCAATGCTGGAAGCCGCCGGCGGCAAGCCGCTGGGCGTCGTCGCCATGAGCCCGAACAACCTGATCTGCGCCCGCCTGCTGTCGCGCGACGCCAAGCTGGCGCTGGACAAGTCGCTGCTGGTGCACCGCCTGAACGTGGCCCTGTCGCTGCGCGAGCGTCTGTTCGACAAGCCGTTCTACCGCCTGGTCTACGGCGACTCCGACCTGCTGCCGGGCCTGGTGGTCGACCGTTTCGGCGACATCCTCGTCGTGCAGCTGGCGTCGGCAACCATGGAACAGCACAAGGACGACGTGATCGCCGCCCTGGTCCAGGTGCTCAAGCCAAGCGGCATCCTGTTCAAGAACGACTCCGCCGCGCGTGATGCCGAAGGCTTGGGCCGTTACGTGGAAACCGTGTTCGGCCTGGTGCCGGAGTGGGTCGCCCTGGAAGAGAACGGCGTGAAGTTCGAGGCCCCGGTGATGGAAGGCCAGAAAACCGGCTGGTTCTACGACCACCGCATGAACCGCGCCCGCCTGGCGCCTTACGCCAAGGGCAAGCGCGTGCTGGACCTGTTCAGCTACATCGGCGGCTGGGGCGTGCAGGCCGGCGCCTTCGGTGCCAGCGAAGTGTTCTGCGTCGATGCCTCGGGCTTCGCCCTCGACGGTGTTGAACGCAACGCCGCATTGAACGGCATCGCCGAGAAAGTCACCTGCATCGAAGGCGACGTGTTCGAGGCCCTGAAAGAACTCAAGGCCGCCGAAGAGCGTTTCGACGTGATCGTGGCCGACCCGCCGGCCTTCATCAAACGCAAGAAAGACCTGAAGAACGGCGAAGGCGCCTACCGCCGCCTGAACGAACAGGCCATGCGCCTGCTCAGCAAGGACGGCATCCTGGTCAGCGCTTCGTGCTCGATGCACCTGCCGGAAGACGACCTGCAGAACATCCTGCTCACCAGCGCCCGCCACCTGGACCGCAATATCCAGCTGCTGGAGCGCGGCGGCCAGGGCCCGGACCATCCGGTACACCCGGCCATCCCGGAAACCCGCTACATCAAGAGCATCACCTGCCGCCTGCTGCCTAACAGCTGAGCCTGACTGGACACCCCTTGCCCCACGCGGCAAGGGGCGCCCAAGCCGATTGTCCCCGCCCTCTCCTCACCCAAGACTCAGCGCTCAAGCGACCTGTGCCCGACGGCGCGCGCGCCATAAAGAGCCGAGGAACATGGCGCCGGAGAACGCGAGGGTCGGCGCGGCAAAAAACGCCAGGGACAGCAACCCGCTCTTGAAGGGGTCGAGGTGACGGTGCTGAATCCATAGCTTGAACAGCCACTGCACCAGCCAGGGCACTGGTAAAGCCAGCAGCACCCAGGCGCCGTTCCCGAACAGCCGTCGCCACAGGTCGCCACGCCCTTGCAACAGTGTGGCGCTGAGCAAGGTCATCAGCAGCAGGCCGGCCATCACACCGAACCCCACGCCAAGGGTGAAGGGCAAACCACGACAGGCCCAAACCAACCCCGCCGCCATCAGTGCCACCAACAGCATCGCAATCCAGGTCCGCGGCTGGCATCGCTGCTCGGCCAGCAATTGCAGCAGCCCGCCGCCCATCAGCAGGGCAACTGCCAGCGCGGCCATGGCGACACCGGGCAAGTCGCTATAAAGGACGCTCCACATCAGCAGCAGGCCCTGCGCCAGGCCAACGAAAAAGTAAAACCTCAGGGATCGCAGCGTCGCGGACATTCCAGCTCCATTGGAAGGTGATCGAAGGCCGGCGAGTCTAAACCAGTCCCTGATCGACGGCTGCCCATTTCCATATCCAGGCAATCGACGCCGTAGAGCGGCCACGGCATTCCTTCCTGGCGCCAGCGGTGTAGAATCGCGAGATTCATCGCCAGTCATCCCCCGGCGGGTTTATGAGCTCAGGCTGAGGCGCGCGGCGATCCCGCGACGTCATCGGCAGCTTCAGGACACACGGCCATTTCTGAGTGTTCCAGAGGTCAATAGAAGCTCACTCCCCATTTGTTACCTGATTAGCCGCCCGGAGTGCTCCATGCCTGATTACCGCTCGAAAACATCCACCCACGGCCGCAACATGGCCGGCGCCCGCGCACTGTGGCGCGCCACGGGGATGAAAGATGACGACTTCAAGAAGCCGATCATCGCCATTGCCAACTCCTTCACCCAGTTCGTACCGGGCCACGTGCACCTCAAGGATCTGGGCCAGCTGGTCGCCCGCGAAATCGAACGCGCCGGCGGCGTGGCCAAGGAATTCAACACCATCGCCGTGGATGACGGCATCGCCATGGGCCACGACGGCATGCTGTATTCGCTGCCGAGCCGCGAGATCATCGCCGACTCCGTGGAATACATGGTCAACGCCCACTGCGCCGACGCCATCGTCTGCATCTCCAACTGCGACAAGATCACCCCCGGCATGCTGATGGCCGCCCTGCGCCTGAACATCCCGGTGATCTTCGTCTCCGGCGGCCCGATGGAAGCCGGCAAGACCAAGCTCGCCTCCCACGGCCTCGACCTGGTCGACGCCATGGTGATCGCCGCCGACTCCAGCGCTTCTGACGAGAAGGTCGCCGAGTACGAGCGCAGCGCCTGCCCGACCTGCGGTTCCTGCTCCGGCATGTTCACCGCCAACTCGATGAACTGCCTGACCGAAGCCCTGGGGCTGGCCCTGCCGGGCAACGGTTCGACCCTGGCCACCCACAGCGACCGCGAGCAGCTGTTCCTGCAGGCCGGCCGCACCATCGTCGAGCTGTGCAAGCGCTACTACGGCGAGAACGACGAGTCGGTGCTGCCGCGCAACATCGCCAACTTCAAGGCGTTCGAGAACGCCATGATGCTCGACATCGCCATGGGCGGTTCGACCAACACCATCCTGCACCTGCTGGCCGCGGCCCAGGAAGCCGAGATCGATTTCGACCTGCGCGACATCGACCGCCTGTCCCGCAGCGTGCCGCAACTGTGCAAGGTGGCGCCGAACATCCAGAAGTACCACATGGAAGACGTGCACCGCGCCGGCGGCATCTTCAGCATCCTCGGTTCCCTGGCCCGCGGCGGCCTGCTGCACACCGACCTGCCGACCGTGCACAGCCGCAGCATGGAAGAAGCCATCGCCAAGTGGGACATCACCCAGACCAACGACGAAGCGGTGCACCACTTCTTCAAGGCAGGCCCGGCCGGCATCCCGACCCAGACCGCGTTCAGCCAGTCGACCCGCTGGCCGAGCCTCGACGACGACCGTGAAAACGGCTGCATCCGCAGCGTCGAGCACGCCTACTCGAAAGAAGGCGGCCTGGCCGTGCTGTACGGCAACATCGCCCTGGACGGCTGCGTGGTGAAGACCGCCGGCGTCGACGAGTCGATCCACGTCTTCGAAGGCAACGCGAAAATCTTCGAAAGCCAGGACAGCGCGGTGCGTGGCATCCTCGCCGACGAAGTGAAGGAAGGCGACATCGTCATCATTCGCTACGAAGGTCCGAAAGGCGGCCCGGGCATGCAGGAAATGCTCTACCCGACCTCCTACCTGAAGTCCAAGGGCCTGGGCAAAGCCTGCGCCCTGCTGACCGACGGCCGCTTCTCCGGCGGCACCTCGGGCCTGTCCATCGGTCACGCTTCGCCGGAAGCTGCCGCGGGCGGCGCCATCGGCCTGGTACAGGACGGCGACAAGGTGTTGATCGACATTCCGAACCGCTCGATCAACCTGTTGGTCAGCGACGAAGAACTGGCCGCGCGCCGTGTCGAGCAGGACAAGAAAGGCTGGAAGCCAGCGGAAAAACGCCCACGCAAGGTGACCACCGCCCTGAAGGCCTACGCCCTGCTGGCCACCAGCGCCGACAAGGGCGCGGTGCGCAACAAGGCACTGCTCGACGGCCTGTGATTGCTAGCTGCTGAATGAAAATGCCCCGCCAAGCGCGGGGCATTTTTTTGCCTGGAGATCGGCCTCTGCGAGGCCCGTCGCGGGCCAAGCCTCACACCTACAGGACTCATGCAGCCTGTAGGAGCGAGGCTTGCCCGCGATGGGTTCAACCCGCCGTTACTGGATGTCTTCCGGCTTGACGATCACCCAGTTCTTGTCCGCCGTCACCGGCAGTCCTTCCTTGGCCTGGGCCGCGGCGTGCTTGGCCATCATGCCGTTGATCTGGGCCATGTACTTGTCCTTGCGGTTGACCCACAGGTGGATGCCGCCCTTGGCCACGTCGACATCGTGGAACAGCATGTAGCCGTCGCTGGTCGGGGTGTCGCCGCCCACCAGCACCGGTTTTTTCCACTCATCGATGTAGGTCAGGATCGCCGCGTGCTTGCCGGCCATCCAGGTCGCCGGGGTCCACAGGTAAGGGGTCAGTTCCAGGCCGAGGTTGGCCTTCTCGTCATATTTGCCGGCGGTGATCTGCTTGCGCGCGGTGGTCAGCTCGCCGGTCTTGCGGTCCTTGAGCAGGGTGGTCACGCCGATGACGTTCTGCGGCTTGACGTTGTAGCCGTACTTCGGATCGGAGGCGACCATGCGCACCAGCTCTTCGGAAGCGGCGGTCATCACATAGACCTCGATGCCGTTCTCCATCAGCTTGTTGTACAGCTCTTTCTGGCCGGTGAAGATTCTCGGCGGATTGATCTCGGTGTTCTTGACCACGTCGCCTTCGAAATAAGTGGCCGGCACCGGTTTGCCCGAGGCCATCAGCTCGTCGACATAGCCCTTGAGTTCCTTGAGGGTGAAGCCGGAGAACACCTGCGCGACCCAGGGGTAGCAGACCATGTCGTCGACTTCACAGAGGCGATAGTAATAGCTGAACAGGCTTTCCTTGTGCTCGGCGGTGTCCTTGAACGGCATCAGCTTCAGGGAAGGGTCGAGGGTCTCGCGGGTGATCAGGCCCTTGTTCTCCATGAACGGCAGCAGCGACTCTTCCAGGTCGTAGCGGTAACTGGTGTTGTCCATGTCGAACACCGCGTAGTTACCCTTGTTGGCGTTGGCCGCGATCATCGCGTCCAGTTGCTTGGCCTGGTCCGCGGGCCAGTGCTTCAAGTCGGTGGCGAGAACCTGGCCGGCAAGGCCCAGGCAGAGTGCGGCAACCAGAAATTTCGGAGCGAGTTTCATCGGCGTTTTCTCCCTGATTTAAAGAGATCGACGCTAACAAATCGCTGTGACAATCCTCGCCTGTGGGCGACCGCCCGCGTCCTGATTCCGCCACCGGCATGTGCCTGAGCGTCAGCGGCTTATTCCAAAAACGACAGTCTCAATGCGTTTTTGATATTAATTCATTAGATATCAAGCTGTTAGGCTTGCCGGTTCGCAATCGCAGCCACAAGCGATTGGCACAAGTCTTATGGAGCCTCAATGAACCTGCCGCTGATCCTCAATCTGCTGGTGTTCCTCGCCTTGCTGCTGGGCCTGGCACAAACCCGTCACACCACCTGGAGCCTGGCCAGGAAGGTCCTGCTGGCGCTGGTGCTGGGCGTGGTCTTCGGTGTTGCCCTGCACAGCCTCTACGGTGCCGGCAACCCCGTCCTGAAAACCTCCATCGGCTGGTTCGACCTGGTGGGCAACGGTTACGTGCAGCTGCTGCAGATGATCGTGATCCCGCTGGTGTTCGCCTCGATCCTCAGCGCCGTGGCGCGCCTGCACAACGCCTCGTCCCTGGGCAAGATCAGCTTCCTGACCATCGGCACCCTGCTGTTCACCACCGCCATCGCCGCGGTGATCGGCATCGCCCTGACCAACCTGTTCGGCCTGACCGCCGAGGGGCTGGTGGCCGGTACCCAGGAAATGGCGCGCCTGCAGGTGATCCAGAGCGATTACGCGGGCAAGGTCGCCGACCTGAATATCCCGCAGCTGCTGCTGTCGTTCATTCCGCAGAACCCCTTCGCCGACCTGGCCCGGGCCAAGCCGACCTCGATCATCAGCGTGGTGATTTTCGCCGCCTTCCTCGGCATCGCCGCCCTGCAACTGCTCAAGGACGACGCCGACAAGGGCCAGAAAGTGGTCAACGCCATCGACACCCTGCAAGCCTGGGTCACCCGCCTGGTACGCCTGGTGATGAAGCTGACCCCTTACGGCGTGCTGGCGCTGATGACCAAGGTGGTCGCCAGTTCCAACCTGCAGGACATCATCAAGCTCGGCAGTTTCGTGGTGGTGTCGTACATCGGCCTGGGCCTGATGTTCGTGGTTCACGGCCTGCTGGTGTCGCTGGCCGGGATCAACCCGCTGCGCTTCTTCCGCAAGGTCTGGCCGGTGCTGACCTTCGCCTTCACCAGCCGCTCCAGCGCCGCGACCATCCCGCTGAGCATCGAGGCACAGACCAGCCGCCTGGGCATTCCGCAGTCCATCGCCAGCTTCGCCGCCTCGTTCGGCGCGACCATCGGCCAGAACGGCTGCGCGGGCCTGTACCCGGCCATGCTGGCGGTCATGGTCGCCCCGACCGTGGGCATCAACCCGCTGGACCCGCTGTGGATCGCGACCCTGGTGGCGATAGTGACCTTGAGTTCGGCCGGGGTGGCCGGGGTGGGCGGTGGCGCGACATTCGCCGCGCTGATCGTGCTGCCGGCCATGGGTTTGCCGGTGTCCCTGGTGGCGCTGCTGATTTCGGTGGAGCCACTGATCGACATGGGCCGTACCGCACTGAACGTCAGCGGTTCGATGACCGCCGGTGCGATCACCAGCCAGATCATGCAGCAGACAGATAAAGAAAAGCTCGATGCCGATGAGCATGCGGAGCTGGCGCAGGCTTAAGGGCTGCGACCTTTAGAACGTCATCGCGGGCAAGCCTCGCTCCTACAGAGGAACGCCTTCATCTGTAGGAGCGAGGCTTGCCCGCGAAGCTTTTAGGTTCTTTCGAAAACTTCGAAACAGTACGCAGGTTTGTCACCTTCAGCGGGATTCGGCGTAAAGGAGGTTCGCTCCCAATCGTATGGGCCAAACTCCGGGAACCACGCATCGCCTTCAGGGCGTAAAGCGACTCTAGTTAAATACAAGCGATCAGCATGCGGTAACGCCAGCTCATACAACTGCGCGCCCCCAATCAGCATTAGCTCCTCCACGCCTTGCTTCAAAGCCCACTCCTCTGCACGAGTCACAGCTGCCTCAAGCGACGGATAAACCTCCGCGCCTTCCAACTGCAAACCATCCTGACGGCTGACGACAATGTTCAAACGCCCAGGTAGCGGACGACCGAGGGAGTCCCAAGTTTTACGCCCCATAATGATCGGTTTGCCGAGGGTCGTAGCCTTGAAATATTTGAAGTCGCCCGGCAAGTGCCAAGGCATGCTGTTGTTCACGCCAATCACTCGGTTTTCACCAAGAGCTGCGATCAGACATAAAGGAAGTGTTTTGTTCATTCGAGTGAGGATACCAGAGGCTGACCATCCCGCAACTTACCCCGACCAGCGCCACAGCAGTTATGCTCTGCGCTCCATTGAGCAACGGAATAACGCGTGACAGCACTGACCCCACTGGAAAGACTCTGGCTCACCGAAGCCGTACGCCTGCGTGAAGAACACGCCGGCGCCCTGGAGGACCAGGAAGCCAATCGCCTGGCGCGCACCGCTGGCGGCGACCTGGCGAGCCGCCTCCAATACCGCGCGCTATGGCTGGCCGAACGCGACGGCCTGGCCGCCGCCCTGCGCCACTGGGTCCAGGGCGCGCGCCTGGCACTGATGCTGCTGGCGCTGCTGGCCATCGTCAGCGGCGCCGGCCTGGCCTTCGCCGCCCTGGGCAACGGGCAGGCGCCGGTCAATGTGTTCTGGGCCCTGGGTAGCCTGCTCGGCCTCAACCTGCTCCTGCTGCTGAGCTGGGCCCTGGGCCTGCTGTTCGCCGGCGAACACGGTGCCAGTCTCGGCCGCCTGTGGCTGTGGCTCAGCGCCAAGCTCGCCCGCGACGCCAAGGCCGCGCAGTTGGCGCCCGCCCTGCTGCTGTTGCTGCAACGGCGCAAACTCAATCGCTGGGCCATCGGCACCCTGGTCAACGGCCTGTGGCTGCTGGCCCTGCTCAGCGCCATGGCAATCCTGCTGATGCTGCTGATCACCAAGCGCTACGGGTTCTACTGGGAAAGCACCCTGCTCGGCGCGGATGCCTTCGTGGCGATGACCAACGCCCTCGCGGCCATACCCCGTGCCATAGGTTTCGGGGTACCGACCGTAGAGATGATTCACGCCAGCACCCGGGATGTTTACAACACCGAGCTGGTGCGCCAGATGTGGGCCGTCTGGCTGGTGGCCTCGCTGATCATTTACGGCGTGCTGCCGCGCCTGCTGTTGATGCTGTTCTGTCGCTGGCGCTGGAAGCGCGGGCAGGCGCGCCTGCAACTGGACCTCAATCTCCCCGGCTACAGCCAGCTGCGCGAAGCGCTGATGCCCAGCAGCGAACGCCTGGGGATCAACGATGCCGCCCCCGACTTGCTGCACCGTATCGAAGGCGGCGTCAGCGCGCAGGACAGCGATGGTGCCCTGCTGGTGGCCATCGAACTGGACGACCAGCGCCCCTGGCCACCGCAATTGCCGGCCACGGTGAAAGACGCCGGCATCCTCGACAGCCGCGAATCCCGGCACAAGCTGCTGGAACAGATGAGCCGCTTTCCGCCGGCGCGCCTGGCCATCGCCTGCGATCCACGACGCTCGCCGGACCGTGGCAGCCTGGCGCTGATCGCCGAGCTGGCCCGCAGCGCCACTGCCACCCGGGTCTGGCTGTTGCAGGCGCCGCCGGGCCAGGCGCTGGATGCCGAACGCCTGGGTGACTGGCACGTGGCCCTGCAACAACTGGAGTTGCCGTTCGCCGATTGCGTGCCGCTGAACTGGCTGGAGACCGGGCATGACTGATCCTCGCAAACCGCCGTTGAAGCTGGCGGTGGTCGGCCACACCAACGTCGGCAAGACCTCCCTGCTGCGCACCCTGACCCGGGACGTCGGCTTCGGCGAGGTCTCCCATCGCCCCAGCACCACTCGCCATGTCGAGGGCGCGCGGCTGTCGGTGGACGGCGAACCGCTGCTCGACCTGTACGACACCCCCGGCCTGGAAGACGCCATCGCCCTGCTCGACTACCTGGAACGCCTGGAGCACCCCGGCGAGCGCCTGGACGGCCCGGCCCGCCTGATGCGGTTTCTCGAAGGCAGCGAAGCGCGCCAGCGTTTCGAACAGGAAGCCAAGGTGCTGCGCCAGCTGCTGGACTCCGACGCCGGGCTGTATGTGATCGACGCCCGCGAGCCGGTACTGGCCAAGTACCGCGACGAACTGGAAGTCCTCGCCAGTTGCGGCAAGCCGCTGCTGCCGGTGCTGAATTTCGTCAGCAGCGCCGACCATCGCGAGCCGGACTGGCGCGAAGCCCTGGCCCGCCTGGGCCTGCACGCACTGGTGCGGTTCGACAGCGTGGCGCCGCCGGAGGACGGCGAGCGGCGGCTGTATGAAAGCCTGGCGTTGCTGCTGGAAAGCTCGCGGCCGCAGCTGGAACGCCTGATCGCCGACCAGCAGGCGCAACGCGCGGCTCGCCAGCAAAGCGCCGCGCGGCTGATCGCCGAACTGCTGATCGATTGCGCCGCCTGCCGGCGCAGTGTGATCAGCGAGGTCGAGCAGGAACAGCAGGCCATCGGCGAGCTGCGCAAGGCCGTGCGCCAGCGCGAACAACGCTGTGTCGAGGCGTTGCTCAAGCTCTACGCCTTCCGCCCGCAGGATGCCGCCGCCAGCGATGTGCCGCTGCTCGACGGGCGTTGGGGCGATGACCTGTTCAACCCGGAAACTCTCAAGCAGCTGGGCGTGCGGGTCGGTGGTGGGATCGCCGCCGGCGCGGCGGCCGGGGCCGGCGTCGATCTGCTGGTGGGCGGCCTGACCCTGGGCGCGGCGGCCCTGGCCGGAGCGATCGCCGGTGGCGCGCTGCAAACCGCCCGCAGCTACGGCGGCCGCCTGCTGGGCAAGCTCAAGGGCCAGCGCGAGCTGACCGTGGACGACAGCGTGCTGCGCCTGTTGGCCCTGCGCCAACGGCAACTGGTGCAGGCGCTGAATGTGCGCGGCCATGCGGCGCTGGGCAGCATCCAGCTGGCCACGCCCCAGGACCAGAGCTGGCGCGAGGGCAAGCTGCCGGAGGCGCTGAACAAGGCCCGCGCCCATCCGCAGTGGTCGTCCCTCAACCCGGCGCCGCGGCTGAGCCAGGCGGAGCGTCAGGAGCAGATCGAGGTGTTGGCGCAGAAGCTGGTGGTCGAGGATTAGGTCATCCATCTGTAGCCGCTGCCGCAGGCTGCGATAAGGCCGTCAGGCCTTCCTGCGTCAGTGAGAAACCTGCGACCGTTCCGGTCGATCGCAGCCTGCGGCAGCGGCTACAGATTATGCGTTCAGCAGACGCCCCGCCTTATCCTTGAGCACCTGCAAATCCATCACCGGCACCCACAGTTCCTTGGCCTGCTCATCCCAATGGCGCAGGCGCAGGCTGACCGCGCACAGCGGGTCCTGTTCGAAGGCCCGGGCTTCCTCGGCGCTCATCACTCCGCCCTGGTATTGCAGGGTGCGCCGGCTGGCTTGGCTGAGCCGCTCGTAATAGCCCGGCTCATTGAAGGTCAGGTAACGCTTGGCCTGCACGTGGTACTCCACCAGCCGCGCCAGGCGCTCGCTGAAACCGGCGCGGCGCAGGTAGTCGGCGCCCAGCCGCTCATGGCTGACCACGCCGAAACCGCCCATGTTCTCGGCACCCTGCACGCAGATATGCCCGATATCGTGGAAGAACGCCGCCAGCACCACTTCGTCGTCGAAGCCCTCGGCCATGGCCCGTTGCGCGGCCTGGGACATGTGTTCGATCTGCGACACCGGCTCGCCGATGTAGTCGCTGTCGCCAAAACGCTCGTACAGGCCGAACACCTCGGCGATCCGCTGCTCAGGCCCCATCAGGCTTCCTCCAGCAAACGGGCGATATTGCCCTCGGCCATGGCCGGGCCGACGCTCATGCCCACACCGCTGTGCATCAGCGCCGCGCTGACCCCGGCGGCCGGGCGCAGGAAGGAGAACGGCCCCGGGCCACGGGCGCCATAGACACCCTGCCAGCGCTCGATCACCTGCACCTTGCAGCCCAGGGTGTGCTCGGCCAGTTCGAGCATCCAGTTGTCCACCTGTTCGGCATTGAACGGCGACGGGTCGCTGCCGTAATGGTGGGAGTCGCCGATGATCAACTCGCCATAGGGCGTCGGGCTGATCAGCAGGTGGATGCCGTTTTCGTGCAGGTGCGGCGCGTCCCGCAGGATCTGCGCCTGCACCGCCGCCGCTTCGGGCAGGTCGGCAAAGGCGCCGTAATGCACGCAGCTCAGGCCGGTGAGCAGCGCGTGCTGCAGGTCCAGCTGCACCTCGGGCCGGGCGCGGAGCATTTGCAGGCGACAGACCTGCGGCGCCAGCGCGGCAATCGGCTCGGCCAGCAGGGTCTGATAGTCATGCCCGGAACAGACCAGGATCTGCGCCGCGCGAAAGCTGCCGGCGGTGCTGTGCAACTGGCCGGGCTCGATGTCGCGCACCAGGGTGGAGAAATGAAACGCCACCCCCAGGTCGCGGCGCAGGTAGTCGATCAGCATCGGCAGGGCTTCGCGGGAATACAGCTGCTGGTCGTCCAGGCCGTGCAGCACCGCGCGATGATGGTGGAAGCGGCCGCCGTACAAATCGTTCAAGGCTGCGCCGCGCAGCAGTTCGACGCGGTAGCCGTGTTCCCGCGCGCGCCCGGCGCAGAAGGCCTGCAGCAATTGCTCTTCGGCCTCGGTGCGGGCGAACAGGTAAGAGCCGTTGCGCTTGAGCGGCAAGCCGGCCAGTTCGGCCCAGTCACCCCAGATGCCGCGGCTGGCCCTGGCCAGGTCGAGCATCACCCCAGGCGGCTGGCCGGTCACCAGGGCCTGGCCGAAATTGCGCACCGACGCGCCCAGGGGCGTGGCGCTGCGCTCGAAAACCTTGACCCGCAAACCGCGCTTGGCCGCGGCATAGGCATGGGACAGCCCGAGGATGCCGGCGCCGACGATCAGCAGGTCGTTGTGGTTGCTCATGTGTGTGGTCCTTGGGCGATGACCTTGGCGGGGTCGAATCGCGGGCAAGTCGGATCGCCGCCCGCTCGCTCCTACAGAAGCGTCCATAGAAGCGAGGCGGCCCGCGACAGGGGCTGTCGATTACTTGGCGGCGACCTTCTCGGACTTACCGTCATACCGCTTGCGCCACTCGGCGAGGATCTGGTCACGGTTCTTCGAGGCCCAGGCGAAGTCGTTCTTGATCAGGCGCTGCTCGTAGTCGGCCGGCAGTTCGGTCTGCGGCTTGGCGATCCCCGGCTGGGCCAGGACGGCGAAGTTTTCCTTGTACAGCTCCATGGCCGCGGGGCTGGCGGAGAAGTCGGCGAGTTTCTTCGCGGCTTCTTCATGAGGGGTGCCCTTGATCACCGCGGTGGCTTCGATTTCCCAGCCCAGGCCTTCCTTCGGCAGCACGATGTCCAGCGGCGCGCCCTGGCGCTTGAGCTGCACGGCCGGGTATTCGAAGGAGATGCCGATCGGGAATTCGCCGGCCGCCGCCAGCTTGCACGGCTTGGAGCCGGAGTGAACGTACTGGCCGATGTTCTGGTGCAGCTCGTCCATGTACTGCCAGCCCTGCTTCTCGCCGAAGGTCTGCAACCAGGCGCTGACGTCGAGGAAACCGGTGCCGGACGAAGCCGGGTTGGGCATGACGATCTTGCCCTTGTACTCAGGCTTGGTCAGGTCCTGCCAGCTCACCGGCTTGGTCAGGCCCTGCTTTTCGGCTTCGACGGTGTTGAAGCAGATGGTCGCGGCCCAGATGTCCATGCCGACCCAGGCCGGCGGGTTGGCGGCGTCGCGGTAGTTGCCGCCGATCTTGCCCAAATCCTTCGGCGCATAGCTTTGCAGCATGCCCTGCTGATCGAGGATCGCCAGGCTGGAGGCCGCCAGGCCCCACACCGCGTCCGCCTGCGGCCGGGCTTTTTCCGCCAGCAGCTTGGCGGTGATGATCCCGGTGGAGTCGCGCACCCATTTGATTTCCACGTCCGGGTTGGCGGCTTCGAAGGCCTGCTTGTAGCTCTTGAGCTGTTCGGCCTCGAGGGCGGTATAGACGGTCAGTTCGGTCTTCGCGGCAAAGGCGTTCATGCTGAAAGCAGTGAGGACAGCAGCGGCAACAGCCAGGGGCTTGAACATGGTGCGGTTCCTTTCTGTAGTGGGGCTGGGGTGAGGGTTGGACAGATTCAGTGGCCGGGCGCGGTCTGCCGCCAGGCCTGGGAGCGGCGCAGCAAGCCGCGCGAAGCCCAGGCCAGGAGCAGCGACACGCCCGCCGAGGTAAAGAGGATCAGGGTCGACATGGCGGCCGCGCCGCCGACGTTGCCGGCGTCGTCCATGTTCAGCACCGCCACCGCCGCAAGGATGGTGTCGGGGCTGTAGAGGAAGATCGCCGCCGAGACGGTGGTCATGGCCGAGACGAACAGGTAGCGCAGGATGTCCAGCAGCGCCGGCAGGCAGATCGGCACGGTGACCCGCAGGTAATGGCGGTACAGCGGCGCCTTGAGCGACAGCGCGGCGGCCTCGAACTCGGCGTCGAGCTGGCGCAGCGCGGTGGTGGCGGTCATCTGTGCGGTGGTCAGGTAGTGGGCGATGGTGCACACCACCAGCAGGGTCATGCTGCCGTAGAACACATGCAGAGGGTTGCCGCTGAGGTTGAAGAAGAAGACATAACCCAGGCCCAGCACCAGCCCCGGTACCGCCATCGGCACGAAGCTGAGCATGCGCAGCGCCAGATTGAGGCCGCGCTGGGCGTGGGTCTTCTCCATCAGGTAGGCGCCGGTGAAGATCAGCACTCCGCCGATCAGCGCCGTGCACAGGGCCATGGTCAGGCTGTTGCGGTAGGCCAGCCAGCCGCCGCCGGCGGTGTCGTTGAACTGGTAATGATTGAGCGACAGCGACAGGTTATAGGGCCAGAACTTCACCAGCGACGAGAACACCGCCATGCCGAACACCAGCAGCAGCGCCGCACAGATCAGCAGGACGATCGCCAGGTAGCAGCCGTCTCTCAGGCGAGAAGGCGCCGGGTTGAAAACTTGGGCGCGGCCGCTCATGGCGTCGCCATGACGACGACGCAGCCAGGCATCGACGCCGAAGCTGAACAGCGCCGGCAGCAACAGCACCATGCCGATCAAGGCGCCACGACCGAACTGCTGCTGGCCGACCACGGCCTTGTAGGCCTCCAGCGCCAGCACCTGATAGTCGCCACCGACCACCACCGGCACGCCGAAATCGGTGATGGTCAGGGTGAACACCAGGCAGAACGCGGCGAACACCGCCTGCCGGGTGGCTGGCCAGGTGATGCTGCGAAAGGCCTTGGCCGGGCTGGCGCCCATGCTCGACGCGGCATCGAACAACCGCGCATCGGCCAGGGACAGGGCCGACAGCAGGATCATCAGGGCGTGGGGAAAGGTGTAGATCACTTCGCCGAGGACAATGCCCCAGAAGCCGTAGATATTGTCCGAGAGCAGCCCGCGCAGCAGGCCCTGGTTGCCGAACAGATAGACCAGGGCGATCCCCGGCAGCATCGACGGCGCCATCAGCGGCAGCAGCGACAGGCCGCGCCAGATCGCCTTGCCGGGAATCAGTGTGCGTTGCAGGGCGTAGGCGAACAGGTAGGCCAGCGGTACCACTATGGCGGCGACGCTGAGGGAGACTTTCAGGCTGTTGCCCAACAGCCAGTGGAAGTTGGCGCTGGTCACCAGCTCACGAGCGGCGACCAGGCCACCGCCCTGCCCGGCTTCGCCGCTGAAGCCGCGCCAGAAGATCGCCAGCAACGGCAGCAGCACCGCCAGGCCCAGTAGCAAGAGCAGCACCAGCTTGCCGCCAAGCACGAAGACACGGTCGCCGACTTCCGCACGGGCCGCCTGGCGCGCTCGTTTCGCGGGCAGCGGCAGGGTCAGGTCAACGGCCATCTCAGGCAAACACCTGCAGGCTGCGCGGTGGCAAGGCGACCCAGATGTCCTGGGCACCGAGGCGCGGCATGGCTTCCGGAGCCAGCTCGGCCAGCAGCGGATGGCCGGGCAATTCGTTGAGTTCGAAGCTCATGCGGCAGCGGTTGCCGAGGAAGGTGATCTCCCGGACCTTGGCCGGGAACAGGTTTTCCTCGTGCACCGGCGGATTGACGTTGATCGCCTCCGGGCGACAGAACAATCGGCCCGAAGCAGCCTTGCCGGAGTCCGCCGCCAGCCGCAGGTTCATCCCGCCGACCTGGGCGTGGCTGTCGCTGCTGCGGCGGAACGGCAGCCAGTTGCCCTGGCCGACGAATTCGGCGACGAACGGGGTGGCCGGGCGATCGTAGATTTCCTGCGGCGTGGCGTACTGCTCGACCTTGCCGTTGTTCATCACCGCGATGCGGTCGGCCATCAACATGGCCTCGTCCTGGTTGTGGGTGACCATCAGGGTGGTGATGCCCAGGCGCCGCTGCAGCTGGCGCAGCTCGGTACACAGGTGCTCGCGCACCCGGGCATCCAGCGCCGACATCGGCTCATCCAGCAACAGCAACGAAGGCGCCGGGGCCAGGGCGCGCGCCAGGGCCACCCGCTGCTGCTGGCCGCCGGACAGCTGGCCGGGGTATTTCTTTTCGCTGCCGGTCAGGCCCACCAGTTCCAGCATCTGCGCCACGCGCTGGCGCACTTCGTCGCGGCCGCTGCCGGCCAGGCCGTAGGCGATGTTGGCTTCGACGCTGAGGTTGGGGAACAGCGCATAGGACTGGAACAGAATGCCATAGTCCCGGGCCTGGGGCGCCAGGTGCGAGACGTCGCGAGTGCCCAGGTACAACTCGCCCCGGTCCTGGCGCTCGAGGCCGGCGATGCAGCGCAGCAAGGTGGTCTTGCCGCAGCCCGACGGGCCGAGCAGGCACACCAGCTCACCGGCCGCCACGTCCAGGGAGACGTTATCCAGCGCGGTGAAAGCGCCAAAGCGTTTCTGCATGCCGCGCACCTTCATCGGGGCGCCGGGGTTGCTCAGGGCAGTTGCGATCGGGTTGTTCATGGACGGACCTCATCAAGCAGATGCAGGCCATCCTAGGGAGCGAATGCGTAGTTACTGTGGCAGTGAGGCAAAAGCTGCCGATAGTGGTATTGGCGGATTTGGGTTGGCCCTGCCGGTAATCCCGTAACCCTGTAGCCGCTGCGCTCGGCAGCGGCTACAAGGAGCAGGGTTCAGGCCGGCGCCATTTCCTGCGCCAGCCCGAGGAAGGCCGCCGGCAGGCGCGCGCCCTTGCGCTCCTTGAGGCAGTACAGGTACTCGGCGATCTGCGGCGCGTTCTCGATGGTCAGCACCCGCAGTTGCGGATCGTGGGGGACTTCCTGGCGGGCAATGATGCTGATGCCGATATTGCGCAGCACCGCCTCGCGGATCGACTCGCGGCTACCGATCTCCAGCAGCGGCCCGAAACTGACCCGGGCACTGTCGAGCAGCTCCTCGGTCAGGCGCCGAGTGGTGGAACCCGGCTCGCGCATCAGCAGGGTGTGCCCGGCCAGGGCGTTCAAGGGCACGTGATCGAGGGTCGCCAACGGATGATTGCGGTGCACCGCCAGCACCAGCGGGTCGCTGCCAAGCACCCGGCGGATCAAGCGCGAATCTTCCAGCAGTTGCGAGGACGCGGCGATGTCGACCCGGTATTCCTCCAGCGACTCCAGGACCTGCTGCGAGTTGCCGATTTCCACCGACACCTCCACCTGGGGCAGGCGCTCCCGGAAGGTCTTCACCAGGTCGAGGATGTAATACGGCGCCGTGGCGGCGATCCGCAGGGTGCCTTGCAGCTGGCCGCTGTTGCGCAGGAAAAACTCGATATCGGCTACCTGCTGCAACAGCGCCTTGACCATCGGCAGCAGCCGGGCGCCCTCCTCACTGAGGCTGAGGCGGCGGCCGCCGCGGTAGAACAGCTCGACCGCATACTGGCTTTCCAGATGGCGGATCTGGGTGGTCACCGTGGGCTGGCTCAGGCCGAGCTTTTTCGCCGCCAGGGTGATGCTGCCCAGGCGGGCCACCATGTAAAACGCCTTCAGCTCGGCACTCAGCACTGCACGCTCTCGTTATCCCTTTATTTGCGCAACAGGCGCAAACCGTTGAAGACCACCAACAGGCTGACGCCCATGTCGGCGAATACGGCCATCCACATGGTGGCCAACCCGAAGAAGGTTACCCCAAGAAAGATCGCCTTGATGACCAGGGCCAGGGCGATATTTTGTACGAGAATGTTCGAGGTCTGGCGGGACAGCCGGACAAACGCCGGGATTTTGCGCAGATCGTCGTCCATCAGGGCGACATCGGCGGTCTCGATGGCAGTGTCGGTACCCGCCGCGGCCATGGCGAAACCGATCTCCGCGCGGGCCAGGGCCGGGGCGTCGTTGATACCGTCGCCGACCATGCCGACCCGATGCCCCTGGGCATACAGGTTTTCGATGGCTTGCAGCTTGTCGGTGGGCAGCAGGTCGCCACGGGCCTGGTCGATGCCCACCTGGGCGGCGATGGCCTCGGCGGTGTGCGGGTTGTCGCCGGTCAGCATCAGGGTCTTGATGCCCAGCTCGTGCAACTGCTGGATCGCTTCGCGACTGGACTCCTTGACCGTGTCCGCCACGGCGAACAGGGCCAGGGGGCCGACGCTATCGAGCAACAGCACCACGGTCTTGCCCTGTTTCTCCAGGGCGAACAGCTGCTCTTCCAACTCCGGCGAGCACAGCCCCAGCTCCTCCACCAGGCGGTGATTGCCCAGGTGGTAGAGCTGGCCGTTGATTTCCCCGCGCACGCCGCGGCCGGCCAGGGCCTCGAAGTTATCCACAAGGTGCAGGCTCAGCTGCTTATCCACAGCCGCATTGGAGATGGCCAAGGACACCGGGTGGTCGGAGCGGGACGCCAGGCTGGCGGCGATGGCCGGGGCGCTGCTGTCCGCCAGCGGGTCAAGGGACAGGAAATCGGTCTGCACCGGCTTGCCGTGGGTGATGGTGCCGGTCTTGTCCAGCGCCAGGTAATCGAGCTTGTAACCGCCCTCCAGGTAGACCCCGCCCTTGATCAGGATGCCTTTGCGCGCCGCCGCGGCCAGGCCGCTGACGATGGTCACCGGGGTGGAAATCACCAGGGCACAAGGGCACGCCACCACCAGCAGCACCAGGGCACGGTAGATCCAGTCGAACCAGGCCGCGCCCATGAACAGCGGCGGAATCACCGCCACGGCCAGGGCGAAGGCAAACACCGCGGGGGTGTAGATTTTCGAGAAGCTGTCGACGAAGCGCTGGGTCGGCGCACGCGCGCTCTGGGCCTGTTCCACGGCATGGATGATCCGCGCCAGGGTCGAGTTGTTGGCCGCTGCGGTCACCCTGTATTCCAGGGAGCCGGCCTGGTTGATGGTGCCGGCGAAGACCTTGTCGCCCAGGGTCTTCTCCACCGGCAGGCTTTCGCCGGTGATCGGCGCCTGGTCGATGGTCGAGCTGCCGGCTACCACCTCACCGTCCAGGCCGATGCGTTCACCCGGACGCACCCGTACCCGCGCGCCAGGCTCGATGCTTTTCGCTTCCCGCTCGACCCAGCTGCCGTCCGCCTGCTGCACCGTGACCCGCTCCGGGGTCATCTGCATCAGGCCGCTGATGGCATTGCGCGCGCGGTCCAGGGACCGGGCCTCGATCAGCTCGGCCACGGTGAACAGGAACATCACCATCGCCGCTTCCGGCCATTGGCCGATCAGCACGGCGCCGGTCACGGCGATGCTCATCAAGGCGTTGATATTCAGGTTGCGGTTCTTCAGGGCGATCCAGCCCTTTTTGTAGGTACCGAGGCCGCCGCTGAGGATCGACACCAGAGCGATCACCGCGACCACCCAGGTCGGCGCGGCGCTGGTGAAGTGGATCACTTCCGCGGCCAGTGCGCCGATACCGGACAGCGCCAGCGGCCACCAGTGCTTTTTCACCGGCGCCGCGGCCGGGGCATCGGACTCGCCGCCCTGGCCGATAGGCTCGGCTTCCATGCCCAGGGACTTGATGGCGGCGATGATCGGGGCGACGTCCGGCAGGTCATGGGTCACGCCCAGCACCCGGTTGATCAGGTTGAACTCCAGCTGCTGCACACCCGCCAGCTTGCCCAGCTTGTTCTGGATCAGCGTCTGCTCGGTCGGGCAGTCCATGGCGTCGATGCGGAAGTTGCTCAGGCGAGCAGTGGCGCTCGGCGCCGCGCTGAGCTTGACCAGCGCCGGCGCGGCGGCCGACGAACAGCAGGCGTCGCCGTGACTGGCGGCCTGGGGCTCGCTCAACTGGATCAACGACGGCGACGAGCAGCAGGAACCGCCGTGGCCAGCATGGTCGTGTTTTTTCACCGGATGCAGTTTGGCGCCATGATCGTGATCGTGATCGTGATCGTGATCGTGATCGTGATCGTGATCGTGATCGTGGCCAGCATGCTTGGAACCAGCGCCAGGTTTGCCAGGGGTGTGCAACGAATCGCTCATAAGGTCGCGTCCGAAAAGGTGCCTGTTGCCAAGTGAACACCCTGTAGCCACTATAGGGTCAAGCATCCTTTCGGAGATTGGCGCGATGAAAATTGGCGAGCTGGCGAAGCTGACCGACTGTCAGGTCGAAACCATCCGTTACTACGAGCGCGAAGGCCTGCTGCCGGAACCGGCCCGCAGCGAGGGCAATTACCGTCTGTATACCCAGGCCCACACCGAACGCCTGACCTTCATCCGCAACTGCCGCAGCCTGGACATGACCCTCGAGGAAATCCGCAGCCTGCTGAACCTGCGCGACAGCCCGCAGGACCAGTGCCAGAACGTGAACGCGCTGATCGACGAACATATCCACCACGTCAAGGCGCGGATCGACGGGCTCTTGGCCTTGCAGACACAGTTGCTCGACCTGCGCCAACGCTGCAGCGAAGGGCCGGACCTGGATCAGTGCGGGATTTTGCAGCGCCTGGAAGTCAGCGGCTCGGTGGCCCCCAGCGAGGCCGAGGATTCTCATGTGGGCCGTAGCCACGGCCACTAGAAACGACGCGGGCCAGCCTTGCTCCTGCGATAGACAGGAGCGAGGCTGGCCCGCGAGCATTGCGCAATGACGCCTGGGTCAGACCGCCATCGGCGCAGTCATCGGCGCGTGGTGCTCGTAGCCTTCCAGCGAGAAGTCGCTCGGCTCGACCTTTTCCAGCCACTCCGGCTCGTACACACCGGTCTTGGCGAACTCCGGTACACGCTCGGAAATCACCAGCTTCGGCATCGGAAACGGTTCGCGCTTGAGCTGTTCGTTGAGCATGTCCAGGTGGTTTTCGTAGACGTGGGCGTCACCGATGAAATAGGTGAACCAGCGCGGGGTGTAGCCGGTCAGGCGACCGATCAGGCTCAGCAGCGCGGCGCCTTCGGTGAGGTTGAACGGCGTGCCCAGGCCCAGGTCGTTGGAACGGATGTAGAGGGTCAGGGAGATTTCCCGGGTCTCGACATTCGGGTGGAACTGGTACAGCAGGTGGCACGGTGGCAGGGCCATTTCATCCAGCTGGGCGCAGTTCCAGCCGTGGAACAGGATACGGCGGCTGCCCGGGTCCTTGATGATGGTGTCCACGCACTGGCGCACCTGATCGATGGCCTTGTACAGCACTACGTAGGCCTGGCCGTTTTCCTCACCCTCGGCGATCTGCCGGTAACCCTGCTTCAGGGTCTGCTCGATGGCGGCCGGGTTGCTCAGGGGGATCTGCTTGTACGCCGGCCACTTGCGCCATTGCACGCCGTAGATCTCACCCAGGTCGTCCTCGCCCTGGCGGAAGGGGTTGGCCAGCCATTGCGCGTTTTCGTTGGCGTTCTGGTCCCAGACCTTGCAGCCCAGGGCGCGGAATTCGGCGGCGTTGTTCACCCCACGGAGGAAACCGCACATCTCGCCGATGGCCGACTTGAAAGCCATCTTGCGGGTGGTGATCGCCGGAAAACCTTCTTTCAGGTCATAACGCAGCATCGCGCCGGGAAAGCTGATGGTGTTCACGCCCGTGCGGTTGGCCTGCTTGGTGCCGTTCTTGATGACGTGAGCGACCAGATCGAGATATTGCTTCATGTATTACCTGTGTCCTTGAAGGCAGGGCTTGCGCCCTGCGATCCGAATTAGAGCGCGGCGTCTTTCGCCGCCGGTGCCGCTGGAGCGCGGTGGTAGGCCAGCCAGATCAGGAACAGGCCGCCAACGATCATCGGCAGGCACAGCACCTGGCCCATGGTCAGCCAGTTCCACGCCAGGTAACCCAGCTGCGCGTCCGGGACCCGGACGAACTCGACGATAAAACGGAAAATACCGTAAAACAGGGCGAACATCCCGGAAACCGCCATGGTTGGGCGAGGTTTGCGCGAGAACAGCCAGAGGATGAGGAACAGCGCCACACCTTCCAGGGCGAACTGATACAGCTGCGAAGGATGGCGCGGCAGCTGGGCCGGATCGCTGAACGGCGGGAAGATCATCGCCCACGGCAGGTCGGTCGGCTTGCCCCACAGCTCGGCGTTGATGAAGTTGCCGATGCGCCCGGCGCCCAGGCCGATCGGCACCATCGGCGCGACGAAGTCCATCAGCTGGAAGAACGACTTGTTGTTCTTCTTGCCGAACCACAAGGCCGCCAGCATCACCCCGATGAAACCGCCGTGGAACGACATGCCGCCTTTCCAGACTTCGAAGATCAGCGTCGGATTGGCCAGGTAGGCGCTCAGGTCGTAGAACAGCACATACCCCAGGCGCCCGCCGACAATGACCCCCATCGACATCCAGAACACCATGTCGGAAAGCTTTTCCTTGGTCCAGGTCGGGTCGAAGCGGTTCAACCGGCGCGACGCCAGCAGCCAGGCGCCACCGATGCCGATCAGGTACATCAGGCCGTACCAGTGAATTTTCAGCGGGCCGATGGCCAGGGCCACCGGGTCGATCTGCGGGTAAGGCAGCATTGCGACTCCTCGTTAGAGTGAAACTCGATTTGCGCCGCGACCATGTCACGCGCGGATTAAGCCAGGATTGCGAAACCTGTCAGAGCAGAAACGTCAGGCCGACCACGAACAGCAGGCCGGCGAACAGCCGCTTCAACAGGCGCGGCGACAGCCGATGGGCCAGTCGCGCGCCGAACCGGGCAAAGACCATGCTGGTCAGGGCGATGCCCAGCAGCGCCGGCAAATACACAAAACCCAGACTATGAGCCGGCAGCAACGGATCATGCCAGCCCAGAATCATGAAACTTATTGCACTGGCCACGGCAATCGGCAAACCGCAGGCCGAGGACGTGGCCACCGCCTGCCGCATCGGCACGCTGCGCCAGGTCAAAAACGGCACGGTCAGCGAGCCGCCACCGATGCCGAAAATCGCCGAAGCCCAGCCGATCACGCTGCCGGCCAGGGTCAGCCCGAGCTTGCCGGGAACGTCGCGGCTGGCCTTGGGCCGCAGGTCCAGGGCCATCTGCAGGGCGACCACCAGGGCGAAGACACCGATGATTTTCTGCAGGTTCGGCCCGGAGATCGCTTCGGCCGTCAGCGCCCCGACCCCGGCGCCGAGCAGGATGCCCAGAGTCATCCAGGCAAAGATCGGCCAGCGCACCGCGCCTTTGCGCTGGTGTTCGCGAACCGCGTTGACCGAGGTGAAGATGATGGTCGCCAGCGACGTGCCGACCGCCAGGTGGGTCAGGATCGACGGATCGAAACCTTGCAGGGTGAAGCTGAACACCAGCACGGGAACGATGATGATGCCGCCACCCACGCCAAACAGGCCGGCCAATACGCCTGCGCAGGCCCCCAGCAGCAGATAGAGCAGAAATTCCATGGAGGCATCCCGAAAAGAGAGCGGCATGGTAACGGATGCATGGCCCTTGGCTCCACTGGATGGCGATGGATACCCAGTCGATCTGTGCGTAGAGTGGGCAAAAAACACAAAAGGGACGACCTGATGTGCTTGATCGTATTCGCCTGGCGGCCGGGCCACGCCCTGCCCCTGATCGTCGCGGCCAACCGTGACGAGTTCTACGCCCGCCCCAGCCTGCCACTGGCGCAATGGCCCGAAGCACCCGACATCTACGCCGGGCGCGACCTGGAGGCCGGCGGTACCTGGCTCGGCCTGGGCGCCGACGGACGTTTCGCCGCCCTGACCAATATCCGCAATCCCCACCAGCCCCCCGCGCGCCGTTCCCGAGGCGAACTGGTGGCGCGTTTTCTCAGCAGCAAGATCTCGATAGACGACTATTTCAGCGACGTTGTCGGCCGATCCCTGGAATATGCCGGCTTCAACCTGCTGGTGGGCACCCCTGACCAGCTCTGGCACTACAACGCCCAGGCCCGTGAGCCGCAGCAACTGGGCAGTGGCGTGTACGGCCTGTCGAATGCCGGGCTCGACACGCCCTGGCCCAAGCTGCTCAAGGCCAAGGCGGCGCTGCAGGAAGTACTGCACGACCCGCAGCCCCAGGCTTTGCTCGCCCTGCTCAGCGATGCGCAGACCGCGCCGTTTGCCGACCTTCCCGACACCGGGGTCGGCCTGGCCACGGAGAGCCTGCTGTCGAGCGTGTTTATCGCCAGCCCCAGTTATGGCACGCGGGCCAGCACGGCGCTGATCGTCCGGGCCGATGGTTCCAGGCACATAGTCGAGCGCAGCTTCGGGCCCTATGGCGGGCATCTGGGGGAAGTGGAGCTGAGGATTTAGCGGACGCTATCGCGAGCAAGCCCGCTCCTGCTGATGTAGGAGCGGGCTTGCTTGCAATGGAAACAACAGAAATTAAAGGGTCTTGGCCGACGCCGGATTGATCATCCGCGCCAGGCCCAGGTTCTTCAGCGCCAGTTGCAACGAGCTGTGGATAACTTGCGGGTTGTCGATGGTCATCAACTCGGCCAGCAGTTCCTTGGCCTTGCTGAGATTGATCTGACGCAGCATCCACTTCACTTTCGGCAGGTTGGTGGCGTTCATCGACAGGCTGTCGAAGCCCATCGCCATCAGCAGCACCGCTGCCGCCGGGTCGCCGGCCATCTCGCCGCAGATGCTCACCGGCTTGCCTTCGGCATGGGCATCGCGCACCACGGTCTGCAAGGCTTGCAGCACCGCCGGATGCAGGTAGTCGTAGAGATCCGCCACCCGCGGGTTGTTGCGGTCCACGGCCAGCAGGTACTGGGTCAGGTCGTTGGAGCCGACCGACAGGAAGTCTACCTGGCGCGCCAGTTCCTTGGTCTGGTACACCGCGGCCGGGATCTCGATCATCACCCCGATCGGCGGCATCGGCACGTCGGTGCCTTCGTCGCGCACTTCGCCCCAGGCGCGGTGGATCAGGTGCAATGCTTCTTCCAGCTCATGGGTGCCGGAAATCATTGGCAGGAGAATGCGCAGGTTGTTCAGGCCTTCGCTGGCCTTGAGCATGGCGCGGGTCTGGACGAGGAAAATCTCGGGATGGTCGAGGGTGACGCGAATGCCGCGCCAGCCGAGGAAGGGGTTGTCTTCCTTGATCGGGAAATACGACAGTGACTTGTCGCCGCCGATGTCCAGGCTACGCATCGTCACCGGTTGCGGGTGGAAGGCCGCGAGTTGCTCGCGATAGATCGCCAGCTGCTCCTTTTCGCTCGGGAAGCGTTGGTTGATCATGAACGGCACTTCGGTGCGGTACAGACCCACGCCTTCGGCGCCACGCTTCTGTGCCCGCGCCACATCCGCCAGCAGGCCGGTGTTGACCCACAGCGGCATGCGGTGGCCGTCCAGCGTCACACACGGCTGGTCGCGCAGCGCATCCAGGCCCTGGGCCAGCTGCCGTTCTTCCTCGACCACATCGGCGAACTGCTTGCGCAGCACGTCGCTGGGGTTGGTGTAGACCTCGCCGTGGTAGCCATCGACGATCATCTGGATGCCGTCGACTTTCGAGTACGGCAGGTCGACCAGGCCCATCACCGTCGGGATGCCCATGGCCCGGGCCAGGATCGCCACGTGGGAGTTGCCCGAACCCAATACCGAGACCAGGCCGACCAGCTTGCCTTCGGGCACCTCGCCGAGCATGGCCGGCGTCAGTTCCTCGCTGACCAGGATGGTGTTGTCGGGGTAGACCAGGGTTTGCTGGCGCTCTTCCTGCAGGTAGGCCAGCAGGCGGCGGCCCAGGTCCTTGACGTCCGACGCCCGCTCGCGCAGGTAGGCATCGTCCATCAGTTCGAAACGGTTGACGTGATCGGTGACCACCTGGCGCAACGCGCCCTGGGCCCACTGGCCGGTCTTGATCACGGTGGTCACTTCGCTGCCCAGGGAAGCATCGTCGAGCATCATCAGGTAGACGTCGAACAGCGCCCGCTCTTCGGGGCGCAGCTGGGTAGCGAGTTTTTCCGAGAGGGTGCGCATGTCGGCGCGCACGCCTTCGATGGCGGTCTTGAACAACGCCAGCTCGGCGTCGATGTCGGTAATGCTCTTGTCAGGCACCACGTCCAGGTCGGCCGGCGGCAGCATGACCACCGCGGTACCGACCGCAGCGCCTGGCGAGCCGGGCACGCCGATGAACTTGGCTTCCTGGATGCCCTTGCCCTGGCGACCCAGGCCACGGATCGAACCGGTGGCTTCGGCATGGGCGATAACCCCCGCCAGTTGGGCGCTCATGGTCACCAGGAAGGCTTCTTCGCCCTCGTCGAACTGACGACGCTCCTTTTGCTGGATGACCAGAACGCCGACGACCCGGCGGTGGTGAATGATCGGCGCGCCGAGGAAGGAGGCATAACGCTCCTCGCCGGTCTCGGCGAAGTAGCGATAACGCGGGTGATCGGCGGCGTTTTCGAGGTTCAGCGGTTCTTCGCGCGTACCGACCAGGCCGACCAGACCTTCGTTGGGTGCCATGCTGACCTTGCCGATCGAGCGCTTGTTCAAGCCCTCGGTGGCCATCAGGACAAAACGGTTGGTCTCCGGATCCAGCAGATAGACCGAGCAGACCTGACTGCCCATGGCCTCTTTGACGCGCAACACAATAATCCCCAACGCCGCCTTGAGATCCTTGGCGGAGTTAACTTCCTGGACGATCTTGCGCAGCGTATTGAGCATGGCTCGGGGTCGAACTCCGTCGTCAGTCGCGCGCTAGAAGGCGCGGGGCAAGCTCTTTGAGAGCGCGGCGATAAACCTCGCGCTTGAATGTCACCACCTGGCCCAACGGATACCAATAACTGACCCAGCGCCAGCCATCGAATTCCGGTTTACCGGTCAAATCCATCCGCACCCGCTGCTCGTTGGAGATCAGGCGCAGGAGAAACCATTTCTGTTTCTGGCCGATGCACAGCGGTTGGCTGTGGGTACGGACCAGGCGTTGCGGCAAACGATAGCGCAACCAGCCCCGGGTGCAGGCGAGAATTTGCACATCTTCGCGTTCCAGGCCCACTTCTTCGTTCAACTCGCGGTACAAAGCGTCTTCCGGCGTCTCTTCGGGGTTGATTCCCCCTTGCGGAAACTGCCAGGCATCTTGATTGATACGGCGAGCCCATAGCACCTGGCCGGCATCATTCGTCAGAATGATCCCGACATTGGGGCGGAAACCATCGGGGTCGATCACGGCAACAACCTCGCAAACGCATATCGCCGCATTGTTCCACAAAGGTTGTGAAAGCAGCAACGAGGCTTCCTACCTTATGTGCACTCTTGTGAAAAGACCGTATTCTGGTCGCCTTTTTTCAGACTTATCAGCGAGTAACCGTGATGCGCCTGGCTTTATTCGACTTGGACAACACCCTTCTGGGCGGCGACAGTGACCATGCCTGGGGCGATTACCTGTGCGAACGAGGCTTCCTCGACGCCGTCGCCTACAAGGCCCGCAACGACGAGTTCTACCAGGACTACCTGGCCGGCAAGCTCGACCAGGCCGCGTACCTGAACTTCTGCCTGGAGGTTCTCGGCCGCACCGAGATGGACGTGCTCGACCAGTGGCACCGCGACTACATGCGCGACTGCATCGAGCCGCTGATGCTGCCCAAGGCTGCGCAATTGCTGGCCAAGCACAAGGCCGACGGCGACAAGCTGGTGATCATCACCGCCACCAACCGCTTCGTCACCGCGCCGATCGCCGAACGCCTGGGCGTGGAAACCCTGATCGCCACCGAGTGCGAGATGCAAGACGGCCGCTACACCGGGCGCAGCATCGACGTCCCGTGCTTTCGCGAAGGCAAGGTCACCCGCCTGACGCGCTGGCTCGAGGAAACCGGCCACAGCCTGGAAGACAGCTACTTCTATAGCGATTCGATGAATGACTTGCCGCTGCTGGATCTGGTGGCGAACCCGATCGCCGTGGACCCGGACCCGAACCTGCGGGCCCTGGCCCAGCAGCGTGGCTGGCCGGTGATCAGCCTGCGCGACTGAGAAAGCTAGCGCGAGCTCGCCCTATAGGAGCGAGCTCGCGATCAGGCCGTCAAACAGGCTTGGCGCCCATCAACCCAGCGATGGCGAAGAAGCACACGAAGCTGAACACCGCCAGCGCCAGGGTGAACTTCGGACTCCCCACGCCCGAAGCGATCCGCAGCCGATTGAGCCGCGCCAGCAGCCAGAAACAGCTCAAGGCACCCAGGGTGTAGATCAGGCTGGAGGCCAGGATCCAGGTCTGCCCCAGCGACCAGCCCAGCAGATGCACCAGCCACCAGCCGCTGAACGGCAGGCTGGCCAGGCAGATCACCAGCAACAGCCAGACGAACACCAGCGGCCGGCGCAACAGCCGGCTGTAGATACTCGCGTCACCCTTGCTACGAGCGCGCCAGACCCAGATCGCCAGCCCCAGCGCGCTGCCCAGCAGCAACACGGTGGCCAGGATATGGACGGTTTTGAGGACGGTCAGCGTTTCCATGTAATCGACTCCTTGAGGCCTTGGCCTTGCCCACCAGCGTAGCCGTTCAGCCGAGGAACAGCTGATACGCCGGGTTATCACTCTCGTCCCAGTACGGGTACCCGATCTGCGCCAGCGCCGCCGGCACCAGGTGACGTTCGTTCGCCGGCACTTGCAGGCCGGCGACCACCCGGCCATCGGCCGCGCCATGGTTGCGGTAGTGGAACATCGAGATGTTCCAGCGCCCGCCGAGCTTGTTGAGGAAGTTGAACAGCGCGCCCGGGCGCTCCGGGAACTCGAAGCGGAACACCACTTCGTCGCTGACCCGCGCCGCATGCCCGCCGACCATATGACGGATATGCAACTTGGCCAGTTCGTTGTCGGTCAGGTCAGTCACCGGGAAACCCTGTTCGGACAGGCTGGCGATCAGCGCGCTGCGCGGATCGTTTTCCGGGTGGGTCTGCACGCCAACGAAGATGTGCGCTTCGCTGCCGGTGTTGTAGCGGTAGTTGAATTCGGTGATCTGGCGCTTGCCGATGGCTTCGCAGAAGGCCTTGAAGCTGCCCGGCTGCTCGGGAATGGTCACGGCGATGATGGCTTCGCGGCCCTCGCCCAGTTCGGCGCGCTCGGCGACATGGCGCAGGCGGTCGAAGTTGATGTTGGCGCCGGAGTCGATGGCCACCAGGGTCTGCCCACTGACGCCACGCTGCTCGACATATTTCTTGATCCCGGCCACGCCCAGGGCGCCAGCCGGTTCGGTGATGGAGCGGGTGTCGTCGTAGATGTCCTTGATCGCCGCGCAGATCTCGTCGGTGCTGACGGTGATCACTTCATCCACGTAGTCCTTGCAGATATCGAAGGTGTGCTGGCCGATCTGCGCCACCGCGACGCCGTCGGCGAAGATGCCCACGGTCGGCAGCACCACGCGCTCGCCGGCGGCCATCGCCGCTTGCAGGCAGTTGGAGTCGTCCGGCTCGACGCCGATGATCTTGATTTCCGGACGCAGGTATTTGACGTAGGCCGCAATCCCGGCGATCAGGCCGCCACCGCCGACCGGCACGAAGATCGCGTCCAGGCGCCCCGGATGCTGGCGCAGGATTTCCATCGCCACGGTGCCCTGCCCGGCGATGGTGTGCGGATCGTCGTACGGGTGGATATAGACGTAGCCCTTTTCGTCCACCAGCTTCAGCGAGTAGGCCAGGGCTTCGGGAAAGGAATCGCCATGCAGCACCACTTTGCCGCCGCGCGAGCGCACGCCTTCGACCTTGATCTCCGGGGTGGTCTTGGGCATCACGATGGTCGCCTTCACCCCCAGCACCTTGGCCGCCAGGGCCAGGCCCTGGGCATGGTTGCCAGCCGAGGCGGTGACCACGCCACGGGCGCGTTCCGCATCGCTGAGTTGGGTCAGCTTGTTGTAGGCGCCGCGAATCTTGAACGAGAACACCGGCTGCAAGTCTTCGCGCTTGAGCCAGATCTGATTGCCCAGCCGCTCGGAGAGCTGGCGGGCAGTCTGCAACGGGGTTTCTACGGCAACGTCGTAAACGCGCGAGGTGAGGATCTTTTTGACGTACTGTTCGAGCATCGGAAAGCATCACTGAGCGGGTTGGGCAGGGCCAGCGAGTCTAACCCAGCGTTTGCCCGGGCGACCACACGAATCCTGAGGTTTCAGGATCTCTGTAACCACTGTTGAAGGCTGCGCACTCTCGTCCGTCACGACCTGACGGCCGATCGCAGCCTTCGGCAGCGGCTACCAAAGCGGTTCGCCAAACGGGCAATGACCTGCTCAGGACACCGGCCTATAATGCCGGCCTTTCCGTTCCCCCTTGCCCGCTTCCGGAGCCCGCATGACCCAGGATCAACTCAAACAGGCCGTGGCCCAGGCCGCCGTCGACCTCATCCTCCCGAAACTCGATGACAAGAGCATCGTCGGGGTCGGCACCGGCTCCACCGCCAACTGCTTCATCGACGCCCTGGCCCAGCACAAGTCTGCCTTCGACGGCGCGGTCGCCAGCTCCGAAGCCACCGCGGCGCGCCTCAAGGGCCACGGCATCCCGGTGTACGAACTGAACACCGTCAGCGACCTGGAGTTCTACATCGACGGCGCCGACGAAAGCGACGAGCACCTGAACCTGATCAAGGGCGGCGGCGCGGCCCTGACCCGCGAGAAGATCGTCGCGGCCGTGGCCAAGACCTTCATCTGCATCGCCGACGCCAGCAAGCTGGTGCCGGTGCTGGGCGCCTTCCCGCTGCCGGTGGAAGTGATTCCGATGGCCCGCAGCCATGTGGCCCGCGAGCTGGTGAAGCTCGGTGGCGACCCGGTCTACCGGGAAGGCGTGATCACCGACAACGGCAACATCATCCTCGATGTGCACAACATGCAGATCACTAATCCGGTGGAACTGGAAGCGCAGATCAACGCGATTGTCGGCGTGGTCACCAACGGCCTGTTCGCCGCCCGCCCGGCCGACGTACTGCTGCTGGGCACCCGCGAAGGCGTGAAGACCCTCACCGCCTGATGCCGCCGACTTCGCCCCTGCCGTAATGGCGGGGGCGAATGCCCTCGATCCGCCCCCTCCCGCCCCAATTTCCTCCATACCGCTACTTTTCGCCGCATTTAGCCGCAGAAATATCCAGATTCGCGCACCAGGTCTCAGTGCGGTCCACGACTTCCAGTATCAAATCCGTTACAAATTACCGCCAGGCGACGTTCGGTTTAAGCAATGCGCCAATACAGGCTCGCCCAGGGAAAGAGGCGCGCATTGTGCAACGGCCCCCGTTTTTCACCCTCAAGGAAGATCACCGTGCTCAAACCCCTCACGCTTGCTGTCAGTCTTGCCAGCGTCCTGCTGTCCACCCAGGCCCTTGCCTATGAATATGGCGAACACGCGGCCACCACCCTCGACAAACTGATCAACGACTACCCGGGCCGCTACCGCGGCACCGCCAACTTCGCCGGTGCCGCCGACTGGATGCAGAGCCAGATGGGCAGCGCCTACGACATCAGCCGCCAGGACTTCTCCTGGACCGCCGGTGGCAGCCGTCGCAGCTCGCAAAACGTGGTGGCCTACGCCGCCGGCACCAAGCCGCAATACGTGGTGGTCGGCGCGCACTTCGATACCTATTTCGGCCGTCCGACCCTGCAAGGCCTGGACGACAACGGCTCCGGCGCCAGCGTCCTGACCGAGATCGCCCGCAACCTCGGCGGGCTGCAACTGGAAAACGGCTTGCAGGTGGTCGGCTTCGGCGCCGAGGAAGAAGGCCTGCGCGGCTCCAGGGCGTTCGTCGACTCCCTCAGCGCCAGCCAGCGCGCCAACATGCTGGCCATGATCAACCTCGACAGCCTGATCACCGGCGACATGATGTATGCCCACGCCGGCCAGAACAGCACCGCCAACCCGGCCCTGGCCTCGTTGCGCGAGCACACCCTGCAGATCGCCAGGGAGCTGCAGATCAATCTGTTCACCAACCCCGGCCTCGACCCGGCATACCCCGCGGGCACTGGCTGCTGCAGCGACGGCGAGGCCTTCGAAGGGCTGAACATCCCGATTCTCTATATCGAGGCCACCAACTGGGAAATCGGTGACCTGGACGGCTATACCCAGACCACCAACCCGGCCATCCCCGGAGGCTCCACCTGGCACGATCCCGCCGAGGACAATAAGGCGGTACTGACCAACGCCTTCGGCCAGGAGCGCATCGACCAGCGCCTGCGCGATTACTCGCGCCTGCTCAGCCGCCTGGTCCTGGAGCTGACCAATGCCGACCTGCTGGCCTCCACCGCTTCCGGCGGCGCCGTGGCGCGCAACCAGCAGGATCATCTGCAACGCCAGCATCAGGCCATGGTCCGGCTGCACGACCGGCGCTGGCTGACCTTGCAGGCGATGGGTCGGGAAATCGGCAGTTTCGATGGCGAGATCGGCATCGACGGCGAGTACAGCCCCGACAGCGGTTTCGACAGCGCGCCGAATCCCGAGGCGCGCCGGCTGGGGGTGCATGCCCTGGGCGACTACCAGCTCAATTCGAGCCTGAACGTCGGCGCCAGCCTCAGTTACCAGAACGGTCGCGACAAGCTCGAGCATCGCGGCAAGCTCGACAGCGACACCTGGCAGACGGCGGTCTACGCCTTGCTCAATGACGGCGGCCCGCAATGGCTGGCCGGCGACCTGAGCGTCGGCCGCACCCGCTTCGAATCCAAGCGCAACCTGGTGATCCAGGCCAACGGCGGCCCGGTGCTGCTGAACCAGAAGCTGACGGGCGATACCGACGCCCTGACCCTGGGCGCCCGCGTGCTTGGTGGTTACGACCTGGATTTCGGTGCGATCAAGAGCGGCCCCTTCGCCGGCCTCGATTACACCCACTACCGCATCGACCGCTTCCACGAGAAACAGAACCTGCGCACGGCACTGAGTTACGAGGAGCAGTCATTCGATTCGCTGGAAGCCAGCCTCGGCTGGCGCGTTCGCGGCGCCGTCGCCCTGCCTTACGGCATGAGCCTGCTGCCTTATGGCGACCTGGCCTGGGTCAAGGAGCTGGGAGATGGCCGCCTGGACGACCTGGACCTGACCAGCCGCGCCGATGGTCAAGTGCGCGTGGCTCGCCTGGGCGGTGTGGACAAGAGCTTCGGCCGCGCCCAGCTCGGCAGCCAGTTGGCGATCACGCCGCAGCTGGGGCTGTACGCCGAGGTCAACGGCCGGATCGGTCACGCCGAAGGCAGCCAGACCGGCTATTCCCTCGGCGTGCAATGGCAGTTTTAAGCGGTAGCCTGTAGCCGATCCTTGTAGCCGCTGCCGAGTCCACGAGGCTGCGTCCGAGGACGCAGTCCTCGCTGATCCGGTGCATGCGGACTGTCTGGGAGGATGGGGTTGCCTGGTTTACGGCCGCTGCGCGCCCGGGCGCAGCCTCGCGGGCTCGGCAGCGGCTACAGGGTTACGGGGTCGGCTTCTTGAAGACGTAGAACAGGTTCGGCTCGCTGACCAGGTACAGGGTGCCGTCGTCGTCCATGGCGATGCCTTCGGCCTGCGGCACCGTGGCCTGCAACCCTTGCCGGCCCTTGCGCAGCGACATGGTGCTCAGGGGGCGACCATCCACGTCCAGCTCCAGCACCAGCCACGACTCATCCGACAGCGCCAGCAGATGCCCGGTGCGCTCGTCGTATTGCAGGCTGGACAGGTCACGCACGAACAGCCCGGCATCGCGCTTGGGGTTGTTGACCACATGCACCGCGTAGGACTTCTCGGGGTCGTAATGCGGGAAGCCCTTGACCTCGTAGATCAGCATCGGGTCGCGCTCCTTGGCGACGAACAGGCGCTTGCCCACCGAGTCGTAGGCCAGGCCCTCGAAACCCTTGTTGCCGCTCATGTGCACACCCAGGGTCATCTGCTCGGCGTCCGCCGCGTCGAGGAACACTGTGTCCTCCTCCAGATGAATCTTGATCAGCCGCTGCTGGCGCTCGTCGGTGATCACGTAGGTGTCGGCGCTGATGAACTCGACCGCTTCCGGATCGCCAAAACCGGTCAGGGCGATGCGCCGCAGGATGCGCCCGTCGAGTGACAGCTCGATCAGCTCGGCATTCTTGTTGGTCACGGTGAACAGGCTTTTGCGCACCGGGTCGTAGGTCAGCGCCGAGACGTCATCCAGGCCTTCGATCTTTTGTGCTTCGAGACTCACCCGATAGCCATCCAGGCCAATGGCATCGGTGTTGACCGGCTGCGACATGACCCGCCAGTTGAACCACAGGCGCTCGAAGTAACGGTGGTGCTGCCCGGCAATGCCCAGCAGCACCAGCACGATAAAACACAGGAGGAGGAACAGCGGTTTGGGATAGGCGAGTCGACGCATGCTGGCAAGCTCAAATACAAATCAGGCGGATGAAATATCACAGCCGGATGAATTTAAACTTAATCGCAGCGGGCGTATGCCAGATTTATGGCCTTTTGCCGCCAGAAACTGCTGAATCAGCGCTTCTCAAAGCGATAGAACAGGTTGGGTTCGCTGACCATGTACAGGTTGCCCTGCTCATCCATAGCCACGCCCTCGGCCCGCGGAATGGTGTCTTTCAGGCCGTTGAAACCGCCCAGCAAGGTCATGAAGCTGACCTGCTCACCGGTTTCGTCCAGCTCCAGCAACATGTGCGAATCGGCAGACAGCACCAGGGTGTGCCCGGTGCGTGGGTCGATGCTCAGGGCGGACAGGTTGCGCAGGTCCAGCTCATCGCTTTCCAGCTTCTGCTTGTCGCCCTTGAGAGTCTGGCTGCCGTCGCTGTTCCAGGTGAACAGCGCCGGCGGACGCTCCTCGCCCAGCAGCAACTGCTGCTTGCGCGAATCCCAGGCCACGGCTTCGAACGCCTTGTTCTGGTCCTGAGAAGGCCCAAGATCGTATTTCGGGAAATCGGAAATGTTCAGCTCGCGGGTATTGGCATCCACCTTGACGATGGTCAGCAGGTGATCGCGCTCGTCGACGATCCCCAGCAGGCCGTTCTCCATGACCGTCACCCCCTCCGGGTTGCTCCAACCCACCAGCGGCATCTTGCGCAGCACATCGCCCTGCAGGTTCAGCTCGACCAGGAACGGGTTCTTGCCCATCACCGAAAACAGGGTCTTGGTCTGCGGGTTGTAGGCCAGGTCGGAGGCCTCGTCCTTCTCCATGCCCGGCAGCACCTTGGCGTCGATCACCGCGCGGTAATCCGGCAGCCAGACACTTTCCTGGCGCTCGGCCGGGGTTTCGAAACGCTCCAGCACCCAGAGCAGGCCACGGTCGTCCCAATGCATAGCAATCGCAATGCCATACATCACCACGCCCGCCAGCAGCAGCCAGGAATACCAGCGCATGGCGAACAAACCACGACGGCGAACAGTTTGAAGCTCAGGGGTGTGAGGCACGGACATGGGAACGCGTTCCAGAAAACCAGCTATGGGTAATAGCACATCGGGGCAGACTCAGACGTCTGTAATCGGAAAATTATCCAGAACGGATGTGAAAAAAACGGCAAAGGGTCTGAAACGCCCCAGATGTCAGTACTTTCGCTGAAGAGGCCCGCCCATTGCAGGCGAGCCTCGCGTCGAAAACCGCTGGATCAGCTGACGCGACTTTCGAAGCGGCTGACGCCCGGCAACTCCAGCACCAGCTCATCACCGACGTTCAGCGGGCCGACGCCCACCGGCGTGCCGGTCAGGATCACGTCGCCCGCCTGCAGGGAGAAGCAGCCGGCCATGTACTGGATCATCGGTACGATCGGGTTGAGCATGATGCTGCTGTTGCCGTCCTGGCGGACCTCGCCGTTGATGGTCAGGCGAATATTGATGTCGGTCAGGTCCGGGAAGGTGCTGCCGACCACGAATGGCGCCAGCACGCAGGCGCCGTCGAAGCACTTGGAGATTTCCCAGGGCAGCCCCTTGGCCTTGAGCTCGGCCTGCTTGTCGCGCAGGGTCAGGTCCAGGGCCGGGGCGAAACCGGAGATGGCGTCCAGCACTTCCTCGCGGCTGGGCTTGGTCGACAGCGGCTTGCCGATCAATACCGCGATTTCCGCCTCGTAATGCACGGAGCCACGCTCGGTGGGGATGGCAAAACCGCCTTCCAGAGGCACCACGCAACTGCCCGGCTTGATAAACAGCAGAGGCTCGGTCGGCACCGGATTGTCCAGTTCCTTGGCGTGCTCGGCATAGTTGCGCCCGATGCACACGATCTTGCCGACCGGGAAATGAATACGGGTACCGTCGACATACTGGTGCTGATAGCTCATTACCGACTCCTGCTCGTTTGGTTCATCAGGTACCGCTGCTTGAATGACCCTGGGGTCAAACAGCGAAAATCTTGCCCGGGTTCATGATGCCGTTCGGGTCGAACACCGCCTTGACCGCCTTCATGTAGTCGATTTCCACCGGCGAACGGCTGTAGGTCAGGTAATCGCGCTTGGTCATGCCCACGCCGTGCTCGGCGGAAATCGAGCCGTTGTACTTCTCGACGGTTTCGAACACCCACTTGTTGACGGTGGCGCACTTGGCGAAGAACTCGTCCTTGCTCAGCTCGTCCGGCTTGAGGATGTTCAGGTGCAGGTTGCCGTCGCCGATGTGGCCATACCAGACCACTTCGAAATCCGGGTAGTTTTCCGCGACGATCGCGTCAATATCCTTAAGGAAAGCCGGTACCTTCGACACGGTGACCGAAATGTCGTTCTTGTACGGGGTCCAGTGCGAGATGGTTTCGGAGATGTACTCGCGCAATTTCCACAGGTTCTGCAGTTGCTGCTCGCTCTGGCTCATCACGCCGTCCAGCACCCAGCCCTGCTCCACGCAGTGCTCGAAGGTGGCCAGGGCGTCGTTGGCCACGTCCTCGTTGCTGGCTTCGAACTCCAGCAGCACATAGAACGGGCAATCGGTCTCGAACGGCGCCGGTACGTCACCGCGGCCGAGGATCTTGGCCAGGGCCTTGTCGGAGAAGAATTCGAAGGCGGTCAGGTCGAGCTTGCCTTGGAAGGCATGCAGCACTGGCATGATCGAATCGAAATCCGGAGTCCCGAGCACCATCGCCGTGAGGTTGTTCGGTGCACGCTCCAGGCGCATGGTGGCCTCGACCACGAAACCCAGGGTGCCCTCGGCGCCGATGAACAGCTGGCGCAGGTCATAGCCGGTGGCGTTCTTGACCAGGTCCTTGTTCAGCTCCAGCAGGTCGCCCTTGCCGGTGACCACTTTCAGGCCAGCCACCCAGTTGCGGGTCATGCCGTAGCGAATCACTTTGATCCCGCCGGCATTGGTGGCGATATTGCCGCCAATCTGGCTGGAACCGGCGGAAGCGAAGTCCACCGGGTAATACAGGCCGTTTTCTTCGGCGAGGTTCTGCAACTGCGCGGTCACCACGCCCGGCTGGCAGACCGCGGTGCGGTCAGTCAGGTTCAGGTCGAGGATCTGGTTCATGTAGTCGAAAGACACCACCACTTCACCGTTGGCCGCCACCGCGGCGGCCGACAGGCCGGTACGGCCGCCGGAGGGCACCAGCGCGACCTTGTGCCGGTTGGCCCAGCGCACGATGGCCTGGACCTGCTCGATGGTCTTGGGAAAGACGATGGCGCTCGGCGCCGGGGCGAAGTGCTTGGTCCAATCCTTGCCGTAAGCATCCAGGGAGCTGGCGTCGGTCAGGACCTTGCCAGCCTCGACCAGGGTCTTCAGCTCATCAATCAGCGCAGGATTGGTCATCGACAGAACTCTCGAACAATTCATGGTCATCCTGAGAACGCTTCACGTCGCAGGAACGAGTGTTTCGCGGGGTCCGTATGCTAGCATACGACCCCCCGCAGAATAGTGCCGAAGGGCGTTCTGCGGCGACGGCTTTCCTGCCGTCCGGGTCAGCATCTGTTGACCATTTCCTGCCATTTTTCTCCGGGACACAGGTTTACGCAGATGAGCAAGACTTCTCTCGATAAGAGCAAGATCAAGTTCCTTCTTCTCGAAGGCGTCCACCAATCGGCTGTCGACGTCCTCAAGGCCGCGGGCTACACCAGTATCGAGTACCTCACCGGTTCTCTGCCGGAAGCCCAGTTGAAGGAAAAGATCGCCGATGCGCACTTCATCGGCATTCGCTCCCGCACCCAACTGACTGAAGAAATCTTCGATCACGCGAAGAAGCTCGTCGCTGTTGGCTGCTTCTGCATCGGCACCAACCAGGTTGACCTCGACGCGGCTCGCGAGCGCGGCATCGCGGTGTTCAACGCACCGTACTCCAACACCCGTTCCGTAGCCGAACTGGTGCTGGCCGAAGCGATCCTGCTGCTGCGCGGTATCCCAGAGAAGAACGCCTCCTGCCACCGTGGCGGCTGGATCAAGAGCGCGGCCAACTCCTTCGAGATCCGTGGCAAGAAGCTGGGCATCGTCGGCTATGGCTCGATCGGCACCCAACTGTCGGTCCTGGCCGAGGGTCTGGGCATGCAGGTGTTCTTCTACGACACCGTGACCAAGCTGCCGCTGGGTAACGCCACCCAGGTCGGCAACCTGCACGAGCTGCTGGGCATGTCCGACATCGTCACCCTGCACGTTCCGGAAACCGCTGCGACCCAGTGGATGATCGGCGAGAAGGAAATCCGCGCCATCAAGAAAGGCGGCATCCTGATCAACGCCGCGCGCGGCACCGTGGTCGAGCTGGACCACCTGGCCGCGGCGATCAAGGACAAGCACCTGATCGGCGCCGCCATCGACGTGTTCCCGGTGGAGCCACGCTCCAACGACGAAGAGTTCGAAAGCCCGCTGCGTGGCCTGGACAACGTGATCCTGACCCCGCACATCGGTGGTTCGACCGCCGAAGCCCAGGCCAACATCGGCCTGGAAGTGGCCGAGAAGCTGGTCAAGTACAGCGACAACGGTACTTCGGTATCGTCCGTGAACTTCCCGGAAGTGGCCCTGCCGGCTCACCCTGGCAAGCACCGCCTGCTGCACATCCACGAGAACATCCCGGGTGTGATGAGCGAGATCAACAAGGTCTTCGCCGAAAACGGCATCAACATCTCCGGTCAGTTCCTGCAGACCAACGAGAAAGTGGGCTACGTGGTGATCGACGTCGACGCCGAGTACTCGGAGTTGGCGCAAGAGAAACTGCAACACGTCAACGGCACCATCCGCAGCCGCGTGCTGTTCTAAGCACTCGCTGGCAATAAAAAAGGGAGGCCCTGGGGCCTCCCTTTTTATTTACAGGCAGTTTTTACCGCCCGCACTTACTTGACGGTGATGGTGATCTTTTCCGAAACGATTGGCGGGTCGAACGGCACGTGGTTCTTGTCGCCCAGCTCCAGCTGCAGGGTGTGCTTGCCCGGGGCCAGGGTCAGTTCGGTTTCGGTCTGGGCCTTGCCGAAGTGGATGTGCTGGGCGTCGGCCGGAATCGGCATGTTTTCGGCCGGCAGCTTGTCGACGTCGACCAGCAGGTGGTGGTGCCCGGTGTGCGGAGTCTGGTCGCCGGCGGGCGCCAGGGAGATGTCGCTGACGCCGAACTTGACCTTGAAGGTCTTGGCCACGGTATCGCCATTGACCGGGGTGACGATAAAGACAGAAGCGCCTTCCGGCGCCTTGGTGCGAGGAATATCCGCCGCAGAAGCCAGCATCGAAGCCCCCAGCATCAGGCCGGCCAATGCAGCACGAGATATAAAGGTTTTCATTCTATTCTCCAGTTTTTCCGCAAAATCGGTACGGTTATGACAACTTCGTGGCATATCGTTGTCGAAGGGCAATCAACACCATAGCAAAGCGAGCCTGAACAGCGCATCGCACATATAAATTCAAGGAGTGACCATGCGTTTCCTGCCTGGCCTGATACTTTTGCTACCTCTTGTGAGCACTTACGCTCAAGCCGAACTGATCGACGATGTGAATGACCGCGGGGAACTGCGCATCGCGCTGGAGGCCAACACCCCGCCCTTCAACTTCAAGGACGACGGCAAGCTCACCGGCTTCGAGGTCGAGCTGGGCCAACTGCTTGCCCGCGAACTGGATGTGCGGGCGGACTTCGTGGTCGCCGACGCCGCCGACCTGCTGCCAGGCGTCGAAAGCGGCCGCTACGACGTCGCCATCAATCACATAGCAATGACTGCGGAACTCAAGGATCGTTTCGACTTCAGCGAGCCTTACAGTTATTCCAGCGCACAATTGATCGTACGCAAGGAAGAAGAGCGCGCGCTGGGCAGCCTGCAGGCGCTCCAGGGCCAGGCACTGGGCGTGGCCCAGGGCAGCCAGTTCGTCGAGCAGGCGCGCACCGTGGAAGGCATCGACCTGCGCAGCTACCCGAACGCCCAGCAACCCATCAAGGATGTGGCGGACAAGCAGCTCGACGCCGCCATCAGCGACCGCCTGCTGATCCCCTATGCCATTCGCGACAGCCGCCTGCCGGTGAAGGAAGGCGCCAAGGTCGGGCCGACCCTGAGCCTGGCGATCCCGTTCCAGAAAGGTAATCCGGCGTTCCAGGCGAGCCTCGACGGCGCGCTGCAGCGCATCAAGGCCGATGGCCGGCTGATGGCGTTGTCGGAAAAATGGTTCGGCATGGATGCGAGCAAGCCGCCCAAGCCTTGATGCCGTAGTCGCTGCCGAAGGCACGTGATATCGCTGGCCCTGCGGACCTTTCGCAGCCTGCGGCAGCGGCTACAGGAGGGTTAGAGCGCCGCCAGGGCCGCGGCGGCCTCGGCCAGTTCCAGCTCGCTGAAGACTTGCACCCCGGCCCGCTTGAGCAAGGCGGCGGTGACGCCCTCGCCACTGACCTTGACCCCACTGAAGCAGCCGTCGTAGGTCAGCAGGTTGCCGCAGGACGGGCTGTTGGCCTTGAGCACGGCGATGCGAATCCCGTGTTCGCGCACCAGTTCCAGCGCCTGCCGGGCACCGCTGAGGAACTCGGCGCTGACATCTTCGCCCTCGGTGGTGATGACCTGCGCCAGGCCATCGAGCACTTCGCCGCCCTGACCGCCGGGTATTTCTGCGGCCGCCCGTGGCGTCGGCAGACCGCCGGCGACTTCCGGGCACAACGCGACCACCCAGCCTTCGGCCTGCCAGCTCGCCAGTTGATCGAACGGCCCGCTGGCGCCACCGTCGTAACGCACGCGGTGGCCCAGCAGGCAGCGACTGACCAGGATCTTGTGCATGATCAGAACGGCTCGTTGCCGCGCCGGCGGAACCAGCCCGTCAGGGACAGGCGCTCCCGGGTCGCGGGCAGGACTTCATGGGGCACCTCGCCGGAAAGGAACACCACCAGCCGGCCGCCAGCGGGATCCACGTCGTATTCGCTCTCGCCATCGAAGTACATGCGCAGTTGCCCACCCTGCTCCGGCAGCCAGTCCTGGTTGAGGTAGATCACCGCCGACACCATGCGCCGGTCATCGTCGCGGAAACGGTCGACGTGCTTGAGGTAGAACGCCCCTGGCGGGTACAGCGCGAAATGGCTTTCGAAGTCTTCCAGGCCGAGGAACAACCCACGGTTCAGCGCCTCGCGCAGGCTGTCCATCAACCCCAGGTAGGTATCGCAGCAGTCGGCCTGGCCGGGCTCGAGCCACTGGATGTGATCGCCGCGGATCCCTTCGCGAATCTCCTGCGCCGGGCCACGGCCGACCGCCGCCGGCGCCAGCTCGCCTTCGGCCGCGCGCTTGCGGCACTCGGCCGCCAGCTCCAGGGTCAGGGCTTCTGGCAGGAAGATGTTCTGCTGCGACCAGCCACGGGTGGCCAGGTCATCGACAATGCGTAACAGCAGCGGGTGATCAGAGGGTATTTGCATGGCGCGCATAGTATCCACACCCAGATGAATCCGACAGATCCTCTAGATAATTCTGACCAAGCAGCCTGGCGCTGTCTCTGTTCGTCGTTCGATCGGACAGTTTGCGTACTGAACCTGATACGAATTCTCGACAACCATCGCCTTGCCCCGGAGAATAGTGGGCTGCCGACAGGAGTCCTTATGCGCCGTTTGCTTTTTTCACTGTTGATGTTCTGTGTGTTGCCCGCCTGGGCAGACGGCCACGACCAGTTGTACAAGGTCGCCGGCTGGCCGGAACAACGTGCGCATTTCAACGATGCCCTCACCGCCGCCCAGCAGCGTTACCAGAATAGCCTGCCGCCGGCGGTCTATCAGGCGCTGGTCAATAACAGCAACCAGCGCTTCGCCCCGCAGGCCATGGACCGTCGTGCCCAGGCGCAACTGCGGCAGAACCTCGCCGACCCGAAACCGGCCCTGGCGTTTTTCCAGTCGCCGCTGGGGCGCAAGATCGTCGCCGCCGAACTGCTGGCGACCCGCCGCGACCAGTTGGCGAAAAATGCCCAGGGCCTGCCGAAGATGCAGGCCAGCGATACCCGGCAATTGATCATCGGCCACCTGGCCCGGGCGTTGCCGGCCCGTGAAGCCGGCGCGGAAGTCAGCCTGGCGATCGCCGGCGTGGCCGCTGACAGCCTGAGCCAGATGATTCCCGGCCTGCTGGGGGCCGGCCAGGCGCAGAACATGCTCAACGGCCAGCGCCAGCGGCTGATGGCGCAGATCGGCAACGACCTGAACAACACCCTGCTGTACGTCTATCGCGACCTGTCCGACCCCGAGCTGGAAGAGTTCGCCAACTTCGCCGAGTCCGCCGAAGGCAAGGCCTACTACCAGGCCGCCCTGGCCGCGATCCGCGCCGGGCTGGCCGTCGGCCAGAGTACTTCCAGCCTCGCGCCCTAAGCGCCTCTTGTAGCCGCTGCCGCAGGCTGCAATCGACCGGTACGGTCGCGGGACCTGTCGCAGCCTTCGGCAGCGGCTACAGGCGCGTGAATACCTTCAAAGATGCTGGTTGAGGAAAGCGAAGTATTCCTGGCGAATGCGCGCCGCCTCGTTCGCCAGGTGATGCCGCGCCTCGGGCAGCATCAGCACCTGGGGCTGCTGGAACTTCTGCCGGATCACCTGCAGGTTGTGCTGCCAATCCACCGTCATGTCCGCCTGCCCCTGAACGATCAAGGGCTGCCGGCTGCTGCGCGGAGCCAGCTCGATGCGCTTGATCCACTGCGCCAACGCTCCGACCCAGGCGGTCGGCAGGCGCAAGGGCTGCAACGGGTCGCGCTGCAGGAACGGCAGAAAATCGGGATCGGTGGAGTTCTCGCTGAAGCGCCGGGCGATGCCTTTGACGAAAGGCCTGAGCATGTAATAGCTGAGCTTCGACCAGCCCCAGGCACGCGGGCGTACCAGCGGCGACAGCAGGATCACCTGGCCCTGGGCCGGGCTCTGGGCGCCCTGATTGAGCAGATGGTCGATCACGATCGCGCCGCCCGTGCTTTGCCCGCACAGGTGCCAGGGCTGGGGCAGATCGAGGGACCGGGCTTCGTCGAACAAGCCTTGCAGCACTGCCTGGTACACCGCGAAATCATCGATGCTGGCGCGCTCGCCGCTGGACAGGCCGTGGCCCGGCAAGTCGCAGGCAATCACTACCCACTGCCGCTCCAGCGCCCATTCGATCACATGCCGGTACAAGCCCATGTGATCGTAAAAACCGTGCAGCAGAAACAAGGTCGCCACCGGCTGTTCGGGCCACCAGACCTGGCCGACCACCTCAAAACCGCCGACCGAAAAACGCCCCAGCCCACGCTTGACCGGCAGATCCAGCCCGTAGAAGCGCTGATAGGCCTGCGCCTGGGCCGAGAGCGGCTGCGCCTCGGCCAGGGGCCGCAGGCTGGCGCGCAGAAGGTCGGGGTCGAAGGTCGCATGCATAAGGGTTTTCCCAGGGTGGCGCGAAACGCGAAACAGGCTTTATCGGCCTGCGATATTCATCTGTCGGGGCAAGCATGGCAAGCTACGCGACCTTCGAGGAATGATCCGTATGCGTCTGCCCTACCGCACGACCCTGCTTGCCAGCCTGCTCGTCCTCCTGTGCGCCGGGGTGCTGTGGGTCGCCTACGACTGGTTCCAGGGACGTTTCCTGCGGACCTTCAGCGAACACACCGCGGTGTTTTCCGGCGACCCGCTGCAACTGCCTCCTGGCCTCGCCGGCGAAGGCGCCATCCGCCTGGTGCACTTCTGGGACCCGGCCTGCCCGTGCAATGTCGGCAACCAGCAGCACCTGGCCGAGCTGATCGAGCATTACGGCCCGCAGGGTGTGGAGTTCTACTCGGTGCAGAAGGCCGGCAGCCACGGCCAGTTGCCCGCCACCCTGAGCCGTCTGAAAGTCCTCGACGGCCTGCCCGGCTCGGAGCAGATCCCCGCCAGCCCGGCCGTGGCGATCTGGGACCGCAACGGCACCCTGGCCTATTTCGGCCCCTACAGCGAAGGCCTGACCTGCAACTCCAGCAACAGCTTTATCGAACCTATCCTTCAGGCCCTGCACGAAGGCCGTACGGTGAGCGCCACCCACACCTTGGCGGTGGGCTGTTATTGTCCATGGCCGAAACAGACGGATTAAGGCATTCCTGACTTTTCACAGACAACGGATGCCCGGCACAGAAGGCCTGTGCTAAATGCTTGCCTTCCCCCACGGCAGGCAAATCGCAGAAAGAACAAGGAGTCACCATGAAACGCAGCCTGACCGTACTCGTCGTCCTGATCCTCGCCCTCGCCGCGGGTGGAGGCTGGTACCTGTACAGCAAGCAGCCGTCGCGCCAGGGCCAGGTCGAGCTGGAGCGCCTGCAGGGCTCGGTCACGGTGCGTTACGACGAACGCGGCGTGCCGCATATCCGCGCGGAAAACGAAACCGACCTGTACCGCGCCCTGGGCTATGTCCACGCCCAGGACCGGCTGTTCCAGATGGAGGTCATGCGGCGCCTGGCCCGCGGTGAGCTGGCCGAGATACTCGGCCCCAAACTGCTCGACACCGACAAACTGTTCCGCAGCCTGCGCATCCGCGAACGCGCCGACAGCTACGTCGCCGGGCTGGATCGCCAGTCGCCTGCCTGGAAGGGCCTGCAAGCCTATCTGGACGGGATCAATCAGTATCAGAACACTCACCCGCAACCGATCGAGTTCGATGTCCTTGGCATTCCCAAGCGTTCCTTCACCGCCGAAGACAGCATCAGCGTCGCCGGCTACATGGCCTACAGCTTCGCCGCGGCCTTCCGCACCGAGCCGCTGCTGACCTACGTGCGCGACCAGCTCGGCAGCGACTACCTGAAAGTCTTCGACCTCGACTGGCAGCCCAAGGGTGCCCTGGCCAAGGGCCGCGGCCCGCTGGCGCCAAGCCTGGCCACCAGCGACTGGCAGGACCTGGGCGCCATCGCCCGGCTGAGCGAACAGGCCCTGGCCGACGCCGGCCTGCCGCAATTCGAAGGCAGCAACGCCTGGGCGGTGTCCGGCAGCCGCACCAAGAGCGGCAAGCCATTGCTGGCCGGCGACCCGCACATCCGCTTCGCGGTGCCGTCGGTGTGGTACGAGGCCCAGCTGTCGGCGCCGGGCTTCGAGCTCTATGGTCATCACCAGGCGCTGGTGCCCTTCGCCTTTCTCGGCCACAACCTGGATTTCGGCTGGAGCCTGACCATGTTCCAGAACGACGACCTGGACCTGATCGCCGAGAAGGTCAACCCGAACAACGCCAACCAGGTCTGGTACCGCGGCAAGTGGGTCGACCTGGTCAACAGCGAGCAGCAGATCGCGGTGAAGGGCCAGTCGCCGGTCACCCAGATCCTGCGCCAGTCGCCCCATGGGCCGATCATCAACGAGGTGCTCGGGGCCAATGCCGGCAAGACACCGATCGCCATGTGGTGGGCCTTCCTCGAAACGCCGAACCCGATCCTCGACGGCTTCTACCAGCTCAACCGCGCCGACACCCTGGCCAAGGCCCGCAGCGCCGCGTCCAAGGTCCAGGCACCGGGCTTGAACATCGTCTGGGCCAACGCCAAGGGCGATATCGGCTGGTGGGCCGCGGCACTGTTGCCCAAGCGCCCGATCGGCGCCAAGGGCGCATTCATTCTCGACGGCAGCACCTCGCTGGCGGACAAAGAGGGCTTCTACCCGTTCAGCGCCAACCCGCAGGAAGAAAACCCGGCGCGCGGCTATATCGTTTCGGCCAACTTCCAGCCGGTCTCGCCTACCGGTATGGAGATTCCCGGCTACTACAATCTCGCCGACCGCGGCCAGCAACTGGACCGCCAGCTCAGCGACAAGAGCGTGAAGTGGGATATCGAAACCAGCCAGAAGCTCCAGCTGGGCACCACCACCGCCTACGGCCCGCGCCTGCTGGCGCCGCTGCTGCCGGTGTTGCGCGAGGTGGTGAGCGACCCGCAGGAACTCAAGCTGGTGGAGCAACTGGCGCAGTGGAAAGGCGACTACCCGCTGGACTCCACCAGCGCCACCCTGTTCAACCAGTTCCTGTTCAACCTCACCGACGCGGCCTTCCACGACGAGCTGGGCGACGCCTTCTTCGACACCCTGCTGTCCACCCGGGTGATCGACGCCGCGCTGCCACGCCTGGCCGCCTCCGCCGACTCGCCATGGTGGGACAACCGCAACACCCTGGGCCAGGAAAGCCGCGCCGACACGGTCAGGGTCGCCTGGCGCGCGAGTCTCGCTCATCTCAAGGCGACCTTTGGCGACAACCCGACCCAATGGCGGTGGGGCCAGGCGCATACCCTGACCCACAGCCATCCGCTGGGCCTGCAGAAGCCCCTGGACCGGGTTTTCAACGTCGGCCCGTTCGCCGCGCCGGGCACCCACGAAGTGCCGAACAATCAATCGGCCAAGATCGGCCCGGCACCCTGGCCGGTGACCTACGGCCCTTCGACCCGGCGCCTGATCGACTTCGCCGACCCGGCCCACAGCCTGACCGTCAACCCGGTCGGGCAAAGCGGCGTGCTGTTCGACAAGCACTATCAGGATCAGGCCGAGGCCTATATCGAAGGGGTGTACCAGCAGGCGCACTTCAACGAAGAAGAAGTCATGGCCAATACCCACAGCACCCTGAAGCTGTTGCCGGCGCGGGCGGCGCAGTAAGCCCCACGGTAAACGACGCACAACCTGCAGGAGCCAGCTTGCTGGCGGTCCAGTCGATACGCCAGGTCAGATCTGCCGTCTCGCGAGCAATCGAGCGTCGACTGGCCGCTCCTATAGGGACTCCGGCGTGCCGCGGGCATCGTGAGCGGATTGGGTAACCCGAAGCGGCGCTCAAGGCCGGGGCCACCCGTGAAGAGATTGCCACCGCCATCTCGTTGAATGCCGGAGCGGCCTATGTCTATTCACTGCATACCCTGAAGGCATACGACTCGCTGAAGAGCTGAGGCGTTTTCGAAGCTATCGCTGTAGCCGCTGCCGCAGGCTGCGGTAGGTGCGAAGGACCTCGGCGACCTTGAGACCGCTTCGACCGTTCCGGTCGATCGCAGCCTGCTGCAGCGGCTCCCCCCGAAAACGACATCGCCCCTGAACAGGGGCGATGTCTTGTCACGGTCAAAGCCTTCCGGCTGTTGCCTATCAGGCCGCTTCCGGGGCCTGTGCGCGGCGCACGTCCGGCTGTTTCCAGGAATCGGCCGCGGCCTCTTCGATGGCTTGCTGGATGGCGCGCTTGCGGCGCTCTTCGGCCTGGCGGCTGAAGTACCAGACCAGGAAGGTCACCAGCGACACCGCCAGCAGGATCAGGCTGGCCACGGCGTTGATCTCCGGTTTCACCCCGAGACGCACCGCCGAGAACACTTCCATCGGCAAAGTCGTGGAACCCGGGCCGGAGACGAAGCTCGCCAGCACCAGATCGTCCAGGGACAGGGCGAAGGACATCATGCCGCCGGCCGCCAGCGACGGCGCGATCATCGGGATGGTGATCAGGAAGAACACCTTCCACGGCCGCGCCCCCAGGTCCATGGCCGCCTCTTCGATGGACAGGTCCAGCTCGCGCAGGCGCGCCGACACCACCACCGCCACATAGGCGGCGCAGAACGTGGTGTGGGCGATCCAGATAGTGACGATGCCGCGCTCCTGCGGCCAGCCGATCATCTGCGCCATGGCCACGAACAGCAGCAACAGCGACAGACCGGTGATCACTTCCGGCATCACCAGCGGCGCGGTGACCAGGCCGCCGAACAGCGTGCGGCCCTTGAAGTGGGTGATACGGGTCAGGACGAAGGCCGCCAGGGTGCCCAGGGCCACCGCGGCAATCGCGGTGTAGCAGGCGATCTCCAGGGAGCGCACCACCGAGCCCATCAGTTGCGAGTTGTCCAGCAGGCCGACGTACCACTTCACCGACCAGCCGCCCCAGACCGTCACCAGCTTGGAGGCGTTGAACGAGTAGATCACCAGGATCAGCATCGGCAGGTAGATGAACAGCAGCCCCACCACCAGCATCAGGTTCGAGAAACTGAAGCGCTTCATTCCTTGCCCTCCATTTCTTTGGCCTGACTGCGGTTGAAGAGGATGATCGGCACAATCAGGATCGCCAGCATCACCACTGCCAGGGCCGACGCCACCGGCCAGTCACGGTTGTTGAAGAACTCTTGCCAGAGCACTTTACCGATCATCAGGGTTTCCGGACCGCCGAGCAGTTCCGGGATCACGAACTCGCCCACCACCGGGATGAACACCAGCATGCAGCCGGCGATGATGCCGTTCTTCGACAGCGGCACGGTGATTTTCCAGAAACTGTTGAAGGTGCTCGAACCCAGGTCCGAGGCGGCTTCCAGCAGGCTGGTATCGTGCTTCACCAGGTTGGCGTAGAGCGGCAGGATCATGAACGGCAGGTACGAATAGACCACGCCGATGTACACCGCCAGGTTGGTGTTGAGGATCTGCAGCGGCTCGTCGATCAAGCCCATGCTCATCAGGAAGCCGTTGAGCAGGCCGTTGTTGCTGAGGATGCCCATCCAGGCGTAGACGCGGATCAGGATCGCGGTCCAGGTCGGCATCATGATCAGCAGCACCAGCACGGTCTGCAGCTCTTTGCGGGCGCTGGCGATGGCATAGGCCATCGGGTAGCCGATCAGCAGGCACAGCAGCGTGCTGAAGAACGCCATCTTCAGCGAGCCGAGGTAGGCGGCGATGTACAACTCGTCGTCGCCGAGCATCGCGTAGTTGCCCAGGTTGAGCAGCACCTGCAGCTTCTGGTCGATGAAGCTGTAGATCTCGGTGTACGGCGGAATGGCCACGTCCGCTTCGGCGAAGCTGATCTTCAGGACGATGAAGAACGGCAGCATGAAGAACAGGAACAGCCAGAGGAACGGGACCCCGATGACCAGCTGGCGGCCACCGGGAATTATTCGATTGAGGCGGCGCTTGAGCTTTCGCATGTTCATGAGCGCAGTACCACGCCGCTGTCGTCTTCCCACCAGACGTACACCTGGTCGCCCCAGGTCGGCCGCGCGCCGCGACGCTCGGCGTTGGCCACGAACGACTGCACCAGCTTGCCGCTCGGCAGCTCGACGTAGAACACCGAGTGGCCGCCCAGGTAGGCGATGTCGTGCACCTTGCCGCTCGACCAGTTGTATTCGCAGGTCGGCATGTCCGGGGTCACCAGGAGTTTTTCCGGGCGGATGGCGTAGGTCACCGACTTGTCCTGCACCGAGGTGCTGATGCCGTGGCCCACGTAGATGTTGCGATCCAGGTCCTTGCAGGTAATGGTCGCGTGGCCTTCGGCGTCGTCGATCACTTCACCTTCGAAGATGTTGACGTTGCCGATGAATTCGCAGACCAGGCGGCTGGTCGGGGTCTCGTAGATGTCGATCGGGCTGCCGATCTGGGCGATCCAGCCCAGGTGCATGATCGCAATACGCTCGGCCATGGTCATGGCCTCTTCCTGGTCGTGGGTCACCATCACGCAGGTCACTCCGACACGCTCGATGATCTCCACCAGCTCCAGCTGCATCTGCGAGCGCAGCTTTTTATCCAGCGCGCCCATCGGCTCATCGAGCAACAGCAGCTTCGGCCGCTTGGCCAGGGAGCGGGCCAGGGCCACGCGCTGGCGCTGACCGCCAGAGAGTTGATGCGGCTTGCGCTTGGCGTACTGGCTCATCTGCACCAGCTTGAGCATCTCGGCCACGCGGGCGTCGATCTCGGCCTTGGGAATCTTGTCCTGCTGCAGGCCGAAGGCGATGTTCTGCGCCACGGTCATGTGCGGGAACAAGGCGTAGGACTGGAACATCATGTTGATCGGCCGCTCGTAGGGCGGCATGTCGGTGATGTCCACACCGTCCAGGTAGATGCGCCCCTCCGTGGGCCGTTCGAACCCCGCGAGCATGCGCAGCAAGGTGGACTTACCCGAGCCAGAACCGCCGAGCAGGGCGAAGATCTCGCCTTTCTTGATTTCCAGGGACACGTCGTCCACGGCAATCGTCTCGTCGAACTTCTTCGTGACCCGGTCGATCTTGACCAACACCTGCTTCGGTGTCTGGTCGCCCTCGAGGGCTTTCTTGTAGGCGCCGGAGGCAACTGCCATTTACGAAACTCCCAACAGAATTTGCAGTTCGCCCCATGCGGGCGAACTCTGGATAGTTTGAGCGATTGACACTATTTGCCCGACTTGACCTTGGTCCAGCTGCGGGTCATGAGTCGTTGGATCTTGGGCGGCAACTCCGAGTTGACGTACAGCTTGTCGACGATCTCCTGCGGTGGGTAAACCGCTTCGTCCTTGCGGACCGATTGGTCCATCAGCTCGCCCGCCTTGGGGTTCGGGTTGGCGTAGCCGACGGAGTCGCTGACCTGGGCGATCACCTCAGGCTTGAGCAGGTAATTGATGAAGGCATGGGCCTGCTTGACGTTACCGGCGTCCTTGGGAATGGCCAGCATGTCGAACCAGAGGTTGCCGCCTTCCTTGGGGATCACATAGGCGATCTCGATGCCCTTGCCGGCTTCGGCGGCGCGCGCCTTGGCCTGGAACACATCGCCGGAGAAGCCTGCGGCCACGCAGATTTCGCCATTGGCCAGGTCGGAGATGTATTTCGAGGAATTGAAGTAGGTCACGTAAGGTCGCACCGCCAGCAACTTGGCTTCGGCCTTCTTGTAGTCGTCGGGGTTCTGGCTGTTGGGGTCCAGGCCCATGTAGTTGAGTACCGCCGGGAGCATTTCATCGGCGGAGTCGAGGAAGGCGACGCCGCAGCTCGACAGCTTCTTGATGTTTTCCGGCTCGAACAGCATGGCCCAGGAGTCGATCTTGTCCACGCCCAGCGCGGCCTTGACCTTCTCGACGTTATAGCCGATGCCGTTGGTGCCCCACAGGTAAGGCACGGCGTACTGGTTGCCCGGGTCGTTCTTCTCCAGGCGCTTGAGCAGCACCGGGTCGAGGTTCGAATAGTTGGGCAACTGCGCCTTGTCGAGTTTCTGGAACGCTCCGGCCTTGATCTGCTTGCCCAGGAAGTGATTGGACGGCACGACCACGTCATAGCCGGTACGACCGGCGAGCAACTTGCCTTCCAGGGTTTCGTTGGAGTCGAACACGTCGTACAGCGGCTTGATGCCGGTGGCCTTTTCGAAGTCCGCCAATGTGCTCTGACCGATATAGTCAGACCAGTTATAAATATGCACGGTCGGCGCAGCATAGGCGCTGACGGCCAGCGTCAGCCCGGCGCCCACCAGCATGGCTTTGCGAAATAAAGAAATAGGCAAGTGGAGGTCCTCTAAACAATTGGGCCTGAGTTGCCCGCACTACATGACAGCCAAGAGCTGCCCAGCAACAAAACCGGCGCGCAACTTACCTTCGATAAACCGATCCAGCAAAACTTTCTGTCATTTAATTGCACCGCTGACCGCCCTCGCGGGGACGACAGCCAGCGGTTGCTGCCTCAAACCGGTTTATTTGCCGGATTTGATCTTGGTCCAGCTGCGGGTCAACTCACGCTGGGTAGCGGCCGGCAGATCGGCGATCGCATACAGCTTGGCCTGCACGTCGGCTGGCGGGTAGATGCCCGGATCGCTGGTGATGTCCTTTTCCACCAGCGCCGTTGCGGCGGCGTTGCCGTTCGGGAAACGCACGGCATTGGTGATGCTGGCCATGACTTCAGGCTTCTGCAGGTAGGTCATGAACTTGTAGGCGCCCTCGACGTTTTCCGCATCCTTGGGGATAGCGACCATGTCGTAGAAGGTGCCGGCGCCTTCTTTCGGAATGACGTAGCTGACTTTCACCTTGTCGCCGGCTTCGGCGGCACGGGACTTGGCCTGCTGGACGTCACCCGAGTAACCGACCGCTACGCAGATGTTGCCGTTGGCCAGGTCCGAGATGTACTTGGAGGAGTGGAAATAGGTGATCGAAGGACGGATCTTGAGGAACAGCTCTTCGGCTTTCTTGATGTCGTCTTTCTTCTGGCTGTCGGTCGGCAGGCCCAGGTAATGCAGGGCGACCGGGATCATTTCGGTTGGCGAGTCGAGGAAGCTCACGCCGCAGCCCTTGAGCTTGGCGATGTTCTCGGGCTTGAGCAGGGTATCCCAGGAATCGATCTTGTCGACGCCCAGCGCAGCCTTGACCTTCTCCGGGTTGTAACCGATGCCGATGGAACCCCACATGTATGGGAAAGCATGCTTGTTGCCCGGGTCACTGACCGAAACCGCCTTGAGCAGATCCTGGTTCAGGTTTTTCCAGTTGGGCAACTTGGAGACGTCCAGCTCCTGATAGACACCGGCCTTGATCTGCTTGGCCAGGAAGTTGTTCGATGGCACGACCACGTCGTAACCGGACTTGCCTGCCAGCAGTTTGGCTTCCAGGGTCTCGTTGCTATCGAAAACGTCGTAGACCACCTTGATCCCGGACTCTTTCTCGAAGTTCGCGATGGTGTCAGGTGCGATGTAGTCGGACCAGTTGTAAACGTGCAGCACCTTGTCGTCTGCCTGGGCCACTGCCGCCATCGCGCCCATCAGGGACATGGCGAGGAGGGTCTTGCCAGCTTTCTTCATACCTATTGCCTTCATGCGTCATGCTCCAATTATTCTTTTTAACCTTGTGTTCAGCGACCGGTTGCCAGGCAACTAAAAACAGGCGGTAGTCTGGCAAGTTCCAAGGCGGGCTTTCAACAGAAGACCCATCCTTTATGGCCGCCCCGAGTGAAGTACCGCAGGGTACTTCGCTCAGAGCCTAGCACTTAGCCCTGCAACGCACTCAAGGTCAGGTCCAGGCACTTGCGGGCCTTGCTCACCAGCTCATCGATCTCCTCCTTGGTGATCACCAGGGGCGGAGCAATGATCATGGTGTCGCCCACGGCGCGCATGATCAGGCCGTTGTCGAAGCAGAACTGCCGGCAGATCATGCCGACGCCTTTTCCGACATACCGCGCACGGGTGGCCTTGTCCTGAACCAGCTCGATGGCACCCAACAGGCCGACTCCGCGAACCTCACCCACCAGCGGGTGATCGTTCAGTTCCCGCAGACGTTTCTGCAAATAAGGTGCCGTTTCTGCCTTGACGCGCTCGATAATTTTTTCGTCGCGCATGATGCGGATGTTTTCCAGGGCCACGGCGGCGGCCACCGGGTGCCCGGAATAGGTGAAACCGTGGTTGAAATCGCCGCCCTCGTTGAGCACCGCCACCACTTCGTCGCGCACCACCAGGCCACCCATGGGGATGTAGCCGGAGGTCAGGCCCTTGGCGATGGTCATCATGTCCGGCTTGAGGTCGTAGAAATCGCTACCGAACCACTCACCGGTACGCCCGAAACCACAGATCACCTCGTCGGCGACGAACAGGATGTCGTACTTGGCGAGGATTTCCTTGATTCGCGGCCAGTAGCTTTCCGGCGGAACGATCACGCCGCCCGCGCCCTGGATCGGCTCGGCAATGAAGGCGCCGACGTTATCGATGCCGACTTCGAGAATCTTCTCTTCCAGTTGGTTGGCCACCCAGATCCCGAACTCGTCCGGGGTCATGTCGCCGCCTTCACCGAACCAGTAAGGCTGCGGAATGTGCACGATGCCCGGGATCGGCAAGTCGCCCTGTTCGTGCATGTAGGTCATGCCGCCCAGGCTCGCGCCGGCCACGGTGGAACCGTGATAGCCGTTTACCCGGCTGATGATGGTTTTCTTCTTCGGCTGGCCCTTGATCGCCCAGTAGTGGCGAACCATGCGCAGCATGGTGTCGTTGCCTTCGGAGCCGGAACCGGTGAAGAACACATGGTTCATGCCCTGCGGGGCAACATCGGAGATGGCCTTGGCCAGTTCCAGCGCCGGCGGGTGAGCGGTCTGGAAGAACAGGTTGTAGTACGGCAGCTCGCGCATCTGCTTGCTGGCGGCTTCGACCAGTTCTTCGCGGCCGTAACCGATGGCCACGCACCACAGCCCGGCCATGCCGTCGAGGATCTTGTTGCCCTCGCTGTCCCAGAGGTAAACGCCCTCGGCATTAGTGATGATCCGCGGCCCCTTCTCCTTCAACTGCTTGAAGTCGCTGAACGGTGCCAGGTGGTGCTCGCTGCTGAGGGTTTGCCACTCACGGGTTTGCGGGTTGTTGCTGGTCATTGGAACTCTCCTAGTTTTCCGGTGAGGGCGCTGCCGGTGACGGCGGCGCCCCGCGCATCAGACGGCGAAGAGCAGGAACTCCCGCTCCCACGAACTGATGACGCGCTTGAAGTTTTCATGCTCGGCCCGCTTGACCGCGACGTAGCCAGTGATGAATTTCTTGCCCAGGTATTTCTCGATGGTCTTGCTGTTTTCCATGCGCTCCAGAGCGTCCTCGATGGTCAACGGCAGGCGCAGGTTGCGGCGCTCGTAACCGCGGCCGACTACCGGCGCGCTCGGATTGTGGCCTTCGACCATGCCGATGAAACCGCACAGCAGGCTGGCGGCGATGGCCAGGTAAGGGTTGGCGTCGGCGCCCGGCAGGCGGTTTTCCACCCGGCGGTTCTGCGGCCCGGCATCCGGAACACGCAGGCCCACGGTGCGGTTCTCTTCGCCCCACTCCACGTTCACCGGCGCCGAGGTGTCCGGCAGGAAGCGGCGGAACGAGTTGACGTTGGGCGCGAACAGCGGCAGCAGCTCGGGGATGAACTTCTGCAGGCCGCCGATGTGGTTGAGGAACAGCTGGCTCATGGTCCCGTCTTCATTGGAGAAGACGTTCTTGCCGGTCTCGATGTCGATGATGCTCTGGTGCAGGTGCATGGCGCTGCCCGGCTCGCCGGTCATCGGCTTGGCCATGAAAGTAGCGGCCACCTCATGCTTGAGCGCGGCTTCACGCATGGTGCGCTTGAACACCAGGATCTGGTCGGCCAGGGACAGGGCGTCGCCGTGACGGAAGTTGATTTCCATCTGCGCCGTGCCGTCTTCGTGGATCAGCGTGTCGAGGTCCAGTTCCTGCAGTTCGCACCAGTCGTAGACGTCCTCGAACAGCGGGTCGAATTCGTTGGCCGCTTCGATGGAGAACGACTGGCGACCGGTTTCCGGGCGACCGGAGCGGCCGACCGGTGGCTGCAACGGATAGTCCGGGTCGTCGCTGCGCTTGGTCAGGTAGAACTCCATCTCCGGCGCCACGATCGGCTGCCAGCCGTGGTCGGCGTAGAGTTTCAGGACCTTCTTGAGCACGTTGCGCGGCGACAGCTCGATCGGGTTGCCCTGCTTGTCGTAGGTGTCGTGGATCACCTGGGCGGTCGGCTCGATGGCCCAGGGCACGAGGAATACCGCGTTCTGGTCCGGACGGCAGACCATGTCGATGTCGGCCGGGTCCAGCAGTTCGTAATAGATGTCGTCTTCGACATAGTCGCCGGTCACCGTCTGCAACAGCACGCTCTCGGGCAGGCGCATGCCTTTTTCGGCAATGAACTTGTTGGTCGGCGAGATCTTGCCCCGGGTGATCCCGGTCAGGTCGCCAATCATGCATTCGACTTCTGTGATCTTGTGGTCTTTCAACCAATCGGTGAGCTGGTCGAGGTTGTTACTCATAAATGCCTCTAGGCGTGAGTTTCCTGGCTCTTATAAGCCAGGTTTTTGTGACGCATTGGCGTCGCGTTGAATTACCCGCTTGCGACAGGCATCGCCAAATGCCTGGAAGATGGCGAGGTAGTGAGGGTTAGAGCTTACCTGCCATTCAGGGTGCCATTGCACCCCCAAAGCAAAAGCCTTGCCGCCCTCGATCGGCGCCCCCTCGACGGAGAAGGCTTCAATCAACCCGTCGGGTGCCAGGGCCTCTATCTTCAGGCCCGGCGCCAGACGTTCAACGCCTTGGCCATGAATCGAATTGACCTCAATCTGCGCCGGCAGGCCGAGACCGGCCAGCACCCCGCCCGGCTGTACATACAGCGCATGGGCCGGACCGTATTGCACTTCCACCGGCCGGCTATCGTCCTCGCGGTGGTCCATGAACGGGCCGGCTTCGTGGACCCGCTGGTGCAGGCTACCGCCGAAGGCCACGTTCATTTCCTGGAAACCGCGGCAGATCCCCAATACCGGAACCCCGGCCGCCACCGCGGCGCGGATCAACGGCAGGGTGCTGGCATCACGGGCAGGATCGTGCGCGGTTCCCGGCGCGCTGGCGGGACCGCTATAGTGAAAAGGCTCGATATTGGAGGGTGAACCGGTAAAGAGGATGCCATCCAGACCGTCCAGAATATCGGACGGGCTCAGAATATCGGCCAGGGACGGGAGGATCATGGGCACGCCCTTGGCTGCTACTGCCACTGCGCGGACGTACTTGTCGCCACTGATGTGATAAGCATGCAGACCGATCTGCCTAGAGCAGGCGGTGACGCCGATTAACGGCAGGCGAGACATGAAACACCCCGGTATTATTGCTGTTATGGGTTTAAATCGAGCTTAGCCTTGTTCATTTTTTTACACAACACCCCCGTAAAAAATACAACACGGCCCGCTCAAGGCCGCGGCGGCCAAGCCCTCCGAAGCCAGAAAAGCGCCCCAAAAATGCCCCACAGGCGCTTTTTTAGGGCAAAAAAGGCCTCGCTTGACTTCGGCATGCCGTTCGGGTTGACTGAAACCTGAAAAGATCAATGATTGATATTTTTAACAACAAAGGTGTTGCATCATGTCGGTACCCCCGCGTGCCGTTCAGCTTAACGAAGCGAACGCGTTCCTTAAGGAACATCCTGAGGTTCTGTACGTTGACCTTCTGATTGCGGATATGAATGGTGTGGTGCGCGGCAAGCGCATCGAACGCACCAGCCTCCACAAGGTTTACGAGAAAGGCATCAACCTGCCGGCCTCTTTATTTGCCCTGGATATCAACGGCTCGACGGTGGAAAGCACCGGCCTGGGCCTGGACATCGGCGACGCCGATCGAATCTGCTATCCAATCCCCGATACCCTGTGCAATGAACCCTGGCAGAAGCGCCCCACCGCGCAACTGCTGATGACCATGCACGAACTCGAAGGCGACCCTTTCTTCGCCGACCCGCGCGAAGTGCTGCGTCAAGTCGTTGCCAAGTTCGACGAGCTGGGCCTGACCATCTGCGCCGCGTTTGAACTGGAGTTCTACCTGATCGACCAGGAGAACGTGAATGGCCGGCCACAACCGCCACGCTCGCCGATCTCCGGCAAGCGCCCGCATTCGACCCAGGTCTACCTGATCGACGACCTCGACGAATACGTCGACTGCCTGCAGGACATTCTCGAAGGCGCGAAAGAACAAGGCATCCCGGCCGACGCCATCGTCAAGGAAAGTGCTCCGGCGCAATTCGAGGTGAACCTGCACCACGTCGCCGACCCGATCAAGGCCTGCGACTATGCGGTACTGCTCAAGCGTCTGATCAAGAACATCGCCTACGACCATGAGATGGACACCACCTTCATGGCCAAGCCTTACCCAGGCCAGGCGGGTAATGGTCTGCACGTCCACATTTCGGTCCTGGACAAGGACGGCAAGAATATTTTTGCCAGCGAGGATCCCGAGCAGAACGCCGCACTGCGTCACGCGATCGGCGGTGTGCTCGAGACCCTACCGGCGCAGATGGCTTTCCTCTGCCCGAACGTCAACTCCTACCGTCGTTTCGGCGCGCAGTTCTATGTGCCGAACTCGCCGAGCTGGGGCCTGGACAACCGCACCGTCGCCCTGCGCGTACCGACCGGCTCCGCCGACGCGGTCCGCCTGGAACACCGTGTGGCCGGCGCCGACGCCAACCCGTACCTGCTGATGGCTTCGGTCCTGGCGGGTGTGCACCACGGCCTGGTCAACAAGATCGAACCGGGCGCGCCAACCGAAGGCAACTCCTACGAGCAGAACGAGCAAAGCCTGCCGAACAACCTGCGCGACGCACTGCGCGAGCTGGACGACAGCGAAGTCATGGCCAAGTACATCGACCCGAAATACATCGATATCTTCGTGGCCTGTAAGGAAAGCGAGCTGGAGGAGTTCGAACACTCGATCTCCGACCTCGAGTACAACTGGTACCTGCACACCGTGTAAGCGGCTGTAGCCCAGAGAACGCCATCGGCCGCAAAGGCCCGTGGCGTTTTTTTATGGCCGCCTTGCGGCGGATCGCGGGCAAGCCTCGCTCCTACAGAATCGGTGGGACGCCATTTCTACCGCGACAGCACCCCACACGAGCGAGGCTTGCCCGCGAAGGCATCCTGGCAGACAACACCCGACACGCCTCGTACAATGCCCGCTGCCCCGCAGGAGACTCCAATGACACGCGTAGCCACCCCCCGCAAACCCCGCGCACGCAGCCAGGCCCGGATCGACTCGATACTCGATGCCGCCCGCACCCTGCTTGCCGCCGAGGGCGTGGCCAGCCTGTCGATCTACAGTGTGGCCGAGCGCGCGGAGATCCCGCCCTCCTCGGTCTATCACTTTTTCGCCAGCGTTCCGGCCCTGCTCGAAGCCCTGACCGCCGACGTCCACGCCGCATTCCGCGCCTGCCTGCAAGAGCCTATCGACCACGCAGCCCTGAGCAGTTGGCACGACCTGTCGCGATTGGTCGAACAGCGCATGCTCGCCATCTACAGCGCCGACGCCGCGGCCCGCCAGCTGATCCTGGCCCAGCATGGCCTCACCGAGGTCACCCAGGCCGACCGCCAGCACGACATCGAACTGGGCGACCTGATGCACAAGCTGTTCGACCAGCACTTCCAGCTGCCGGCGCTGCCCGCGGATGTCGATGTGTTCACCCTGGCCATGGAACTGGGCGACCGCGTCTACGCGCGCTCGGTCCAGCAGCATGGGCAGATCACCGAGCGCATGGCCGAGGAAGGCATGCGGGTGTTCGATGCCTACCTGGGGTTGTACCTGCCACCTTACCTGCCCAAGCGCCCTGCCCTGTAGCCGCTCGCCCGGCCGCAACGCGGCCGTGAAACCTGGCCATGCATTCCTTCAGGTAAACCGGTTGGCGAAGGCTGCGTCGGAATGCCGCCCACCTCGATCGCAGCCTCGCAGGCTCGGCAGCGGCTACGGCAGTCATCGCCCACAAAAAAGCCCCGAAGGGCTCACGCCGTCCGGGGCCGGTTGTCGCGCATCGATCACAACTTGGCGATCGACACCTCGGTGGATTTCACGAACGCGATCACTTCGCTGCCGATCGCCAGTTCCAGTTCCCGGACCGAACGGGTGGTAATCACCGATGTGACGATGCCGGAGGCAGTCTGCACGTCGATTTCCGAGAGCACGTCGCCTTCGACGATTTCCTTGATGGTGCCTTTGAACTGGTTGCGAACGTTGATGGCCTTGATAGTCATACGATTTCTCCTCGGGTCGAAATAAGCGGCAAGTTTCAAGCGGCAAGCTGCAAGTAAAAGCACTCGACTCCTTCTTGCAGCTTGCAGCTCAAAGCTTGCCGCCGCTTTTATTGCGCCCAGCGCAATTGCGTGGGCAAGGGTGAAACGGGTTCCGGCTCGGGTGGCGACCCGGGCAGCGACAACACGCGGTTGAGTACTTCGGCTTCCAGCGCCGCCAGCCGATGGGAACCACGCACCCGAGGGCGCGGCAGCTCCACCAGCAGATCGAGACCGACCTCGCCTTCTTCGATCAGGATCACCCGGTCGGCCACCGCCACCGCTTCGCTGACATCGTGGGTCACCAGCAGGACGGTGAAGCCATGCTGCTGCCACAGGCGCTCGATCAGTTGCTGCATCTCGATCCGGGTCAGGGCATCCAGCGCGCCCAAGGGCTCGTCCAGCAGCAACAGGCGCGGCTGGTGAATCAGCGCCCGGGCCAGGGCCACGCGCTGCTTCTGGCCGCCGGACAAGGCGGCCGGCCACTCATTGGCGCGATCGGCCAGGCCCACCGCCTCCAGGGCTTCCAGGGCCTGGGGGCGCCAATCGCCCTTGAGGCCCAGGCCGACGTTGTCGATGACTTTCTTCCAGGGCAGCAGGCGCGCCTCCTGGAACATCATGCGGGTGTCCTCGATGGCCTGGCTCAGCGGCGCGGCACCGGCCAGCAATTCACCACCGGTAGGCTTGTCGAGGCCGGCCAGCAAGCGCAGCAAGGTGCTCTTGCCGCAGCCGCTACGGCCGACCACCGCGACGAATTGCCCGGCCGGAATATGCAGGTCGATCTCGCGCAGCACCTGGCGCGAACCGAAGGTTTTTTGCAGCTTGCGCACCACCAGCGGAATACCGCGCAGCAGGCGTGGAGGTTGTTGAGCCGTCATTGCGCACCGCCCTTGGCCACTTGATAGGCCGGATGCCAACGCAGCCAGGCACGTTCCAGGCCGCGCGCGGCGAGGTCCGCCAGTTTGCCGAGCACGGCATACATGACGATGGCCAGCACCACCACGTCGGTCTGCAGGAATTCCCGGGCGTTCATCGCCAGATAGCCGATGCCGGAGCTGGCGGAGATGGTTTCCGCGACGATCAGCGTCAGCCACATGAAGCCCAGGGCGAAACGCACGCCCACCAGGATCGAAGGCAAGGCGCCCGGCAGAATCACCTGGCGGAACAGGGCTCCGCCTGCCAGGCCATAACTGCGCGCCATTTCCACCAGCGCCGAGTCGACATTGCGGATGCCGTGGTAGGTGTTCAGGTAGATCGGGAACAGGGTGCCCAGGGCCACCAGGAAAATCTTCGCCGACTCGTCGATGCCGAACCACAGGATCACCAGGGGAATCAGCGCCAGGTGCGGTACGTTGCGGATCATCTGCACCGAGCTGTCGAGCAGGCGTTCGCCCCACTTCGACAGGCCGGTGACGAACCCCAGGGCCAGGCCGATGCTGCCGCCGATCAGGAAACCGATCGCCGCGCGCCAGCCGCTGATAGCCAGGTGGGTCCAGATTTCGCCGCTGCGCACCAGGCCGACCCCGGCTTCGATCACCGCGCTGGGTGCCGGCAGGATTCGCGTCGACAGCCAACCGGCCGAGACCGACAACTGCCACACCGCCAGCAACAGCAGTGGCAGGGCCCAGGGTGCCAGGCGATGGAACAAGCTTTGTCCGATCATGGCCACGCCTCAGCTCTGGGACGCAGCTTTGGGAGTGATGTCGTTGGCGACCATTTCGCCGAACGGGCTGACGTACCCGGCGCCCTTGGGCAGCTCGGGACGCTCGATATCCAGGTGCGGGAACAGCAGCTCGGCCACCCGGTACGACTCTTCCAGGTGGGGGTAACCGGAGAAGATAAAGGTGTCGATACCCAGGTCCGCGTACTCCTTCATCCGCGCCGCCACGGCCGGGCCATCGCCGACCAGCGCGGTGCCCGCGCCCCCCCGTACCAGGCCGACGCCGGCCCAGAGGTTGGGGCTGACTTCCAGTTTGTCGCGGCGCCCACCGTGCAGGGCCGCCATGCGTTGCTGGCCGACCGAATCGAAGCGCGCCAGGGAGGCCTGGGCACGGGCGATGGTGTCGTCGTCCAGATGGGAGATCAGGCGCTCGGCCGCTTGCCAGGCCTCGGCGTTGGTTTCACGCACGATCACGTGCAGGCGAATGCCGAAGCGCACGCTGCGCCCCTGCTTGGCGGCCTTGGCCCGGACCTGCTCGATCTTCTCGGCCACCGCGGCCGGTGGTTCGCCCCAGGTCAGGACCATGTCCACCTGCTCGGCGGCCAGGTCCTGCGCGGCTTCCGAAGAACCGCCGAAGTACAGCGGCGGACGTGGTTGCTGGATCGGCGGATAGAGCAGCTTGGCGCCCTTCACGCTGATGTGCTGGCCGTCGTAGTCGACGGTTTCGCCTTCCAGCACCCGACGCCAGATACGAGTGAACTCCACCGAAGCCTGGTAGCGCTCTTCATGGCTGAGGAACAGGCCGTCGCCGGCCAGTTCGTCCGGATCGCCACCGGTCACCAGGTTGAACAGCGCCCGGCCGCCGGACAGGCGATCCAGGGTTGCCGCCTGGCGCGCCGCCACCGTCGGGGAAATGATCCCGGGGCGCAGGGCGACCAGGAACTTCAGGCGCTGGGTCACCGGGATCAGCGAGGCCGCCACCAGCCAGGAATCCTCGCAGGAACGCCCGGTGGGGATCAGCACGCCGCCGAAACCGAGGCGATCGGCCGCCTGGGCGATCTGCTGCAGATAACCGTGGTCGACGGCGCGAGCGCCTTCGGCGGTGCCAAGGTAATGGCCGTCGCCGTGGGTAGGCAGGAACCAGAAAATATTGAGGCTCATGGAGTTGTCTCCTAAGGGGTCGAGTTACGGCGCTTTGGCAACGGCGGCCGGAGGCGTCCAGATCACGTCTTTGATGCTCAGGGGCTTGGGAATCAGCTTGAGCTGGTGGAAGCTGTCGGCGATTTTCTGCTGGGCCACCACCACGTCCGGGGTCAGGAAGTACGCGCCATAACCCTGGCGTTTCACCGAGGTCAGGGTGATGTCCGCCGGCAGGCCAAGCAGTGGCGCCACCTGTTGGGTCACCTCGTCCGGGTTGGCCTTGGACCACTCGCCCACCGCGCGCACTTCTTCCACCAGGGCCTTGATCACCTCGGGGTACTGTTGTGCGTAGGGTTTGGTCGCCAGATAGAACTGGTGGTTGTCGACGATGCCGCTGCCGTCACGCAGGGTGCGGGCTTGCAACTGCTTCTCGGCCGCCGCCTGATAGGGGTCCCAGATCACCCAGGCATCGACGCTGCCACGCTCGAAGGCGGCGCGAGCATCGGCGGGCGGCAGGAATACGGTCTGAATGTCGCTGTACTTGAGGCCGGCGTCTTCCAGGGCGCGGACCAGCAGGTAGTGCACGTTGGAGCCCTTGTTGAGGACTACCTTCTTGCCCTTGAGCTCGGCTACCGACTTGATCGGCGAATCCTTGGGCACCAGGATCGCTTCGCTGGTCGGCGCCGGTGGCTCGTAGGCCACGTACAACAAGTCGGCACCGGCGGCCTGGGCGAATACGGGCGGGGTCTCGCCGGTGACGCCGAAGTCGATGGAGCCGACGTTCAGCCCTTCCAGCAGCTGCGGGCCGCCGGGGAATTCGGTCCATTGCACCTGCACGCCCTGCTCCGCCAGGCGCTTCTCCAGCGAGCCCTTGGCCTTGAGCAGCACCAGGGTGCCGTATTTCTGATAGCCGATACGCAGGGTCTCGGCCGCGTGGGCTTGAACGATGGCGCCGAAGGACACAGCCGCAGCAAACAGAGCGACCAGACCACGACGCAAAATCACAGGGCGCATGGCGCTCTCCTTTTTGCTGTTGGGTTTTGGCTGCACCTGCTAGGCCGTTGGCGGCTAAGTAAGGCCAGTACTTCAGATTCGGGTAGGACTCAAATGCTCCAGCGAGCACTCAACAAACGATCATTCAACAGATTCGGGTCCAGCGGCTTGGGACGTCGCGCCATGGCGCTGTGGAACTGTTCCAGGGCTTCGCGCAGGCGCTGTTCCAGGGCCGGCGCCAGCTGCGCTTGGGCACTGCCCTCGCCGTAGGCGATCTGGCTGTCCTCGGCGAAGATGCCCTGGAGCATCTCCTGGGCCTTGAGGGCCGACAGCACCGGCTTGAGCGCGTAGTCCACCGCCAGCATGTGGGCGATGCTGCCGCCCGTGGCCATCGGCAACACCACCTTGTGGTTCAGGGCACGCTCCGGCAGCAGGTCGAGCACGGTTTTCAGCGCGCCGGAAAACGATGCCTTGTAGACCGGCGTGGCGATCAGCAAGCCGTCGGCCTGTTCGATCTGTTGCAACAGGTCGATCACCATCGGGCTGTCGAAGCGTGCGTGGAGCAGATCCTCGGCCGGGAAATCCCGGACCTGATAGTCGACCACTTCCACACCTTGTTGCTGCAACCAGCGTTTGGCGTGTTCCAGCAGCACCCCGGAGCGGGAGCGTTGGCTGGGACTGCCACCGAGTGAGACGACCAGCATGCAGAGGTTTCCTTTAGCGGTAATGGACGATTCGCGGTTTGCGATCTCGCTGAGCTGAGCAGACCTTAACAGCCTATTTATATATCCATAAATCTTATTTTTTCATTTGTTTATTCTATAAATGAATATATGAAATACCATTCTCCAGGCAAAAAAATAGGCCGTCGAAACGGCCTTAAAACCCCTGCTTTGTGGAAGCGGTACATGACCCGCAGGCGGCGGCAATGCCGGCTCGCGCCTGCGGGCCCACGGTGTCAGCGATTCGGTTGCGGCGTCAGGCGCAGGTAGGGTTTGACCGCGCGATAACCTTTGGGGAAGCGTTTCTTGATTTCCTCTTCGTCCTTGAGCGACGGCACGATCACCACTTCATCACCGTCCTGCCAGTTGGCCGGGGTGGCCACCTTGTAGTTGTCGGTGAGCTGCAGCGAGTCGATCACCCGCAGGATCTCGTGGAAATTGCGCCCGGTACTGGCCGGATAAGTGATGGTCAGGCGCACCTTCTTGTTCGGGTCGATGACGAACAGCGAACGCACGGTCAGGGTGTCGTTGGCATTCGGGTGGATCAGGTCGTACAGGTCCGAGACCTTGCGGTCGGCGTCGGCCAGGATCGGGAAGTTGACGAGGGTGTTCTGGGTTTCGTTGATGTCCTCGATCCACTTGTGGTGCGAGTCCACCGGGTCCACCGACAGGGCAATGGCTTTCACGCCGCGCTCGGCGAACTGGTCCTTGAGCTTGGCAGTGAACCCCAGCTCGGTGGTGCACACCGGGGTGAAGTCCGCCGGGTGGGAAAACAGCACGCCCCAACTGTCGCCGAGCCACTCGTGGAAACGAATCTTGCCGGCACTGGAATCCTGTTCGAAGTCGGGGGCGATGTCGCCAAGTCTGAGGCTCATGTTGCTGCTCCTGTGAGTGCGTTATGAGCCCTACTGTGCCTGCGCCTGGGAATATTTAAAAAGAATAAATATCGATTTATTTAAACGATAAATGAATATTAAAAATCTCTTCACTGGATTCGCGCGCGCCCAGGGCACACCATCTTCGACAAGGTTCGAGAAGGCCTTGAGTAGCTGTAAAGAGGGGTTTCAGGGAGGACCTGCGGGGGTGGGTCCGACCTGGATGACAACACCTCGCCCGGCATTGCGCCGGGCGAGGTTTTAACGTCGGATTACAACAGCGGGATCGAGTAGCTGACGATCAGGCGGTTTTCGTCCTGCGAGCGCTGGCCCGGAATATCGTTACGCCACATGGCGTTTTTCCAAGTCAGGCCCAGGTTCTTCAGCGGACCTTCCGGAATCACGTAGGCCACGGTCAGGTCCCGTTCCCACTCGCTGGCGTTGGTCGCCGAAACGGTACGCTGAGGGAGAACGGAACCCTCTTTGCCGGAAGTGTCGATGTTATCGCCACGCAGATAGATCACACCGGCGGTCAGGCCAGGCACGCCTACCTTGGCGAAATCGTAGGAGTAGCGAGCTTGCCAGGTACGTTCGCCAGCACGGGCGAACTTGGCGATCTGCATGTCGGTAGTCAGGTAAGCCGACGAACCGTCACCCTGGTTCAGCCAAGGGAAGTCGCTGTCACCGTTACTCACCTGGTAGCCGCCACCGAAGGTATGGCCGGCAACCGAGTACAGGAACAGGCCGCTGATCAGGTTGTTATCAACCTTGCCCTTGGTGATGCCAGTGCCGTAGTCACCGGTGGTGTAGTAGGCCGAGTCGTGGCCGTTGGCACCGTCGTCACGGCTGTTGAAGTAGCGCAGGTCAGACTTCAATACGCCCGGGCCGATAGCCCAGTTGTGCAGCAGGCCAACGAAGTGCTGCTTGTAGAAGTCTTTCAGGTTGCCGTAGTAGTACTGAGCGGTCAGATCTTTAGTGATCTTGTAGTCACCACCACCGTAGATGAACTTGTTGCTGTCACGACCAGCAGCGGTGTGTGCGTTGGCGCCCGCGATCGACAGTTCTTCGTTGTTGCTGGAGTTACGACCCTTGGCATGCTCGATCTGACCACCCACCAGTGTCAGGTCCTTGATGTCGTTCGAGGTGATCTGACCGCCCTGGAAGGTTTGTGGCAGCATACGACCATCGTTGGTCACGATAACCGGCAGTTTTGGCTGCAGGGTACCGAGCTTCAGTTCGGTCTGAGAGATCTTGGCTTTGGCGGTCAGGCCCAGGCTGGAGTAGTTATCGACCGCTTTGCCATTGGACTCGCTTGGGAAAACAGTGCCGCCATAAGAGGTAGCAGTGGCGCCGTTGGTGCCGCCGCCCGAATCCAGCTTGATGCCCAACAGGCCGATGGCGTCGAGACCGAAGCCGACGGTGCCTTCGGTGTAACCGGAAGTGAAGTTGAGCTGGAAGCCTTGGCCCCACTCTTCCTGCTTGCTCTGCGCGCCGGACGCCTTGGTGTCGGCATCGCGGTTGTCAGTATTGATGTAGAAGTTACGCAGACCCAGAGTGGCCTTGCTGTCTTCGATGAAACCGGCGGCGCCTGCCTGCTGCGCCATAACCCCAACGGCCACAGCCAGGGCCAAGGTGGACTTGTTCATGTTTCGCTCCTCTCGTTTCTAATTCTTGTGTACTCAGGCCCAGGGTCTGCTGCCCCGGGTCCATCGGTGGGCGATTAGCGCCAGACCGTGACCCATAAGTCAATCGTAACCAACTGTGTCTACGACCAAGGTCTAATCGCGATGGTTTGGTCCTTGCAGGGTAATGAATTTCTCATAATCCCAAAAAGAATTATTTCATTTTTTTTCATACCATTATGGAATATCAATAGGCGCGTCTTTTGAGCCGTGGCACAAGGTATCGGCGCCCTTTTTAATTCCTGAATGATATTTCCCCACTGATCTTTAGATCGACCAGTTAAAACATAAGCCAGATACGTCAACCAGTATCGAAAAGGCGACGCAATAATGGCGTCGCGCCAATGGTCGCGTCAATTTGTTACAGTTCTTGTATCGACCACCTTCTTTTTTCTGAAACCTGAATCAGGCTCGGCAGGCACAACAAAAAACCCGCTCTGTCAAGAGCGGGTTGTCGAAGGGGATGAAGCTCAGAGGGCTTTTTCGAAGATCTTCGAGTTGCGCTGGTAGTTGTACAGCGAGGCCCGCGCGGAAGGCAGACGCTCGACGCTGCTAGGGGCAAAACCGCGCTCACGGAACCAGTGAGCGGTACGGGTGGTGAGGACAAACAGGGTTTTCAGGCCCTGGGCCCGGGCCCGGGTTTCGATCCTTTCCAACAGTTCGTCGCCGCGACCGCCGTGGCGGTATTCCGGGTTCACCGCCAGGCAGGCCAGCTCCCCGGCGTCGGAGTCGGCGATCTGGTAGAGCGCGGCACAGGCAATGATCATCCCCTCGCGCTCGACCACGCTGAACTGTTCGATCTCACGCTCGAGCACCTCGCGGGAACGCCGCACCAGAATGCCCTGCTCTTCCAGCGGACTGATCAGATCCAGCAGACCGCCGACGTCCTCGATGGCCGCCTCGCGGACCAGTTCGAACTGCTCCTGGGCCACCAGCGTACCGCCACCGTCACGGGTGAACAGTTCGGTCAGCAGCGCGCCGTCTTCGGCGTAGCTGACGATATGGCTGCGCCCTACGCCCCCCCGGCAAGCTTCGGCCGCGGCATCCAGCAGCTCCGCCTGATAGTTGCTGCCCAGGCGCTGCAAATGCGCCGGCACCTGTTGCGGACGCAGTTCGCGCACCAGATTGCCGTTTTCATCCAGCAGGCCACGCTCGGCGCCGAACAGCAGCAGCTTGTCGGCAGCCAGGTCGATGGCCGCGCGGGTGGCGACGTCTTCGCAGGCGAGGTTGAAGATTTCCCCGGTCGGTGAGTAGCCCAAAGGCGACAGCAACACGATCGAGCGCTCGTCCAGCAGGCGGTTGATGCCCTTGCGGTCGACCCGACGCACTTCGCCGGTGTGGTGATAGTCGACACCCTCGAGCACGCCGATCGGCCGGGCGGTCACCAGGTTACCGCTGGCGACCCGCAGACGCGAACCCTGCATCGGCGAGGACGCCATGTCCATGGACAGCCGCGCTTCAATGGCGATGCGCAACTGGCCAACGGCGTCGATCACGCATTCCAGGGTCGCCGCATCGGTGATGCGCATGCCGTGGTGGTAATGCGGGGTCAGGCCGCGCGCAGCCAGGCGGGCTTCGATCTGTGGACGCGAGCCATGTACCAGCACCAAGCGCACGCCCATGCTGTGCAGCAACACCAGGTCATGGACGATGTTGCCGAAGTTCGGATGCTCTACGCCGTCGCCGGGCAGCATGACCACGAAGGTACAGTCGCGGTGGGCATTGATATAAGGAGAAGCGTGACGAAGCCAATTGACGTATTCGGGCATAACCTGAGCCTGTAAATAAGAAGCAGCCTATAAAAGGACGAAACGGGAAAACGCACAGCGGGCTGGTGGTTATCGTCGGAACAGGCTTGGCGACACGCTCGCTCTCCTTGAGGTACGGGCTTGGCCGTCGGTGATTTAGTAGAAATCAGGCCGGCGTCAGGCAGTAATGGTTAATCAGTTCACGTAGTAGATGCACGGTAGGCTGCAAGCGTGACATTTCGAGGTATTCCCCCGGTTGGTGAGCACAGGCGATGTCGCCCGGGCCCAGCACCACAGTCTCGCAGCCAAGGCGCTGAAGATAAGGCGCTTCGGTGCCGAACGCCACTGCTTCGGCGCGATGGCCGGTCAGGCGCTCGGCCACCCGCACCAATTCGCAGTCTTCGGCCTGCTCGAAGGGCGGCGCTTCGGGGAACAGCGGTGCAAAGTCGATCGTCACCTGATGCCGCTCGGCCACGGGCACCAGCTTCTGCCGGATGGCCGCGCGCAGCGCCTGCGGGTCCATGCCCGGCAGCGGCCGCAGGTCGAACTCCAGCGAGCATTGGCCGCAAATGCGGTTCGGGTTGTCGCCACCGTGGATACACCCAAGGTTCAGGGTCGGCTGCGGCACGCTGAACTGCGGGTTGCGAAATTCGCGCTGCCACGCCAGGCGCAGGCCGCGCAGTTCGCCGATGGCATCGTGCATGGCTTCCAGGGCGCTATGGCCCAGGCTCGGGTCGGAGGAATGGCCGCTGCGCCCGAGAATATCGATGCGCTCCATCATCACGCCTTTGTGCATGCGGATCGGCCGCAGCCCGGTCGGCTCGCCGATCACCGCGGCGCGCCCCAATGGCCGGCCGGCTTCGGCCAGGGCCCGGGCGCCGGCCATGGAGCTTTCCTCGTCGCAGGTGGCGAGGATCAGCAACGGTTGCTTGAAGGGCTGCTCCAGCAACGGCCGGACCGCCTCGATGACCAGGGCGAAAAAGCCTTTCATGTCGCAGCTGCCCAGGCCGACCCAGCGTCCGTCGACCTCGGTGAGCTTCAGCGGGTCGGTCTGCCACAGCGCGCCGTCGTAGGGCACGGTGTCGCTGTGCCCGGCCAGTACCAGGCCGCCGGGGCCGCTGCCGAAACTGGCGAGCAGGTTGAACTTGCCGGGGCTGACCTGCTGGATATCGCAGGCAAAACCCAGGTCGCCGAGCCAGCTCGCCAGCAAATCGATGACCGCACGATTGGACTGATCCAGCGCCGGCTGGGTACAGCTGACCGAAGGTGTGGCAATCAGCGCAGCGAACTGCTCTTTCATGGACGGCAATGGCATGCGCTGGCTCTCGGGTTCCAAGATGAAGTCCATCATAGAGCCATCCTGCGACAGGAATAAACCGCCACGGCACCTCGACGCGGCGAGTCCTGTACACTGCACGACCTAGGCAGCCACACATTCCCCCGGCTGCGCTCCCGATCCTGGATTTTCCGGCCATGCAGAAAGAAACCGAAATCAAACTCCGCGTCAGCCGCGAAACCCTCGCCGCCCTGCGTGAGCACCCGCTCCTGAAAAAACGCAATAAAAGTGGCTGGGAACACCGCGAACTGATGAACCAGTACTTCGACACGCCCGAGCGCGACCTGGCCCGCGCCAAGGTCGCCCTGCGCCTGCGCCGCGACGGCGAAGAAGTGATCCAGACCCTCAAGACCCGAGGCCAGAGCGTCGCCGGCCTGTCGGAACGCAACGAGTACGACTGGCACCTGGCCAAAGCCAAGCTCGACCTGAAGAAACTCGACGGCGAATGCTGGCCCGAGCAACTGGCCGAGCTGGACAAAAAGGCCCTCAAGCCGATCTTCACCACCGACTTCGTCCGCGAACGCGCGGAAATCGCTTGGGGCCGCGGCAAGGCCAAGGTGGTGATCGAGGCCGCCCTGGACCTGGGCCACGTGATCGCCGGCAAGCAGAAGGAAGAGATCTGCGAGCTGGAACTGGAACTGCGCGAAGGCGAACCGGCCGCCCTGCTGGAACTGGCCGCCGAGCTGGCCGCCACCCTGCCGCTGATGCCCTGCGACATCAGCAAGGCCGAGCGCGGCTACCGCCTGTTCGACGCCAACAGCTACTCCCTGAGCCTGCCCGCTCCGGAGCTGAGCGCGGAAACGCCGCTGGACGACGCCTTCGCAGCGCTGACCTGGCACCTGCTGGGCAGCAGCCAGCGCCTGGCCGAGCAATATCGCTTCAACGGTCACTGGCGTTTGCTGCAGGACTGGGTCGAGAACCTGGCGGAACTGCGCGCCCTGGTCAGCAGCCTGGGCCAGGCCGCGCCGCGCCAGGCGACCGCCGAGTTGCGCGCTTCGCTGGACGGCCTGCTGGAAGACTGGCGCCCACTGGTGCAAGCCGGCCTGGACGACGAAGACGTGCGCAAGGCCGCGCCCGAGCAGTTCATCGAAGAGCTGCAGGACGTGCGCTGGGGCCTGTTCTCGCTGAACACCTCGCGCTGGTTGCTGGCCCGCAGCTGGACCGCCGAGCGCAATACCCGTGGCAACCGCCAGGGTGCGGCGCAACTGGGCAGCTGGTTGCCGCGCCTGCTGGCCGACGAAGCCAGCTCCCTGCAACTGCCCCGCTACCAGCAACAGCCGGAAGACCTGGCCGAGCAACTGCCGCGTATCGAACGCATCCAGTCCTGGCTGCATCACGCACGCAACGTGCTGGAAATCCCGGAGCTGGACCGTCTGTACGGCGAGTTGAACAAGCTGGCGCAACTGGCCCACGAGCCGATCACCGACGAAGCCCTGGATGCCCGCAAGCAACAGGCGATCACGGTGTTCCAGAACCGCGCGTGGAAGACCTTGCTGCGCATGTAAGGGCTCCATGAACAGGCTCGCTCCTGCCTTGCGGGAGCGAGCTGGCTCGCGACAGCACCCACCGCTTTACCCCGTCTTCAGCGCAATACCGGCAAACTGGTGGTCGACTTGATCTCCGACAGCGCCACGATCGAATTCACTTCCTGAATCCCCGGCACCATCGACAGTTTCTCGAAGAAGAAACGCTCGTACGCCTCGATGTCCGCCGTGACTATGCGCAACAGGAAATCCACTGCCCCCATCAGCACATAACACTCCAGCACTTCCGGAAAACCGCGGATCGCCTCGGTGAATTCGGTGAAGTTGGAACGGCCATGAGCGTTGAGTTTGACCTCGGCAAAGATCTGCGTGTTGAGGCCGATCTTCTTGCGGTCGAGCAGCGTCACCTGGCCACGGATCACCCCCTCCTCCTTGAGCCGCTGGATCCGCCGCCAGCAAGGTGACTGGGATAGCCCCACCTGTTCGGCGATCTGCGCGCTGGACAGCGAAGCGTCTTCTTGCAGCAGCGCCAGGATGCGGCGGTCGTAGGAGTCCAGCTCGCTATGCATAGATATTCCTCAATAGCCAACAAATACGAATCACATGATTCGACATTTTCGAAAATCCCTTCATCTTAGATAAGAAATACCCGCAACCGAATGTAAAAATTTCTCCATTGATCTGGAGAATCCCATGCCCCCTCTCGAAGCCGTCAGTTCCCGCGCCGATGTGTGGAATGTCGCCAACACCCATTGCCGGGTGCATTACCAACTGGTCACCGACGCCGAGGCCGATGTGTTGTGCCGGGTGCTCAATCATTTCGCCCTGCAGTCCCTGCTACCGCAGCAGGTCCAGGTGCAACAGCAGGACGGTTCGCTGCTGATGGAAGTGCTGCTTGAGGGCCTGAGCTGGCACCGCGCGCAAGTCATCGCGGAAAAACTGCGCAACCTGGTCAGCGTGTGTTCGGTACAGCTGCAACTCGCCGAGCGCGAGCCGCTGCAGGCCGCTGGCTGAGGACGCCTGGCAAAACCCTGCAACGCTTGGGCGACTGACGGTCGCCATCCCGGGACTATTCTTGGCATTCCGTGGTCAGAGGCGCATCTAACCCGCCCGCTGCCGGATTGTTCACAAGGAGCCCGCATGTCCGTTCCTCTCGTTACCCAGGACCGCTGGCTGGATCTCAACGATCTGCTGCGCGACCTGGTCGCCCAGGGTTTCATCAGCCAGGACTCGGCCGAACATGCCCTGACCACCCGCCGCAACGCCGCCAACAGTCAGCTGCACCCGCTGGAGTTTCTCGCCAGCCAGCACCTGGACGACCTCCGTCGGCCAGGTAAACGCCTGGACCTGGAAAGCCTGACCCTGTGGCTGGCGCAACAGGCCGGCCAGCCATACCTGCGCATCGACCCGCTGAAAATCGATGTCGCCGCCGTCACCCCGCTGATGTCCTACGCCTTCGCCCAACGCCACAAGATCCTTGCGGTATCGATCGACGCCGAGGCCGTCACGGTGGCCAGCGCCCAGCCTTATGTCAGCGCCTGGGAAGCCGACCTGACCCATGTGCTGAAGCTGCCGATCAAGCGGGTCGTAGCCAACCCGGTGGAAATCCAGCGCCTGACCGTGGAGTTCTTCCGCCTGGCCAAGTCGGTCACCGGGGCCAGCGCCGACCAGAAAAGCAACGCCCCGGGCAACTTCGAACAACTGCTCAACCTCGGCGCCAGCGATCAGGAGCCCGATGCCAACGACGCGCACATCGTCAATATCGTCGACTGGCTGTTCCAGTACGCCTTCCAGCAGCGGGCCAGCGATATCCACATCGAGCCGCGCCGCGAACAAGGCACCGTGCGCTTTCGCATCGACGGGGTGCTGCACAACGTCTATCAGTTCCCGCCCCAGGTCACCATGGCCGTGGTCAGCCGCCTGAAAAGCCTGGGCCGGATGAACGTCGCGGAAAAACGCAAACCCCAGGACGGCCGGGTCAAGACCAAGACCCCGGAAGGCGGCGAGGTGGAGTTGCGCCTGTCGACCCTGCCCACCGCCTTCGGCGAGAAAATGGTCATGCGCATCTTCGACCCCGAGGTGCTGCTCAAGGACTTCGACCAGCTGGGGTTCTCCAGCGACGACCTGCGGCGCTGGCAGGAAATGACCCGCCAGCCCAACGGCATCATCCTGGTCACCGGCCCCACTGGTTCGGGCAAGACCACCACCCTGTACACCACCCTGAAGAAACTGGCGACGCCGGAGGTCAACCTCTGCACCATCGAGGACCCGATCGAGATGGTCGAGCCGGCGTTCAACCAGATGCAGGTCCAGCACAACATCGAGCTGACCTTCGCCAGCGGCGTGCGCGCACTGATGCGCCAGGACCCGGACATCATCATGATCGGCGAGATCCGCGACCTGGAAACCGCGGAAATGGCAATCCAGGCCGCCCTCACCGGCCACCTGGTGCTGTCGACCCTGCACACCAACGATGCCCCCGGCGCCATCAGCCGCCTGCTGGAACTGGGCGTCGCGCCCTACCTGATCAAGGCCACGCTGCTCGGGGTCATGGCCCAGCGCCTGGTGCGCACCCTGTGCCCGCACTGCAAGACCCCGCTGACCCTGGACGAAGGCGACTGGCAAAACCTGACCCGGCCCTGGCAGGCGCCGCTGCCCAGCCATGCCCACGGCGCCACCGGCTGCCTGGAATGCCGCGATACCGGCTACCGGGGCCGCGCCGGGGTGTATGAAATCATGCAGTTGAGCGACAGCCTCAAGGCCCTGATCAGCGCCGACGCCGACCTGCTCGCCATACGCCGCCAGGCCTTTCTGGAAGGCATGCGCAGCCTGCGCCTGTCCGGGGCGCAGAAAGTCGCGGCCGGGCTGACCACCCTCGAGGAGATATTGCGGGTAACGCCACAAAGCGAGCAGCGATGAGCCGTCCGGCTACCAGTCGAGGACACCCAACCCGGTATTGGGCTTGATCCACAGCACCGCGCCGTTCTCCCTGCGTTGCAGTATCGAGCGCCCGGCGTTGAGCGTTTCCTCCGTGCGCAGGTTCTGCGCGGAGTCCGACTTGCTCGGGCTGAACATCAGGGTCCCCGGCGTGTCCTGGCGAACCCTCATGCCGCGGGGGTAGTGCCAATCGCCCAGGGTCAGGTCTTGCGCCAGTTGCCCGTTCCAACGTCCGGGTTGCCGTTGCTCGTCGAGATCCAGGCTCAGGCTCGACAGCGCTATCCCCTGGATAACCACCGCTGGTGAAGCCAGACCGATGCTGTTGATTCTGAACCTACCGTCGTATTGTTGCCTGACCTCGCTGGAGTTCGGCCACTTCACCCCTGCCACATCGGCTCCGGTCACCAGGGTGCATTCAGAGAAGCGCCAGCGGCTGGGTTGCAAGCGGTCCGCGTCGGCGATGTCCAGCGTTACCCAGGTGCCGCCGGTGCAGGGCCAGCCCGCAACGACCTGGTCACGGCTCAGCAGCATCTTTGAGAGAGGGCCGCTGCCGTGCATCTGCAACTCTGTAATCTCCACACCGTTGATGGTGTGTGGTGCAGCGAATTTGGCGTAATAGAGGCTGCGCAGTCCATAGGGTTGCGGCTGGCCTTGCGAGTCCAGAGGTTCAAGTGTTCCCAGATTCAGCTTGGCGCCTGCGGGCAATGGCAGGCCATCAAGCTGCACGTCCTGCTCAAGTTGCGGGTGGAGTGCCTTTCTAAGCTGGTCGTCGCTATGGATTTTCCACAGTGTGCAAACCACGATGATTGCGCATACCCCTGCAAGCACACCGAAGTGCAGGGGCTGACGACGCATCCGGTGTCGGAAGGCCGGAATGAGCCAGGCTATCAGCAGCAAGGGAAGTCCAATAAAGGACAGCAACACCAGGTTCAACAGGGTTGCGTAGATCATCGCGCCAAAAATCAAGGCCGGCATCCGTGCAGTCGAGAAAGTCGCCCATGGTGTCAAATGCCGCCCCTGCGTTCCAGCACATTGACTCGATACCGAGGTGCGGCGGCCGCTCCTGAACAGGTCGTTTCAGCCCCTGTCCACGCCGGCGAAAGCTTGTTGGTGCCACAGGGAACTCAATCGGGCCAATGCCTATCAAAGGGCTCAGTTTTCCCCCCTAGCTGGAGTCACCCACCATGCGTTTCAAAACAGCTGTCGCCACCCTGGCCCTGCTTTCCCTGCCTGTAGGTTCGGCAATGGCCGACAGCTTCTGGCGTAACATCCTTTCCACCGGCGCCACCACCGCTTCCACCTACCTGACTTCCAAGGATCACAAGCTGGTCGCCGCCGCCCAGGACGACGCCAGCAGCTTCGTCGCCAGCGAAGGCAGCATCCGCGGTCCGTACCTGGAAGCCGCGATGCAGAAAGTCCGTGCCGACAACCCGGGCCTGCAGGCCACCGACATGGAGCTGGCCAACGCGATCCTGGCGAAAAACGCCATCGCCCAGCAGTGACCGCCAACCGGTAGCCAGGCTGGCGCAACGAAAAATGCCGCTCACAAGAGCGGTATTTTTTTGCCCGCCGTTCGAGCTCAGCGGTAGGCATCCACCGGTACGCAGGCGCAGAACAGGTTGCGGTCGCCGTAGACATTGTCGACCCGGTTCACCGTCGGCCAGTACTTGTACGCCCTGGCGTGGGGGCTGGGGATCACCGCCTGTTCGATGCTGTAGGGCCGCTCCCATACCCCGGCGATGTCCGCCAGGGTATGGGGCGAACGCTTGAGCGGGTTGTCTTCGGCCGGCCAGTTGCCTTCCTGGACCTGGGCGATCTCGGCGCGAATGCTCAGCATGGCCTCGATAAAGCGGTCCAGCTCAGCCTTGGACTCGCTTTCGGTGGGTTCCACCATCAGCGTGCCCGGCACCGGGAACGACATCGTCGGCGCATGAAAACCGTAGTCCATCAGGCGCTTGGCCACGTCCTCTTCGCTGATGCCGGTCTGCGCCTTGAGCGGCCGCAGGTCGAGAATGCATTCGTGGGCGACCCGGCCATTGCGCCCGCTGTAGAGCACCGGAAAGGCCCCGCTCAGGTGCTCGGCCAGGTAGTTCGCGGCGAGGATCGCCACCTCGCTGGCATCCGCCAGCTGTGGCCCCATCAGGGCGATGTACATCCAGCTGATCGGCAGGATGCTCGCGCTGCCCCAGGGCGCCGCGCTGACCGCGCCGTTCTGCGGCAGCGGCCCGTCGATGGCCACCACCGGGTGGTTGGCCACGAACGGCGCCAGGTGCGCCCGCACGCCGATCGGCCCCATGCCCGGCCCGCCGCCGCCGTGGGGAATGCAGAAGGTCTTGTGCAGGTTCATGTGGGAAACGTCGGCACCGATATCGGCCGGTCGCGTCAGCCCGACCTGGGCGTTGAGGTTGGCGCCGTCCATGTACACCTGGCCGCCGTGGCTGTGGATCACCTCGCAGATCTCGCCGATGCCCTCCTCGTACACCCCGTGGGTCGAAGGATAGGTGACCATCAGGCACGCCAGGTGTTCGCCCGCGGCCAGGGCCTTGTCTTTCAGGTCTTGCAGATCGACGTTGCCGGCGTCGTCGCAATCGACGATCACCACCTGCATGCCAGCCATCTGCGCCGAGGCCGGGTTGGTGCCGTGGGCCGAGGCGGGAATCAGGCAGATATTGCGCTCTCCCTGCTGGCGGCTCTCGTGGTATTTGCGGATCGCCAGCAACCCGGCGTACTCGCCCTGGGCCCCGGAGTTGGGCTGCATGCAGATCGCGTCGAAGCCGGTAATGGCACATAACCAGCGCTCCAGTTCTTCGATCATCAGCGAATAGCCGAGCGCCTGCTCCGGCGGGACAAAGGGATGCAGGTTGGCGAAGCCGGGCCAGGTGATGGGGATCATCTCGCTGCTGGCATTGAGTTTCATGGTGCAGGAGCCCAACGGGATCATCGACTGGTTCAGCGCCAGGTCCTTGTTTTCCAGCTGCTTGAGATAGCGCAGCATCTCGGTTTCGCTGTGATGGCTGTTGAACACCGGATGGCTCAGGTAAGGCGTGCTGCGCAGCAGGTCCTGGGGAATGCCCGGGACCAGGCTTTCAGCGTCCAGTTGCGCCACGTCCAGGCCGTGGTCGGCACCGAGGAACACATCGAACAGGCGGGCGACGGTATTCTCGTCGCAGGTTTCATCCAGGCTCAGGCCCAGGTGCCCGCGCCCGAGGATCCGCAGATTGATCTGCGCGGCCTTGGCGCTCTCGATAATGGCCGTCTGGCTACCGCCGACCTCCAGCGTCAGGGTGTCGAAAAACTGCCGGTTCAGCCGCTCGATGCCCTTGCGCTCAAGGCCAGTGGCGAGGATGCAGGTCAGCCGGTGGACACGCTGGGCGATGCGCCGCAGACCTTCCGGGCCGTGATAGACCGCGTAGAAACTGGCGATATTGGCCAGCAGCACCTGGGCGGTGCAGATGTTCGAGTTGGCCTTCTCGCGGCGGATATGTTGCTCGCGGGTCTGCAGGGCCATGCGCAGCGCCACGTTGCCCCGGGCATCCTTGGACACGCCGATGATCCGCCCCGGAATCGCCCGCTTGTACTCCTCGCGGCTAGCAAAGAACGCCGCGTGGGGCCCGCCGTAGCCCATGGGCACGCCAAAGCGCTGGGACGAACCGAACACCACGTCGGCCCCCAGCTCGCCCGGCGGCGTCAGCAGCAACAGGCTCAACAGGTCGGCCGCCACGCAGGCCAGCGCCTGCTGCGCATGCAGGTGATCGATCAGCGGCCGCAGGTCGCGAATCTCGCCGTGGGTGTCCGGGTACTGCAACAAGGCGCCGAAGACCTGGTGCCGCTTGAGGTTGTCCAGGGTGTCGACCACCAGTTCGAAGCCAAACCCTTCGGCGCGGGTCTGCACCACCGAAAGGGTCTGCGGATGGCAGTTCTGGTCGACGAAGAACAGATTGCTTTTCGACTTGGCCACGCGCTTGGCCAGGGCCATGGCTTCGGCGGCGGCGGTCGCTTCGTCCAGCAGCGAAGCGTTGGCCAGCTCCAGGCCGGTGAGGTCGATGGTCAGTTGCTGGAAATTGAGCAGTGCTTCGAGCCGGCCCTGGGCGATTTCCGGTTGGTAGGGCGTGTAGGCGGTGTACCAGCCGGGGTTTTCCAGCACGTTGCGCAGGATCACCGTGGGGGTCAGGGTGCCGTGGTAACCCATGCCGATCAGGCTGGTCCAGACCTGGTTCTGCTCGGCATAACCACGCAGCTTGGCCAGGGCGGCCTGCTCGTCCAGCGCCGGCGGCAGGTCCAGCGGACGGTTGAAACGGATGCCCGGCGGCACGGTCTGCTCGATCAGCTCGACCCGGCTGCCCAGGCCCAGGCTATCGAGCATCGCTTGCTGCTCGGCGGCGTCGGGCCCGAGGTGACGCCGCAGAAAGGCATTGGGATCGCGTAACTGGCTCAAGGACGGCAACTGGGACATGACGGGCTCTCTCTCAGGCGGCGCTCGGCGTCGATGGAACACGGTCAAAGCAGCATAGCAGCCGATCCCGGACGCCGACGGTGTGGCACCCCGGGCGAACCGGTAGCATGATGCTCGACTCCGGCGCGGCCCGCCGCCCTGCCTCGACCTCTGCTTATCGGGTACCCCATCGTCATGAGCCAGCTGCCTTTCCTGCCGTTCTCCAAACCCACCATCGATGAAGCCACCATCGCCAGCGTCGGCGAAGTCCTGCGTTCGGGCTGGATCACCAGCGGGCCCAAGGTCCAGGCCTTCGAAGCGCAACTCTCGCAGTACTGCGGCGGGCGCCCGGTGCGCACCTTCAATTCCGGCACCTGCACCATGGAGATCGCCCTGCGTATCGCCGGCATCGGCCCTGGCGACGAAGTCATCACCACGCCGATTTCCTGGGTGGCCACGGCCAACGTGATTCTCGAAGTCGGCGCCACCCCGGTGTTCGCCGACATCGACCCGGTTACCCGCAACATCGACCTGGCCCAGGTGGAAGCGGCCATCACGCCACGGACCAAAGCCATCATCCCGGTGTTTCTCGCCGGCCTGCCGCTGGACATGCCGCGCCTGTATGCCTTGGCGCGCAAACACGGCCTGCGGGTCGTAGAAGATGCCGCCCAGGCGCTGGGCTCGAGCTGGAACGGCGAGCGCATCGGTGCCGGCGGCGACCTGGTGTCTTTCAGCTTCCAGGCCAACAAGAACGTCACCTGCAGCGAGGGCGGCGCCCTGGTGCTGAACACCGCCGAAGAGGCCCGCCTGGCGGAGAAGTACCGCCTGCAAGGCGTGACTCGCCACGGCTTCGATGGCCTGGACGTGGACGTGCTGGGCGGCAAATTCAACATGACCGACGTCGCGGCGGCCATCGGCCTGGGCCAGTTCGCCCATCTCGAAGCCTTCACCGCTCACCGCCGCGAACTGGCCCGGCATTACTTCGAATGCCTTGGCAGCGACTTCGAAACCCGTTACGGCGCGCAATTGCCACCGGCAGACTTCAGCAACAGCAACTGGCACCTGTTCCAGCTGGTACTGCCGGAGCGGCATGACGGCAAACCGGCGCGGGCGACCTTTATGGAGCAGATGCAGGAACGCGGCATCGGCATCGGCTATCACTACCCGCCGATTCACTTACTGAGCCTGTACCGCGAGCGCGGTTTCAAGGAGGGGATGTTCCCGGTGGCGGAACGGGTGGGACGCCTGATCGTCTCGTTGCCGATGTTCACGGCCATGAGCAAGAGCGATGTAGAGCGGTCGGTGGCGACCGTGAAGGAAGTGTTGCAGCAGTAAAGGCAATTCCCAGCCGGCCCGCCCCGGCAAAGGGAGCGGGCCGGCTGGCAATCGATGTAAAGCCTTATTCGCCGATGGCTGCCTGGTACCCGGCAGCGTCCAGCAGCTTGTCCAGGTCAGCGCCATTGCTTGGCTTGAGCTTGAAGATCCAGGCGCCGTACGGGTCGCTGTTGAGCAGCTCCGGGCTGCCGCTCAGGTCTTCGTTGACCGCGATCACTTCGCCGGCCACTGGCGCGTAGATGTCGGAAGCGGCCTTCACCGATTCCACCACACCGGCCTGGTCGCCAGCGCCGAAGACATTGCCGACTTCGGTCAGCTCGACGAACACCACGTCGCCCAGGGCTTCCTGAGCGTGGTCGCTGATGCCCACGGTCACGGTGCCATCGGCTTCCAGACGGGCCCATTCGTGACTTTCGGCAAAACGCAGGTCAGCAGGGATATCGCTCATGTTCTGTGTCCTCAAGAAGAAATGTCAGCGGTAGATCCCGCCGGAAATAAGTTAGATCAAGGTTTTGCCATGACGCACGAAGGTCGGTTTTACCACCCGGACCGGGTACCACTTGCCACGGATTTCCACTTCTGCACGGTCGGCGGTAGCCATGGGCACCCGTGCCAGGGCGATCGATTTGCTAAGCGTAGGAGAGAAACTACCACTGGTGATCTCCCCTTCGCCAACATCGGCGATGCGCACCACCTGGTGGGCACGCAGCACGCCACGCTCTTCCAGCACCAGGCCGACCAGTTTGTGCTTCACCCCACCCACGCGCTCGGCCTCCAGCGCGGTGCGCCCGATGAACTTACGCGACACCGGTTCCCAGGCGATGCTCCAGGCCATGTTGGCCACCAGCGGTGAAACGCCCTGGTGAATGTCCTGGCCGTACAGGTTCATGCCGGCCTCCAGGCGCAGGGTGTCCCGGGCGCCGAGGCCGATCGGCGAGATGCCCGCGCCGACCAGATCGTTGAAGAACGCCGGGGCCTGGTCGGCCGGCAGGACGATTTCCAGGCCATCCTCACCGGTGTAGCCGGTGCGCGCGATGAACCAGTCGCCATCGGCCTGGCCTTCGAAGGGTTTGAGTTGCTGGATCAGCGTGCCGCGCGACTGGGTCACCAGTTCGGCGATCTTGTGGCGGGCGTGGGGCCCCTGGATCGCCAGCATCGCCAGCTCGGAGCGTTCGTGCAGTCGCACCTGGTAATCGCCCAGTTGCGCCTGCATCCAGGCCATGTCCTGATCACGGGTGGCGGCGTTGACCACCAGCCGGTAACCGGTGTCGGTGCGGTAGACGATCATATCGTCGACGATGCCGCCGTGCTCGTTGAGCATGGCGCTGTACAAGGCCCTGCCGGGGCTTTGCAGGCGTTCGACGTCGTTGGCCAGCAGGTGCTGGAGCCAGGCCTTGGCCTGGGGTCCGTCGACATCGATCACGGTCATGTGGGATACATCGAAAACCCCGCAATCGCGTCGCACCTGATGGTGCTCCTCGACCTGCGAGCCGTAATGCAGAGGCATATCCCAACCGCCAAAATCGACCATCTTCGCGCCCAGGGCGAGATGAAGGTCATACAGAGGCGTGCGCTGTCCCATGGGTTTCTCCTTCCGGGCGTGGCGAAGGTGCGGGCGGTCGCCGTATGAGCTGGAAGCCTTGAAATAGATGGCTCTCAGACAATTCAAGAGACCCGATCAGAAAGATCGACCGCACCGAATGCCGCGCATTGTAGCCGCAAGGTGTGACACTGGCACCTAACCGATTCGATGAGCGGAGCGTCGGATCAGTCCGATCACCGGCAGCAATCCCACCAGGACCAGGGTCAGGGCCGGCAATGCGGCACGTGCCCATTCGCCCTCGCTGGTCATCTCGAAGATCCGCACCGCCAGCGTGTCCCAGCCGAACGGGCGCATCAGCAAGGTGGCGGGCATTTCCTTGAGCACATCGACGAACACCAGCAACGCCGCGCTCAGGGTGCCGGGCAGCAAAAGCGGCAGATACACTTTGAAAAACAGTCGTGGTCCGCCGACCCCCAGGCTGCGTGCCGCTTCCGGCAACGACGGGCGGATCCGCGCCAGGCTGCTTTCCAGCGGTCCGTAGGCTACCGCGATAAACCGCACCAGATAGGCCAGCAGCAACGCCGCCAGGCTACCCAGCAGCAACGGTTTGCCCGCCCCACCGAGCCAGCCCGACAGCGGGATCACCAGCTCGCGATCCAGATAACTGAAGGCCAGCATGATCGACACCGCCAGCACCGAGCCCGGCAAGGCATAACCCAGGTTGGCCAGGCTGACGCCGGAACGGATCGCCCGGGTCGGCGCCAGCCGTCGGGCGAACGCCAGCAGCAGGGCCACGCTGACCGTGATCAGGGCCGCCATGGCGCCCAGGTACAGGGTGTGCAGGATCAGCCCGGCATAACGCTCGTCGAGGTCGAAACGGCCACGCTGCCAGAACCACACCACCAGTTGCAGCACCGGGATGACGAAGGCGCAGGCGAACACCAGCGCGCACCAGCCCGTGGCCGCCAGGGCCTTGATGCCATGCAGGTGGTACAGCGCCTTGCCCCGCGGCCGCTCGTTACCCGAGCGACTGGCGCCGCGGGCGCGACGCTCGCCGTACAGCACCAGCATCACCGCCAGCAGCAACAGGCTGGCCAGCTGCGCGGCGCTGGACAGGCTGAAGAATCCATACCAGGTCTTGTAGATAGCGGTGGTGAAGGTGTCGAAGTTGAACACCGCCACCGCGCCGAAGTCCGCCAGGGTTTCCATCAGCGCCAGGGCCACACCGGCACCGATGGCCGGCCGCGCCATGGGCAGGGCCACGCGCCAGAACGCCTGCCAGGGCGTCTGCCCAAGCACCCGCGCGGCCTCCATCAGGCCCTTGCCCTGGGCCAGGAACGCGGTGCGCGCCAGCAGATACACATAGGGATAGAACACCAGCACCAGGACCAGGATCACCCCGCCGGTGGAACGCACCCGCGGCAGGCGCAGGCCCGTGCCGAACCATTCGCGCAGCAGGCTCTGCACCGGGCCGGAAAAGTCCAGCAGGCCGACGAAGACAAAGGCCAGCACGTAGGCTGGAATCGCAAAGGGCAGCATCAGCGCCCAGTCCAGCCAACGGCGTCCGGGAAACTCGCAGAGGCTGGTCAGCCAGGCCAGGCTCACGCCCAGCAGCGTCACGCCCACACCGACGCCCAGCACCAGGGTCAGGGTGTTGCCCAACAGACGCGGCATCTGGGTCTCCCACAGATGCGACCAGATCTGCTGGTCGACCACCTGCCACGACAACAGCAGCACGCTCAGCGGCAGCAGCACCAGGGCGGCGACGGCAAAAACCAGCGGGTACCAGCGACGTTGGGCGGGATGGGCCACGAAAGACTCTCGAGCGAGATGGATCAATAAAAGGCAATTGCGAACCGGCTAAACAAAACGCCCCGCAAAGGCGGGGCGCAGTATAACCAGCGGATCAGTTCCAGCCAGCACGGTCCATCAGGCGAATGGCCTCGGCCTGGCGCTTGCCGGCCACTTCCACCGGCAAGGTGTCAGCCACGAACTTGCCCCAGGCGGCCACTTCGGCGGACGGCGGCACGCTCGGGTTGGCCGGGAACTCCTGGTTCACGTCGGCGAAGATCTTCTGCGCTTCCTCGGTGGTCATCCACTCCACCAGGGCCTTGGCGGCTTCCGGGTGCGGTGCGTGCTTGGTCAGGCCGATGCCCGACAGGTTGACGTGCACGCCGCGGTCGCCCTGGTTCGGCCAGAACAGTTTGACCGGCAGGTCCGGCTTCTGCTTGTGCAGGCGGCCGTAGTAATAGGTGTTGACGATGCCCACGTCACACTGGCCGGCGTTGATCGCCTCGAGCACCGCGACGTCGTCGGAGAACACGTCGGTGGACAGGTTGTTGACCCAGCCCTTGACGATTTCTTCGGTTTTCGCCACGCCGTGGGTTTCGATCAGGGTCGCGGTCAGCGACTGGTTGTAGACCTTCTTCGCCGTGCGCAGGCACAGGCGGCCTTCCCACTGCTTGTCAGCCAGGGCTTCGTAGGTGGTCAGCTCGGACGGTTTCACCCGCGCGGTGGAGTAGGCGATGGTCCGCGCCCGCAGGCTCAGGCCGGTCCAGGCATGCGAGGCGGCGCGGTATTGCAGGGGGATGTTGGCGTCGATCAGCTTGGAGGTGAACGGCTGCAGGATGCCCATCTGCTCGGCTTGCCACAGGTTGCCGGCATCGACGGTGAGCAGCAGGTCGGCGGTGGCGTTCTCGCCTTCGGCCTTGATCCGCTGCATCAGCGGCGCTTCCTTGTCGGTGATGAACTTCACCTGGACCCCGGTTTTCTGGGTGTAGAGATCGAAGACCGGCTTGATCAGCTCGTCGATACGCGAGGAGTAGACCACCACTTCGTCGGCTGCCTGGACAGTACCGCCAATGAGGGTGAGGGCCAGGGCGGTCAGTAGACGCTTCGGTGCCAACATGGGAGCGGTCTCTCGAAATCAAAGGGAAGTAAATGATAAGGACTACTATTTAGCTTCTCAAACTGAACCGAAGGCCGAGGCGTTACGAGATGTTGCTGAGCCTCGGCAGCGCGGGGTTCAAGCGTGAGTCGCGAGCAGGCTTGCTCAGGCCTTGGCCAGTTCCGGCAAGTCCCCGGTGAGGCCCAACGCCTGGCGCACGAACAGCGCCTTGGCTTCGGGCATCTGGTCGACCATTTTCAGCCCGGTGTTACGCAACCAGCGCAGCGGCAGCGGATCGGCCTGGAACAGCCGCTCGAAGCCCTCCATCGCCGCCATCAGCGCCAGGTTGTGCGGCATGCGCCGCCGCTCGTAACGGCTGAGCACCTTGGTGTCGGCCAGGCGTTCGCCACGGCTGGCCGCCTGCAGCAGCACCTCGGCCAGCACCGCGGCATCGAGGAAGCCCAGGTTGACCCCCTGCCCGGCCAGCGGATGGATGGTATGGGCCGCGTCGCCGATCAGCGCCAGGCCCTCTGCCACGTAACGCTTGGCATGACGCTGGCGCAACGGCACGCAGAGCCGCGGATCGGCGCTCAACACCGCGCCCAGGCGGCCTTCGAAGGCACGCTCCAGCTCTCGGCAGAAGTCGCTGTCGTCCAGCGCGATCAGGCGTTCGGCCTCGCTGGGCGTGGTCGACCAGACGATCGAGCACCAGTCATGCTGGCCGTCGCGCTCCAGCGGCAGGAAGGCCAGTGGGCCGTTGTCGGTGAAACGCTGCCAGGCGGTCCTCTGGTGCGGCTCGGCGCAGCACACGCTGGTCACGATGGCGTGATGCAAGTAATCCCATTCGCGGGTGGCGCAGCCGGTCAGGCGCCGCACCGCCGAATTGGCGCCGTCGGCGGCGATCACCAGCGGCGCGCGCAGGCTGCGGCCATCGGCCAGGGTCAGCAACCAGTCGTCGCCGGAACGGCGCATCTGTTCCAGACGGGCATTGGCCAACAGGCCGATGTCGCAGTTGTGCAGGCGCTCCAGCAACGCGTCCTGGACCACGCGGTTTTCAACGATATGGCCCAGCGCCTCGGCATGCACGCTGGCGGCCGAGAAGTGAATCTGCCCGGTGCCGCTGCCATCCCAGACCTGCATCTGGGCATACGGGCTGCTGCGCCGTCGGGTCACCCCTTCCCAGACACCCAGGCGCTCGAGAATCCGCTGGCTGGCCGCCGACAACGCGCTCACCCGCGGTTCGAACGGCGCTTCGCTGTCGAAGGGCTTGACCTTCAGCGGGCTGCCGTCGAGCAGCAGCACTTCCAGGCCACTGTCCTGCAACGCCAGCGCCAGGGCGCTCCCGACCATTCCGGCCCCGACAATCAGCAGATCTGCACGCATTTCCATGCTTTAAGCCTGTCTCGCTTGCGGCTTGAGCCGCACGTAAAGGGTTTTGTCGAACCGTGCTACTTGGCTGCCGACACTGTGCTGGATTTCCATGCCCGGTCGCGGGCTCAGCCACTCACGCATCGGGACGGGTACCCAGGCCCATGGCCTGTCGCGCGAACCAGCGCTTGGCCGGTGGCAGCAGGTCCAGGCCCAACAGCCCGATATTGCGCCCCAGGGACACCAGCGGCAGCTTGCTGCCGAACAGCCGGGTGACCTGGTCGGAGAAGCCCACGGTCAGGTCCTGGTCCAGGCGCTGCCGCTCGCGGTAGGCTTGCAAGATGCTGAAATCGCCGGGCGGCGTCGGGCTGACCAGCAAGGCATCGGCCAGCGCCTGGGCATCTCGCAACGATAGGTTGAAACCCTGCCCGGCAATCGGGTGCAGGCTATGGGCCGCGTTGCCCAGCACCACCAGATGAGGACGTACCTGCTCCTCGGCCTCCACCAGCGACAATGGGTAAAGATGCCGCGCGCCGACCTGTTTCAGGGTGCCCAGGCGATAACCGAATATTCCCTGCAATTCGCTGAGGAAGCTGCGTTCATCCAGCGCGGCCAGGCGCTGCGCGTCCATGCCCAGACGGGTCCAGACCAGCGCGCAACGGTTCTCCGGCAGCGGCAGCAGGGCCATCGGGCCGTCGTCGGTGAAGCGCTCGAAGGCCATGCCGTTATGGGCTTCGCTCGGGGTGATATTGGCGATCAGCGCGCTCTGGTTGTAGGGGCGCTTTTTCACCCCGATACCCAGTTGCTCGCGCAGCCCGGAGCGACCGCCGTCGGCCAGCACCGCCAGCTCGCAGTCCAGGCTGGTTTCATCGTTGAGGGTCAGGCGGTAGCCGTCTTCCAACGGCTCCATGCGCGTGACTTCGGCCGGGCAGCGCCAGCTCACCACGTCCTTGTCCAGCCCCTGCCAGAGGCATTGGCCGAGCCAGGCGTTTTCCACCACATAACCGAGGGCGGGAACGCCCTCCTCCATGGCCGACAGCCGCGCGGTGGAAAACCGCCCACGGTCGGAGACATGGATCTGTTTGATCGGCTCGGCGCGGCGGGAGATTTCCTGCCATACACCCAGGCGTTGGTAGATCTGCCGCGCGCCGAACGACAGCGCCGAAGAACGCGCGTCGTAGCTGGGCTGATAGGTATCGCCCGGAGCGAATGGCTCGATCAGTACGATTTTCCAGCCACGCTCCTTGGCGCCGGCCTGCAGGGCCAGGGCCAGGCTGGCACCGACCAGGCCACCGCCGATGATCGCCAGATTGACCCGGTTCATGCTGCATGGCTCCGTGCGGCGGCCATCAGAGCCTCGATCTCGGCCACGGTTTTTGGCACGCCATCGGTGAGAATTTCACAGCCTTGCTTGGTTACCACCACGTCATCCTCGATGCGCACGCCAATGCCGCGCCATTTCTTCGCCACGTTCTGATTGTCCGGCGCGATGTAGATACCCGGCTCGACCGTCAGGGCCATGCCGACTTCCAGCACCCGCCATTCGCCGCCGACCTTGTACTCGCCGACATCATGCACATCCATGCCCAGCCAGTGGCCGGCGCGGTGCATGTAAAACGCCTTGTAGGCTTCGCTGGCGATCAACTCGTCCACCTCGCCTTCGAGCAGCCCCAGCTTGACCAGCCCGGCGGTGATCACCCTGACGGTTGCCTCGTGAGCCTGGTTCCAGTGCTTGTTCGGCGCGATCTCGGCAAAGGCGGCTTCCTGGGAGGCCAGCACCAGCTCATAGATCGCCTTCTGCTCAGCGGAAAACTTGCCGTTCACCGGCCAGGTGCGGGTGATATCACTGGCATAACAATCGATCTCGCAACCGGCGTCGATCAGCACCATATCGCCGTCCTTGAGCAACGCGTCGTTCTGCTGGTAATGCAGGATGCAGCTGTTGCGCCCGGCGGCGACGATCGAGCCGTAGGCCGACATCTTCGCCCCGCCCCGGCGGAATTCGTAGTCCAGCTCGGCTTCCAGGCTGAACTCGTACAGACCCGGCCGGCTGGCCTGCATGGCCCGAATATGGGCTTGGGCGGAAATCCGCGCGGCCTCGCGCATCACCTTCACTTCCGCCGCCGATTTATACAGGCGCATGTCGTGCAGCAGATGATCCAGGGCAACGAATTCGTTCGGCGGCTGGGCACCCAGGTGCGCCTTGGAGCGGATCACGTTGATCCACTCCATCAGGTGGCGATCGAACTCGGGGTTGCTGCCCATGGCCGAATACACCCGGTCGCGGCCTTCGATAAGGCCCGGCAGGATGTCGTCGATATCGGTAATGGGGAAGGCGTCGTCGGCGCCGTAATCGCGAATCGCGCCTTCCTGCCCAGCCCGCAGGCCGTCCCAGAGTTCGCGCTCGGCATTGCGCTCGCGGCAGAACAGGATGTACTCGCCATGCTCGCGACCGGGCATCAGCACGATCACCGCCTGGGGTTCGGGAAAGCCGCTGAGGTATTGGAAATCGCTGTCCTGGCGGTAGACATGCTCGACGTCGCGGTTGCGGATCGCCACCGCGGCAGCCGGCAGGATCGCGATGCTGTTGGGTTCCATCTGCGCCATGAGCGCCTTGCGGCGGCGGGTGTATTCCGATTTCGGGATATGGATCATGGGCAGACGGATTTCCCTATCGAACGATCAGTGCAGAGAAGGCTTGGCGGCCGGTTCAACCGTCTTGTTGGTCTCGGTGAACAGCAGCAGCGGGGCGACCCGCAGGTATTCCATCACTTCCATGTAGTCGCTTTCGCCGTCGTCGGACTCTTCCAGTGCGTCCTGCACCTGGGCAATCGCCGCAAGGTCCTGCAACACTTCCGTGGCCTCGGCGCTCAGGGCGCTGCTGTCGCGGGAGTTCAGGCCGAAACCGGTGAGGAAACCCTGGCACCATTGACCCAGGGCCGCGGCGCGCTCGGCCAGCGGGGCGTCGTCGGTGGGCAGCAGCAGAACGACGGTCATGTCGTCGCTGGTCAGCTCGCCCTTGACCATCTCCTGCAGGCCGATCAAGGCGTTGCGAATATTGTCCTGCGGCTCGCCTTCGAGCAGTTCGGCGGCGTCGATCAGCCAGCCGTCGACCTCGAAGCCGGCGCCGGCGCAGCTGCGACCCAGCAACAGGCCATGCAATTCGGCAGGCGAGACAGGGTGACCGCTGCTGCTGAGCAGGGTGGCGAAGGCGTTGTACGGGGAATTCTGAATGGGCATGGGTAGCTAGGCGCCAAGCGGCGCAATGTCTAGAATGGAGGCCTTGTATCCTAGCATCGGCAGACGCGCCAAGACCATCGAGGGCGTCAACTCGTTTGCCCGGGCAGTTGCCACTCATCAGACAAATCCAGTGGGATCCAATGGAAGACACCGATCTGCAAGCGCTGATGGCTAGACTCGAACTGCTAATTGGCCGGGTCGAGCAACTAAAGAGTCAAAACACACTCTTATTAGCTCAGGAAAAGACTTGGCGCGAGGAACGCGCGCACCTCATTGAAAAAAACGAAATCGCCCGGCGTAAGGTCGAATCGATGATTTCGCGCCTCAAGGCCCTGGAGCAAGACTCATGAGTTCAAGCAATAGCGTTACCGTGCAGATCCTCGACAAAGAGTATTCGATCATCTGCCCCCAGGAAGAACGTAGCAATCTGGTGAGCGCCGCCCGGTACCTGGATGGCAAGATGCGCGAGATCCGCAGCAGCGGCAAAGTCATTGGCGCCGATCGTATCGCCGTGATGGCCGCCCTCAATATCACCCACGATCTGCTGCACAAGCAGGACCGCCCTGACGTGCAAGCCAGCGGTTCGACCCGCGAACAGGTGCGCGATCTGCTCGAGCGCGTGGATCTGGTGCTCGCCACCGACACCGATACAACCAAGGCTGATTCCTGAGGGTGGTTGCGGTATAATCCCCACCACTCCCTGGGGTGCTTGCCAGTTGGCGATGTCCCTGAGCCGATTCGCACTACCCTGGAAGTTGCACGTTGGGCCGGTGTGCATGTCCGCTAGACGGAAAGCCTTAACGCCTACTGCATCTTCCGCCTTGAACTTTCGGGTTCAAGGGCTAAGTCGACAGCGGTTCATCCGGGGAGCCTGAATTCCAGACCAATGCCAGCTATGCAAATAGCTGGCATTGTTTTTTTCGGCTCCGTTTTTTTCAGTTCCGGGTTATTTGATACGCTGTCCTGCCGTACCCCACCCGGACCCGAGCGACCATGACCGAACCGGCGCCGCTTTCCCGCCCGCAACTTCGACGCATACTGCGCAAAGCCCGCCGCGCCCTCACCGCCAGCGAACAACGCCAAGCCTCTCGTGGGCTGTATCGGCAACTGGCGCAGCATCCGCTGTTCCGCCGCGCCAGGCACATCTCCCTTTACCTGCCCATGGACGGTGAAATCGATCCGCGCCCGCTGCTGCTGGCCGCGCAACGCCGGGGCAAGGCGACCTATCTGCCGGTGCTCAGTGCCTGGCCTCAGACCAAGATGGTGTTTCAGCGCGTTTGCCCCGGGGAAAAACTGCGCCCCAACCGCTTCCGCATTCCCGAGCCACGGAGAAGCCTGGCCCGGCAACGCAAGGTCTGGGCGCTGGACCTGGTGCTGTTGCCGCTGGTCGGCTTCGATGAGGCGGGTGGACGCCTGGGAATGGGCGGTGGTTTCTATGATCGCAGCCTGGCCTATCTGGCCCGGCGCAAAAGCTGGCGCAAACCGACGCTGCTGGGGCTGGCCCATGAATGTCAGAAAGTCGCGAAACTGGATCAGGCGAGCTGGGATGTACCGCTGCACGGAACGGTGACGGACAAGAAATGGTATTTCGCGAAATAGGCACCACCAGGAGAAAGCGGCGCCCTGGAAAGGATCAACGCTTGTAAGGCTGCTGCTGTTGCGCGAGTTCGACCGGTGCGTCGGTCTTGTTGGCCCACAGGCTCTGCGCATAACCGGTTGTCACTACGCCCAAACCGAACAAAATAACCAAAATCCATAGTAAATCCGGTTTGCGTTGCATCGATTGCCCCCCTCAGGCAAATCACACACGATGACAGCGACGGTTTCCATAACAGGCCGTGCAGCAGCGTCAAGCTTAAAATCCCGGCATTTTGCGATAACGTGAACCGACACGCAAATGCTGACGTCAACCGACTGTCGGTTTGTCATAAAATCGCCCGACAACTTGCCCACGCCCCTCTGGAGAGCAAAGAAAATGGCCTATTGGCTGCTGAAATCCGAACCGGAAGAACTCTCGATCGAGGGCCTGGCGCTCAAGAAACAGGCACGTTGGGACGGCGTGCGCAACTACCAGGCACGAAACTTCCTGCGCAACATGGCGGTGGGTGACCAGTTCTTCTTTTATCACTCCAGCTGCCCTGAACCGGGTATTGCCGGGATTGGCCGGATCATCGAGGCCGCTTACCCGGATCCGACCGCCCTGGAACCGGAAAACTCACACTTCGATCCCAAGGCCAGCGCCGAGAAAAACGCCTGGAGCGCCGTCGACGTCGCCCATGTCGAAACCTTCCCCAAGGTACTGCGCCTGGATTATCTGAAGCAGCAAACCGCCCTCGCCGAGCTGCCCCTGGTGCAGAAAGGCAGCCGGCTGTCCGTGATGCCGGTGACCGCCGAACAGTGGGCGGCGGTGCTCGCATTGCGCTGAACAGGCCACCAGCGCTACTCAGGCAGGCATCCCACGCACAACGTACTAGGCTTGCCCGTTCATTTGACGGACATCAAGTCGCCCCATGGCTTGAGCCGCCAGACTAGGACGCTATAGCCGCAGGGAAGCCTCCCCCAATGCCGACAAATCAACGCTCCTCCCGTCTTTTTGCCTTCGCCTTGCTGGCATTGCTGCTGATCGCGGGCGGTTTTGGTTATTGGAAATCCACCCTGGACCGCCTGCCCGAAGGCTTGAGCATGGGCAACGGCCGGCTTGAAGCCACCGAAGTGCAGATCGCCAGCAAGACGCCCGGACGCCTGGCCGAAGTGCTGGTCGACGAAGGCGACAACGTATTCAAGGACCAGTTGCTGGCCCGCATGGACACCCGCACCCTGGAAGCCCAGCGCGCCCAGGCCGAGGCCGACGTGGTGCGCACCCGGGAAAACCTCGCGGCGGCCGAAGCCAACGTGCAGCTGCGCCAGAGCGAACTGCTACTGGCCAACCAGGAACTCAAGCGCTCCCGGGAACTGTTCAAGCGTGGTTTCGCCAGCCAGCAGATCATCGACCAGCAGCAGGCGCGCCTGAACACCGGCAATGCCGCCGTCCAGGCGGCCCAGGCCCAGGTCGCCGCAGTGCGCGCCGCCATTGGCTCGGCCAAGGCGCTGGTCGCCCAACTGACCAGCGAAATCGACGACAGCAGCCTGCGCGCGCCCATCGACGGCATCATCCAGTTGCGCCTGGCCGAACCGGGCGAGGTGCTGGGCGCCGGCGGCCGGGTGTTGCTGCTGATCGACCCGAGCGACCAGTACATGAACCTCTACCTGTCCGCTTCGGTGACCGGCCGCCTGGCCGTCGGCAGCGAGGCGCGGATCCTCCTCGACGCCCTGCCTGATCAGCCACTGCCGGCGAAAATCAGCTTTGTCGCGGCCAAGTCCCAATTCACCCCCAAGGAAGTGGAAACCCGCGATGAGCGCCAAAAACTGGTGTTCCGCGTCAAGCTGCGGCTGACCCAACCCAGCGCCGTACCCCAGGCCAAGCCGGGCATGCCCGGCGCCGGCTACGTGCGCACCGCGACCGTGGACTGGCCGGCCAACCTGCAATGAACGAACTGGCGCTGCAGGCCACGGGCATCCATCATCGCTATGGCTCGCAACAGGCCCTGGTCGACCTCGCCTTCAGCCTGCCCGCCGGCACCCGTTGCGGGCTGATCGGCCCGGATGGCGCCGGCAAGTCGAGCCTGCTGGGCTTGATCGCCGGGGTGAAGAAGCTGCAGCAGGGCCAACTGCAAGTGCTCGGCGGCTCCATCGAGCAACGCCGCCATCGCAACAGCCTGTACGCGCGGATCGCCTTCATGCCCCAGGGCCTGGGCGGCAACCTGTATCCCGAGCTGTCGATCCAGGAAAACATCCGCTTCTTCGCCACCCTGTTCGGCCTGTCGAAAAGCGAATGCGAACAGCGCATGCACAACCTGTTGCTGGCCACCGACCTGCTGCGCTTCGCCGAACGACCCGCGGGCAAGCTGTCCGGTGGGATGAAGCAGAAGCTCGGGCTGTGCTGCGCGCTGATCCATGAGCCGGACCTGCTGATCCTCGACGAACCCACCACCGGCGTCGATCCGCTGTCGCGCCGGCGCTTCTGGGAACTGGTGGACGAGGTTCGCCGCCAGCGCCCGCAACTGACGCTGTTGGTGGCCACCGCCTATATGGAGGAAGCCGAACAGTTCGAACATTGCCTGATGCTCGACCGCGGCCGGCTGATTGCCCAGGGCTTGAGTCGGGAACTGGCCATCGTCACGCCCAGCGGCAAGCTCGACGATGCCTTCACCCACTTTCAGGGCGACAGCGGGCACGACAACCAGCCGCTGGTGATCCCGCCCAGAATCACAGACGACCAGCAAGTCGCCATCGAAGCCCATGAACTGACCCTGCGTTTCGGCGATTTCACCGCCGTGAACAAGGTCAGCTTTGCCATTGGCCGGGGCGAGATTTTCGGCTTCCTCGGCTCCAACGGCTGTGGCAAGACCACCACCATGAAGGTCCTGACCGGGCTGATGCCGGCCACCGAGGGCAGCGCCAAACTGCTGGGCAACCCGGTGGACGCCAAGGACCTGGCCACCCGCAAGCGCGTGGGCTTCATGTCCCAGAGCTTTTCGCTGTACGGCGAACTCAGCGTGCGCCAGAACCTGGTGCTGCATGCCCGGCTGTTCGACCTGCCCAAGGCCGAGAGCGGCCCGCGGATCGAAGAGCTGATCCGCCGCTTCGCCCTTCAGGAGATTGCCGAGCAACCCTCCGGCGCCCTGCCCCTGGGCTTGCGCCAGCGCCTGTCCCTGGCGGTGGCGGTGCTGCACCGTCCGGAAGTGTTGATCCTCGACGAGCCGACCTCGGGCGTGGACCCGGCGGCCCGCGACGACTTCTGGCGCCTGTTGATCGAGCTGTCGCGGGAACAGGGGGTGACGATCTTTCTGTCCACCCACTTCATGAACGAAGCCCAGCGCTGCGACCGCATCTCACTGATGCACGCCGGCCAGGTGCTGGCTTGCGATACGCCGGCCGCCCTGCAGCAACAGTTCGCCGGCGAAACCCTGGAAGCCGCCTTTGTCCGCTGCCTGGAAGACGCCCAGGGCGCGTCGGAACCACCGCCCCCAGCCACGCCACAGCCCGAGCTCGCCAGCGCCGTGCACAGTGACAGTCGGCACTTCAGCCTGTCGCGCCTGATCGCCGTGGCCACCCGCGAAGGCAAGGAGCTGCTGCGCGACCGGGTGCGCCTGGGGTTCGCCTTGTTCGGGGCCCTGTTCATGATGGTGATCTTTGGCTACGGCATTTCCCTGGACGTGGAAAACCTCGCCTTCGCCGTCTACGACCAGGACCAGACCCCGCAAAGCCGCGCCTACCTGGAAGCCTTCCGCAGCTCCCGTTACTTCAAGGAGCAGAAGCCGATCCGTGACGCCGCCGAACTGCACCGGCGCCTGCAACGCTCGGAGATCAAGCTGGCCCTGGAGATTCCCCCCGGCTTCGGCCGCGACCTGTACGCCGGGCGCCAGCCCGCGGTGGCCGCCTGGCTCGACGGCGGCATGCCGTTTCGCGCCGAGACCAGCCGCAACTATGTCGAGGCGGTGCATCAGGCCAATATCGAATTGCTGGCCGAACACAGCAGCCGGGCCCAGGGGCGACCGCCCGCGGCCCGCCTGGAAACGCGCTTTCGCTACAACCAGGACGTGGTCAGCGTGAATGCCATCGGCCCCGGGGTGATGGCGCTGATCCTGGCGTTCATCCCGGCGATGCTCACGGCGCTGGGCATCGTGCGCGAGAAGGAGCTGGGCTCGATCACCAACTTCTACGCCACGCCGCTCAAGCGCCTGGAGTTTCTCCTGGGCAAGCAGGCGCCCTACCTGGGCCTGAGCCTGATCAACCTGGCGCTGCTGGTGGCCATGAACCGCTGGCTGTTCGGCGTACCCTTCAAGGGCAGCGGCCTGACCCTGGCCTTCGGCGGCCTGCTCTATGTGCTGGCCACCACCAGCCTGGGCCTGCTGATTTCCGCCTTCACCCGCACCCAGATCGCGGCGATCCTCGGCACCATGATCATCACCAGCCTGCCGACCATCCAGTTTTCCGGGCTGATCGTGCCGCGCTCGTCGCTGGACGGCGCCGCGGCGCTGATGGGGCAGCTGTTCCCCGCCGGCTACTTCCTCGACATTGCCGTCGGCACCTTCACCAAGGCCCTGGACCTGCGCCAGTTGTGGCCACAGTGCCTGGCGTTGTTCGGGTTCTTCCTCGGGTTCACCGGGCTGAGCCTGGCGATGCTGAAAAAGCAGGAGGCCTGATGCACCGGTTCAACCACATCCTGCGCCTGGGCCTCAAGGAGCTCACCAGCCTGCGACACGACAGCGTATTGCTGCTGTTCCTGCTGTACGCCTTCACCGTGGCCATCTACATGCCCGCGGCCGGGTCGGTGATCGGCGTGCACAACGCCAGCGTCGCGCTGGTGGACGAAGACCACAGCCATCTCTCGCGCCAGCTGGCCGAGGCCCTGCAACCCCCGGAATTCCAGAACCCGGAGCCGTTGCCCTATGACCAGCTGGACCAGGTCATGGACAGCGGCCAGTTCACCTTCGTCATCAATGTGCCGGCCAACTTCCAGAACGACCTGCTGGCCGGGCGCCAACCCAGCGTGCAAGTGAATGTCGACGCCACCGCCATGAGCCAGGCCTTCATGGGCGCCGGTTATATCGGGCGGATTTTCCAGCGTGAACTGTCGAACTACAGCCAGGCCGACCCGGCGAGCCGGATGCCGGCCCAACTGACCAGTCGCGCGCTGTTCAACACCAACCTGCAGGGCGGCTGGTTTCTGGCGGTGATCCAGATCGTCAACAACATCACCATCCTGGCCATCGTCCTGACCGGCACGGCGCTGCTGCGCGAACGCGAGCACGGCACCCTCGACCATCTGCTGGTGCTGCCGCTGACCGCCCTGGAAATCATGCTGGCGAAGATCTGGAGCAACATGCTGGTGGTGGTGCTCTGCACCTGGGTGTCGCTGGAGGTGATCGTCAAGGGTGTGCTGGGCGTGCCGCTGGCCGGTTCGCTGGGGCTGTTCCTCGCGGTGACCGCGCTTTACCTGTTCGCCAGCACCGCGCTGGGGATCTTTCTCGCCACGCTGGCGCGCTCGACCCCGCAATTCGGCTTGCTGGCGATTCCGGTGATCATCCCGATGTTGCTGCTGTCGGGCGGCAGCACCCCGCTGGACAGCATGCCCCAATGGCTGCAATGGGTGATGCAGGGCTCGCCGTCGACCCACTTCGTCAGCCTCAGCGCCGCGATCCTGTTTCGCGATGCCGGCATCAGGGTGGTCTGGCCAGACCTGCTGGCCCTGGCGGTGATCGGCCTGCTGTTCTTCGGCATCGCCCTGGCGAGGTTTCGCAGGAGCCTGGCGTCCTGAGGTTGCCTCAGGGCATGGAACACAGCAGCGACAGGAGCGACGCTTGCTCGCCATCAACCGCCAGGACGGAATCCGGCAGGGCCCGCACTATCGCTATCGCGGGCAAGCCTCGCTCCTACGGATCCAGCGTTACTGGATGATCAGGTTGTTGAACAGCAGGTCTTCCACCACCGGCTTGCCGGTTTCGTCGTTCATCACCTGCTGGGTCTGCTTCAGGGCTTCCTGGCGCAGCTTTTCCTTGGCTTCGACGTTGTTCATGGTTTCCGTGGTCTGCTGGGCGAACAGCGCCACCAGTTGGTTGCGGATCAACGGTTCGTTGGCCCTCACCGCCTGGGCGGCGGCATCGCCGGTCACCCGCAGGGCAACGTCAGCCTTGTAGACCTTGAGCTTGGGGCCGCCATCCAGGCCGTAGTTACCCACGAACGGCGGATTCAGGCTGATGTAACTGACTTTCGGTGCTTCGCCCTCTTTGGCTTCCTCGGCCATGGCTGCCATGGGCAGAGACAGGGCCAGCATCAACATGATCCACGCTTTCACAATTCGCTCCTTATCCGGTAGGCGGTCTAGCATAAAGGCCCCTCTGCCCGAGCCCAAGCACAAAGCTTATGGCTGGTTATCAGGCCGGGGCATGCTCGTTGACCGCGTTATTCACCCACCTACACTTATCGGCCATCACTCCCAAAGGAATAGCCCTGATGAAAGCCGTGCTGTGCAAAGCCTTCGGCCCCGCCGAAACGCTGGTGCTGGAAGACGTCGCGAGTCCTGTACCGAAGAAGAACGAAATCCTGCTGCAGGTGCATGCAGCCGGGGTGAACTTCCCGGACACGCTGATCATCGAGGGCAAATACCAGTTCAAGCCGCCCTTCCCGTTCTCGCCCGGTGGCGAGGCCGCGGGGGTGGTCGGCGCTGTCGGAGAGAAGGTGAGCCACCTCAAGGTCGGCGACCGGGTCATGGCGCTGACTGGCTGGGGCAGCTTTGCCGAGGAAGTGGCGGTGCCGGGCTACAACGTCCTGCCGATTCCAGCATCGATGGACTTCAATACCGCTGCCGCCTTCAGCATGACCTACGGCACCTCGATGCACGCCCTCAAGCAGCGCGGCAACCTGCAGCCGGGTGAAACCCTGCTGGTGCTCGGCGCTTCCGGCGGCGTCGGCCTGGCGGCGGTGGAAATCGGCAAGGCCATGGGCGCGCGGGTCATCGCCGCCGCCAGCAGCACCGAGAAACTCGCGGTGGCCAAGGCCGCCGGCGCCGACGAGCTGATCAACTACAGCGAAACCAGCCTGAAGGACGAAATCAAGCGCCTGACCGACGGCCAGGGCGCCGACGTGATCTACGACCCGGTCGGCGGCGACCTGTTCGACCAGGCCATCCGCTCCATCGCCTGGAACGGCCGGCTGCTGGTGGTGGGTTTTGCCAGCGGGCGCATTCCCGAGTTGCCGGTCAACCTGGCGCTGCTCAAGGGCGCCGCAGTGGTCGGCGTGTTCTGGGGTTCGTTCGCCCAACGCCAGCCCCACGACAATGCGGCGAACTTCCAGCAACTGTTCGGCTGGTTCGCCGAAGGCAAGTTGAAGCCGCTGGTCTCGCAGATCTATCCGCTGAGCAACGTCGCCAGCGCCATCAACGATCTTGGCCAGCGCAAGGCGGTGGGCAAGGTGGTGGTCCAGGTTCGCTGAAGCCCCCTGCGCTCTACCGGAGCCCGCTCGCGATAACGGCATGAAACTGCTTATCGCGAGCAAGCTCTTCTCCCCCCGTCGCAGCCGCCGGCACCAGAAACGCCCCCTGCTTATCTTTAAGCGACATGTTCGTAAAAGAACATGCAAATGCTCCCGCGTTGAGTGCTTCCAAATAAGATGCAGTGCTATTTTCGGTAACGAAACTGTAACATTCGCATCCGCAGTCAAAACAAGAAATTTGGAGCTCTTGAATGTTTGCTTTCTTTCGACCTGCCGCACACCAGGCGCCCCTGCCTGACGAAAAAATAGACAGTACCTACCGCCGCCTGCGCTGGCAGATCTTCGCCGGGATCTTCATCGGTTACGCCGGCTACTACCTGCTGCGCAAGAACTTCTCCCTGGCCATGCCGTACTTGATCGAAGAGGGTTACACCCGCGGTCAGCTGGGCCTGGCCATGTCGGCGATCGCCATCGCCTACGGCCTGTCCAAGTTCCTCATGGGCCTGGTGTCCGACCGCTCCAACCCGCGCTACTTCCTGCCCTTCGGTCTGCTGGTGTCGGCCGGGGTGATGTTCATTTTCGGTTTCGCACCTTGGGCCACGTCCAGCGTGACCATGATGTTCATCCTGCTGTTCATCAACGGCTGGGCCCAGGGCATGGGCTGGCCACCAAGCGGACGGACCATGGTGCACTGGTGGTCGCAGAAGGAACGCGGCGGCGTGGTTTCGGTATGGAACGTTGCGCACAACGTCGGCGGCGGCCTGATCGGCCCGCTGTTCCTGCTCGGCATGGGCTGGTTCAACGACTGGCACGCGGCGTTCTACGTCCCGGCCGCCGTGGCCTTGATGGTGGCGCTGTTCGCCTTCGTCACCATGCGCGACACCCCGCAATCGGTCGGCCTGCCGCCGATCGAGAAGTACAAGAACGACTACCCGGAAGGCTACGACGCCAGCCACGAAGAAGAATTCAGCGCCAAGGAAATCTTCGTCAAATACGTGCTGCGCAACAAAATGCTCTGGTACATCGCCATGGCCAACGTCTTCGTCTACCTGCTGCGCTACGGCGTACTGGACTGGGCGCCGACCTACCTCAAGGAAGCCAAGCACTTCACCGTGGATAAAACCTCGTGGGCGTACTTCTTCTACGAATGGGCGGGGATTCCGGGCACGCTGCTGTGCGGCTGGATGTCGGACAAGATCTTCCGTGGCAACCGTGGCCTGACCGGCATGGTGTTCATGGCGCTGGTGACCGTGGCGACCCTGGTGTACTGGCTGAACCCGGCCGGCAACCCGACCATCGACATGATCGCGCTGTTCTCCATCGGCTTCCTGATCTATGGCCCGGTGATGCTGATCGGCCTGCAGGCCCTGGAACTGGCGCCGAAGAAAGCCGCTGGCACAGCCGCGGGCTTTACCGGGCTGTTCGGCTACCTGGGTGGCTCGGTCGCGGCCAGCGCGGCGATGGGCTACACCGTGGACCACTTCGGCTGGGACGGCGGTTTTGTCCTGCTGGTAGGCGCCTGCCTGCTGTCGATGGCTTTCCTGGCCCCGACCCTGTGGCACAAACAGGTCGCCAGCCAGAGCCGCGAAGCCATTGCCTAGTGGGTCGCTGACTTACAGCGCTTGAGCCGCGCCTCCAGATTACGGTCTGGCATGGCGTGGCTACGCAGGGCGTGCACGGTCTGCTCGACATAATCGCGAGTGGTGCCGTAGCGCCCGCAGGCGCTTTCAAATACCTGGCTCAACACATGGTCCGGCAGGTTGCCGGCATAGCTGGGCAGGTGTCGCTCCAGAACGAATCCCAGGGCCTGAACCCGGCTACCGTCTTCGAGACGGCAGTTGAGCCAATGCGGACGATAGGACGGGTACGGCATCTCGCGCTGCCACAGCGCATACAGCGAGGTCTCCAGCTGCTCTTCCGGCAAGCGGTAGGCGAAGCCGCTGCAGGAACCGCCACGATCCAGGCCAAAGACCAGCCCCGGCTTCTCCGGCGTGCCACGGTGTTCATGGGACCACAGGTACAAACCGCGATGGTAGCCATGCACTCGCCCGCGCATGCGCTCGACCGCCGAACATTCAGGGCGCCAGATCAGCGAACCGTAGGCAAACAACCAGACCGGCCCGCCCTTGTGACGTGCCATGGTGGACTGCATCGAACTGAGGAGCTGTTCGTGGGTGAGCTGCGGCCCCAGGTCGAGCCGCAGAGGGTAAGCCAGATTCAAAAAACTGGATTCAATGGCTGTCATGGCGAATAGCGTTCGGCTCCCCGCGTATAAAGAATTACTTAATAGAACGCACCGCTGTAACTCCAAGACACATATGCTTCAAGTGTTTCAAGGCAAGTTAAGTGCCATCGAAGAGTTTTAACTTTCAATAATGCGTGACATATAACCTACCGGCATTTATCTAATTAAATAAATACCGATGGGCTATATAGGAAGTTATAACGGGGACAGTCCCGAGAACTCAGGACCGAGGAGCGTAGGCAAATACATCGGCGCGCATCTGGTGCGCATCCATGCCCGCTTCGACCAGCGCGTCGAGGGTCGCGTAGATCATCGCTGGCGAGCCGCTGGCGTAGACATGCACCGCCGACAGGTCGGCAATGTCCTCGCTCACCGCCTCGTGCAGCATGCCGCAGCGCCCTTCCCAGCCACAGAGGTCGCTGACCACCTTGTGGAGGAACAGGTTAGGCAGCTTCTTCCATTCGTCCCAGTGTTCGATCTGGTAGAAGTCGTCCGGCCGGCGCACGCCCCAGTACAGGTGCACCGGGTATTTGAAGCCCTTGGCCCGGCAATGCTCGATCAGGCTGTGCATCTGCGCCATGCCGGTGCCGGCGGCGATCAGCACCAGCGGTCCATCCGGCAGCTCGGCCAGGTGGGTATCGCCAAACGGCAGCTCGATGCGCACGTTGCCATTGCGCCGCAACTGTTCGATCAGGTTTTGTGCACTGCTTTCGCGCACCAGTACGTGCAGCTCCAGCTCGCGCCCGGCGTGCGGCGCCGAGGCCAGGGAGAAGGCCGACTGCTCGCCATTCTCCCGCTCGAGCATCAGGTACTGGCCAGCGTGATAACGCGGCGGCTTGCCGGCCGGCGACCGCAGGCGGACCCGCCAAACATCGCCGCCGACTTCCAGACACTCGGTGACCTGACACGACAGACTGCGCACTGGCAACTCTCCCGGCGCAAGGACGCCATCCCACAGCACGATGCAGTCTTCCAGCGGCTCTGCAATGCAAGTGTAGAACTCGCCGTGATCGCGCACATCGCCGGCCTGCAGGACACGGCCCTCCACCAGCAAGGCACAGCACACATGACAGTTGCCATTGCGGCAGCTTTGCGGGCATTCATAGCCCAGGCGCCGCGCCGCATCGAGAATCCGCTCGCCGGGCAACGTCTCAAGCACCGCTCCGGAGGGCTGCAAGGTTACACGCATCAATCTATTCCTAACTGATTCCAGATGGCATCGATCCGGCGGGTCACCGCCTCATCCTTGACGATCACCCGGCCCCACTCGCGGGTGGTTTCACCGGGCCACTTATGCGTGGCATCGAGCCCCATCTTCGAACCCAGGCCGGAGACCGGCGAGGCGAAGTCGAGGTAGTCGATCGGCGTGTTATCGATCATCACCGTGTCGCGCTTGGGGTCCATGCGCGTGGTGATGGCCCAGATCACGTCGTTCCAGTCGCGCGCGTTGATATCGTCGTCAGTGACGATAACGAACTTGGTGTACATGAACTGTCGCAAAAACGACCAGACACCGAGCATTACCCGCTTGGCGTGGCCGGGGTACTGCTTCTTCATGGTCACCACCGCCATGCGGTACGAGCAGCCTTCGGGCGGCAGGTAGAAGTCGGTGATTTCCGGGAACTGCTTCTGCAGGATAGGCACGAATACTTCGTTCAGCGCCACGCCGAGAATCGCAGGCTCATCCGGCGGACGACCGGTGTAGGTGCTGTGGTAGATCGGCTTGATCCGGTGGGTGATGCGCTCGACGGTGAACACCGGGAAGCTGTCGACTTCGTTGTAGTAGCCGGTGTGGTCGCCATACGGGCCTTCGTCGGCCATCTCGCCCGGATGGATCACCCCTTCCAGGATGATTTCCGCGGTGGCCGGCACTTGCAGGTCGTTGCCACGGCATTTCACCAGCTCGGTACGGTTGCCCCGCAGCAGGCCGGCGAAGGCGTATTCGGAGAGGCTGTCCGGCACTGGCGTCACGGCGCCGAGGATGGTCGCCGGGTCGGCCCCCAGGGCCACGGATACCGGGAACGGCTGGCCCGGGTGCTTCTCGCACCACTCGCGGTAATCCAGCGCGCCGCCACGGTGGCTCAACCAGCGCATGATCACCTTGTTGCGACCGATCACCTGCTGGCGATAGATACCGAGGTTCTGCCGGTCCTTGTTCGGGCCCTTGGTGACGGTCAGGCCCCAGGTGATCAACGGACCGACGTCGCCCGGCCAGCAGGTCTGCACCGGCAGCATCGCCAGGTCGACGTCATCGCCTTCGATGACCACTTCCTGGCAGATCGCGTCCTTGACGACTTTTGGCGCCATGGAAATGATCTTGCGAAAGATCGGCAGCTTGGACCAGGCATCCTTCAGCCCCTTGGGCGGCTCTGGTTCCTTGAGGAAGGCCAGCAGCTTGCCGATTTCCCGCAGTTCGCTGACCGCTTCGGCGCCCATGCCCAGCGCCACGCGCTCCGGGGTGCCGAACAGGTTGCCCAGCACCGGAATGTCGTAGCCGGTGGGCTTTTCAAACAGCAGGGCCGGACCTTTGGCACGCAAGGTGCGATCGCAGACCTCGGTCATTTCCAGCACTGGGGACACCGGAACCTGGATGCGCTTGAGTTCGCCGCGCTGTTCCAGACCGCTGATAAAGTCGCGCAAGTCGCGATACTGCATGCGTGAGCCTCGTTTTGGCCGTGGCGTTCGGGGCTGGCAGTTTAGCGCCGAACCCGACTGTTCAGAACAGTGAACTGCCGTTCATCAATAATCAGATAGCAAAAAGCCGGGTTTCCCCGGCTTTCGCGGTCCCGCTCGACTTACTTGCGTTTCATCGACAGGAAGAACTCATCGTTGGTCTTGGTCTGTTTCAGCTTGTCGACCAGGAACTCGATGGCGGCGACTTCATCCATCGGATGCAGCAGCTTGCGCAGGATCCACATGCGCTGCAGCTCGTCGTCGGCGGTCAGCAACTCTTCGCGGCGGGTGCCGGAACGGTTGATGTTGATGGCCGGGAAGACACGCTTCTCGGCGATCTTGCGGTCCAGAGGCAGCTCCATGTTGCCGGTGCCCTTGAACTCTTCGTAGATCACTTCATCCATCTTCGAACCGGTTTCAACCAGCGCGGTAGCGATGATGGTCAGCGAGCCGCCTTCTTCGATGTTCCGCGCGGCGCCGAAGAAACGCTTCGGTTTTTCCAGGGCGTGGGCATCGACACCACCGGTCAGCACCTTGCCGGAGCTCGGGATCACGGTGTTGTAGGCACGGGCCAGGCGGGTGATGGAGTCGAGCAGGATCACCACGTCCTTCTTGTGCTCGACCAGGCGCTTGGCCTTCTCGATCACCATTTCGGCAACCTGCACGTGGCGGGTCGGCGGTTCGTCGAAGGTGGAGGCGACCACTTCGCCGCGCACGGTGCGCTGCATCTCGGTCACTTCTTCCGGACGTTCGTCGATCAGCAGCACGATCAGATGAACTTCAGGGTTGTTACGGGTGATGTTCGACGCGATGTTCTGCAGCATGATGGTCTTGCCCGCCTTCGGCGGAGCAACGATCAGACCGCGCTGGCCTTTACCGATCGGGGCGCACAGGTCGATGACACGACCGGTCAGGTCTTCGGTGGAGCCGTTGCCGGCTTCCATCTTCATGCGCACGGTCGGGAACAGCGGCGTCAGGTTTTCGAACAGGATCTTGTTCTTCGCGTTCTCGGGACGATCGTAGTTGATCGTGTCGACCTTCAGCAGTGCGAAGTAACGCTCGCCTTCCTTTGGAGGGCGGATCTTGCCAACGAT